>JAHLYW010000011.1 GCA_025128135.1 Synechococcus sp. CS-1325
CCTGATCATTCGACAGGGAGATAAACGACTCGACTTAAAGTAATTGATGCCAGTCGTCAGGAGCATCTGCACGTGCAGAGGATTTCCTTGCGGCTTCTCAATATTGCCTCAAAAGTGGCAATATTTCGAGGTTCCCTGAAATGTCCAGCAATGCAGACCGCTCTGGTGCTGATTGATCGGATCAACAACATCGCCAAACCCGCCGTAAAGATCACCACCTCAACATTCCGAGGTGACGCGACGTTGGTAGCTGGAGACCGCCAACAGGGGACTGAGATCGGCCTCCGCCTTCAACGTTTGTGCACAGAGTGGTGAAGCATCGACTGAGCCCTTTCCAAGCCAACGTCCTTGCTGGGGTGCTGCGGGGGGCACCACCACCTAAGCCACCACCTAGGCCACGATCATCGCTACACGATCATTCAGCCTGAGGATGTCTGTGCGGCGGAGCCCCTCCAGAAACGCAGCAGATGAATCGGGCAGCCTTCCCGCCTGGCCACCGGACGACGGGTTGGGATGGGCTGAACTGCATCCTGATGACCTGGAGGCCAAACTTACTTGGTGCTGAAGGAGCTGGTCTCGTTGGAACGAGCTTTAGATGGGATCCAGCATTCCCCTGGGTTTTCGGATGAAAGGGGAGGTGGCGAAATGGTGGAACATGGCAGGCACCAAGCTAGGAGAGACCTGCGGCGAAGGTTCAGGAGGCCATGATCTGGATGTTTGTGGCGGTAAGTGCTGGCAGCCCTGCCAGTTGTGCGAACGACACAGCTCCCCCAAGGCCACTGCCATCAGCATCAAAGCTGAGGATGCCAGTGGCGCCGTCGTAGACAAATACTGCCGAATCGGGCAGTGGCTGGGCAGCAAGGCGGAAGTTTGCCGCGCCTAACGGCAGGGCACCAAAGCCAGCGCTGTCCACCTGGATCTGTTCGGACGCGGCGGTGAAGTCGGTGATCAGATCAAGTCCCTGGTTCGAGGCGAAGTACTTGAACTGATCCACCCCACTGCCGCCGGTCAGGGTGTCGGCGCCACTGCCACCAACCAGAAGATCATTGTTGCCCCCGCCATCAAGTGTGTCAGCGCCGAGACCACCCAGCAGGGTGTCGTTGCCGTTACCCCCCAGAATCGAATCATTGCTGCGTCCGCCATCGAGGGTGTTGGCAGTGGTGGATCCGGTGATCACGTCACGGCCCTGGGATCCCTGTACGGCCTCGATTCCAATCAGCCTGTCCTGGTCACCAACACCGAAATCGGTGAGCCCTGTGGCCAGATTGATTGACCCTCCCACAGCCGAATAGCTGTAGTCCGCCACATCCCCGAGCCCGAGCCCGCCATTGAGCGTGTCCGCTCCGAGACCACCCAGCAAGGTATCGATGCCATCGTCGCCGAAAAGAGAATCGTTACCTGCCAGGCCACTGAGTTGGTTGGCTGTGGCAGTGCCGGAAATCGTGTCGTTACCGGCACCACCCACGGCATTCTCGAAGTTGAGGACGGTGGTGTTTCCGATGCCCGTGATCACCGCCACGGTGGTGAGCAGGTTGATGGCTCCTCCATTGGCACCACCCAGGAAACTGAAGTCAACGGTGTCGATGTCGAGGCCCCCATCGAGGCTGTTGACTTCGTTGCCACCGAGCAAGGTGTCATTGCCGCCAAGACCAAGCAGGGTGTCAGTGCCACCACGTCCATCAAGGAAGTTGGCGTCGGCGGAACCCGTGATCGAGTCGTTGCCGTTGCTTCCGATCACATTCTCAATCGATGTGAACGATTCATTGACTCCGCCGATCGAGCTGGTGCCCGTGGGAAGAGCGATGGCTCCACCGGTGGACGAGAAGCTGTAATCGATCAGATCCGAGCCAACGCCGCCATCAAAGCTGTCAATGCCTTCCCCACCGATGAGGGTGTCGTTGCCATCCCCCCCGATCAGGGTGTCGTTGCCACCGGAGCCCCGCAGATTGTCAGCAACGGCACTGCCGATGATCGAATCATCACCGCCCTGGCCATCGATGAAGTCAAGACCCGTCACCGTGATGCCGGTGAAGTTGAGGTTGTCGTTGGTGGTGGAGCCGAAGCTGGAGCCGCCGTAGATCTCCTGGCCGTTGGCCAGCACTTGTTCGATCCCGTTGCCAGCCAGGCTGAAGCTGCTGCCGATGAACCACCAGGCGCCGCTCACGATCGACACCGTGTCGGTGTTAGCACCGCCATTGAGGTTGTAGGCCTGGTCGTTCCACACCTGGATCAGGTCGTTGCCGACATCGCCGAGGATGGTGTCGGCTCCGAAGGCGAACAGGGTGTCGTTGCCGATGCCGCCATTCAGGAAATCGTTGCCGCTGGCGTTGGAGGTGTCGCTGTCCAGGATGTCGTCACCACTGGCGCCAATCAGCGTGTCGTTACCACTGTCTCCGTAGAGGGAATCGTTGAGCAGGCTGCCCAGAATCGAATCGTTGTCGTTGCCACCGAAGATCCTTGAAGCAGCCGCCAATCCCCGGATCGTGTCGTTGCCGCCTTGGCCTGCGATGAAGTCGAGACCTGTCACCGTGATGCCGGTGAAGTTGAGGTTGTCGTTGGTGGTGGCCCCAGAGGTCGCCCCGCCGTAGATCTCCTGGCCATTGGCGAAGATGGCCTCGATCCCGTTGCTCGCCAAGCTGAAGCTGGTTCCGATCAACCACGAAGTATTTGCGATCGATACCGTGTCGATGTCGGTACCACCCTGAATGTTGTAAGACTGGTCTGACCAGACCCGAATCAGATCATTGCCGGCATCGCCGCGAATCGTGTCGCCTTGGAAGGCAAACAGCGTGTCGTTGCCATTGCCGCCGATCAGGGAATCGTTGCCAGTGCAGCTGGCCTGGGTGTCGAGGATGTCGTCGCCATCTCCACCGATCAGGATGTCGTTGCCATTGTCACCGGTGAGGGTGTCGTTGAGCAGGCCGCCAAGGATCGAATCGTTGTCGTTGCCCCCACGAATCTGTGAGGCCCCCACCAGTCCCCGAATCGTGTCATTGCCGCCCTGGCCGTCGATAAAGTCAAGGCCCGTCACAGTGATGCCAGTGAAGTTGAGGTTGTCGTTGGCGAGGCTGCCATAGATTTCCTGACCATTGGCCTGGATGGCTTCGATCCCATTGCCAGCCAGGCTGAAGCTGCTGCCGATGAACCACCAGGCACCGCTGACGATCGACACCGTGTCGATGTCGGCACCTCCCTGAATGTTGTAGGCCTGATCATTCCAGACCTGGATCAGATCATTGCCCGCGTCACCACGGATCGTGTCGCCACCGAGGGCGAACAGCGTGTCGTTGCCGTTGCCGCCGATCAGGGAATCGTTGCCGCTGGAGTTGGAGCTGTCACTATCCAGGATGTCGTTGCCGTCACCACCGATTAGGATGTCATTGCCAGCATCTCCACGGATGGTGTCGTTGAGCAGGCCGCCAAGGATCGAATCGTTGTCGTTGCCCCCACGAATCTGTGAGGCCCCCACCAGTCCCCGAATCGTGTCATTGCCGCCCTGGCCGTCGATAAAGTCAAGGCCCGTCACCGTGATACCGGTGAAGTTGAGGTTGTCGTTGGTGGTGGCTCCAAATCCCGAGCCGCCGTAGATTTCCTGGCCGTTGGCCAAGATGGTTTCGATTTCGTTGCCCGCCAGACTGAAACTGCTGCCGATGAACCACCAGGCACCGCTCACGATCGACACCGTGTCGGTGTTAGTACCGCCATTGAGGGTATAGGCCTGATCATTCCAAACCTGGATCAGGTCGTTGCCGGCATCGCCAAGGATGGTGTCGGCTCCGAAGGCGAACAGGGTGTCGTTGCCGATGCCGCCATTCAGGAAATCGTTCCCAGTCGCTGCTGAGGTGTTCAGGTCAAGAATGTCGTTGCCCGAGCCTCCGATGATGGTGTCATTGCCTCCATCGCCATTGAGGGTGTCGTTGCCATTGCCACCAACGAGTGAGTCGTTATCGGCGCCACCGCGCAATTGATCGGCAATGGTGGATCCGGTGAGGCTGTCATTACCCCCTTGGCCATCAATGAAGGCCACGTTCTTGAGGGTGATCCCGGAAAGGTTGAGGCTGTCGTTGCTGATGGCACCTGACCCAACTCCACCATAAAGGCCAAAGGTGTTGCCCTCCACGATCTGAATGCGATTGGCTGAAAGACTGAAGCTTGTTCCCAGGAACCAGGCATTCGAGGCCAGCGAAACCGTGTTGGTTCCCGTACCCCCCTGAATTCCATAGAATTGATCACTCCATACCTGGATCAGGTCATTGTCAGCACCACCGTCGATGGTGTCGGCTCCGAAGGCGAACAGCGTGTCATTGCCGTTGCCCCCCATCAGGGAATCGTTGCCGGTGGCATCGGTGGTGTCGAGCCGGTCGTTGCCATCCCCCCCCAGTACCGTGTCATTGCCAGCGTTGCCGCTGATCGAGTCGTTGCCGAAGCCCCCGATCAATAAGTCGTTATCGGCTCCGCCGCGGATGAAATCGTCTCCTACGGATCCGGTGATCGTGTCGTTGCCGCCCTGGCCGTCGGTGAAGGTCACCCCGGTGAGGGTGATTCCCGTGTAGTTGATCTCATCGGCGGTGATGGCACCAAAGCTGCTGCCGGAGTAGATCCCGAAGTTGTTGCCCTGGATGATCTCAATGCCGTTGCTCACCTGGCTGAAGGTCGTTCCTGTCAACCAAAAACTGGATTGGATGGAGAGCGTGTCGATGCCGGTCCCTCCTTGGAGGGAATAGGACTGGTCACTCCAGACTTGGAGAACATCGTTATCGGCACCCCCATCAAGAGTGTCGGCTCCAAAGGCGAACAGCGTGTCATTACCGATGCCGCCGATCAGCGAATCATTGCCCTGACTGGTCGCAGAAACGTCCAGGATGTCGTCACCGTCGCTGCCGATCAGCGTGTCGTCCTCAAAATTTCCATGGAGGGTGTCGTTGCCGAGACCACCCGAGAGTGAATCATTACCGGAACCCCCGCGGATGAAGTCGGATCCGCTGGAGCCTTCCACGGTGTCATTACCGGTCTGGGCATCGATCACGCTGACGTTGCTCAGTGTGATGCCGCTGAAGCTGATGGCGTCGTTGCTGTTGGCGCCAAAGCTGCTCCCCCCATAGATCGCGAGGCCATTGCCCTGAACGATCTCGATGCCATTGTCAGCCAGATTGAAGCTGCTGCCGATCAGCCAGTAACTGCTGGTGATCGAGACCGTGTCGGTGCCGGAGCCGCCTTGCAGGTTGTAGGACTGATCGCTCCAAACCCTGATCAGGTCATCATTGGCACCACCATCGATGGTGTCTGCGCCGATGGCGAAGAGGGTATCATTGCCGGCGCCACCAACCAGATAATCGTTTCCTGCGGCCGTGGAGGTGTTGGTGTCGATCAGGTCGTTGCCATCACCACCCAGCACGGTGTCGTTGTCTCCATCCCCATTGAGGGTGTCGTTGCCACCACCGCCATCAATCAGATCGTTGCCTGCGGCGCCTGAGATCAGGTCAGCCAGGTCGGAGGGGATGCCGCCGACGATGCCATTGGTGATGTCATCGGGAGTGATGACATCGGCATTGACGGTTCCGTTGATGAAGGCCATGGTTGCAATCTCAGGCTGCTGGGAAAAAGAGTAAAATAGGTAAAGTTGCTATCGGTAGACAATCAAACGGAGCGGCTATTTAGCCTGGCAGACGAAGCCAGATCGGATTAAAATGGCTTCATCAACCTTCATGGTAATACAGCTGCATCGGCCACCATACTTTATCTAGCATGGTTTTTTGTGCACCGTCTCATCCGGGGGAATGGATTCAAGGCATGGCTTTCTTGACATTCACTCACGAAATCATTCGAAATCAATTCTTTGACGTGCCTTCCGGCCAAGGAGGGCCAGGCCGCAGGGTTGTTGCACCGTCGCCATCCGCTCCTCAGGCTGGGCCAGTCAGGGAATAACAGACTTGGCATAGGACGGATCCTGGGTGCCGCAGACCAGATCCCAGAAAGTGAAATAGAGCCCGAAATGAATGACGTGGCGGCGGTGATGCAGGGAATGGTGGGCAGGCCCGATGAACCAGCGTGCGAGCCAGTGGTGGGGGAAGCCCATGGGAAGCCTGTCAAGGCCCAGGTGGTTGACCACCGCCCACACGGTCATGGTGCAGAGCACCGCGACCAGGGTGACGGTATGCAGGGGGACCACGAACACCACTGCCACCAGGAAAAGTGCTTGCACCACGGCTTCGATCGGATCAAAAGCGAAGGAGGTCCATGGGGTGGGCTGGCGAGAGCGGTGGTGGCCTTCATGCAGCCAGCGGAACACTGCGGGGTGATGGAAGAGACGGTGGCTGGCGTAGAAGAAGCCGTCCTGAAGAATCAGCACGGCCGCGTAGCTGAGTCCCAGGTACCACCAGCCGTGCTGGTCGGGCCGCTCGTAGAGGCGGGTGAGCCCCAGGCCGCGTAATGAGAGCACGCCGGCAGTGGCCAGAGCGAACACCCCCGCCGAGATTACCGACAGCTGGATGTCGTCCCTGATGGCCCGGTTCGAGATCGGCGCGAGCGCTGGAGTGGCGGCGCAGCCGGCGGGCTGGTGCCTGGCATAGAGCAGCCAGTAAGAAGCTCCGGCCACCAGGAAATAGCGTCCGAGGATGATTCCGAAAAAAACCAGGACCCAGGTCCAGAAGGGAAGCTCGTCCATGGATGTTAGGGCTGATGGGGTGGTCTGTTCTTCGCCGCCCTTTCCCGGACCGCCCTGATCAACACCGCCATCAGCTGAATCCCAATCCTAGGGTCCCAGGCAGGAAAATCTGCAGAGCAGCGACATGGCGCCCTCAGCCTGCCGGCGCAGCTGCTCAGCTCGCGCCTGAGCGCAGCAGTTCCAGGCCCCGGGGCAGGCAGTGACGCTGCAGATCGAAGCGCTCCAGCACCGTGGCGCGGGCCTGGCGGCGCAGGCTCTCCGCCTCGGCGGGCGCCTTGAGAGCGAGGAGCACCTGAGACACCAGCTGGTCGGGATCGAAGAAATCCACCAGCCAGCCGTTCGCTCCGTGCTCCACCACCTCCAGCACCGGTGCCACGGCGGAGGCCACCACCAGGCAGCCGGCGGCCATCGCCTCAAGCAGCGACCACGACAGCACGAACGGGTAGGTGAAATACACGTGCACCGCCGAAACCTGCAGCACCTGCAGATAGGTGGTGTAGGGCACGCGGCCGAGGAAGTGGAGGCGGCTCCAGTCGAGCTGCCCATCGAGTTCGGCGCTCAGGGCCTGCCGATAGGTCTGGCCGTCGGCACGCACCCGGCCATAGCTCACCTCATCGCCTCCCACCACCACGATCTGGGCGTTGGGGCGGCCGGCCTGGATTGCCGGCAGGGCACGCATGAACCGGTGGAAGCCGCGGTAGGGCTCCAGGTTGCGCGACACATAGGTGACCACCGGATCGCCGGGGGCCAGCTCCAGCTCGCCGATGCGCAGGCGGGCCGCAGGATCGGGCCGCACGCGATCAGTGTCAACGCCCTCGTGTAGCACCTCAATCCGGGGCTGCAGGATGGCCGGATAGAGGCTGCGCTGCCAGAGGGTGGGGCTGAGACCCAGATCGGCCGCTTCGATCGCCGAGAGATGGCTGAAGTTGCGCGCGCGGATGCGGCCGATGTCGTCGGCTCGGGCGGGAAACTCGGGATCGAAGCCCACATCCGCGCCCTCCGCCCGGTAGAAAAACTCGCAGTACGACACCAGGCGCGCCGCCGGAAACACGTCACGCAGAAACAGGGTTTCTCCCCAGCCGGGATGGCCCACGATCAGGTCGGGGCAGAAGCCACCCGCCGCCAACTGCCGGGCGATCTTCGATACCACCTGGCCGCGGATCACGGCCGCCTCCACATCCTTGAGCCAGGGGTTGGTGGTGCTCACCCGCTGGCCTTCAAGGCTGTAGCCCAGCCGCCGAATCGCCGGATGGCACGGCCCCTGGCGTTTCAAGTTGGCGGCTTCGCCGATCGCCACCAGCTGATAGGCCGGATCGGCCGCCAGGGCGGCGGCGAGATGGCGGAACTGGCCGGGGAAATTCTGGTGAACGAACAGGACGCGCATCAACCGGAGGGCCCAGACCGCCGGAGGGGCCGGGGATCGCGAAGACCTCTCACTCTGGGCCAGTGTCCGGCGAAGTGGCTCAGCCGCCGGATGGGCTCGCCAGATTGCGGAAGCGGGTGAACTGGGGCTCGAACAGCAGCTTCACCGTGCCCACCGGGCCGTTGCGGTGCTTGGTGACGATCACTTCGGTGATGCCCCGGTCGGCCGTTTCCGGGTTGTAGTACTCGTCGCGGTAGATCATCAGCACCAGGTCGGCGTCCTGCTCGATCGAGCCCGATTCCCGCAGATCGCTGAGCATCGGCCGCTTGTTGGTGCGGCTCTCCACGCCGCGGCTGAGCTGGGAAAGGGCGATTACCGGCACGTTGAGTTCACGGGCCATCCCCTTGAGGCCGCGGGTGATGCGGGAGAGCTCCTGCACCCGGTTGTCGGGGGTGGTGCCCTCCATCAGCTGCAGATAATCAATCACGATCAGGCCCAGCTCCTTGCCCTGCTCGGCCATCAGCCGGCGGCAGAGCGAGCGCATCTCCAGCACGCCGGCATTGGGCTTGTCGTCGATGAACAGGGGCAGCTGGCCGAGGGTGTTGATGCCCTGGCCGAGCAGCGGCCATTCCTCCTGCTGCAGCCGGCCGGTGCGCAGCCGGCCGCTTTCGATCCCAACCTCCATCGACAGCAGCCGGTAGGTGAGCTGCGCCTTGCTCATCTCCAGGGAGAACACGCACACCGGCAACTGGTGGAGCTGGGCCACGTTCTTGGCGATGTTGAGCACGATCGAGGTTTTGCCCATCGCCGGCCGGCCCGCCACGATGATCAGGTCGCTGCGCTGCAGCCCCTGGGTGATCGCGTCGAGGTCGTAGAAGTTCACCGGGATGCCGGCCACCGAGGTGCCTAGAGACCGGCTCTCGATCTCGTTGAAGGTGCTGGTGAGGATCTCGGCGGTGGGGGTGAGCCCCACCGAGGGCTTCTCCTGGCTGATCGCGAAGATCTGCTGCTCCGCCTCATCGAGCACCTGATCCATCGGCTTGGCCTGATCGAAGCCGAGCCGGATCACCTCGTTGCCTGAGCGGATCAGCTGACGCCGCAGGTATTTGTCCATCACCAGGCGGGCCACCTGGTCGATCGAGGCGGTGCTGAGCGTGCGCTCGACCAGCTCCACCAGCCGGTTGCTGCCGCCCACCTTCTCCAGCTGGCCCGTGTCGGCCAGCCAGGCGGCCATGGCGGTGAGATCGGTGGGCTTGCCCTGGCTGTGCAGCATCAGGGCGGTGCGGTAGATCTCCCGGTGGGCGCTCAGGTAGAAGGCTTCCGGCCGCAGCAGATCGGCAATGCGGCCGAGGGCGTCGGGATCGAGCAGGATGCCGCCCAGCACGGCCTCCTCCGCCTCCAGGTTCTGGGGCGGCACCTGATCAGGCAGGGCCTCGAAGTGGGCCTCGGCCTGGTCGCGCCCCCGCCGCCGGTTGACGGGAGCCAGGGCGGGGCCAGGTTCCGAGCCGGCGCCATCTGGGGTTGGCAGGGGGAGGCTCACCATGGCGTCAGGCTAGGTCCACCGATCCAGCGGGCATGTGGTGATCCATGCCAAAGCCGGGATCAGGCGAGGATGGAGCGAACCGATCGGCCAGGCAGCTTCTTCAGTGGCTGGCCACTTCCAGGTTGATCTCGGCCACCACCTCGGGATGAAGCTTCACCTGCACTTTGTACGTGCCGGTGCGATGGATTTCGGGCACCAGGATGTCGCGGCGGTCGAGTTCCTTCTTGGTGGCCGCTTCGATCGCTTCGGCCACATCGCCGTTGGTGACGGTTCCGAACAGCACGTCGTCGCCGCCGGTCTGCTTCTTGACGGTGAAGCGGCCGATCGTGACCAGGGCCGTGCGGAAGGCTTCCGCCTCCGCCTTGAGGGCGGCCTGCTTCTCGGCCTCCTTGGCCTGACGGTGCTCCACCTGCCGCAGCACCGCCGGGGTCACCGGCACGGCCTTGCCCTGGGGCAGCAGGAAGTTGCGGGCATAACCCGGTGCCACCTCCACCAGTTCACCGTTCTTGCCGAGGCTGACAACGTCCTCGCTGAGGACGACGGAGACGCGTTTGGCCATGGGAGATGCGGAACGGTGAGAGGGGAACAGGCTCAAGCGAGCGGAGCCTGTGACGATCGATCAGCCTAGGCCACGGGTTGTTGACTCCCCGGCAAGCGCACGGCGGTGGCCAGGCCCAGGCCCTTCAGCAGCCGGATGTGCTGCCAGGTGAGATCGATCTGGCCGGGCTCAAGCCCATGGCGGGCCGAATGGGGGAAGGCGTGGTGGTTGTTGTGCCAGCCCTCGCCGAAGGTGAGGGCCGCCACCCAGGGGTTGTTGCGGGAGCAGTCGCCGCTGTCATGGCTGACCTGGCCCCAGCGGTGGGTGGCGCTGTTCACCAGCCAGGTGCACTGGTAGACCACCACCAGGCGCAGGGGGATGCCCCACAGCACCAGGGCCCAGCCCCCGGCGCCGGTGACCGTGCCGATCCCGAACAGCAGAACAGCCAGGGGGAGTTGCAGCAGCAGAAAGTTTCTGTTCAACCAGCGGTAATAGGGGTCGCGATACAGATCACCGGTGAGCCGGGGCACCGCCGCCATGGCGGGGATCTCGTGGAGCATCCAGCCCATGTGGCTCCACCAGAAGCCGCGGTGGCTGTTGTGGTGATCAACATCCGTATCGGAGAATTTGTGGTGATGGCGGTGCAGTCCGACCCAGTCGATCGGTCCGTGCTGGCAGCTGAGGGCGCCACAGGTGGCGAAGACACGCTCCAGCCAATGGGGCACCCGGAAGGAGCGATGGCTCAGCAGGCGGTGGTAGCCGATCGTGACGCCCAGGCAGGCGGTGACCCAGTAGAGCACCAGGAAACTGGCGGCGGCTGGAAGGCTCCAGAACTGGGGCAGCAGGGCGATCAGCGCCAGGGCGTGGAGGACCACCATGTAGATCGCCACATCCCGGCCGCTGCCGGACGCCGCAACCAGGGGCAGGGGCGGTGGCGCCAGCCTGGGGCGAAGGGGGGTGAGCGTCATGGGGACAGGTTCCGGAACAGTCATTTAGAATGGTATCAGTAAGAATCCGTATCGCGTGGGATATCAGGAAGAAATCGCATCGGGCCGTGAAGCGTTCGGGCACCTGATCAAGGTCTGGCACGAGCGCAACGGCTGGTCCCACCGCATTCTCCCCGGTCTGGCAACTGTGCTCGATTTTGGCCGCATCCATAACTCACAGGTGTCGATGCTGCGCAACCGCAAGCTCGCCGCTCCCGGCCCGGAGGTGTTCCTCGCCCTTGGGCGCATCAACCAGTGGCTGGCCGATCCCGACCCCACTCGCCTGGCTTCGCTTGCCGCGCAACCGGAGCTGGCGGCCGCCCTGCAGGCGGGTGATCTGCCCCTGCTCGGCAACGACGGCATCCCGCTCGGCCCTGGACCGCTGCTGGAGATCTTCGTGGGGATGCGGCCGCCCCCGGCCGCCTTCGACCTTCGCATCGGTGAGGCGGAAGCGGCTTCCCTGAGTTCTGCCCTGGCGGAGTTGCTCAGCGCTGGACGGACCTGGCGCGGCTGTCGGGAACAGATCCTGGCGGCCTATCCGGTCGAGAAAGCCCAGCGGCGGGAGCGGTTTGCCGCCGTGATGGCGGGCCAGCGTGACTACAGCTCCAGTGAACTCGATGGGGAACTGCTGGATCTGCATCGCACCGTGGTGGCTCTAGGGGTGGCCAGTGAGCCGGAACTCAGTGCTGATCAGTTCCTTGAAGCGCTGCGCAGAAAAGCCCGCCTGCAACAGCAGACGGGCAACCTCGAACTGGCGGCGGCGATCCGTCAGGAACTGGCGGCGGCGGAAACGGCAGGTTCGTAACGGGCCACCCGCACGCGACGGGCCAGGCCGAGCCACTGCAGCAGTCGGATGTGCTGCCAGGTGATGTCGAATTCGAACCAGCGCAGGCCATGGCGGGCGCTGGAGGGGTGGGCGTGGTGGTTGTTGTGCCAGCCCTCGCCGAACGAGAGGATCGCCACCCACCAGCAGTTGCGCGACAGATCGGGGCTGTCGAAGTTGCGGTAGCCGAAGGCGTGGGTGGCGCTGTTCACCAGCCAGGTGACGTGATAGACGACCACCAGGCGAAGGGGGATGGCCCAGAGCACGAGGCCGAGGCCACCACCAGGCACGCCACTGTGTTGCCCGTACCACCAGAGCGCGGCGCCGAGGGGGAGTTGCAGCAGCAGGAACCAGCGATCCAGCCAGCGGTAGAAGGAATCCCGCTGCAGGTCGCCGGTGAAGCGCTCCACCTGCTGCACCGCCGGGATGTCGTGCAGCATCCAATCGCTGTGGCTCCACCAGAGGCCGCGGCCGGCGTCGTGGTGGTCATTGGGCTGGTCGGAATACTTGTGATGGTGGCGGTGCAGACCCACCCACTCGATCGGGCCGCTCTGGCAGGCGAGGCTTCCCATCAGCACCAGGGTGCGCTCCAGCCATTTCGGTGCCACGAAACTGCGGTGGGCCAGCAGGCGGTGCAGACCGAGCGTGACGCCGAGAACGGTCATCCAGTAGAGAACGGCCATCACGACCAGCGCCTGCCAGCTCCAGAAGCGGGGGAGCAGAGCCGCCACGGCGCCCACATGCATCACCAGCATGAATCCGGTGGTGCCGAACTTGTATGGCCGCTGCTTCGGCGGCAGCGGAGCGCGACGGGAGCGGACGGCGGAGCGGATGGCCTCCTCCAGGTGGTCGGAAGCGTGCACACCCTGGCTGTGAAGCCTGGGGAGGGAAGGGGAGTTTCCCGGCTGCAAAGGGGCCTTGGCGGTGTCTGAGGCGGCGACCAAATCAACTCTCGCGATGGTGGGCAGGCTGGAAGTCACCCCCTCGCCACCAGCAGGCCTGGCCCGCCGCATGGAGCCCCATGGGGGCGGAGCTGATCACCGGAACCTGGGGAATCGGCGGGGTGTCGCCGATCGAACGGTTTGAAATCTAGCGGTGAGGGCGGGGGGGCAGGCACGATGGCCAGAAGGGGTTGTGATCGGCCATGTCAGGGCAGGACAGCAATGGGTTGCAGGGCCCTGGCGCCGCCTGGGCGGCTGAGCGGGTGGCCGCCGCCGGCGAACGGATCGGGCCGATGGCGGCCCGCCACACCGCAGCGGTGAGGGGAGGGCTCGCCAGGGTCCTGGAGGCGTTCAGCGCCGAGCGGCTGGGCCCCCATCATTTCGCTTCGGTGAGCGGCTACGGCCACGGCGATCTGGGTCGCGCCGTGCTGGATCGGGTCTACGCCCGGGTGCTCGGGGCCGAGGCCGCAGCTGTGCGGCTGCAGTTCGTCAGTGGAACCCACGCCATCGCCGCCGCCCTGTTCGGGGTGCTGCGTCCCGGTGATCGTTTGCTGGCCCTCACCGGTCGTCCCTACGACACCCTGGAGGAGGTGATCGGCCTGCGCGGCAGTGGCCAGGGCTCCCTGGCCGAGTTCGGCATCCGCTACGCCGAATTGCCCCTCGATCCGGCCGGACGGGTGGACAGCGACGGCCTGGCCGATGCCCTCTCGCCTCCGACCCGGATGGTGCTGATTCAGCGCAGTTGTGGCTACAGCTGGCGCCCCTCGCTGCCGGTGGCGGCGATCGGTGCGTTGATCGAGCGGGTCAAGCGGCTGCAACCTGACTGCGTCTGTTTCGTTGACAACTGCTACGGGGAGTTCGTTGAGGCCTCCGAGCCGCCGGCGGTGGGAGCCGATCTGATCGCCGGTTCCCTGATCAAGAACCCCGGTGGCACGATCGCCCCCACCGGCGGCTATCTGGCCGGCCGCGCTGATCTGGTGGAGCAGGCCTGTTGTCGTCTGACCGCACCGGGGATCGGCAGCGAGGGCGGCACCGGCTTCGATCTGTACCGCCTTTTGTTCCAGGGCCTGTTCCTGGCTCCCCAGATGGTGGCGGAGGCCCTGATCAGCGCCGAGCTGGTGGCAGCGGTGTTCGACGGGCTGGGTTATGGGGTGCTGCCGTTGCCGGGAGGGGAGCGCAGCGACGTGATCCAGGCGGTGCGATTCGGCTCGGCAGCACCGCTGCAGACGGTCTGCCGAGCCTTCCAGGCCTGCTCGCCGGTGGGCGCCTACCTCGATCCTGTCCCCGCTCCGATGCCTGGCTACGGCAGTGCCCTGGTGATGGCCGGCGGCACCTTCATCGACGGCAGCACCAGCGAGTTCTCCGCTGATGGCCCCCTGCGGCCGCCTTACGTGCTGTTCAGCCAGGGCGGCACGCACCATTGCCATGCCGAACTGGCGCTGGAGCAGGCCCTGATCGGCCTGGAGGCGGCCGGACAGTTGCTGGATCAGCCATAAATCTGATCGGCCCATCCAGGACCCTGGGTTCTCAGTCAGAGTGGGGGCTCCACGCTTCAGCCATCGATGGCGCTCAGCTACCCCGACGACTGCCGCTATGCCGACAGCCATGAATACGCCCGCCTGGAAGGCGATCTGGTGCGGGTGGGGATCAGCGCCTTCGCTGTGCAGCAGATGGGAGACATCGTCTTCGTGGAGCTGCCGGAGGTGGGTGCCAGCCTGGAGCGAGGCGCCAGCTTCGGCTCGGTCGAGTCGGTCAAGGCGGTCGAAGATGTGTACGCGCCGATCAGCGGCACGGTGGAGGTGCGCAATGAGGCGGTGCTCTCCAGCCCGGAGGACATCCAGAGCGATCCCTTCGGTGAGGGCTGGCTGCTGCTGATCCGTCCGAACACAGCCGCCGAGCTCGATGACCTGCTGGATGCCGCCAGCTACCGCTCCAAGGTGGAAGGGAGCTGACCGTCTGACTGGTGATTGTGGGTGAATCCCCGTGATGGTCACGATCACGCCCGGCCAGCCGGCTCAATCTCCTTAAAGTCGGCCCCATTCCCATTGGCCGCTCTGCCATGACCTCAGCTCCCGCAGCCATGGCGACCGGCCGTTCCGCCTCCCCGGCAGCTCCGCAGGTCCCGACCGCTGCTGTCGGCGGCGGCGGAGAGGTTTCCCCTTTCCTGCAGCGCCACATCGGCCCGTCGACGGAGGAGCAGGCCCGCATGCTCGAGGAACTCGGCTGCGACGACCTCGAGAGCTTCGTGGCGGAGGTGGTGCCCCCGGACATCCTCCTGCCGGTCTCAGCGGCGTTGGACGATCTGCCAGCGGGTGTCGGCGAAGCCCAGGCCCTTGATGAACTCAGGGCCATCGCTGCCGCCAACCAGGTGCTCCGCAGCCTGATCGGCCTTGGCTACTACGGCACGGCCACCCCGGCGGTGATCCAGCGTCATGTGCTGGAGAATCCCTGCTGGTACACCGCCTATACCCCCTATCAGGCCGAGATCGCCCAGGGACGGCTGGAGGCCCTGCTCAATTTCCAGACCCTGATCAGCGAACTCACCGGTCTGCCGATCGCCAACGCCTCCCTGCTGGATGAGGCCACGGCCGCCGCCGAGGCGATGGCCCTCAGCTTCGGTGCCTGCAAGCGGGCCAACGCCTCCCGCTTCCTTGTTGATGCGGCGGTTTTCCCCCAGACCCTGGCCGTGCTCCAGACCCGGGCCGAACCACTGGGAATCGTGATCGAGTTGATCGATCCTGCCGATCATCCGCTGGAGGGGCGCGCTGCGGCCAGCGCTCCGGATGATGTTTTCGGGGTTCTGCTCCAACTGCCCGGCAGCGGCGGCCGGCTCTGGGATCCCCGCGACCTGATCGCCGCCGCCCATGCCTCCGGGGCCCTGGTCACAGTGGCCATCGACCCCCTCGCCCAGGTGCTGCTGGAGCCGGTCGGCCACCTCGGCGCCGACATCGCTGTGGGCAGCAGCCAGCGTTTCGGCGTACCGCTCGGCTGCGGCGGTCCCCATGCCGCGTTCTTCGCGACCACGGCGGCCCATCAACGCCAGATCCCCGGTCGGCTGGTCGGCCAGTCGGTGGATGCCGAGGGAAACCCTGCCCTGCGGCTCGCCCTGCAGACCCGCGAGCAGCACATCCGCCGTGACAAGGCCACCAGCAACATCTGCACCGCCCAGGTGCTGCTGGCGGTGATGGCCAGTTTTTACGCCGTGCACCATGGTCCCGATGGCCTGGCGGCGATTGCCCGGCAGGTGCTGCTCCAGAGGGCCGCCCTCGCTCTGGGCCTGGAGCGGCTGGGCTATGCCGTCGAGAGCGGCCCTGGTTTTGACACCCTCTGCCTGCGCAGCCCCGGGGCGGCAGCGTTGCTCGCGCGCGCCGAAGCGGCCGGCTTCAACCTGCGGCCGCTGGCCGCCGGTTCCCCATTTCCAGCTGCCGATGCCATCGACGGCCTGGCGATCAGCCTCGACGAGCGCACCGACACCACGGAGCTGGATCGATTGCTGGCCCTGTTCGGTGGCGGCGAAGGCTCCCCGGGCGCCGAAGCGCTGATCGCCGAGGTGGAGGCCGGAGCCGCCCTGGCCGGCGCCGGCCTCGAGTCTCACCTGCTCACGGGCCTCCCGCTCCGTCAGCGGCCCTGGCTGGCCCAGGAGGTGTTCCACCGTCACCGCAGCGAAACCGAACTGCTCCGTTACATCCAGCGACTGGTCTCGAAGGACCTCTCCCTGGTGCACGGCATGATTCCGCTGGGAAGCTGCACGATGAAGCTCAACGCCGCCGCCGAGCTGGCCCCGGTGAGCTGGCCGGAATTTGCCCAGCTGCACCCCTTCGCCCCCGCTTCCCAGACCCGCGGTTACCAGAAACTGGTGGCCGACCTCGAGGGCTGGCTGGCCGCCTGCACCGGGTTTGCCGGGGTGTCGCTCCAGCCCAATGCCGGCTCCCAGGGGGAATACGCCGGCCTGCTGGTGATCCGGGCCTGGCACCACAGCCGCGGCGAAGGCCACCGCGATATCTGCCTGATTCCCACCAGCGCCCACGGCACCAACCCGGCCAGTGCCGTGATGGCCGGCCTCAAGGTGGTGCCGGTGTCCTGTGATGCCGAGGGCAACATCGATCTGGTCGACCTGGAGACCAAGGCCCAGCTCCATGCGGCTGCGCTGGCGGCCGTGATGGTGACCTACCCCTCCACCCATGGGGTGTTTGAAACCGGCATCCGCCGCCTCTGCGACGCGGTGCACCGCCACGGCGGTCAGGTGTATCTCGATGGCGCCAACCTCAACGCCCAGGTGGGACTCGCCAAGCCTGGCCTGTTCGGCGCCGATGTCTGCCATCTCAACCTCCACAAGACCTTCTGCATTCCCCATGGCGGCGGCGGGCCCGGGGTGGGGCCGATCGGCGTGGCGGCCCATCTGGTGCCCTTCCTGCCCGGCCATCCCCACAACCAGCCGGGTGCTGAGGGGTCTGGAGGTCTGGCGATCGGGCCCGTCTCCGCCTCCCCCTGGGGCAGCGCCGGCATCCTGCCGATCAGTTGGATGTATGTGCGGATGATGGGTGGCGCTGGCCTGCGCCAGGCCAGCGCCGTGGCCCTGCTCGCCGCCAACCTGATCGCCAAGCGCCTGGAGCCCCACTACCCGGTGCTGTTTCGCGGTGCCGGTGGGCGGGTGGCCCACGAATGCATCCTGGATCTGCGTCCGCTCAAGCGCAGCGCCGGGCTGGAGGTGGACGACCTGGCCAAACGACTGATGGACTACGGCTTTCACGCTCCGACCGTGAGCTGGCCTGTGGCCGGCACGGTGATGGTGGAACCCACGGAAAGCGAGTCCCTGCAGGAAATCGAGCGATTTTGCTCGGCCATGGTGGCGATCCGTGGCGAGGCGGCCGCGATCGAATCAGGTGTGGCCGACCCGCACGACAACCCCCTGCGTCGGGCGCCGCACACCCTGGCGGCGGTCACCGCCGATGTCTGGGGGCGGCCCTACAGCCGCGCTCAGGCGGCCTTCCCGGCCGGCGATGGCCAGCGGAACAACAAGTTCTGGCCGGCTGTGGCCCGAATCGACAATGCCTATGGCGATCGCAACCTGGTCTGCACCTGCCCTTCGGTCGAAGAGCTGGCGATCCCGACCCCTGCCTAGCCTGCAACGGTCGGTATCCGTGGGTTCCTTTTCCAGCCGGAATGGATACCAGCAGCAGAGGCCTATGCCTGGGCGGCAAAGCGCGTTACATTCGCGGCATCAAGGAATGGGAAAGATATGGCGTTCCCTTTCCGGCTGCATCTCCTCTCCGGGGTCATGAACGACAACGACGGCACGTCCGCAACCCCATCCCCCCAGGATCGCCCTGGGCGGCAGCCCCTCAGCCTGAAGGGCCTCACGATCGGAGAGAACCCCGGGCCTGGAGCCAGTGGTCGGCGCTCACCCGAGTTGCCTCCGGTCAGCGGTTCGCTGGCCCACTCCCATTCCCGTGGTGAAACCCTGCGCATCGATGGAACCAATGTGGTGCGGGTGCCGTTCGGGGTTCGCCGGGCCAGGCGGGCCAGGCCAGAGCGCCCCGACCGCTGGGTCACCTTGGTGTTGCCGTTTCAATCGGCGCCAACCCCCACGCCACCTCAGGCGGCCTGATTGAGTCGCCAGTCCACCAGAGCTTTCACATCATCGAGCGAGCTGGCTGGGGTGCGGAACGGCAGCACGCCCATCGGGCTGCGCTCCGGACGCACCAGCCAGGTGAGATCCGGCTGGGGCAGCAGCACGAAGCCCCGGTAACGCACCATCCAGGGGCGTGCCTGCTGGAGGCCCCCTGGCAGGATCGCGGCAACCCTGGGATCGGGGAACTGTCGGACCTGGGCCATGGTGGGGCTCCTGAACATCTGCTCACAGTTCAGGCGATGGGGCGGCGCCCTGCCGCATCGTTCGATTCCTTTTGGTGGCTTTGACAGCTTCCTTCTGCCATTCACATCCTGTGGACGCCACGAATCGTGCCCGGATCGGGCTCAGGCGAGCTCGAACAGCAGCAGATCAGCGCCGCCGGCCGCGCCCTTCAGCACCCCTCCACCGTTGCAGCTGAAGCCCAGGCCATCACCCCGTTGGAGCCGGTGGGTTTCGCCTGACTCCAGCTCCAGCATCACTTCCCCTTCCACGAGCTGGATCCAGCCGGTTCGGCCGGCCGGCAGGGGAAGGCTCAGGCTGGTGCCGGGCAGGGGGCAGGCCCGCCACAGCCGCATCGGACGGTGGATGGCCATGGCCCCCTCACGACGATCAGGATCGAGCAGAAGGGTCCAGCCGGGGCTGAGCGGGTAGGGCCGTTGTTCATAGGCCGGCGGGATTGCGGAGCTGCTGGGCTCGATCCAGATCTGCAGCAGCCGGCAGGGGGCCGACCCCTGGTTGATCTCGCTGTGCACCACGCCGGTGCCGGCACTCATGCGCTGCACCTCACCGGCCCGCAGCACCTCGCCGTTGCCCATCGAATCGCGGTGGCTGAGCTCCCCTTCCACCATCACCGTGACGATCTCCATGTCGTTGTGGGGATGCATGCCGAAGCCGCGGCCGGCGGCGATCGTGTCGTCGTTGATCACCCGCAGCGGGCCGAAGCCCATCCAGGCGGGGTCGTAGTGGTTGGAGAATGAGAAGCTGTGCCAGCTGTCCAGCCAGTCGAGCTGGCTGTGGAAGCGCTCGGCGGCGGGCCGGAAGACAGGTTGGGTGGCGGTGCCGCTGGAGGTGGTCATGGCAGGAAGGGGTAGTCGGTGTAGCCGGCGGGGCCGGGGCTGTAGAAGGTGGCGGGATCGGCGGCGTTGAGCGGAGCGCCGCGCCGCAGGCGCTCGGGCAGGTCGGGGTTGGCCAGGAAGGCACTGCCGAAGGCCACTGCGTCGATGGCGCCGGCGCTGATGGCGGCATTGGCGCCTGCGGCGTCGTAGCCCATGTTGGCCACCAGAACCCCGTTGAAATGCTCCCGGATCGGGGTGAGCAGATCACCGTGCTGCTGCTGAAAAAAGTCGCCGCGCATCAGGTGCAGGTAGGCCAGCCCCGTGTCGTTCAGGCGCTTGGCCAGCCAGGTGGAGAGACCGATCGGATCGCTGTCGAGCATGGAGTTGTAGCTGTTCAGCGGCGAGATCCGCAGCCCCACCAGCTCCGTTTCAGCGCGTACGGCCTCGATCACCTCCAGCAGCAGCCGCGCCCGGTTCTCGATCGGGCCGCCGTAGGCGCCGCTGCGTCGGTTGCTGCCATCGCGCAGGAAGGAATCGAGCAGGTAGCCGTTGGCGCCATGCACTTCCACGCCATCGAAGCCGGCGGCGATGGCGTTGCGGGCAGCCAGCCGGAACCCTTGCACGATTCCGGGGAGTTCCCCGTCGGCGAGCTCCCGGGGCAGCACATAGGGCTGCTTGCCCTCCGGGGTGTGCACCTCATCGCCGGTGATCGCGATCGCGCTGGGGGCCACCGGTTGGCGGCCGTCGTTGAGCAGGGGGTGGCAGGCGCGGCCCCCGTGCCAGATCTGCAGCACGATCCGGCCGCCGCGCCCATGCACGGCGTCGGTGGTCAGGCGCCAGCCTTCCACCTGGGCCGCCGAATGGATGCCGGGCTCGCGGATGAAGGCAGAATTCCCCTCCATCACCATCGTGGCCTCGGCGATCGAGAGGCCGGCGCTGGCGCGCTGGCCGTAGTACTCCGCCATCAGCGGGCCGGGGATATGGCCCGCTTCGGCGCGGGCACGGGTGAGCGGCGCCAGCCAGACCCGGTTGGGCAGCTCCAGGGAGCCCAGGCTGAGCGGCGTGAACAGGTCGGTGGTCATGGCGGGGCCGTGTGCGTTGGACTGGTGTCGTCCATGATTCCCTGGCAGTCCAGTGGAGCCATTTTCCCCTGTTGATGGCCTGATCCTTGGCGATGCGTCGTTCCCCATCCCAGGCCCCTGTGCCCCGTTCCCTGCGGCTGCGCCGCCAGGACGGCGGTGGCTTCCGGGCTGACAATCTCGACGACTGGCGCCAGCACTGGCGTGAGCCTTATCACCTGATGCTGGCCGTGCCCTGGCCGGGCTTCCTGCTGCTGATCGCCACCAGCTACCTGCTGCTCAATCTGGGCTTCGCCCTGCTCTTCCTGCTCGACGCCCGCGGCATCGGCGGGGTGGCGGCGGGCACGGTGGCGGGGTTCCCGGAGGCCTTCTTTTTCAGCGTTCAGACCCTGGGTTCGATCGGCTACGGAGTGCTCCACCCGGCCAGCCTGGCGATCAATCTGCTGGTGACCCTCGAAGCCCTGGTGGGACTGGTGTTCGTTGCCGTGACCACCGGCCTGGCCTTCGCCCGCTTCTCCCGCAGCCGCGCCCGGATCCTGTTCAGCGAGGTGGCCACGATCCAGCCGTGGAACGGCGTGCCCACGCTCACCTTCCGGATCGCGAATGTGCGTCGCCACAGCATTCTGGAGGGCCGGATCAAGGCGTTTCTGGCCCTCGAGGAGACCAGCAGCGAGGGTTTCATGATGCGGCGGATGCTGCCCCTCGCCCTGCACCGCGACCAGTCGATTCATTTTCAGTTGATGTGGACGGTGATGCATCCGATCGATGCCGCCAGCCCCCTGCACGGCCTGACCCCGGAGTTGATCCTGGCGCGCAACGGCGAGGTGGTCGTG
Organism: Synechococcus sp. CS-1325; assembly: GCA_025128135.1. GTDB lineage: Bacteria > Cyanobacteriota > Cyanobacteriia > PCC-6307 > Cyanobiaceae > Regnicoccus. Next base: position 21,458 of record JAHLYW010000011.1, read on the forward strand.
GCCTTTCAGGGCATGGACGAAACGGTGCGGGGCCCCGTCCATGCCCGCTGGACCTACCGACCTGCCGACTTGCGCCTCAACGCTCGCTTCGCGGACATCGTCGTCGACAGCGAGGACAGCCGGGAGCTTGATTTCAGCCGCTTCCACCAGACGGTTTCGTGCGGTGTGCCCGGCGTCAGGCCGTCAGCAGGACCGGTTCCCGGTAGGGAATGAAGTTGGCCTTGCGGGCGCCGCAGAGCGGGCAGACCCAGTCGCCAGGGATGGCTTCGAAGGGGGTTCCGGCGACGATGCCTGAGTCGGGATCACCCAGAGCCGGGTCATAGATCATCGAGCACACCTTGCAGATCCACTTGCCGGCCACGGGCTCGGCGGCCTCGCCGGCCGTGCCTTTGCCCTGGAGTGCTTCGAGGGCGATTGAGTAGCGATCGGCGTGGTGGTGCTCGATCGGCGTGAGCAGGCCGAAGTTGCTGGCTGCCTTGTGGAAGAGGCCGGCGTGCTGCTCGGATTCGGTGATCTGCTCGTTGAATTCGGCCTCGGCGTCGCCATCGCGGTCAGTGTGGGCCTGGGCGGCGAACTCGGGGTACATGGTGGTGTACTCGTAGGTTTCGCCTTCGATCGCCAGCGCCAGGCAGCGCGCCAGAACGCTCTGCTTTTCGGCCTCGGAGAGGGCGCTGGGGTCGGCCACCACCAGCTCGGGGTGCAGCAGTCGGAAATGGGCAAAGGCGTGTTCGGTTTCCTGGGCGGCGGTGTCGCGGAAGAGTTTGGCGAGCTCGGAGTTGCCGAGCTGCTTGGCCACGTCGGCGAAGAAGAGGTATTTCCGGTTGGCCATGCTCTCGCCGCCGAAGGCGGCTTCGAGGTTGGCGAGGGTGCCGGGCTTGGAGAGGTCCATGGGTGGGTGACGGATCGGCCGACGCCACGGGAGCGCCGAAGATCCCGAACCTAGCACTAAAGCGGAGTGAGTATGAGTTAGGAGAGTGGTCGGGCTTGGCGATGCCGCCAGCTCCTGCTGCCAGCATGGAGCCTGCTCTCGCCAGCCGCTGTCCTGCCTGGATCCATCCACCGGCTTCCATGACCCAGAAGGGTTCACCCCATCGGCCCTTGCAGGCCCTCGCTACGACCGCTCTGGTGCTGGTGCTCAAAGCCTCAGTCGCCGCCCCTGCCGAGGCCCTTCCGCGCACGGTGATCCTGCTGCGCCACGGCGACAAGGTGGCCGCCGGGGATGGCAACTACAACCTCTCGGTGGATGGCTTTCTGCGCTCCATCACCCTGGCGCGCCTGATTCCCGCCTGCTTCGGCCCGCCCACGCAGATCCGCACCTTCTTCCTCAACCCGGAATCCAGCAAGAACGCCCGCAGTTACCAGAGCGCCGTTCCCCTCGGGGTGGCCACGGGCGTGAACATCTCGATCGCCCAGTCCTCCCGCGACAACTCCTTTCTGGACGGCCAGGAGATCCTGAGTCAGCCCACCTACGAAGGCGGCACTGTGGTGCTGTTCTGGGAGCACCGCCGCATGCCCGAACTGGCCCGGGGGTTGGGCTGGGCCTCGATGAAACCCATCGGTGCGACGGAGTTCGGCCAGATCTTCGTGCTGCGCTACAGCAAGCCGGGTGTGCCGCCCAAGGTGGAGATCCTCAGCCAGCGTGAGCTGTTCGAGACGCCCTGTTTCCGTGAGGCCCGCTCGCCGCTGCCCGCTGTTCCCCTGCCTCGCTGAGCAGGGGAAGCTGGGCCCGGCTCAGTAATTGGCGCCGCTGCGGCGCTGGTGCACGGCGGTGATGCCGCTGCCATCCAGCAGGCCGCCATGGCTCACCTGGGCATAGACCAGCCAGTGATCGCCACACTCCATGCGCTGGCTCACGCTGGCCTCCAGCCAGGCCAGGGCTTCAGGGAGCACCGGCTGACCCGCCGGGCTGTGTTCCAGCTCCAGGCCCGCCAGCCGGTCGGCGCCAGGGGAATAGGGCTGCAGGAAGCGCTTCATCGGTCCGCTCTCGCGGCCTTCGGCCAGCACGTTGAGCACGAAGCGGTCGCCCACGTGCAGCAGGCTTTCCACGGCACGGTCTTTTGCCACCGCCACCGTGAAGCCGGGCGGCGTGAAGCTGGCCTGGCTCACCCAGCTGGCCACCATGCCACCGTTGAGGGCCGCAGCACCCTCCCCCTTTACGCAGGTGAGCACACAGAGCGAACCCACCACGCGGCCCAGGGCCAGCACCGCCGGGTTGCTGCGGCTCTCGCTGAGGCCGCCTGCCACCACACGCCGCTGACGCTTCTGCTGGTTGAGCAGTTGCCGCCCCAGGGCCGTGCCCGTTTCCTCCATGCGCTTGAGCGTGGGCGGATCGGGGCTGAACTTCACCCGGATCGGCTCGAAGGCGAAGCGGAAGCCGCCATCGCGCAGCTTGGTTTCGAGGAGATCGATGGCTTCGCCGCTCCAGCCGAAGCTGCCGAACACCCCCACCGGCCTGGCCCGGTCGCCTTCGGCCAGCAGGGTGCCGAGCGCCGAGACGATCGGGGTGGGGGCGTGGCCGCCCAGGGTGGGGGAGCCGATCAGCACCGCATCGCAGCTGCGGATCGCTTCGAGCAGCTGGTCGGGGGGGGCGAACTCACAGTTGATGCTCTCCACCCGCACGCCCGTGCGCGCCACACCCTGGGCGATCGCATCGGCGAGGGCGGCGGTGTTGCCGTAGGCGCTGGCGTAGAGCAGCGCCACCGACAGGCGGGTTTTCGCGAGGTTTTCCCCCCAGCGGCCGTAATCGGCCAGCAGGCTGCGCCAGCTCTCGGTGATCGCCGGGCCGTGGCCGGGGGCGATCGTGCGGATCTCCAGTTCCTCGAGCCGTTCGACCACCGTTTCCACCTGGCGGGCCATCGGCGCCATCAGGCAGTCGTAGTAGTGACGGCGATCTTCCTCGGTGCTGCCGCGGTTGGCCTCGGCGTAGGCCTCGCTGCAGAGATGGGCGGCGAAGAACTTGCCGCTCATCAGCAGACCGGTGCGTTCCTCGAAGGCGATCAGGGCACCCGGCCAACGGGGGGTGGGAGCGGGCAGCAGGGTGAGGCGGAAGCCAGCGGCCAGCTCGCGGCTGACCTCCTGCTTCACCACATCGATCGGCGGCAGGGGGGGCAGCGGCGGCTCCACCTCTTCGCTGCCCGGAGCAGGGGGCCGGCGTTGCTGCCACAGCTCCTCCACGAGCCGGGCGCCGGTGTTGGAGGCCACCAGCATCAGGGCGGGCCAGCCAGCCGTCAGCTCGCGCAGCAGCGCCACCCGGTTGGGGTTGACGTGACCCAGCACCACTTTGAGTGGCGCCTCCGCAGGCACCAGGGCAGCAAGCTGGGCCAGGAATGGCGCCGTGAACGAGGCACCGGGGGGATGCACCAGCACCGGCGGGATCTCCCGCTGGGCAGTGTTGCGGCCACCGGCGAACAGGAAGGCATTGGCGCTGGTGCCGCGCTCCAGGCCGTATTCCACCTCGAAGCGCAGCCGTTTGGGGCTGAGGCAGCGGAGGCAGGTCAGGCCCGGTTCGATCGGCAGCGTGATGACGCGCCGTTCGCTTGCTTCAGTGACCGGTGCCGTGGGATCGAGGACGCGTTCAGCCATCAGTAATGGTTCCCCACCTTGCGATGATGAACGGCCGTGGCGGCTTCGGTGTCGGACACCGTGCCCTCCTCCACGGCGGCATAGATGATCCAGTGGTCGGGTGTTTCCATGCGCTGCACCACGCGGCAGCCCAGGAAGGCGAGCGCTTCGCTGAGCACCGGGCCACCGGCGGAGACCCCATCGAGGGTGGGCACCCCGGCGAAGCGGTCGGCGCCGGGGGGGAAACGCTTGAGAAAATGGCGCAGCAGGGGCTGGTAGTTGTCTTCGCGCAGGATGTTGAGCACAAAGCGATCGTCTACCTGCATCAGCGCTTCGATGGCGCGGTCTTTGGCCACGGCGATCGAGAGGCCCGGTGGATCGAAGCTGGCCTGGCTCACCCAGCTGGCCACCATGGCGCTGCTGCGTTCCTGCTGGCGGGCGGTCACGATATAAAGGCCGCCGCTGAGCCGCCCCAGTGCCTTGTCCACATCGGCATCAATGGCCTTCATGGCGGCGATCGTTTTCGCCTTGGTGAGCAACTGGCCCAGGTCGGTGCCGGCCTCCTCGCAACGCTGGTAATCGTTGCCATCAGGGACCTGGCGGATGCGCAGCGGCGCGAAGGCCTCTTTCTGGCCCAGGCCGCGCAGCTGGCTGGCCACGGTGTCGATCGGTTGATCGTTGCCACCGAAGGCGTCGTAGCAGGCCACCCACTGCTTGGGCTTGAGCGCCGCCAGCAGCGTGCCGATCGATTGCTGCAGATCGCCATCGGGATTGGCGGGCCAGGTGGGCACCACCACGGCGCTGGCCTCCCCCACCAGGGCGGCCAGCTCCTGGGGATCGGAGGCGCGCAGATCCACCAGCTGCACCTGGGCCTCCGCCTTGCCGATGCCGCGGGCGATCGCCTGGCTGAGCCGGTCGCAGAAGCCGTACTGGCTCACATAACAGACCGCCGCATAGGTTTCGCCGGCGCTGCGCTGGCTGCTCCAGTCGCGATAGTCGCCGATCCAGAGGCGCAGGTGTTCGCGCAGCAGCGGCCCGTGGCCGGTGGCGATCATGGCGATCTCCGGCAGGCTGTCCATGCGCTTGAGCGCCTGCAGCACGCTGCGGGCGTTGGGGCCCATCAGACAGTCGTAATAGAAGCGGAAATCCGGGGCGATGGCGCCGGGGTCGACATCGAAGACCGCATCGCTGCAGTAATGGAGGCCGAAGGCATCGCAGGTGTAAAGGATGCGGGTGCCGTGATCGAACGAGAAGATCGTGTCGGGCCAGTGCAGGTTGGGGGCACTTAGGAACTCGAAACGGTGCGCCACCCCGCTCTGCGGGTTGGTGCCCAGATCCAGCTCCTCACCGCTTTTCACCGCGCGGCTGCGGAAGGGGCGGTGCACTTGGTCGGCGAGGTAGGCGATCGCCACCTTCGAGGCCACGATCTCGATCTCTGGGTTGCGGTCGAGCAGGTGGCCGATCAGGCCGCTGTGATCCGGCTCGGTGTGGGACACGATCAGGTGATCGATCGCCATCGGATCAATCTGCTGCTCCAGCAGCGGCAGCCAGGTGGCTTCGAATTTGAGGTGGCTGGTGTCGATCAGGGCGGTGCGCTCACCCCGCACCAGGAAGGCGTTGTAGGTGGTGCCGTTGCGCAGGCCGAACTCGATGTCGAAGCGGCTGCGGTCCCAGTCGAGCGAGCGGAGCGTGGTGGTGTCGGGCCCGATCGGCTCGCACTGCAAGGAAAGGCGGGGCAGGGCGGGGGGTGCAGCGGTGGCGACAGTCATCGACGGCGTCTGCGAGGACCCCGACTCTAGAAACGCCGTCGGGATTTCTCTGGCACCAGAGGTGTCCAGGAGGCCGCTGGATCGATTCGGCCATCTGATGGCAGCCATAGGCGCGGCTGTCGTGGCCTCGGGGCTGCAGGGCCGGCGGCGGCGGCCGGGCTGGGCGACCACAGCCGCGTCAGCTCCCGTGGGCGGGCCTGCGCGTGAAGAACCACATCGGCCAGGCAAACGCCTGCCCTAATCACGACCCCCCGACATCTACACTCTCTCCGATTTGGTGCGCCAAAACAACAAGAGGATTTGACTTGTCCGATTTCATCACACTGTTTCTTGAGCAGCTTCAGTCTCCAACGCTTGGCTTTCTGATTGGCGGCATCATTGTTGCCGCCTTAGGCAGCCAGCTGGCCATTCCAGATTCGATCTACAAGTTCATCAGCTTCTTCCTGCTGATGAAGATCGGCCTCACTGGCGGTATCGCCATTCGCAATTCCAACCCCGCCGAGATCTTTCTCCCGGCGCTCGCGGCTGTGGGCATCGGCATCGCGATCGTGTTCATCGGTCGTTACACCCTGGGGAAACTGCCAGGCATCAGTGTGCCTGACGCCGTGGCCACCGGTGGTCTGTTCGGCGCGGTGAGTGGCTCCACGCTTGCGGCCGTTCTTCCCCAGCTGGATTCCGCCAAGATCCCCTATGAGGCCTGGACGGCGGCTCTCTATCCCTTCATGGACATCCCGGCCCTGGTGACGGCGATCGTGGTGGCCAGCGTTTACATCAGCAAGAAGACCGGCAACGCTGCCGAGAAAGTCGAAATCTGGCCGATCATCCAGGAAAGCGTGCAGAGCTCGGCCGTCACGTCGCTGCTTCTGGGCGTGGCCCTTGGCATTCTCACCAAGCCAGAGCCCGTCTACGAGAGCTTCTTCAACCCTCTGTTCCGCGGCTTCCTCGCCATTCTGATGATCATCATGGGGATGGAGGCCGCCCAGCGCATGAATGAGCTGCGCAAGGTTGCCCAGTGGTTTGCCATCTATGCCTTCATTGCGCCCATCGTGCATGGTTTTCTGGCCTTCGGCGTTGGCCTGATCATTCACAAGATCACGGGCTTCAGCATCGGTGGCGCTGTTGTGTTGGCGGTGATCGCCGCGTCGAGCTCGGATATCTCCGGCCCGCCGACGCTTCGCGCTGGCATTCCCTCGGCGAATCCCTCCGCCTACATCGGCGCCTCCACGGCCATCGGCACGCCAGTGGCGATCGCCATCTGCATCCCGCTGTTCATTGGCATTGCCGAGATGATGCTCGGTCGTTAAACGTTTAAAACCACAACCAATCGGAGTCTAAGTTCATGAGTCAACAAGTTTGGAAGCTGGTGATCGTTGCAGAGGAAATTCTCTCCAAAAAACTGATCAAGCTGATCAAGGCGGCAGGTGCCACCGGTTACACCGTGAATTCAGCCGGTGGTGAAGGAAGCCGCAATGTGCGCTCCACGGGAGAACCCAGCGTGTCGCACACCCTCTCCAATGTGAAAATCGAAGTGCTCACCGGCACCCGCGAGCTGGCCGACAAAATCACCCATGACATTGAAGCCAAGTTCTATTCGGACTACTCGATCATCACCTACATCTATCAGGTGGAAGCCCTGCGCGATCACAAGTTCTGATCTGGTCTGGTCTGATCTGATCTAAACCGTTCCCTTCCCCGGCCGTGTCACTCCACATGGCCGGGATTGTTGTGTTTCGGGTCTTCGGTGGTGGGCCCGCCCGGTCAGCGCGGTGGTGATGTTCAGGGATTGCACAGCGGGCAGTGCTGCGGATCGGCCTGGCTCAGTCCGTCGGAGCGCGGCCGTGGCTCGGTGTGAGGGCAGCTGGGGCAACCGAAGATCTCGTGCTGGATCCATTCGGTGGGCGAATCGCACCAGGAACAGGGCAGGCCAGCCACCACATCCACCTTCCCCCAGCCAGGGGCGCCGCAGGCCGGGCAGGGCGTGGCGATCCGGCGCACCAGCCGGAAGGCGAGGCGGCGAATCGCGGCCATCCGGGTGGGATTGCGGTGGGCGCGCATGTCGGTTTCGACCAGCGCCAGGCCGTCGGCGGAGGCGCTGGCCGCGGCGATGATGGCTCTGCGCAGCTCGGGAACGCCGGTGATGCCCTTGCAAAGGTGCGGTTCCGCCCCAGGCCATTGGGGGCGCACAATCACGGCATGGGCCGGGAAGCCGATCCGCTCCAGCCATGGATCCAGATCGGTGCCGGCGTCGGCGGTGCAGTGGTCGAAGTTGGTGCGACAACCCACCAGCCGTTCGGTGATCACCTGGCCTTGCGCCTGATCAACCCAGGTCATCCATTCGATCGTCAGTGGCAGGAAGGGGAGCGCCGGATGGGGCCCGAAGCTGCCTTCGCTGGCCAGGCCCAGATCCAGGCCGGTTTCCGCCATGCCGGCTTCGGCCTTGAGCCGACAGGTGGTTTCGGCATCGTCCTGCCGGGGGCGCTCGCCGCTGAAGGTGCCGAGGCTGTCGGTGTCGAAGCCGGCGGCGAGCACCAGCTCCACCCCCAGACCCAGGCGGAAGGGTCTGGCGATCACCTTCTCTTTGCCGTGGCGGGTGGCCAGGCTCACCGGCCGGCCCCGCACCTGCCAGCCCGGTCCTGAAGGTTTGTCACCCAGCCCAGGGGCCACGCGTCCAGCCACAGCGGTCGAATCAGCAATCTATGCCGCCTGATGCTCTCGAACTGACGGAACAACGAGAGCAGAATCCGATCACCAGCGCTGATTGCCTGGATTGAAAATCCTGTCGTCAGGGCTGACCAGAGTCCAGGCTCAAGTCCTTAGGGTTCGGCATCACCCAGCCAACCAGACATCTCTTCAAACGTTGGAGGTGTTGTTCCCTCGTCATGGGTCATGACCAACAGCCTTTCCGTGAGAAAACTTCAGCTCACCCTGGAACCATCCAGCATCCTTCCCTCCCATCTCTGCTGGAGATTGTCCGATGGCTACATCCGCGCCAACACCTGGACAGCCGACGGTGACGTTGTGACGATCGGGTTGGCTGGTCCCGGTGATCTGATTGCGCCCCTGCATCAGAAGGGAGGCGCCTCAGAAATGGCTTGCCTCACCCGGGTGAGCGTCGAGGAAGTCTGCCCTTCGAATGAGGAGCTGGCCGCTTGCCTCAACAACCAGATGGAACAGGCCATCACCCTGCTCCAGATCGGTCGGCTCCGTCCTGTCGATGCCAGGTTGATTCACCTGCTGCACTGGATCGGCGCCCGATTCGGAATCATCAGCAGCCAGGGCACCGTGCTGTCCCTGCAGGACATGAACCTCACCCACCGGATTCTGGCTGATCTCACCGGCATGACCCGGGTGAGCGTGACCAAAGCCCTGAGCCGTTTCAAGGCCAGCGGGCTGATCGTCGCCAAGAGGGATGTTGATCTGCTCCTCCCCCACCCCATCCATGGTCAGCACTGGACGGTCTGACCAGCCTCCCCCTTCTTCTCCCCTGAGCCCGTTGCCATGAGCCAAGCCATCAGGACGGAAACCCCAGTCACACCAGCCCCAGCGGTTCCCTGGCACCAGCAGTTCAGGCGGGTCCAGATCGTCCAGACCCTGGAGTCGATTCAGGATCTGATCGCCATCTGCCTCTGCGTGGGTCTCTTCTGCGTGATGGTGCTGGAGCTGCGCTCAATCTTCAGGGCACTGCTTAGCGCACCCCAGTTCCATGAGGTCACGGCCGACATCCTCTACATCCTGATTCTGGTGGAGCTGTTTCGGCTGCTGATCATCTATCTGCAGGAGCAGCGGGTGTCGATCGGGGTGTCGGTGGAGATCGCCATCGTTTCGGCCCTGCGGGAGGTGATCGTCAAAGGGGTGCTCGAAACCGACTGGCGCCAGATTCTGGCCGTGTGTGCCTTCCTGATGGCGATGGCCGTGCTGCTGGTGGTCAGGGTCTGGCTGCCGCCCACGTTTGTCGGGGTCGATCCGGAGGGAAAGATGTCGGAGCGGGTACGGCGCCTGAGCGAAGACTGAGCCCCCAGCCCGGTCTGTGGCTGGAACGATTGGCTGCGCTGATTGGTGTCATTGGCAATCCTGCCTGATCAAGGCCCCCAATCACATTGCCCAGCCATTAACTTCTTTCGACCGCCGCAACGGTGACCCATGCTCCATCCCTAGGGCCTCCATTCCGGCCATCAATCGTTCACCAAACCCAGGGCTTCCTTGGTGAATCTGGCCTCATTCAAGCGTTTCACATCCTGGACCAAAATTTCACATCTCAACCTTTTTCTCCCTGTTTTTCAACATGACAAGACGCCGCCGTTTTCTGGCCCTGATGGGCAGCGCCATGCTGGGCACCTCCCTGCTGGCCGGCTGCACGGGCAACCCTCCTGATTCCGGAGGTGGGGGCGCCAGCGCACCGGCGCCGGCCACTGCCGACAAGGGGCTTGAGACCAAAACCATCAACCTGGGCTTCATCCCCATTCTCGAGGCTGCGCCCTTGGTGGTGGCCGTTGAGAAGGGTTACTTCGCCAAGCATGGCCTTGAGGTGAACCTCACCAAGCAGGCCAGCTGGTCCTCCGCCCGCGACAACGTGGTGCTCGGCACCGCCGGCGGCGGCATTGATGGCGGCCAGTGGCAGATGCCCATGCCTCACATGCTCACCGAAGGAGCGATCTCCGGTGGCAAGAAGGTGCCGATGTACGTGCTGGCGATGCTGATGAGCCAGGGCAACGGCATTGCCGCAGCCAATGCTGTCAAGGACGGCAACCTCAGCGTCGATCTCAAGAAGACGTCACCTGGCTTCTTCGATGACTTCGCCAAGAAGACCGGCAACAAGTTCAAGGCCTCCTACACCTTCCCGAAGGCGAACCAGGAGATCTGGATCCGCTACTGGCTGGCCGCCGGCGGCGTCGACCCCGACAAGGACGTGGAGCTGCTGACGGTGCCCGCCACCGAAACCCTCCAGGGGATGAAGAACGGCACAATGCAGGCCTTCTCCACCGGCGATCCCTGGCCGTCGAGGATCGTCAAAGACAAGGTGGGCTATCTGGCGGCGATCACCGCCCAGATCTGGAAGTCTCACCCTGAGGAGTTTCTGGCGGTGCGGGCCGATTGGGTGGATAAGCACCCCAAGGCCGCCGTGGCCCTGATCAAGGGGCTGATCGAAGCCCAGATCTGGATGGACAAGGCCGAGAACCGCGCCGAGGTGGCCACGATCCTCAGCTCCCGCAAGTGGCACAACATCCCTGCCCCGGTGCTGGAGGAGGCGCTCAAGGGCCAATACAAGCTCGGCGCCGACATGAAGCCGGAAACCGATCCGGCGATGGGGCCGCTCTACTGGGCCAGCGATCGCGGTGTGATTTCCTATCCCTATGAGAGCCTCAGCCTCTGGTTCCTGCTCGAATCAATCCGCTGGAAGTTCTATCCCGGCGTGATCGATACGGTAGAGCAGGCCAAGGCGCTCAACGAAAAAGTGGTGCGCGAAGATCTCTGGATCACAGCGGCCAAGGAACTGGGGCTTCCCGCCGCGGACATCCCCACCTCCACCAGCCGTGGCAAGGAAACCTTCTTCGATGGCGTGATCTACGACCCGGAGAATCCTCAGGCCTACCTCGACAGCCTGAAGATCAAGAAGTGAGTTTGAAGTGATCCTTCTCCGGGGGCTTCCAACCCCCGGAGTTTCATCGCACCCACGCTGATTCATCGCGCCCCTCAGTTCCGAAGCTTCCCAGCCGTTCTGAACGGCAGAGGGCTATTTCCTGTTCTCAGTATTCATTTTCTTGGAGTCTCCCTTTCATGGTTCCCACCTCATCACGCCGCCCCGGGGCATCCAGCAGTCCCCTGCGATGGCTTGCCCGCAGCTCCGGCAACTGGCTGCCGCCGCTCCTGGGCATCGGCGGGTTCCTGTTGCTCTGGCAGATTCTTTCTTCGCTGCAGCTGATCGCCCTGCCTGCCCCTTCGAGCTTGTTCACCGAAGAGCGCACCCGAAACCTGATTCTTTATCCTTTCTATGATCGTGGCGGCCTCGACAAGGGCCTGTTCTGGCAGACCATGGCCAGCCTGTCGCGGGTGGCCCAGGGTTACACCCTCGCTGCCCTGGTGGGCATCGCCGTGGGGATCACGATCGGCCTCAAGCCCGCGATCAACCGCGCCTTCGATCCCCTCTTCCAGTTCCTGCGCATGGTGGCACCCCTGGCCTGGGTGCCGATCGCCCTGGTGCTGTTCCAGAACAACCAGCCGGCCGCCATCTTCGTGATCTTCATCACGGCGATCTGGCCGATCCTGATCAACACCGCTGAAGGGGTGCGCCAGATCCCCCAGGACTACCGCAACGTGGCCCTGGTGCTGCAGATGTCGAACCGGCGCTTCTTCACCAAGGTGCTGATCCCCTCCGCTCTCCCCTACATCTTCACGGGCCTGCGCATCTCGATCGGTCTGGCCTGGCTGGCGATCATCGCCGCTGAGATCGTGATGCCCGGCACCCTGGGCATCGGCTTCTTCATCTGGGATGCCTATCAGCAGAACTACGTGGGCGAGATCGTGCTCGGCGTGATCTGGATCGGCGCGATCGGCCTCATCCTCGATCGTCTGATGGCCTGGCTGCAGACCCGCATCTCCCCGGGTCAGTGAGCGCGCTGAGCTTGCTCCCTTCCCTCCTGTCCCCTACCCCCAGGCCCATCAGAGCCAACCCCCAACGATGACGACATCCCTGGTTGACGTCCGTGCGATCGACAAGAGTTTCGATCTGCGCGGCGGCGGCACCTATCTGGCCCTCAAGGGCATCGATCTGGAGATCCACAAAGGGGAGTTCATCTCCCTGATCGGTCACTCCGGTTGCGGCAAGTCCACCCTGCTCAACATGATCGCCGGCCTGGATCTGCCAACCGAAGGCGTGGTGCTGCTGGAGGGGGAGGCGGTGAAGCGCCCCGGCCCCGACAAGATGGTGGTGTTCCAGAACTATTCGCTGCTGCCGTGGCTCACGGTGCGCGAGAACATCGGCCTGGCCATTGACGAGGTGATGGGTGATCTGCCCAGGGCCGAGCGCAATGCCATCGTCCAGGAGCACATCGAGATGGTGGGGCTCGGCCCCGCCGCCGACCGGCTGCCCCTGCAGCTCTCCGGTGGCATGCGCCAGCGGGTGGCGATCGCCCGGGCCCTGGCGATCCGCCCCAAGCTGCTGCTGCTTGATGAACCCTTCGGCGCCCTCGACGCGCTCACCCGGGGCAATCTGCAGGAGAAGCTGATGCAGATCTGCAATGAGCACGAACTCACTGCGGTGATGGTCACCCACGACGTCGACGAGGCGGTGCTGCTCTCCGACCGGATCGTGATGCTCACCAACGGCCCCGGCTCGGGGATCGGCGGAATCCTTGAGGTGGACATCCCCCGGCCCCGGGCCCGGCTGGAGGTGGTGCATCACCCCAGTTACTACAGCCTGCGCTCCGAGATCATCTACTTCCTCAACCGCCAGAAGCGCGTCAAGCAGTGGCGGGCCCGGCCCCACCAGACGGTGGCCCGCCACGGCCTTGAGAAGGTGAACCTGGATCTGGGTTTCCTGCCCCTGGCCGCCAGCGCGCCCCTGGCGGTGGCTGAGGCCCACGGCCTGTTCGCCAAGCACGGCCTCGATGAGGTGCAGCTGATCCGCGAACCCACCTGGCGCGGCATCGTTGACGGGCTGGTGGACGGCACCCTCGACGCCTCGCTGATGCCGGCGGGCATGCCCACCTGGATGACCGCCGGCGGCCATGGCGGTACGCCCTTGCCGATCGTGACCTCCCTCACCCTCAGCCGCAACGGCAACGGCATCACCCTGGGCCGTCGCCTGGCCGAGCAGGGGGTGCGCACGGTGGACGATTACCGCGCCTACCTCAAAAGCCATGAGCGTGAACCCCACACGATGGGGATCGTGCACCAGGCCTCGATGCACAACCTGCTGCTGCGCTACTGGCTGGCGGCCAATGGCATCGACCCCGACAAGGACGTGCACCTGCAGGCCCTGCCGCCGGCCCAGATGCTCGCCGACCTCAAGGACGGCAGCATCGACGGCTACTGCGTGGGCGCTCCCTGGCTGGATCGGGCCACCCGCGATGGCCACGGGATTGCGGTGGCCGGTGATCTGGCGATCTGGCCCGGCCATCCCGGCAAGGTGCTGGGCGTACGCGAAGACTGGGCGATCACCTACCCCAACACCCACATCGCCCTCACCAAGGCCCTGCTGGAGGCCTGCCAGTACTGCGCCGATCCGGCCCACTGGGCAGAGCTCAGCGAGTTGCTCAGTGATCGCCGCTACCTGGGCATCAAGCCGGAGCTGATCCGGTTCAGTGAGGCCAGCGCCGATGTGGAGAGGGGCGGACCGGAGAGCGAGGCGGCGGTGCCGCACCACCTGTTCTTCGGGGATGGACTGAACCGGCCCAGCCGCACCGAGCACCTCTGGATGATGACCCAGATGGCCCGCTGGGGTGACATTCCCCTGCCGCGCAACTGGGTGGAGATCCTGGAGCGGGTCTGCCAGGTGGGGGTGTTCAGCACCGCCGCCCGCGAACTCGGCCTTGAGGCGCTCAGCTACCAGCGCCAGGGCATCGCCCTGTTCGATGGCCAGCCTTTCGATGCCGACGACCCGATCAGCTACCTCAATGCCCAGGTGATCAAGCGGGATTTCAGCATCGCCGAGATCCCCCTGGCGCCACCACGTCGCGGCTGAGACGGCCCGACCGCATCCGCCTGCCCTTCCCCCGCATTCTTCCGCACCCAAGCCATGTCCACCCTGATCCAGCCACCCAGTCCCGGCCTCCGTGCGCCGGCTGCTGAGGCATTCCTGCGCTTCGAGAACGTCAGCAAGGTGTATCCCACCGCCAAGGGCCCCTACCCGGTGCTCGATGGCATCGATCTGAGCATCCATGAAGGGGAGTTCATGTGCGTGATCGGCCACTCCGGTTGCGGCAAGTCCACTCTGCTGAACATGGTGTCGGGCTTCTCCACCCCCAGCGACGGCCGGGTGGTGCTGCACGGCAACACGATCACCAAGCCAGGCCCCGATCGCATGGTGGTGTTCCAGGGCTATGCCCTGCTGCCCTGGTTCACCGCCTACGAAAACGTTTACCTGGCGGTGGATTCGGTGAAGCCGGACCTGCCGGCCCATGAGAAGAAGGAGATCACCCGCGAGCACCTGGCGATGGTGGGGCTCACCGATGCGGCCGACAAGAAGATCCTGCAGCTCTCAGGGGGGATGAAGCAGCGGGTGGCGATCGCCAGGGCCCTGGCGATCCGGCCGGAGGTGCTGATCCTCGATGAACCCTTCGGCGCTCTTGATGCGATCACCAAGGAGGAATTGCAGGAGGAGTTGCTCACGATCTGGAACACGCAGCGCTGCACCGTGCTGATGATCACCCACGACATCGATGAGGCTCTGTTTCTCGCCGATCGACTGGTGATGATGACCAACGGCCCGGCCGCCAAGATCGGCGAAATCATGGACATCCAGTTCCCCCGGCCCCGCAACCGCGAGGAGATCATGGAGGATCCGCTGTACTACAGCCTGCGCAACCAGGCCCTCGATTTCCTCTACAGCCGCTTCGCCCACGATGACGTGGAGTGAGGGCGCAACCGCAGCCCCAGCAGCAACAGGCCGAGCACGGTGGTGCTGGTCACCATGATCACCAGGGCTGAAAACTCCAGGTCGGAGATCAGGCCGATCTTGAGGGCACTGGTGGCGAACACCAGCCCCGGCAGCCCTCGTGGGATCAGGCCGAACACCACCACCCAGGGGTCCACGCCCTCCTGGCGGGCCCGCTGGCCGACGCCGAAGTAACAGAGCAGCTTGCTGATCACGGCGATCGCGATCAGCAAGGCTCCGAGCCGCCAGGCCTCGGGCTGCAGCAGGGTTTCCAGCTTCACCTGCATGCCCACCGTCACGAAGTAGAGCGGCACGAACACATCCGAGAACACCGCCAGATTGCGTTCCACCGCCGCATCGGCCGGGCTGAGGCGAGCCAGCAGCACCCCGCCGACCAGGGCGCCGAGAAAGGCGGTCAGGCCGGCTGCCTCTCCAGCCGCCGCGCAACCGACCATCAGCACCATCAGGCCGAAGGGACCCAGCTCCCGCGGGCCATGACGCCGCACCCAGCGGTGGATCAGCCCATAGCCCAGAGCCGCTGCCGCCAGGGCGACCACGATCCAGATCGGCGCCGCCGGAGGGGTTGCCGAGGCAGCGCCCTGGCTGGCCCCCACGGACGCCGCCAGGGCCAGCAAGCCCACCGCAGGCAGGTCGTCGAGCACCGAGACCCCAACCAGCAGGCGGGCAGAGGGGCTGCCCATCGCCTTGAGGTTGGCGAGCGCCCGCAGGGTGACACCGGTGCCGGTGGCCGCCACCACCGCCAGGAAGAGCAGCACCTTGGCGCTTCCTCCGCCTGTGATGGCCTGGAGCGGCAGGTAGAACAACAGCGGTGCCAGGCTGCTGATCAGCACGGTGCGCAGAATGTCGCCACGCCGTTGACTCAGCAGGTCGCCGCGCGTCTCCAGACCGACCAGGAAGAAGAGGCTGATCACCCCCAGCTCGGCAATGCCCCCGACCCCGCCCAGGCGATCGAATGGCAGCAGCAGATTGCCGATCAGGAAGCCCGTCCCCAGCTCCAGCAGGATCGAAGGCACACCGGCGCCCCCCAGGGCCCGTGCCGACAACCGCGCCAGCAGAACCCCCAGCAGCAGCAGCAACAAGCTGGCGAGCAGGGACGGATTGGCCAGAATCAGGTTGGAAGCAACCAGATCACGCTAACGAGAGCCTCGGCGCTCCCTTGCCTGGGGCGAAATCTTTCCTGGGGCGAAGCTATGCATGGAGCGAAACTTTGCCTGGGGCGAAACCGTGCTGACAGAAAAATGCCCTGACCGGAGGCCAGGGCGGATCTCGTTTCTCGTTTGATCCCAGCTCTGGCCGGATGCGATCAGCTTTCCACTTTCACATTCACGGTGGTGAGTGTCTGGGCCTTGGGTGCGGTGACGGTGAGCAGGCCATCGCGGTAGTGGGCTTCGAGGGCATCACGCTGCAGACCACCGGGGAAGGTGAAGCTGCGGCTCCAGGTGCCATAGCGGAACTCACTGTGCAGGGGGGCCTTGTCCTGGGCTGCGGCGGAGGCCGGGTGCTGGCTGCGGCGCTGGGCGCTGATCAGCAGGGTGCGATCGGTGGCTTTGACCTCGATCGACTCCTTGTCGACACCGGGAAGTTCAAGAGTGATCGTGTAGGCCTGGTCGTTTTCGTGCACTTCGGCGGCAGGCACCCGCTCGGCGTTGAGCACTTGCTGCTCGAGGCGCTCGAAAAGATCGTAAGGGGATTGGCGCAGGGTCAACATGGTTGTGTCCTCCACAGATTGGCGGATGGATTGAATTCAGACCCTCTGATTAGGAGAAGGTCGGAGTTGGTGATCAAGGCTGGCTGGATTCACCAACCCACTCACTATGGATGGATTGTTTGCTGCTCCATCCGGCAAGAACCGTCCCATTCGGTTCGGTGTTCATCACCATGGGCGGCCTCCACGACAGCAGGGCCGGAGAACCGTCCTCAGAGCCAGGCCCAGCTGGAAAAGGCGGCGGCCTGGCCAGGGGCATCGCCCGGGTGCTGACCGGGGCCAGCGGGCAGGTTCCAGAGGCGGGCGTCCTCGATCTGAAAGCGGCGGCCATCGCCGTCGATGCGGATGCCCCGGTAGCCAGAGATGAACTCCTGCTGCAGGACCGTGTTGAGCTGGCGTGCCCGCGCCTGGCGCTCGGCCGGCTCAGCGGTCAGCCGCGACGGCATGCCCACCATCGAGCTCCAGCGATGGCGCCAGAGGCGAAGGGCGGCGGCATTGGCATAGATCAGGCGGGGGTCCGCGCTGCCGTCATGGGCCAGCACCACGGTGGCGGCGACGAAGAGTTCCTGGGCCTGCTGGCGTCCGTCGGTGGCGCGGCAGGCGATCAGGGGCCGGCCGAAGTGGCGGCGGTGCGACTCGAGCAAGCCAACGGCAAGTGCAACCGCAGCGGCACTCAGCCAGGGGGCCTGCGGTGGCAACGGCTCAGCTCCCGGCACCCATCGCCTGGGCCATCGCCATCTGACCCATCGCCATCCCCTGGGCCTTGAGCCGGCTGATGAACAGCCGGTTGGCCTCCGGGAACCGGGGCTCAGCCGCCAGGGGCAATTCGCCGGCTTCATCCAGCCCGGTTTCCCCTTCCATGGCCGGGGTGATCACGACCAGGTCGGGATCGAGGCTGGCTGTGTAGGTCCACCAGCGGCTCGGATCGGTGATCGCGCCGTGAACCGGATGGGGCGCCGGCTCGGCCGCCGCTTCCTCGCCACGGGCGGCGGCGGCGCGGCTGGCCAGCAGCTCGCGGCGCCCCGTCGCCAGGTCGGCCAGCAGCTGGCTGCGGCTGCGACCCCGCAACTGGAAGAGCACGAAGGGGTCTTCACTGAAGCGATCCCCCATCAGAAAGTAGACGGCACTGATGTGTTTGCAGGGATTGGCCTTGTCGGGGCAGGAGCACTCACTGCGAACCTCCTGCAGCTTGAACGGGAACAGGCGCTTGCCGCTGGCGGCGAAGGCGCGCTCGATGTCCTGGGGCATCACACCGGCCAGCAGCTGCGCCGACCAACGGGCCTTCTGACCGAGCGCTTCGAGCACGAAACCCCAGTCTTCATCGGTGAGGGTGTCGAGCCACAGCTTCACCTTGTAGGGCTCCGCTTCGGTCCCCTGGACCCGCGCATGAACCCGTCTGCCCTCGAAGCGGATCGAGAGCACGTTGCCGGAGCGGGCATAGTCCCAGGCGCGCTCCAGGCGCTTTTTGTAGCGGTAGGAGTTGATCAGCTCCATCCACTGCTCCACCCACCAGGGCTGTTGGCCGAGGCCCAGCTGGCCGAGCTGGGTGGTGATCGGACTCAGGTTGGAGCTGGTCATGGCGGCGTGAGGACGGTGGTTGGCTGAAGGCCGCCACTGCGCTCCAGCAGTTGCACCGGATGCAGCACCGGGATCGGACGGCTGGTGCCCTCCAGATGCTGGCGGATCTGCAGCGTGCAGCCGATGTTGGCGCTGACCGCCAGGTCGGCACCGGTGTTGCTGAGATCGGCGGCCTTGATCCGGCCCAGTTCGGCCGCTTCGTCGGGTTGCACCAGGTTGTAGATCCCGGCACTGCCGCAGCAGACGCCCGCCTCCACCGCTTCCAGGATCCGCACGTGGGGGATCTGCCGCAGCAGACGGCGGGGTTGATCGCGCAGGCCCTGGCCGTGAATCATGTGGCAGGCATCGTGATAAGCCAGACGCAGGGGGCGCTCGGCGCTGGCAGGTGTGCCATCGGCGTGATCGAGCGGCCTGAGCCTGGCCAGAAAGCGCTCGCTCAGCCCCACCCGATCGAGGAACTCCTGAATGTCGGCGACCCGATCGGTGAAGGCGCTGGCCCTGGCGGCCCAGGCGGGCTGGCCAGCCAGGATCTCGTCGAGTTTCTTGAGGGTGTGGCCGCAGCCCGATGCCGCCACCAGCACCGCATCGAGGGGCTCAGGGCCGGCGGCCCTGCCAACCCCGATCACCGCATCGAAGCTCTCGATCAGGCTGGTGGCGAGGGTTCGGGTCTGCTCCAGTTCGCCCTGGTGGTGGGTCATCGCACCGCAGCAGTTCTGGGCCGGGGGGATCACCACTTCGATGCCGTTGGCGCAGAGCAGCCGCACCGCTGCGGCATTCACCTCCGGGTCGAACAGGCGCTGCACACAGCCCAGCACCAGCCCGACCCGGTGGCGCCGTTCCCCTTCGGCGGGCACCACCACCGGGAAGCGATCCGCGAACGCCTCCGTTGCCAGGGGCGGCAGCAGTCGCTCCATCGCTTCAAGCTCCGGACCGAACAGCCGGGTGAGACCACTGAGCCGGGCCAGGCGTTGCAGGGGGGTTCCGGCGTAGAGCCGCAGGGGTTGCAGCACTGCCCGCAGCCGGCCGGGGTAGGGCAGCAGGCGGAACAGCAGGGCCCGCAGGCTGCGCTGCCAGGGGCTGCGCAACTCCACCGCATTGAGTTTGGGGCGGGTGGCCTCGATCAGTTGGTCGTAGCGCACGCCCGAGGGGCAGGCGGTGACGCAGGCCAGGCACCCCAGACAGGACTCGAAATGGCCTGCCACCGTGGCATCGAGGCTGAGCTCGCCGGCTTCGATCGCCTTGAGCATGTGGATGCGCCCCCGCGGCGAATCCATCTCGGTGCCCAGCACCCGGTAGCTGGCACAGCTCGGCAGGCAGAAGCCGCAGTGGATGCAGGGATCGGTGGCGCTGAACGGAACAGCAGCACCGCCCATGGGTTTGGGGCCGACCATGGCGTTGGGGCCGACGGCTGGAGAAGGCATGGCGCTCAGTCTGCCCGGCCCGGGGCCTGCTCAGGCGTTTTCTTCGTCTGGAGAAGGGCTTCGAGCACCGGCTGCTTCAGGCGCCGCACCGCCGCGGCGGTGAGATGGTCGTCGTCGGCCAGTTGCCACTTCAGACCATCGAGAGAACAGCCCTTCGGGCAGATCCACACCATCGGATCGATGAAGCGCACATCACCTGGGAGATTCCGGCTCAGTTGAGCGTTGATCATCCGGGTGGATCGGTCGTCCTCCCGCAGGCTCTCCAGGCAGAGCTCGTTCCAGCGGGCGGGGCGGAACCACTCCGGCAGGCAGGTGTCGCGTCCGATCAGCCTCGGACCGGCTCCGAGCAGGATGACCCGCAGATCAGAGGCCCCAGCCCTGTCCGAAAAAGCCTCCAACGCCTCTTTGTAGAGCGCCAGCTTCGCTTCGCTGCCCTGAACCGGCTGTCCGCTTCGATCCAGGAATCCGTCACGGCTGGCCGGCAGGCCGCTGCCCAGGTGACTCAGCTGATAGCCCGCGATCAGAACGGCATCCCCCCGCCGGCCGGCGAGGAGAATCCTGGCCGCCACCTCCTGCTGGAAGCGCTCGCAGCCTGGATCCAGATGGCCGAAGGCGGTGGCCGGGAACGGGCAGCCGGCTTTGGCGAGCAGTGTGATTCCCGCGCCCTCCCGGTGCAGCTCGGCGGCCAGGGGAATCAGGGCAGCGGCATGGCTGTCACCCACCACGAACAGGGTTCGCCCTTCGGCTGCGCCGAGGGGCCCGGGCCCGATTGAACAGGTCTTCGCCATCGCCTCGATCTGAACGGGATCGAGCACATCGTTTCGATCGATCAGACAGGCCGATGAGGTGATGGTGGTGCCGGCAATGCGCTGTTTCTGGCGTTCCTCGGACAACGTGGCCGGCCGCTGGCCGGCATAGAGATGCTGGGAGAGCCCCCCGCTGATCAGCAGCAGCAGCAGGGCGGCGGTGGCGGCATTGATGCCGATGCCGATCAGGATGCTCTGCCGGTTCCCGGGCGCCCATGGCCTGGAGCCAAACGGGGTTTCGATCGTTCGGTAGGACAGCTCGGCCAGCCCCAGGATCAGCAGCAGCTGAAACGGCACACTCCAGGCGTGGATGCCGATCGTCCAGCGACTGAGGACGATGACGCTCCAGTGCCAGAGGTAGAGCGAATAGGAAATCCGACCGATGCGCAGCACCGGCGGGCAGGTGAGCAGCCGGCCGAGCAGGGATCGCTCCCGCAGGGTCTGGATCAGGGCGCAGGTCGCCGCCACGCTGATCAGCAGCGGGATCGCACTGTCGTTCTGGGGTGCCAGGGTGACGCCGGCCAGCACCAGAAAGGCCCCCCAGGCCAGCCTGCCTTGAAGCACCCAGCGGGCTGGATCCAGCTGTGGATCCTCCCGGGTTGCGCCAAGCAGGCACCCGGCCGCCAACTCCCAGACCCTCGGACCCGTCAGGAAGTAGGCGGCGGAAGCATCGACTTGCCGCATCTGCAGGAACAGAATCAGCGACAGTGCGGCCACCAGGGCCATCGCAAGCCTGAACCGCCTGCGACCTGCCCCCCCGGCTCGGCCCAGGCCCAGCTGCCAGGCTGCCAGGGGAAAGATCAGATAAAACTGATAATCAACTCCCAGAAACCAGGTCTGGGTGAAGGAGTTGAGCTGGCCACTGGCGCCGAAGTAATCGGTCGCCTGCTGGTGCAGGAACAGGTTCGAGGCCCCGGCCAGCGCCAGCAGCCCTGTCCAGAGGGAGGCCGTCGGATCCGGAATCACCAGGCAGCTCAGCAGGCCTGTGACAAGCACACAGGCGGCCAGGGCCGGCACCAGTCGCTGGATGCGCCGGCGGTAGAACGCGGCCAGGAAGGCCCCACGGTTTTCAGCCGGATGCCTTTGTTCAAGCGATCGCGTGATCACATAGCCGGAGATCACGAAAAAAACGTCGACCCCGACATAGCCGCTCGGCAGCAGCGCTGCGTTCAGGTGATTGACGATGACGGCAAGGATGGCGACGGCTCTGAGGCCGTCGATCTCGACTCTGCGAGCGGTCTGGTGGGGAGATCCAGGCATCGCCCGATTCTCCTTGCGGGCGTGGCCCGGGCCAGAGGCCCTCAGCCGCCGAAGTGACGCACCACCGCTTCGGCGAAGCCCGAGCAACTCACCGGCTCCACCCGGGGTTCCATCAGCCTGGCCAGGTCGTAGGTGACCTCGCCGTTGGCGACGGCGGCGCTGAGGCCGGCGGTGATCAGGTCGGCCGCTTCCTGCCAGCCCATGAACTCCAGCATCATCACGCCGCTCAGGATCACCGAGCCCGGGTTGATCCGATCGAGGCCCGCGTGCTTGGGCGCGGTGCCGTGGGTGGCCTCGAAGATGGCGGCGCTGTCGCCGATGTTCGCTCCTGGCGCCATGCCCAGGCCCCCCACCACCGCGGCGGCGGCATCGGAGATGTAGTCGCCGTTGAGGTTGAGGGTGCAGAGCACTGAATATTCCTGGGGTCGGGTCTGGATCTGCTGGAAGATGCTGTCGGCGATGCGGTCGTCGACCAGCACCATTGATTTCCACTTGCCGTAGCCGTGGCTCTCGCCGATGCTGTCGATCACCCCTTTCACTTCCGCATCCACCGCCGCTTTCTTTTCGGGGGTGAGGCTGTCGTAGCCGGGTTCGATCAGGCGGGCGTTGTCTTCGACGCTGAGGCCGTGGTTGCGCTCCAGGTTGCCGAGGATCCAGCTTTCCCGCTCGGTCACGCACTGGTCGCGGAACTCGGTGGTGGCCAGCTCATAGCCCCAGTCACGGAAGGCCCCTTCGGTGAACTTCATGATGTTGCCCTTGTGCACCAGGGTCACGTGGCGCTTGGCGCCCTCCAGCCCCAGGGCGTGCTGGATCGCCTTGCGCACGTGGCGCTGGGTGCCCGCCTTGCTCACCGGCTTGATGCCGATGCCGGATCCCTCGGGGATGCGGCGCTTGCCGAGCTTGCCGTTGGCGGGGATCACCGTGTCGTTGAGGTGGGCGATCAGCTCCACGCAGACCGGGTCGGTGGCCTCCCACTCGATTCCCATGTAGATGTCTTCGGTGTTCTCCCGGTACACCACCACATCGAGGTCCTGGGGCCGTTTGTGGGGGCTGGGGGTGCCGTCGTAGTAGCGGCAGGGGCGCACGCAGCAATAGAGATCGAAGATCTGGCGCAGGGCCACATTGAGCGAGCGGATGCCACCGCCGATCGGTGTGGTGAGCGGTCCCTTGATCGCCACCCCGAACTGCTCGATCGCGGTGAGCGTGTCCTGGGGCAGGTATTGATAGGTGCCGTAGAGCTCGCAGGCCTCATCACCGGCGAACACCTTGAACCACTCGATGCGTCGCTCACCGCCGTAGGCCTTGGCCACGGCCGCATCCAGCACCCGCTGGGTGGCGGGCCAGATGTCCACGCCGGTGCCGTCGCCGCGGATGAAGGGAATGATCGGGTCGGAGGGCACCACCGGCAGGCCGTTTTCGAAGCGGATCGCCGTGCCGTTTTCGGGTGGGGTGAGCTTGTCGTAGGAGGCGGCGTGTGCGATCACCATCGGGGCGTTCAAGCGGGGGTGAAGAGGCTGGAGTTCAGGAGATTCCGGGTGGGGGTTCCTGGCTTTCTGACAACCAGTGCTCGCAGAAGCCGCTGAGACCCTGCAGCATGGTTGGCCGGGTGAGCCTAGGTTCAGCCCGATCCGCTGTTCTGCTCAGGGGAAACCGAGGGGAAATGCCATGAATGCGGCAGATCTGGCCCGCAGCCCGGAGATGGCCGGGGCCATCGCCTCGGCGGCGGCCCTGTTCCGCCGTCAGTTTCCTGATGCCAGGGCCAATCTCACCCCCTGGCGCGATGATCCCGACACCCGGCGTTTCGCCGAGGAGGAGTCGGTGGATCTGGCCTTTCACTTTCCCGGCTGGAGCCCCCGGCTGCAGTGCCGCAGTCTGCTGATCCAGCTGCGTCTGGCCGAAGCGCCCGGCCAGGGGGGCAGCCAGGGGCCACCACGCCTGCTGGGGGTTCTGATCAGTGGCATGACCTTTCAAGGTGAGCAGTGGCGGCTTGCCACCGTCGGGGACTGGCAGGCGAGCGGTCCGAACCTTCCCCAGCCCGAGGTGGTGGCGCTGCTCCAGCAGGTCTGCCGCGACCTGTTCGCCCTGCTGGCCGCGTAACCCTTCGCAACCTTCAGACAGCCCTTGCCCAGCGCCAGCCTTAGTTTGAGCGTTCTCTCCCAGGCTCCCAGCGAAATGGCTGTCGCCCTTGCCACGCAGTTGCGAGAAGGCACCAAAAAGGCCCACACGATGGCCGAGAACACCGGTTTCGTCACCTGCTTCCTGAAGGGAGTGGTCGACAAGGCCAGCTACCGCAGGTTGGTGGCCGACCTCTTCTTCGTGTACAGCGCGATGGAAGAGGAAATCGGCAAGCTCAAAGGCCATCCCGTGGTGGGGCCGATCGCCAGCGATGCCCTCAACCGGCGCGCCACGCTGGAAGCCGATCTGGCCTTCTATTTCGGCGCCGACTGGCGCCAACAGATCCAGCCCACCCCCGGCGCCCAGTCCTACGTGGCCCGGCTTCACCAGGTGGCCGAGCAGACGCCCGAACTGCTCGTGGGTCACCACTACACCCGCTACATCGGCGATCTCTCCGGTGGGCAGATTCTCAAGAACATCGCCCAGAAAGCGATGAATCTGGGCGAGCACGATGGGCTGCGGTTCTATGAGTTCGATGCCATCCCCGATGAGAAGGCCTTCAAGGCCAACTACCGCGAAACCCTCGACCGGTTGCCGATCGACCAGGCCACGGCCGATCGGATCGTGGCGGAGGCCAACCACGCTTTCCACCTCAACATGACCATGTTCCAGGAACTGGAAGGCAATCTGGTGGCGGCCATCGGCAAGGTGCTGTTCGGCTTCCTCACCCGTCGCCAGCGCACCGGCAGCACCGAGGTGGTGGCGGCCTGAGCTTGCGTCCGCTCCGCTTTCTGGTTCCCGGCACCACCGGTCGATTCCGTTGTGGTGGCCTGCAGGTGGAACTGCAGACGGCGCTTCTCACCTCTGAGCTGGTCAGCACCGAACTGGTCACCTACCGCCAGCGGGAGGAGGGTCGCCCCTTCCTCGCTGACCTTCTCTGCCATGAGCCGGCGCCGGGCACGGCCCTCTGGATCGTGAGCTGGGGCTTCGACGTGCCGAAGCTGCTGGGCCAGTTGAAGGGTCGGCCGGTGGCCTACCACGCCCACAGCAGCGGCTATGGCTTTGATCTGCCTGCCGGGGTGCCGGTACTGGCCGTGAGCCGCAACACCCTGGGCTACTGGGGGGATCGGGCACCCCGCAATCCCCTGTTTCTGGTGCCCAATGCACTCGAGAGCCAGTGGCTGGAGCGCGGCGCCCGCCACGACCTGGCCCGGCGACGACCGATCGATGTGCTCGTGCAGGCCCGCAAGAGCAGTTCCTATTTGCTTGATCAACTGGTGCCCGCTCTGCGCCAACGGGGGTTGCAGGTGGAGGTGCAGCAGGGCTGGGTCAACGACTTGGTCGATCTGTTCAACAATGCCGCCGTTGTTCTCTACGACTCCGCCGATTACTGGCGTGGCCGGGGCGTGAGCGAGGGCTTCGGGTTGCCGCCGCTCGAGGCGATCGCCTGCGGCTGCGTGGTGTTCAGCAGCCTCAACCATGCCCTGGCCGATTTCATCGAGCCGGGTGTGGTCGGCCACCAGATCGGTGCCGGCACCCTGGCTGGCGACCTGGAGCGGATCGCGGCGGCGGTGGCCAGGCCCCACAGCTGGCAACCCGTTGAGGCCAGACGGGCGGTCTTGCTGGCCCAATCGTCCGAAGCCGAATCGCTCTGTCGCTGGGAGCAGGCCTTGACGGCCATCGACGCGCACTGGGATCGGCTGCTGGCGGGCTCACCGGCGCTTCGGCAGCCGTCGCAGCTGCAGCTGCGCACCAGTCAGGCACTCACACGGTTCTCGATCTGTTTCCAGCGCTGGCGTGGACGATCGGTTCTGTGACTGGCTTGTCTGACGAGCCCAGCTAGAACGTGACCGATAGGGTTGATGGATTCTCAGGCAGAGCCATCCATCTCAGTGAGCTTGAGCCTTCCCGTGGCGTTGCAGAGCCAGACCCTGGCCCAACTGGGCCGATTGTTATCTTATTTGCCAAGAAAACGTTTGCAAGGCTTGATTGCCCTGCTTTCCGTCTCCCTGTTGGTGGGACTGTTTGATCTTGTTTTTGTTGGCCTCCTGGCCAGACTGGTTGGTGCGCTGAGCGGCGTGAAGCTTCAGGACAGGATCCCACAGATCTGGTTCTTTGGAGGGGGGATGGCATCCCAATCCCTCTGGATTGTGGGAATCTTGATCACGTTGATCTGGATATCCACTGGCCTCAAGTTTCTGACAGCTGCCCTGCAAAGCTACCTGAGTGCGCAGATCTGGGCTGATTACGGGAACCGCATCTATGCCAATATCCTGATGCAGGATTTTGAGTATTTTCAAACCCAGAAGTCCGCTCACTTGCTTGCCCGTTTGAATCGCATTCTTGGCAAGATTTCAGACGACATCATTCTCCCCCTGCTCACGGTTGTTTCGAGCTCCCTGTCCGTTGGGGTTTTGACGATCGGTGTGGCGGTTGTATTGGGCCCGATCGCCATCATTCTGTTTGTGGCTCTTCTGGCTGCTTATTCATCCGTATCGGCGCTTTTGATCGCTCCTTTGCGCCTGGCCTCGAAGCAGAAATTACGGTTTGCTCTGAGGATCAATTCCCTTCTGATGGAATCGATCCGCTCGATCAGGGACGTTCAGCTGTATGCGGCTGAACAGCGATTCATTGACAAGTTCTGGTCAATCGGAATCACCGGTAAGCGGTATGACAGAATTGCCAAATTGCTACCAGATATCCCGCGCTATATCATTGAGCCGGCGGGCATCACCATTCTCTTCGCGATTGGTCTTCTCCCTATTCTGCTGGATGAAGATCGCAAACTTCAGCAGGCGCTACCTGCCCTCGCTGCCGTCATGTTCGCGGCACTGAGGATATCGGCCCCGATTCAGTCTATTTTCAGGTCGGTGAATCGGTTTCGCGGCAGCCTTCCTGATATTTCAGATGCCTTGCAATTGCTGGATCTGAAATCATCACGGGCCACCCTGCTGAGTCCTGGTACCCCCTCGCCGGCTGGTGTGATGCCGAAAAATACAATCAAACTGTCGAATGTCTGGTTCCGGTATGCCAGCTCGGAAGATTGGGTGATCAAGGGTGTCAGTCTGACGATTCCGATCGGATCCAGAGTTGCTTTGGTGGGGAAAACCGGTGGAGGCAAGACCACAACGGCCCATCTTCTGCTTGCCCTGTTCAAGCCTCAGAGGGGATCGATCCAGCTCGACGGTATTGAGCTGGCCTATGAGGAGATCCCGGCCTGGCAGGCCTGTTGTGCGATGGTACCCCAGGCCATCGTGCTGCTCGATACCAGCATTCGGGAGAATGTTGCCTTTGGTGTGGATGATGCAGACATCAATGATTATGCGGTTTGGGAAGCACTTGAAGCGGCTCAGCTGAATGAGTTTGTCTCGGAGCTTCCCTACGGGCTCTACACCATGATTGGAGAGAATGGCTTGCGTTTATCCGGCGGACAACGCCAAAGGCTGGCTCTGGCTAGAGCTTTTTACAAGGATGCGAAAGTCCTTGTTCTGGATGAAGCCACCAGTTCTCTTGACAACAAGACAGAGAGCAGTGTGCTGGATTCTCTTGAGCTGATCGGCAGACGCTGCACCACGATTGTGATTGCCCACCGACTCAGCACTGTCAGGCATTGTGATCGCATCTACGAGTTTGCCGATGGTCAGATCAGGGCCCATGGAAACTATGAGCAGCTGCAGTTGAGATCGGAGTCATTTCGTGAGCTTGTATCATTAGACAATGGCTGATATCACCCTTCTGTCAACCGCAGATTGGGATCAACTTCTCTGGACAAATAAGCAGCATGTTGCCTCGGAGTTGGCCAGTCTTGGCCACCGTGTTCTTTATGTCGAGTCCCTGGGCCTTCGTGCTCCAAGGCAGCAAGCTCAGGATTTCAGGAGGATCGGGCGCCGCCTGCTGAGGTCCCTGAGGCCACCTCGGCTGGTCAGGCCCAACCTCTGGGTCTGGTCGCCGTTGGTTCTGCCCGGGGTTCGCGGAGCACTGGCCAGGCAGATCAACCGACTGCTGCTGCTGCTTGGCCTGGCCAGTTCACGCCGCTGCTTGAAGCTGCGGCCTGATTGGTTGTGGACCTACAACCCGAAAACGATTGCCTATGGTCTGCCCCATCCCTATGGGACCTTGATCTACCACTGTGTGGATGAGATCCAGGCCCAGCCGGATATGGATGCAGCTGATCTCTCGTTCTGGGAGGAGCAGCTCTGTCGTGCGGCAGACCTTGTTTTTGTGACGTCTCCAGCCTTGCT
Source organism: Synechococcus sp. CS-1325 (assembly GCA_025128135.1). Classification (GTDB taxonomy): domain Bacteria; phylum Cyanobacteriota; class Cyanobacteriia; order PCC-6307; family Cyanobiaceae; genus Regnicoccus. The sequence goes on from JAHLYW010000011.1 coordinate 49,527, forward strand.
GGAAAGCCGAATTCAGTATAATAAGAACACCCATTTCTTCCCGAACGTAGCTGATCACAGCCACTTTGCCAGTGCGCTTGATCCTGGTCTGGCCATACCCGATGATCTCCTGGCCATCCCAATGCCACGCATCGGTTTTGTCGGCGCGATCAGCGGTTACAAGCTTGATCTCGACCTGCTCGCTGAGCTGGCGGATCAAACCCCTGAGTGGTCCTATGTGATGATCGGGCCGGTGGGCGAAGGTGACCCTGGCACGGATCTTTCCAGGCTGCGTTGTTGCAGAAATGTGTATTGGCTCGGCGCCAAGCCTTACCCGATTCTACCGGCTTACATGAAAGGTTTGGATGTTGGCCTGCTGCCACTCCGCTTCAACCGCTACACCCATTCCATGTTTCCAATGAAGTTCTTTGAGTACCTTGGAGCGGGTTTGCCTGTGGTGGCTTCGGCGATTGATTCCCTGCGGGATTATCGAACGTGCGCGTTGCTTTGTGAGCCGACTGTGAGCGCTTTTCGCCAGGCCCTGCAGGGTTGCCTGGATGGGAAAGGCCCCAATCTGCAGCTCCGCCTTGATACCTCAGCCCAGCACACGTATCACGGCCGCACCTTGGCCATGCTCAGCATTCTGGCGACGGGGATGCGGCAGCAAGGATGGATCTTGCCTTGACCAGGATCTCCCTTCTGCCAACTCAGCCCATCTCCAGGCTCCTGCTGTGGCTTGGCTCGATTCAGATCTATGACGGGCTTCTCCCCCTGATCATTGTTCTCCATTCCTACCGCGATCAGAGCAAGACCGCCCTTGGTCTGATGGTGATCTGGATGGCGATCCGGTTGATCATTCCGATGGTTGCGCAGCATCGTCAGCAGCCATCGCAGCCTCCATTTGAGGCGGTTTTCCTGGCTCTGCTGCTGGTCAACACCCGTGTGATTGTTCTGCGTGAGGATCTGCATGGCCCCACCGACTTCCTGGTCATCGCGATCGGCCTGGTGATTGGTGCGCGTCAGAGCTGGCGGCAATGGCGGATGTCCTTCGGCTGGCTCGCCCTCACTGCCGTTCTGTTGGCCATCAACCTGGTTTGGATGCATCCCGCCACGCTCAGTTGGACCTCCACGGTGGTTCGGGATATCTATGAGTTCAGTTTGAATGGCCATGGTGGAATCAATCGCTTTGCGACGATCTTGCTGTTCGTCACCCTCAGCGCCACATCTTTTTTCTTGCTGAGCTCAACGCGTCTGGCCCGTCTTTATGGCCTCGGCATGGCTCTGATCGGTTACGCGATGTGCTTAAGCACTGACTCGCGGCTGGCCCAGTTGGCACCGCCAGTGGCACTCCTGCTTGGCTGGTTGACGCCCCGCATCTGGCAGGGCTCGACGAAAGCCCTGAGGCTGGCCATTGCCAGTCTGACGACGGCAGGATTGATCGTCGGACTCTGGTGGTTCTATCTGGCCCCTGATGCCCAGGTGAATCAGATCTCCGATTTAGGTCGGTTCGAGGCTGGGGCCTGCTGGTTGTCTCTGATGTTCATGGGAAGGAACCGCTTTCTCTATGGAGTCGGCTTCGGCCCCAAGGCGGATCAGATGTGTGGCCATCTCAAGGGTGGAGAAGGATTCGGCCATGCCCACAACACGATCGCCCAGATGGGTGGCCAGCTTGGAGTGCTCGGCATCATGGCGTTTTTCATCCTGGTTCTGATCGTGCTGTTCGGCCTGTCGCGGCAACGCCTGCAGTGGATGTCCGGGGCTGGTGGGGCCATCGGCACGATCGCCACCAGCCGCTGGATTCAGGTGGTGGTTGGTCTGAATGCTCTGCTGCTGATGAATGCTCTGGCCACCACGATCTACCGCGGGAATCAGGTGAACCAGTGTCTGATTGGTTTTCTGGCTTCCACCTCACTGTGCTGGCTGCTCGCCCCGCCCAGTCCTCCGCTGGCTGAAGGCCTGCCGGGGCCAACCCCGCTCAGGCACGGCTGATGATCGCGAGGAGCAGGGAGAGGCCGTGAACGCACCAGCGAGAAGGCGAATCCGCACCTACCTGCCTGAATGGCTCCTGGCCTGGGTGACCGTGGCTGCTGCGGGCCTGTTGCGAGGTTGCGGCCAGGCTGGAGCTGGCTTTCAGCTGCTGAAGCGGTTTCAGCAGCGCTGGCCTCGCAATCCCGTCGTGCTGGCAGCGATCATTCCTGGGGCGATGGCACGGCAGGAGTATCCCTTCGGGGTGCGGATGATCGAGGATCTCTGGCTGAATTCCGGCCACACCCACTACCTGCATCGCCTGTTGTTCCGGCGTTCGACGCGACCTGCCGACATCGATCAGCGCCTCTGCCTGTTTCCGTTGATCGCCGCCAGTGAAAAGCTTCCGTCCCACTACCGCGCCTATGCCCTGATCGTGATCGCTTACCAGGCCATCAGCCTGGACGATGCGGCCCGGATCGGATCCGTTTCCAGGGATCTTGAGCGTCTGGTTGACGCACTGACGGCGGATCAAGCGACGTTCAGCTGTCAGCGCTCCAATCGGGAGAACCGTATCAAGTTGCTTGTCTCTGTGTACACGGCCCTGTCCAGGCTGTACCTGGCCAGCTCAGAGTTCTCCTCCTTCGCCAGCGTCGGCTCGCGGGTGACGGCCTTGCTGGATCATCTCGATTTCCATGCCATTGATCGTGACAGTTCCTACCGCCTGACCCGGAACTTGATGCGTTGCCTAGCCATCGATGCTCTGCAGGCCTGGTACCTCCAGGACGCCGAGAACTGGCAGCGGGCCTTGCTTCGTCTGCGTCGTGCCCATGATCATTGCCAGGAGCCGATCTTTGATCAGAGCAACGCCCAGGAAGATCATCGGGGTTTTGCCAGGGAGATGCTGCAGGCGGTTGCCATTGTCGAAGCCTCAGACTGGCCGACTGAGAAGCGGGATGAGCAGATTCATCATCTGATCACGTTGATCATCAAGACCACCTACGAGCCGCGCTTTCTGGTCAAGATCAGATCCCTGTTCGCTCCCTACCTCACGGCTCCACCATGACCAGGCGGGTGGCCTTTTACATTGATTCTCTCAAGACAGGTGGCGCAGAGCGTGTCACTTTGCGAATGGCCGTCTGGTGCCTTGAGGCCGGTCTTGATCCGCTGCTGCTCACCCACCGTTCGCCGACGGCAGATTTCTATCCCGTTCCGGCGGGCATCGAACGGCATGTGGAGTCGCCCGACGCCGCCTGGCTGGCCCGCCTGGGCTGGCTTGGATTTCCCTGGCGTGTCCTGGCACTGCGCCGTTGGCTGATTCGGAACAGGATTGACACGGCGATCGGGATGACCACTCTTCCCGGCATCAAGCTTCTGCTGGCAGCCAGGAACCTTCCCCTGGCCTGCTGGGTTTCAGAACGCAACTATCCCCCCGCCAAGCGTCCCTCGCTTCCCTGGCGCCTGTTGCGCTGGCTCACCTATCGATGGGCGGACCTTCATCTCGTCCAGACAGCCCAGACCGGTGACTGGCTCAGGCGTCGGCTCAGGGCGACCCCTCAATTGCTGCTGCCGAATTCGATCGTCTGGCCCTTGCCGTCGTTCGCGCCGCTGGTGGAGCCGGCCGCACTGCTGAAGCGCTCCGCCGCTGGTGGCCAGGCGGACTTCGCTGACCGGCCTGAATTCCTGCTGGCTGTCGGAACCAAGGCTTTTCAGAAGGGCTTCGACCGATTGGTGCGCGCTTTTGCCCTCCTGGCCCCCGCCCTGCCCCAGCTGCACCTGGTGATCGCCGGGCTGGGGGAGGGCGATTATCACGGCCTGGATCAGCGGGCCGCTCTCAAGGGCTTGCTGAATCCGACCAGCTCAGCTCTGGCGCGCCTCCATTTCCCAGGAGTGGTGGGCAATATCGGCGATTGGTATGCCGCCTGTCAGATGTTCATCCTCCCTTCCCGGTACGAGGGGTTCCCCAACGTTCTGCTGGAGGCGATGGCTTCCGGCTGTGCCTGCGTGGCCTTCGATTGCTGCACCGGCCCGGCTGATCTGATCCGGGATGGGGAGAACGGGCTGCTCCTGCCGGCCACGGCCACGGATCAGGCTCTGGCAGACGCCATCCTGGCCCTGCATCGCAACGCCGATCGGCGCCGGCGCCTCGCTCAGCAGGCCAGGGCGGTTCGCGACCAGTTCAGTGACGCGCGCCTCAGCCGGCGGTTCATCGAGGCCCTTGATGGCTGATGACCTCTGGATCGTGGTGCCCCATCTCGGTGCGGGAGGTGCGCAGAAGGTGGCGATGCTCGCCGCCGCCCATTTCGCTGCGCTGGGATATCGGATCACCGTCGTCAGCCTGCTGCCCGACAAGACCCAGGTCCACAGCGTGCCTGCCGGGGTGCGCCTGCTTGATCTGGGCGAAGCCGTCAAGGCAGCCCAGCGCGGCGACTGGTGGGACCGCTCCCTGCTGGCCCGCAGTCGCCGCTTCCTCAGGCTGTGGCTGCCGCGCCTGGCCTCCTGGTTTCTGCTGATCACCCTCTGGCCCTGGCTGCGGCAGCTGCGTCCCCCCCGGGGCGCCGCACTGATCCGTTGGCTGCTGCGCGGCGTGGGTGGTCCCCAGGCCTCCCTGCTGCGGCAGCTGCTGGTGGCGGAGCAACCGCCCCGGCTGCTGGCCCTGCTCACCAAGACCAACATGCTGGCCGCCCAGGCCAGCTGGGACCTGCCCCTCCACCTGGCAGTGTCCGAGCGCAACGACCCCCGCCTCCAGACCCTCGGTTTTCCCTGGCAGCGGCTGCGGCTTCTGCTCTACAGGCGGGCCGATGCCCTCACCGCGAACACCCGGGGAGTGCTGAGAACCCTTGCCGACGACCTGGCCATGCCCCAGGCCCGCCTGCTGCCCAACCCCCTGCCGCCGGGGATCGGTCTGGCTGCTGAATCCCCCGCCAACGCCAACGCCAACACCAACGGCAACGGTCAGCGCTCTGCGGACTGCCTGGCCGTGGCCCGGTTGGTTCATCAGAAGGGCCTGGATGTGTTGCTGGAGGCCGTGGCCCTGATGGCAGCCAGGCCGATCGGCTGGCGGCTGGTGATCGTGGGGGATGGTCCCCAGCGGCCGGCCCTGGAAAGCCAGGCTCGCCAGCTGGGGATCGAGGCCTGGATCCGCTTCGAAGGATTTCAGGCTGATGTGATGCCCTACTGCCGGCGGGCCCGGATCTTCGTGCTGCCCTCCCGTTTCGAAGGAATGCCCAACGCCCTGCTGGAGGCGATGGCGAGTGGGTTGACAGCGATCGTGACCGATGCGTCGCCAGGGCCGCTTGAGCTGGTGGAGCACGGCCACACCGGACTGGTGGTGCCGGTGGAGAACCCCAGGGCCCTGGCCGCAGCGATGGAAGCCCTGCTGGCCGATCCCGGGCACTGCGAGCGCCTGGGTCGGGCGGGCCGTGAGCGGCTGGCAGCGCAGGACTGGCAGATGATCGAACCCCTCTGGCGATCGGCACTGAACCTGCCGGCCGTTTCGCCGGAACGGGATGGCTGAGCGGCTCCTGCTGCTGGTGCCGAGCCTGAAGGCACCGTCGGAAACGTTCATCCGTGCCAATGCCGCCGGCCTGCCCTTCGACACGGTCGTGGTCTGCGCGGATGAGATCCCCTGGCGGGGTCCACCGCTGCGCAGCGCCTATGGGTTGTCGATCCTGTTCAGCAAGCTCTGTTTCAGGCTGGCGCCCAGCCTGCCGCAAGCGCTGGGGCTGGCTGTGCAGCGGCTCGGCAGCTGGCTGCCGTCGCAGCTGATGATCCGGATCTGCCGGGTCGAGCGGCCCGACCTGGTGCTCGTCGAATTCGGCTTCCATGCGGTGCAGGTGATGGAGCTGGTGCCGGCCACCGGTCTTCCCCTGATCGTCCATTTCCGCGGAGCCGATGCCTCCGCGCACCGCTACCTGGTTCAGTTGCGGGTTCCGTACCGGCGGCTGCTGGCGCTCGCCAGCGCGGTTGTGGTCAAGTCGGGGCTGATGCGCGAAACAGTGCTCGGTCTGGCCGCAGCCCGCGAACCTTCCCTGCGGGTGCTGGTGAGCCCCTCAGGGGCCAATCCAGACCTCTTCCACGGCGCCGCCCCGGCGGCGGCGCCACCGCGCTTTCTCTGTGTCGGCCGCTTTGTGGCCAAAAAGGGGCCCCTGCTCACCCTTCAGGCCTTTGCCCAGGCGGCCAGGAGCTGCCCTGAGCTGGAGCTGGTGATGGTGGGGGAGGGCCCCCTGCTCGCCGAGGCACGTCAACGGGCCAGCCAGCTCGGTCTGGCCGGGCGGGTGCGTTTTGCAGGGCTGCTGCCCCCTGCCGAGATCGCCCAGCTGATGCGTGGCAGCCGAGGCTTTCTGCAGCATTCGCTCACGGCTCCCGATGGTGATCAGGAAGGCTCCCCGGTGGCGGTGATGGAAGCCCAGCTCAGCGGCCTGCCGGTGGTGGCCACCTGGCATGCCGGCATTCCGGACGTGGTGGTTGATGGGGAGACCGGGCTGCTGGTGGTGGAGGGGGACTGGCAGGCGATGGCGGCGGCGATCAGCAGGCTGGCCGCAGATCCCACCCTGGCGGCAAGCCTGGGCCAGGCCGGCCGGAAGAGGGTCCTGAAGGGCTTCACCCAGGCGCATCACTGGAGAGCGTTGCAGGACTTGGTGACTGCGGTTGTGATCGAGCGGAGGGCAGATCAGGGCCTTGCAGATGGAGAGCCCTGACCAGTATTGGCCGGAATGTGCTGGAGTGAGGCAGGTCAGAAGGGCGGTTTCAAGTATTCTTTTCGGGCCTATTTATTGATTGGTTGAAACATTTTCGGGGCCCGCATTCCAGCCGCTCAGCAACGACGTCTCTGCCCGTTCTGACAGTGATCCAGGGTCAGGTTGCGCTGCTCGATGGGATAGATTCACGGGCTGATGAGTTTCCTTGCCGGCCTCAATGACGCCCAGCGCCGGGCGGTGGATCACCACAACGGCCCGATGCTGGTGGTGGCGGGAGCGGGGAGTGGCAAGACCCGCGCCCTCACCCACCGGATCGCCCACCTGATCGGCCACCACGGCGTTGACCCCGCTCAGCTGCTGGCCGTCACCTTCACCAACAAGGCGGCTCGGGAGATGAAGGAGCGGCTGGAGCTGCTGCTGGCCCAGAAGCTCGCCCAGAGTCAGTTCGGCCAGCCGCTGGGCACCCTGAGCGCCCAGCAGCAGCGGCAGCTGCGCAGCCGCATCTACCAGGAGGTGATCAAGGAGCTGTGGATCGGCACCTTCCACGCCCTGTTCGCCAGGTTGCTGCGCTTCGACATCGACAAGTACAGGGACCCGGATGGGCTCACCTGGACCCGCCAGTTCTCGATCTACGACGAATCCGACGCCCAGACCCTGGTCAAGGAGATCGTCACCCAGGAGCTGGGGCTTGATCCCAAGCGTTTCGAGCCCAAGAAGGTGCGCTGGGCGATCAGCAACGCCAAGAACCAGGGCTGGCTGCCCGAGCAGCTGGAGCAGGAGCAGCCCGGGCAGCGGGGCAAGCAGGTGGCCGACGCCTACCGCCGCTACCGCCGCGCCCTGGCGGCCAACAACGCCCTCGACTTCGACGACCTGCTGCTGCTGCCCGTGCAGCTGCTGCAGAGCAACGAGCAGGTGCGCCGCTACTGGCACGGCCGCTTCCGCCATGTGCTGGTGGATGAATACCAGGACACCAACCGCACCCAGTACGACCTGATCAAGCTGCTGGTGACCGGCGGCGCCGAGCCGGAGCAGTTCGACGACTGGGGCGATCGCTCCGTGTTCGTGGTTGGGGATGCCGACCAGAGCATCTACAGCTTCCGCGCCGCTGATTTCACGATCCTGATGGGCTTCCAGGACGATTTCGGCGATCGGGCCAGCGATGAGGCCACCCGCACGATGGTGAAGCTGGAGGAGAACTACCGCTCCACCGCCACGATCCTGGGGGCCGCCAACGCCCTGATCGCCCACAACACCGAGCGGATCGACAAGGTGCTGCGGGCCACCCGCGGCGAGGGGGAGCCGATCACGGTGACCCGCTGCGACGACGAGATCGCCGAAGCCGAGGCGGTGGTGCATTGCCTGCGGATGCTGGAAGCGGCCAACCCGGAGCTGCGCTGGGGCGGCATGGCCGTGCTCTATCGCACCAATGCCCAGAGCCGGGCGATGGAGGAATCGCTGGTGCGTTGGGGCATCCCCTACATCGTGGTGGGAGGCCTGCGCTTCTACGACCGGCGCGAGATCAAGGACGTGCTCGCCTACCTGCGGCTGCTGGTCAATCCGGCCGACACGGTCAGCCTGTTGCGGGTGCTGAACGTGCCGCGCCGCGGCATCGGCAAGACCACCGTGCAGCGCCTCACCGATGCCGCGGCCCAGCTGGGCCTGCCGCTCTGGGAGGTGGTGAACGATGCCGAGGCGGTGCGCTCGCTGGCGGGCCGCTCGGCAAAGGGTCTGCTGCAGTTCGCCGAGCTGATCGCCGACCTGGGCCGCCGCATCCAGGACGCCCCCCCATCCGAACTGGTGCAGCGGGTGATGGAGCAGAGCGGCTACCTGGCCGAGCTGATCACCGAGGGCACCGATGAGGCGGAGGAACGCCGCCGCAACCTGCAGGAGCTGGTGAACGCGGCCCTGCAATACCAGGAGGAAAACGAGGAGGGCTCGCTGGAGGGTTTCCTGGCCTCCGCCGCCCTGGCCAGCGACGCCGACAGCAAGGACACCGAGCAGGACCGGGTCACCCTGATGACCCTGCACGCCAGCAAGGGCCTGGAGTTTCCCGTGGTGTGCCTGGTGGGGCTGGAGCAGGGCCTCTTTCCCAGCTACCGCTCCCTGGAGGATCCCGCCGCCCTCGAGGAGGAGCGGCGCCTCTGCTATGTGGGCATCACCCGCGCCAAGGAGCGCCTGTTCCTCTCCCATGCCAGCGAGCGGCGCCTGTGGGGCGGCATGCGCGAGCCGGCGGTGCCGTCGGTGTTCCTTTCGGAGCTGCCGCCGGAGCTGGTGCAGGGCGACATCCCCCGCAGCGGCGGCGCGTCCCTGCGGCGTGAGCAGCGGCTGGATCGGCTCACCCGCGTCGACCGCGAGGAAAGCTTGCCGGTGGCGGCCAATGCGGTGCGGCGGCGGGCACCCAGCAAGCTCTGGGCCGTCGGGGACCGCCTTCACCATGCCAACTTCGGCGATGGCCACATCACCCATCTGTTCGGCAGCGGTGAGAAGATCTCGATCGCCGTGAAGTTCGAGGGCATGGGCCCGAAGATCCTCGATCCCCGCCTGGCGCCGATCGAACCGTTGCCATGAGCCGTTGTCGCCGCTTCCGATGAAGCGGGCCCATCGCCCTGCGTCCACCCGTGGAGCCAGCGGCGCTCCTGCCGGCTCACCAGGGCTGAAGGGCTTCATCCTGCTGGCTGTCCTGATCGGGCTGGGCCTGCTGGCATCGCGCGGATGGCTTCGGGCTTACTCCTACTGGCATGACGAGCTGTTCTCGATCGGTGCGGCCAGTGCCGATTCATGGGCGGATCTTTTTCAGGCCTGGATCCTTCCCGATACCCACCCGCCTCTCCATCTGGTTCTGCTGAAACTCTGGATCGGCCTGTTCGGATCCGGTGAGATTCCCGCCCGGCTGCTCAGCCTGATTCCCGCCTGGCTGAGCCTGATCGCCATCGCCGTGGCCACCCGCCGCGGTGGCTTCACGCGCCAGTTGATCGCCGTTCTGTTTGTGGGCACCAGCCCGCTGTTCAGCCTGTATTCCCAGGAGGTCCGCCCCTATGGCTGGGCCCTGCTGTTCGCCACGACAGCGGTGGCGACGATGACCCTGCTGTGGCGATCACAGCTTCAAGGCGGTGCGATCAGCACGCCGCAACGGCGCCGACTTCGCCTCGGCTTTGCCCTGTCGCTCCTGCTGCTCTCACTCACCCATTACTTCGGAGTGATGTATGCCGTCACCCTGATCGCCTTGGATCTCCGCGCAAGGGCACCGTGTCTGGGCCGCCGCCGCCATGGACTGCTTCTGCTGCTCTCGCTTGCCGTCTGGCCGCTGCTGCATGGGCTGCTCGGCAGCGGTGGCGGTCGGGCGGGTTGGATTCAGTCGGAGCCGGTGATCAGTGTGATCAAGGCGGCTTTCAATGCGGTCTTCCCAGCCTTCAGCGTGGCCCTGGCCCTGGCTCTGATCGCCGGCCTGAGCCTGGCGCTGATGGCACGGCAGCAACGGCAGGAGCGGCCAGCCTCCCTGCAGCAGGCCCTGAGGCAGGAGCCCAACGCCGCTGAAGCGGTTCAGCTGCTCGTCGGCATGGCTGTGTTCGTGGGCCTGATCTGCCTGATCGACCTGGTCAAACCCCTGTCGGTGGAGCGCTATTTCATTGTGCTGCTTCCCGCGCTGGCGCTGGCCCTCGCCGATGCTGGGCAGGCCCTGATCAACGTTGGCAGCAGGCAGGCCAGGCATGCGACCGTTCTGGTGCTGGTGGTGGTGCTCTCGATGCATCTCTGGCACGCCCAGGAGGTTCTGGCGGCCAAGATCCATCCCCAGGAGAACTACAAGCAGCTGGCCGGTTTTCTCCGCTCAACAGACCTGTGCCACAGCGGCTGCTCCAGTGTGTCTGCGAAGCAGAACCGGCTCAGGCCCTATTTCGATGCCATCAAGATGATCCGCATCGACCTGGATCAGCCAGACAGCCTGGCCACGGCGCGGCTGCCATTCGTTGGCCTGCATGGAGAGCAGAAATTGATCCGGCCCCTGCTCGCCTCCCACCCTCAGGCCAGCTGCTGGGAACCCCGGCAATCTTCGCCTTCCAGCACGTTCGTGGTGCTGGATCCGGATCCCGGTGTGCGGCCCCGGTCCTTCGGTCTGCGGACCTGTGATCGGCAGAAGGGTGCGGCGTGAGGAGGGTGGCCGATCAGCCGGCAGCCCTAAAATCAGCGATTCAGCCAGGCCCTGTCTTGCCCAACCTGTTGCTGATTCGAGGCCTCGGCCACAGCGGCAGCACCATCCTTGATCTCGCCCTTGGCGCCCATCCGCAGATCGTCGGGCTCGGTGAGGCGGCCCGCCTGCTGGCCGTGCCTGCCCCCGGTGAGGAGTTGCGGGCGCCAGCGCAGTTGCGCCGCACAGGGGTCGGAAGCCTGCGACAAACCCGCCGTTGCAGTTGCGGCGAACTGGCTGTCGATTGCCCTGTCTGGGGTCCGATGCTCGAGTGGTTGCCAGGCCACGATGATCAATCCCTGGCCAGGAAGATGGGGCAATTGCTTTCCTCGCTGGAGCGCCACCAGTGCCGTGGCGGGGCGCCGCTGTCTTGGGTAGTGGATTCATTCCAATCCGACCGGACACTGACCTCGGGCCATCCGCTGCCACCGGAGTTGGGCGATTGTCAGATCCGGGTGTTGTTTCTGGTGCGTGATCTTCGTTCCTGGGTTCATTCAACCTGTCGTCGATCCGGGCGCAACCCGTGGAGGGCCCTGGCCCGCTGGTGGCGGGAGAATCAACGGATTGAGGCCCATCTGCGCCGCAGCGGCATCCCTTTTCTCCAGCTTGGCTATGAGGAACTGGCCCTGGCTCCGGAAGCCGCCCTGCGGCTGATCTGCGGGTGGCTGGAGCTGGATTTCCACCCCGCCATGCTGGCTCCGGGTCAGCACAGCGGCAGCCATGTTCTCTCCGGTAATCGGCTGCGCCATGACCCAGCCCGCATCGCCCGCATTCACTACGATGGGGCCTGGCTCTCAACCCGTTCGCTGCCGGTCGCCCTGGCTCCACTACTGCCTGGGGTGAGTGCCATGAATCAACGGCTGGTCTATTCAAACGGGCTGCTGATTTAGTCCATTCACAGCTGTCAATCGTGATCAGCAACCAGGATCTCCTGCCTGAAACTTCTCTGCCTGAAACTGCTTCCTGAACAGGCGCTCAGAAACTGCAGGCGCTCAGAAACTGGCGCTCAGAAACTGGAGGGAGCCGGTGCCTCGCCGACAGCGCCGTGGAGCGCCACCAACTGCTCCAGCAAGGCCTCCAGGCGGTGGAGCGGAACCATGTTCGGCCCGTCGCTGAGGGCCTTGTCCGGATCGGGGTGGACTTCCATGAACAGGCCATCCACCCCCACCGCCACGGCGGCCCTGGCCAGGGGCGCCACGAACTCCCGCTGGCCGCCCGTGCTGCTGCCCAGACCACCGGGTTGCTGAACGGAATGGGTGGCGTCGAAGATCACCGGACAGCCCAGGTCGCGCAGCTGGGGCAGGGCGCGATAGTCGACGACCAGGGTGTTGTACCCGAAGCTGGAGCCCCGCTCGGTGAGCCAGAGCTTCTCCAGGCCGGCGGCGCGCAGCTTGGTCACCACCTGGGCCATGTCCCAGGGAGCGAGAAACTGTCCCTTCTTGACATTCACTGTCCGTCCCCAGGTTTGAGCCGCCTCGGCGGCCGCCAGCAGCAGATCGGTCTGACGGCAGAGAAAGGCGGGGATCTGCAGCACATCCACCACTTCGGCGACCGGGGCCGCCTGCCAGCTTTCGTGGATGTCGGTGAGCACCTTCAGGCCGAAGCGTTGCTTCACCTCCGCGAGCACAGCCAGCCCCGCCTCCGCCCCCGGGCCGCGGAAGGCCTGCCCGGAGCTCCGGTTCGCCTTGTCGAAGCTGGCCTTGAACACGTAATCGATGCCCAGGCGATCGGTCATCGTCTTGACATTGCCGGCGATCTCGAAGGCCAGCTCCGGGCTTTCGATCACGCAGGGGCCGGCGATCAGGGTGAGGGGCATTGCAGCGGGCGTCTCGGCGGTCCGCACAACCGGACTTGCGCCCAGCATGCCTGAGCTCTCCAGCCTGAGGCCTGCCGGAGGGCCTGTTGGGGAGAGGCAGGGCAGTCAGGAGCGAGCGGTAATCTCCTGCAATGACAGGCCCCATCCCCATCTTCATCGGCTACGACCCCAGGGAGCGGGCAGCCACCAACGTGCTGATCGACAGCCTCTATCAGCGCAGTTCGGCCCCGCTGGCGATCACCCCGCTGGTCACGCCGCAGCTGGAGGCCCAGGGGCTGTACCGGCGCGACCGTGATCCCAGGCAGAGCACCGCCTTCTCCTTCAGCCGCTTTCTGGTGCCTCACCTGATGGGTTATCGGGGTTGGGCCCTGTTCATGGATTGCGACATGCTCTGCCGCGGAGACATCGCCGAGCTGTGGGCCCTGAGGGATGGGGCCTATGCGGTGATGTGCGTGAAGCACGCCCATGTACCGCAGGAAACGGTGAAGTTTCTCGGCGAAACCCAGAGCGTTTACGAGAAGAAGAACTGGAGTTCGATGATGTTGCTGAACACCGACCGCTGCACGGCCCTCACGCCCGATTACGTGAACAGCGCCAGTGGACTGGAGCTGCACCGTTTCCGCTGGTTGGCCAGTGAGGATGAGATCGGCTTTGTTCCCGACCGATGGAATCATCTGGTGGGTGTTCAACCCCCCCCTGCCGCCGGCGCGAGGGAAGGTGGTCCCGGGCTTCTGCACTGGACCCTGGGCGGCCCCTGGTTCCGGGAGAACCGCACCATGGGCGGTGATCTGGCAGCCGAATGGTTTGCCGCCAGGGATGACGCCCACAGCCTCTGGAACTGACCGCTGCAGAGGACCGCTGGCGCTAGTCGTTGCGCTGCCGCCAGCCTGCGCCATTGATCTCCTGCCAGAGCGGGGTGCCGCGCAGCAGGCGCTCGGCCAGTTCCCGCACGGCTCCCTGTCCCCCCCTGCTCCTGAGCACCAGGTCGGCCTGGCGGCGCAGGCCCGCTGCCGCATCGGCGGTGGCCACCAGCAACCCGACCCGGGGCCTGACGGCCAGATCGTTGAAGTCATCCCCGATGAAGGCGGTGTGCTCCGGTGTCTGGTTGAGTTGCCGCTGCAGCTCTGAAAGGGCGGTGGGTTTGTCGCCGACCCCCACCAGGCAGTGCCGGATCCCCAGCTGCTCGGCCCTGCGCTCGGTGGCACCACCGCCGCCGCCGCTGAGAAAGGCCACCTCGAGGCCGGCCCGCTGCAGCAGCTTGATGCCGAGGCCATCCCTGACATCGAAACGTTTGGTCAGCTCACCTCCGGGGCCGTACCAGAGCCCCCCGTCGGTGAGAACGCCATCGACATCCAGCACCAGCAGGCGCACCCTGCCCAGCCGGGAGGGCAGGCTCCACCGTTGCCTGAGTCTGTGGATGCGTCCCATCGGCCAGCTGCTCAGCAGGGCTGAGCCAGACCGGGGACGCAACGGGCCCCGGCGATAGGCTCAGCCTGCAGACCGATCAACAGAGCATGCGGTTCGTGGTGGCGGTGCCGGCCCGTCTCGCATCGACCCGGTTGCCCGGCAAGGTGATGGCCGAGATCGGCGGCAAGCCGATGCTGCAGAGGGTGCTGGAGCGCTGTTGCCAGGCCCGCTGCCCCGCAGCGGTGGTGTTGTGCACCGACAGTGAGGAGCTGATCGCGGCCGCCACCGGCTGGGGGGTCACCGCCCTCGCCACCAGTGCCGCCTGCAGCTCGGGCAGTGAGCGGATCGCTTCGGTGGCGGAGCGCCTCCTGGCGATCTCGGCCTCGGCCGCCAGCGACACCGTGATCATCAATGTGCAGGGGGATCAGCCGTTCATCGATCCAGGCGTGATCGATGCCATGGCGATCGAGTTCGAGCGACGGCAGCCGATCCCGGCGGTGATGACCCCCATCTACCGGCTTGGGGCCGACAGGATTCACGATCCGGATGTGGTGAAGACCCTGGTGGCGGCGGATGGACGGGCGCTCTATTTCTCCCGGTCCGCCCTGCCCCACGTCCGTGGTGTCGATCCCTGCGATTGGCATGCCCAGGCGCCCTATTGGGGACACGTGGGAATCTATGGCTATCGGGCCGATGTGCTGCTCCGGTGGAGCGATCTGCCCAGTTCTCCCCTGGAGATCACCGAGAAGCTGGAGCAGCTGCGCCTGCTGGAGGCGGGCATCGGCATCGACACCTTCGTGGTGGAGGGGGAAGCCCTGTCGGTGGACACGCCCCAGCAGCTGCAGCAGGCACGGCAGCTGGCCAGCGGGATGCAATCAGGCTGAGCCCGGACGGGTCAGCCCCGCCTGGACCAGGTCATGGAGCCTGAGCAGGCCGAGCATCCGCCGGTCTGCGGAGACGACCGGCAGCACACCGATCGGTTTGCGGCGATTGCTCTCCATGCGTTCCAGCGCCGTGATGGCCAGGGTGCCCTCCGTAATCGTGACCGGATCGGCGGTCATCAGATCCACCGCCCTGAGCTGATTCCAGCCATCCGGGCTGCGGCTCACCAGGGCGCGGCGCAGGTCGCCATCGGTGATGATCCCGCCGAGCCGTTCGGCATTCTCCGGGTGGGCCACCCAGCAGGCGCCGACACCATCGGCGGTGATGTGGGCGATCACCTGGGCCAGGGGGGTGTCGGCTGTCAGCGGGGCGAGGCGGCTGACCGGCACCATCAGGTCGGCGGTGGTGAGGGTGAGCTGCCTGCCGAGCGAGCCGGCCGGGTGGTTGAGGGCGAAATCGGCCGGAGAGATGCCACGCCGCTCCATCCAGACCGCCGCCAGGGCATCGCCGATCGCCATCGCCACGGCGGTGCTGGCGGTGGGCGCGAGGTTGAGGGGGCAGATCTCCCGGTCGACGGATCCATCCAGCACCACATCGGACGCCCTCGCCAGGCTGGAGTCGACCCTGCCGACCAGGGCGATCCGGGCGGTGCCGCGCCGCCGCAGGTGGGGAACGATGCCGATCAGTTCCTGGGTTTCACCGCTGTTGGAGATCAGCAGGCTCACATCCTCGGAGCCAACCACCCCCAGATCACCGTGCAGGGCATCGACGGGATTGAGATAGATGGCCATCAGGCCGATCGAGGAGAAGGTGGCGGCGGTCTTGCGGGCCACGATGCCGCTCTTGCCCACACCGGTGATCACCAGCTTGGCGCGCTTGTCGGCGCAGCCATCCAGCAGGCTCAGGGCCGCCTCCACCTGGGCAGCATCGAGGCGATGGGCGCTGGCCTCGATGGCGGCCGCCTCCTCGATCAGGCAGCGGGTGAGCGCGGACACGAAACAACTCCGGGAGGATGGGGCCATTCTCAACCTGCGGACTCGAGAAGGCCCCGTCGATGACCGCCGCCGATCAGCCAGCTGGAATCCCGCCGGAGCTGATCACGCGGCTGCTGGAGGCGGCCGCTGACGCGCCGATCGCCCTGGTCGGCGGCGCGGTGCGTGATCTGTTGCTGCACCGGGTGCACCTCGACCCCTGGCGTGGGGTGCCTGATTTCGATCTGGTGGTCGAGTCGCCGCCGCCGGGCGCCGGGCGCCAGCTGGCCGCGCCCGATCCGGCTCAGCCGGCCGCGCTTGATCTGGCCCGTCGGCTACGGGACCGCCTCGGCCCGGCGGTGGTCATCACCTACCGGGAGCATGCCGCCTACGGAACGGCCGAACTGCAGCTCCGCCAGCCCCAGGGTGCGGTGTTCCTCGACCTCGCCAGTGCGCGGCGGGAAGACTATCCAGTGCCTGGAGAGAACCCCCAGGTCCGCTTCGGGGTGCTGGGGGACGACCTGTCCAGGCGGGATTTCACGATCAATGCCATGGCCCTGCCGTTGGGACCGGATCCATCCGGTGGCGACCTGGCAGCCGCCCTGATCGATCCCCATGGCGGTCAGGCCGACCTGGAGCGCCGACAGTTGCGCTTTCTGCATGACGGCAGCCTGCGGGATGATCCAACCCGGATCGTCCGCGGGGCGCGCTACGCGGCCCGGCTGGGTTTCAGCCTGGCGCCGGAGAGCCAGGCGCAACTGCGGGCCACCCTGGAGGAATGGCCATGGGGATGGCGGATCGGCGACCACCCCGATCGGGTTCCTGCGGCGCTCGGCACCCGGCTGCGGATGGAGCTCGAGCTGCTGTTCGATCGCGAAGCCTGGCAACCGGCCCTGGGCGCCCTGCAGGCCTGGGGTGCCCTCCCCCTGCTCGATCCGGCGCTCCAGCAGGATCCGCAGCTGTTCCGGCGTCTGCGCTGGGCCAGGCGGTTCGGCCTGCCGTTGCTGGTGGCCTTTCTGGCTGGAGCCGGCGATCCCCTCGCCCTGGCGCAGCGGCTTCAACTGGCGCAGAAGGATCAGCAGATCCTGGCCGGCCTGCTCAGCCTGCGCCAGCAGCTGCCCAGCCTCCCCCCTCGCAGCCCCTCCCAGTGGTGCGCCCTGCTGGAGGCCCCGGGCCGTTCGCCGGAAGCGGTTGCCCTCGCCCTGGCCTGCGGCCTGGGGCCCCGGCGGCCCCTGTTGCGCTGGTTGTTGCGCTGGCGGCGGCTGCGGGCGGTGGAATCGGCGGCTGAGCTGATCGCCCAGGGACTTGTTGCGGGGCCGGCCCTCGGCCAGCGGCTGCGGGAACTCAGGAACCAGCGGCTCGATCAGGAGCGCCGCTGATCAGCCGATCTTCAAAGCCTGGCCATCGCCGAGCGCACTTCCCGGTCGGCGTCCTTGCGGCGCTCGTCCTGGCGCTTGTCGTGCAGCTTGCGGCCCTTGGCGAGGCCGAGCGTGAGCTTGATCCACGACCCCTTGAGGTGGAGGTTGAGCGGGATCAGGGTCAGCCCCTTCTGGTCGAGGGCGATGCGCAGCTTGTCGATCTCGCGGCGATGGGCCAGCAGCTTGCGGGTGCGCAGCGGCTCGTGGTTGTAGTAGGCGCTGGCGTGGCTGTGGGGGGAGATGTGAACGTTGTGCAGTTGCAGCTCGCCGCCGCGGATCAGGCAGAAGCCGTCGCGCAGGTTGGCCTTGCCGGCCCGGATCGATTTCACCTCCGTTCCCACCAGTTCGAGGCCGGTTTCGATGGTTTCGAGGATCTCGTACTGGTGGCGCGCGAATCGATTGTCGGCCAGCAGCCGGTTGGCCGCATCCCGGGCTGCCCTGGCCGCCTTCTTGCCTGCCCCCTTGGCCATCTCCCTCCCCAGCGCTGAACTGACCCTAAACAGGCCCCAGCCTGCCTACTGTTCAGGCCATGGCGATCGTTTCCTCCGGAGCCGGGCGGGGTGGCCTCCAGCCGCCCCCTCGCCCGCCCGCCAAGCCGGCGGGGCGGCTGGTCGATCCCGCTGCCCAGGCCTTCGAGGAGGGCGAGGCCGAGGCGCCGCTGCCCAACCGGGAAGACAGCCTGCGGCCCCGACGGCTGGCTGATTACATCGGCCAGCGGGAGCTCAAGGAGGTGCTCGGCATCGCCGTGGAAGCCACCCGCAACCGTGGCGAGGCGCTCGACCATGTGCTGCTCTACGGCCCTCCCGGGCTCGGCAAGACCACCATGGCGCTGGTGATCGCCGAGGAGCTGGGGGTGCGCTGCCGGATCACCAGCGCCCCTGCCCTGGAGCGTCCCCGCGACATCGTCGGCCTGCTGATCAACCTGCAGCCCCATGAGCTGCTGTTCATCGATGAAATCCATCGGCTCAACCGGGTGGCCGAGGAACTGCTCTATCCGGCCATGGAGGATTTCCGCCTCGATCTCACCGTGGGGAGAGGCAGCACGGCCCGCACCCGCTCGGTGCCGGTGGCGCCGTTCACTCTGGTGGGGGCCACCACCAGGGCCGGCTTGCTGAGCTCACCGCTGCGTGATCGCTTCGGCCTGATCCAGCGGCTGGAGTTCTATGACCTGGCCGATCTCCAGGCGATTGTGGAGCGGGCCGCCGGCCTGCTCAGCCTGGAGCTGGAAGCGGCAGCCGCCGCCGAGGTGGCCCGCCGTTGCCGCGGCACGCCGCGGATCGCCAACCGCCTGCTGCGCCGGGTGCGCGATGTGGCGAGCGTGCGCGGTGAGCCCCGCATCGGGCCGGCCCTGGTGGCTGAAGCGCTCAGCCTGCACCGGGTCGACGACCGTGGCCTCGACGCCAGCGACAGGCGCCTGCTGGAGCTGCTGCTGACGGGCTACGGCGGCGGTCCGGTGGGGCTCGACACACTGGCCGCCGGTCTGGGCGAGGATCCGATCACCCTGGAAACCGTGGTGGAGCCCTACCTGCTGCAGCTTGGTTTTCTGTTGCGCACCCCGCGGGGCCGGGTGGCCACGGCCGCGGCGCGAGTGCACCTCGGCTGGCCGGAGCCGGAGGCGGCCTGATGGGCTGGCTGCTGGCCGTGCTGCTCGCCACCCAGCTCAGCCTGCCCCAGCTGTTCGACCAGGCGCTGGCGGCCAGCCGTGACGGGCAGTTCGGTGAGGCGCTGCCGCTCTGGGACCGGGTGCTGGAGCAGGCCCCCGACGACGCCTCGGCCTGGAGCAACCGGGGCAACGTGCAACTGGCGCTCGGCCATCCCGAAGCGGCCATCGCCGACCAGAACCGGGCGATCGAGCTGGAGCCGGGCAGCGTTGATCCGCACCTGAA
This sequence comes from Synechococcus sp. CS-1325, assembly GCA_025128135.1. Taxonomy (GTDB): domain Bacteria; phylum Cyanobacteriota; class Cyanobacteriia; order PCC-6307; family Cyanobiaceae; genus Regnicoccus. The sequence continues at coordinate 68,734 of JAHLYW010000011.1, forward strand.
CCGGGGCACGGCCGAGGAGGCGCTGGCTGAGTGGGATCGGGCGGCGGCTGACTACCAGTGGATCCTGGAGCGGGATCCGGCCGAGGCCTCGGCGCTCTACAACCTGGGCAATGTGGAAGGTTCGCGGGGCGACTGGGCGGCGGCGGAGCGTTGCTACGAGGCGGCCGCGGCGGCCCGGCCCGGCTTCGCGATGGCCCGCTCCAGCCTGGCCCTGGCCCGCTTCGAGCGGGGTGATCTGGGTGGAGCCGAGCGGGAGTTCCGCAACCTGATCCGCCGTTATCCGTTGTTCGCCGACCCCCGCGCCGGGCTCACCGCCCTGCTCTGGCAGCGGGGGGCGCTGGGGGAAGCCGAAAGCAACTGGGCGGCGGCTTCGGGCCTTGATCCCCGCTACCGGCAGCCAGAATGGTTATCGCGGATTCGGCGCTGGCCCCCCGGGCCGGTCCACGCTCTCGAAGCCTTCCTGGATCTGGCCAGTTGATGAGTCCTGCCGCCTTCCCCACTCCTGCCACCGCCAGCGTCAGCGCCGCCGAGCTGTGGCGGCGCCTGGGTCTGGAGCAGGCCCTGGCGCAGGCGCTACCCGAGCTGATCGGTTTGCGGCGCCACATCCATGCCCACCCGGAGCTGAGCGGCGCTGAGCACCAGACAGCGGCGCTGGTGGCCGGTGAACTGCGGCTGCTGGGCTGGGAGGTGCGTGAAGGGGTGGGCCGCACCGGCGTGGTGGCCGAGCTGGGCCCGGTGGGGGCGCCGCTGGTGGCCCTGCGGGTCGACATGGACGCCCTGCCGGTGGAGGAGCGCACCGGCCTGCCGTTCGCCTCCTGCCACCAGGGGCTGATGCACGCCTGCGGCCACGATCTGCACACGGCGATCGGCCTGGGGGTGGCGCGGCTGCTGGCACCCCTGGCGGATCAGCTCACGGCCCGGCTGCGGCTGTTGTTTCAGCCGGCCGAGGAAATCGCCCAGGGGGCGGCCTGGATGCTGGCCGACGGCGCCATGCAGGGGGTTGAGGCCCTGTTCGGCGTGCATGTGTTTCCGAGCTTGCCGGTGGGCAGCATCGGCGTGCGCAGCGGCAGCCTCACGGCGGCGGCGGGTGAGCTGGAGGTGGAGGTGCTGGGTGAGGGGGGCCATGGGGCACGGCCGCACCAGAGCACCGATGCGATCTGGATTGCGGCCCGGGTGGTGAGTGGGCTGCAGGAGGCGATCAGCCGGCGGCTCGATGCGCTGCAGCCGGTGGTGGTGAGCTTCGGCAAGATTGAGGGTGGCAAGGCCTTCAATGTGATCGCCGACCATGTGCGGCTGCTCGGCACGGTGCGCTGCCTCGACACCGAGGTGCACGCCGAACTGCCGGGCTGGATCGAAGACACCGTGCAGGCGATCTGCCGGGGCTACGGCGGCGAGGCGCGGGTGCGCTACCGCTGCATCGCGCCGCCGGTGCACAACGATCCGGAGCTCACCGAGCTGGTGGAGGAGGCCGCCCTGGCGCTGCTGGGGCGGCCGCAGGTGCAACGTCTCCAGCAGCCATCGCTGGGAGCCGAGGATTTTGCCGAGCTGCTCACGGCGGCGCCGGGCACGATGTTCAGGCTGGGGGTGGCGGGCCCCGAGGGCTGCGCTCCGCTGCACAACGGCACGTTCAATCCCGATGAGCGGAGCGTGGCGGTGGGTGTGAAGGTGCTCAGCCTCAGCCTGCTGCTCTGGATGGGGCGACGGGGATGAAAGCCGCCCGCCCGACCACCCATCCGTTGCTGGCCCTGGCGGCGCCCCTGTTGGTCGTGCTGGCGGCGATCAGTTTCACCGTCCGGCACGGCAGCCAGCGGCTGCAGGCGGTTCCGGCCCTGCTGATCGGTTGCGGACTGGTGGTCAGCGGCCGGCTGCGGCGTTCCCGGCGCCGCCATTCCCTGGCCCAGGCCCTGCGGTCGCCGCCGCTGTCACCACCGCCCGGTTGAGGGCGGCTCCAGCCGGCTGGGCTGTGGGAGGGTGAAGTGATGAGCACCACCCCTCCCGAACCGGCATCCCCGGAGCCGACTCCACCGGCGGATCTTGCGGCCCTGCGCGAGGCGATCGGCTCGGGTGATCCGGTGCGCGCCATGCCGGCCCTGGCGGGCCTGCGGCAGTTGGAGGCCGAGCAGGCCGTGCCGCTGCTGCTGCTGGGGCTCGAGCAGGAGCCGTTCCTCGTGCGCTCGCTCAGCTGCAGCGGGCTGGGCATCAAGCGCAATGAGGCCGGCTGGCAGGCCCTGGTGGCCGCCCTCGCCGCCGATGGCGATGCCAATGTGCGGGCCGAAGCGGCCAATGCCCTGGCTTCCTACGGCGTGGAGCGGGCCTGGCCGCTGCTGCGTGAGAGCTTCGCGCGGGACGACCAGTGGCTGGTGCGTTGCAGCATCCTCTCGGCCCTGGCTGAGCAGCCGCAGATCGCCAGGGAGCTGCTGCTGGAACTGGCCGAGATGGCGATCGCCGATGCCGACGGCACCGTGCGGGTGGGCGGTGCCGAGATCCTGGGTCGGCTGGCCCAGGAAGCTGCCCGGGCGGATCCGCCGGTGGCCGGCGGCTGGGGCGATGCGGCCCGCCAGCGGCTGCGGCTGTTGCAGCAGGATCCCGACCACCGGGTGGTGGCCGCCGCACTCAACGGCCTGCAGAGCTGAAAAGTTGCTAGGTTTCGCTCGTCACTAGGGGTGCCCGGCCGTCTTCGGCTGTGGGCTGAGATCACACCCTCCGAACCTGATCCGGGTCATGCCGGCGCAGGGAAGTGTCCCGATTTCTGCTGTGGCCTTCGGTTGCGGCCGTGTTCGGAGCCGGAGATGTGCCCGCTCGGTCCGGCCCCGTCACTCAGCAGCCGATCATGCGCAGTGCCTGGATTGAGAAGCGTCGCGGCCACGCCAACGTGTCGCAGATGCACTATGCCCGTCAGGGTGTGGTCACCGAAGAGATGGCTTTCGTGGCCAGGCGGGAGAACCTGCCCGAATCGCTGGTGATGGAGGAGGTGGCGCGGGGGCGGATGATCATTCCGGCCAACATCAACCACACCAATCTGGAGCCGATGGCGATCGGCATCGCCTCCAGGTGCAAGGTGAACGCCAACATCGGCGCCTCGCCCAATGCCTCGGATCTCGATGAAGAGGTGGCCAAGCTGCGGCTGGCGGTGAAGTACGGCGCCGACACGGTGATGGACCTCTCCACAGGTGGCGTGAACCTTGATGAGGTGCGCACGGCGATCATCAATGCCTCGCCTGTGCCGATCGGCACGGTGCCGGTGTATCAGGCGCTGGAGAGCGTGCACGGCTCGATCGAGAAGCTCGATGCCGACGACTTCCTGCACATCATCGAGAAGCACTGCCAGCAGGGCGTCGATTACCAAACCATCCACGCCGGCCTTCTGATCGAGCACCTGCCGCTGGTGAAGGGCCGCCTCACCGGCATCGTGAGTCGCGGCGGCGGCATCCTGGCCCAGTGGATGCTGTATCACCACAAGCAGAACCCGCTGTTCACGCGCTTCGATGACATCATCGAGATCTTCAAGCGCTACGACTGCAGCTTCTCGCTGGGCGATTCGCTGCGGCCCGGCTGCCAGCACGATGCTTCTGATGCCGCCCAGCTGGCGGAGCTCAAAACGCTGGGCCAGCTCACCCGCCGCGCCTGGGAGCACGACATCCAGGTGATGGTGGAGGGTCCGGGCCATGTGCCGATGGATCAGATCGAGTTCAACGTGAAGAAGCAGATGGAGGAGTGCAGCGAGGCGCCCTTCTATGTGCTCGGTCCACTGGTCACGGACATCGCTCCCGGCTACGACCACATCACCAGCGCGATCGGCGCGGCGATGGCCGGCTGGTATGGCACGGCGATGCTCTGCTACGTGACCCCGAAGGAACACCTGGGCCTGCCCAATGCCGAGGATGTGCGTGAGGGCCTGATCGCCTACAAGATCGCCGCCCACGCCGCCGACATCGCCCGCCACCGCCCGGGCGCCCGCGACCGCGACGACGAACTCAGCCGCGCCCGCTACGCCTTCGACTGGAACAAGCAATTCGACCTCTCGCTCGATCCCGAGCGCGCCCGCGAGTATCACGACGAAACCCTGCCGGCCGACATCTACAAGCAGGCCGAGTTCTGCTCAATGTGCGGGCCGAAGCACTGCCCGATGCAGACCAAGATCACCGACGAAGACATCGAGGGTCTGGAGAAGGTGCTGGCGGAGCAGCAGAAGGCCGGGGAGCCGGTGGGGGTGTGAGCGTTTTGCTCGCAGGCTGAGCCCGGATCGCCTGAGGGCGGGAACACTCAAGCCAGTTGGCTGAAGTGGAATTGATTGGGAGGCCGGGCCCAGGATATTGACTTCCAGTCCAGGCAACTGATCATTCGCAATGGCAAGAGCGCCAAAGACCGGCTGACCGTGCTCCCGGTCAGCCTTGGTGCAGGGTATTCGAACGATCCAGGAAATACTGGGCCACAGAGATGTGAAAAACACCTTGATCTATACGCATGTACTGAATCGTGGACCCTTTGGTGTGGCCATTCCCGGAGACCTTCTGTAGCTGAATGAGCATTTGGTTTGCGGACCCGCCCATCGTCCCCATCATCCTGAAGCCAAATCACGCACATGCACTACGCTGGAGTTTCAGGATCAGCTCCGCATATCCAGAAGCTTCTTAGGCGGCTGTAGAGCCCCGAGTGGGATGGATACCGGACCCGCCGAATTACTATTATATCGCATAATCCACCATGAACGATCAGCAATTCTCCGAACGGCAAGGGCTTCGATCCGCTTCAGAGGTGGAAATCACGGTTCGCTCGGAAGCGCCGTACGAATTGAGGGGTGTTTTGGTCGATCTCGCTTATGAGTGCGGGATGGGGCCAAAAAGCATGAGAAGTCTTGTCGGCCGACTCCTTCGGAAGCGGCCAGATTCGAATAACTGGTCGGAATATCCAAATATTGATCAGAAAGTTCGTGATCTCATTGATGATTGCGATTGGTATTACGTCTACGACGTAGCAGAAGCAGTCGCCCGGCAGATGCAAGACGCACCGTTTTCGTACGAGCCGGAAAAATTTTCCAATGAACTGAATGCCTATTTCATCGCCAATGGAATTGGATGGAAACTTGTGGGAGCTTCCATTGAAGCCAGGGAATCCGCTGCCCTCGAAACCACTATTTCAAAAGGGTTGGAAAGCCTCGAAGACGGAGCGGTAACTGCACATCGGGAGTTGTCGGAAGCTTTGCGTGATCTTTCACGCCGACCAGAGCCAGACATCACTGGAGCAATCCAGCACTCGATGGCGTCGTTGGAGTGCTTGTGCCGCCAACTTACTGGGGACTCCAAGGGAACCCTCGGAGAAATCATCAAGCGCAACCCCGCTCTGCTTCCTGCGCCATTGGACCAAGCGATGTCAAAACTGTGGGGATTCGCATCTGAGTACGCTCGACATATTCGGGAAGGGCAAACGCCAACGTTTAAAGACGCGCAATTGGTAGTTGGTGTTTGTGTTTCGATCGCAACCTATCTGGCGGCTAAACATGAGATATAGCAAATCGTTGCAGGCGATGTCTGGCCCGCTGTGCAACCTTGCTTCCGCAAGGCTGCACAGCGCCTCAATCGCGGCTGAACGTGGGCGTTGGCTGGGCTGATGCTGAATGGTGCATATGACGCAAACGGAAACATGGAAGATGAAAGGCTGAAGGCTCGACACCTATCGCTAACAGAACAGCAAAGAAGGATGTTGTCGGCCGGACAATTAATGGAAAATCTCAAATACTGAGAAGCGCAATGTTGCAGCAATGCAGGAGACGAGTGCCTGAAGACCTGGGTGGCAATATCGACCTTAACAATAGAATGTCCAGAATCTAGCAAGGCCAACCCAGTCATGGCCCAGGATACGTTTTTCAAGCAGCTTTGTGAGTATTTGTAACTTGATTATGTTTCTCATTCAAAAAATTTTCTAATGACATAGAAGAGTATGATCGCCTCGGGCGCCGCTCCAACCAGCACCATCAGCCTTAGGTCGGCGGCGTACAGAATATCGATAAATATTGCGCTCGTTAGCAGTAGCAACTTTTCGTCGGTATTTAGCTTGGTATCAGTAAAGCGAATTCTGAAGCTATCAGCATAAGAGTATCGCGCTTTAGAGAAGCCCGGCCATTTTCTCTCGATTACAGAAACTTCCCCTTCTCCCTTCCTAATTGGAAATTTCCATATCTTCCATGTTGGCGTCGTCATAGTCATCATCACCTGCCCTTTAGTATCAAAGAGCTCAAACTTCTTGTTGAGCCAAGCAAAGCGTTGCTGCAGTATGCCCACAAGGCAGTCGTCTGCTCCATAGATCTCAAGGCGCTGAAAAGATTTACGGAAAGGGTGATGAGCACGAAAAACCTGTGTGGAGTCCATGTCAGTCCCGACAACATTAAAAACCCTCCAATGGCCTAGCACTTGACGCCTAAACAAATCAACGTTGCCTAACTTCTGTTCAACGCAGAAACCAAATTCTTGCCCTTCCTCGGTTTGTATCTGATACTGGTTGCGTGTTTCAATACCAAATACCTGAGCTACTTTCTTGGCTTTTATTTTTTGTCTAACGTAAATTGCATTAGCTTGAGCAAGGGTTTGCAGAAAGCCACTCATGATGCGCAATGTGCAGCTAGGAAGTCAGGCAGAAGACACAGCAAGGCGCTTGGCGCCGTATTCGCCACACGAAGAGATACTATCATTGTAAAAGGATGGCGCCAGTCGCTGTCCATATTGGCCATCCAGATGTTTCTGAGTGCTGGCTGCTCTGCGCGGTGAGCGCGAAGAATGAGGCAACATCGCCAGACAAAACCAAACCGGAAAAGCATGATAACGATTTTCATATAGCTCCAGTGTTGTACTGATGAACACTGCAGAAGATTAGAAGCGTTAATACTTAGATTATGGCTCTCTCAAGCAGTCCAGGTTTTTCCAGCCTACTGTACGCCTCAAATCAAACCCTTCCCCAAGCTCCTTCGCGTTGAGGCGAATCTGGATGTGATTTAATTGCAAAATGGGGAATTGCTCATGAGTTCCCAACCGTGCTGGAGGAAGTGCCAAGATCCAGATTATCTTGATCATGAATTCCTTCCAAAGTGAATCGGGACCACTCTGGCGAATTGAACTTCTATCTGTTGATGATCAGACCATCAACCGTACAAGATGCTGCCAGAAGAGTCTTGAGGGACTTGAAGCCGTTACTGCTGGATAGGAATGCATGCTCTTCGTGGGTGTGGTTTTCGATGGCTTTCAAGACTTGCCTTCTATCGTCGTCTATAGGACGTCAGCGCCAATTACTCATAAAATACATGTCCTTACCACTGATACGCAGAAGCCGCAAAGGGCGACATCCCAGCCTTCATTGTTCACGATAAATTGTTGCCAATGGTGCCGTTACTTGACCAGCCAGCTTCCGTAGATTACTATGCGATGATTATTTACTAGCATTGATCTAACCGGAACTTCAATGACTACGAAGAACACTCGCATCAGCCCATACCTGTTGCTGTTGGCGGCGAGTCTGCTGGCACGGCTGAGCTATCAGATGGCGCGCAGCCCAGTACTGCCAAGGTTTGCGCGTGAACTCAACGCTTCACCGGAGGCGATTGGTCTGATCGTGGCAGCTTCGACGATCACCGGTATCTGCTTCAAGCTTCCCGCAGGATCTTTATCCGATGTCTTGGGGCGCAAGCGTCTCATGCTATTGGCGTCGCTCTTCTTCGCTGTTCCGCCATTCCTTTATATGTTGATCACAGATCCAGAGCAACTCCTGGTCTTGCGGTTCATTCACGGCTTTGCCACAGCAGTGTTCAGTCCGGTCTCGGCCGCTGCTGTGGCCGATCTGTATCGTTCAAATCGTGGTGAGCGGCTCGGCTGGTTCCAGACCATGTCTGACCTTGGTGGAGCCATTGGCCCGCTGGTGGGTGGGTTCGTGCTCTTTTCGCTTGGTACGTTCTCAAGCACCTACTTTCTGGTCGGCCTGATTGGTCTGCTGCCGATCTTCGTCATCTCCAGGATCCCCGATAAGGCGCCGTCACGGCCAGAACCGGGGGCGCCGTCGCGCGTGAGAAAGTTCGTCACCGGAATCGGCCAGGTTCTCACCCATGGTTCGCTGCTTTTGACCAGCACCACGGAAGCAGCCGTGTACTTCGGCTTCGGCATCCTGGCCGGCTTCTTGCCCCTTTACCTACAGGATGCTGGATACAACGACGCTCAGATCGGGCTGGTGCTGGGCGTGCAACTGGTCACGACACTGATTGCCAAACCCTTTGCCGGGCGGGTGTCCGACCGGGTGGGTCACAAGCCAACAATCCTGTTTGGTGTGCTGCTCTGCGCCTTTGTACTGCCGTTGCTGGTCCAGACACACCTGCTCGTGCTCCTGTGCCTCCTATCCGGGCTCTACGGCTTCGGCATGGCGGTGGTAACGCCATCAACGGCGGCACTGGCAGCGGACATGGCCAGGGAGGGGAACATGGGCGCGGCGCTGGGTGTACTTGGTACCATTCGCGACATCGGAGAGGCAGGTGGGTCAATCATCGCTGGATTCATCATTGCTCAGGCGTCATACGGGGCCAGCTTTCTTATCGGTGGGGTGGTTATGGTGGCCAATGCTTTGCTGTTCGCGATCACTGCACCTACTCCTCGCCATGGATAACTAACCATGAATCCATGGCCAACTGAAACGAATCGCCAAACAAGGGATGCTGGCAATGACTGACTAGACGGATAGCAAGAAGCATTGGAGATTCTGCAAGATCCACCCCATTTACGGCATGGTTGTCTTGTGATCGCAGCTAAGGGCTGTGTATGTGAGCGGCAAGCAGCTCGGGTGCAGCTTTGCGGAAGGGATTAGCCTACGGTGTCTATGAGAAAACCATGGCCAAGAAGCGAGTCCTACTCAACCATGGCATCTTGAGCTACAACAAGTGCGTTTTCTCAGCCATGATCTTTTCCTATTCGATGAGCGTCTCCTCTGACGTTGAGCCAGCCACCAATGCAATCCACTTGAGGCGCCGCCGCAAGGATAACTGGATGAGCCAACACTCACTGCGGCCAAGTGATGGCAAGCGTTAGGTGTATGCCCAAGCCGAGTTTTGGCCACTGAGAGACATTTGGGGTAATCTGTGGAAACTCATTCTTAGATTTTGACAATGAAGCTCGGATACGCGATTCTGTATGTCGACGATGTCGCTTCTTCCCTTGATTTCTACGAACGTGCATTTGGGTTTAAGCGACGCTTCCTTCATGAATCAGGAACCTATGGGGAACTTGAAACTGGAGATACAACGCTTTCATTCGCTTCGCACGAACTTGCCGATACGAATTTTCCTGGTGGCCATATTCGTGCCAGTGAATCCATCGCGCCCCTGGGGATGGAAATCGGCTTGGTAACGCTTGACGTTGCAGCTGCCCATGCCCATGCATTAGGGGAAGGCGCCATTGAATTGAGTGCACCTGCCCGGAAAGCCTGGGGGCAGATCGTTTCGTATGTTCGAGCGCCGGATGGCTGTCTCATTGAACTCTGCACGCCAGTTGGCGAGTAGAAGCAACGCCTCCCATCACGATCCAGCCGCTCTTCCACGAAGCGGTTCGGGTCGCGGCCCTCAAAGAGATAGCGCGCCTTGTCTTCCCGCCGCAGTCAGGGCTTCGGCTGCTCAGGGCCCTTCCTCGACGCGGACATCAGCACCGAAACCGAGCTGCTGATCGTTAACTGCCAGGCCCTGCTGCAGGGCACCGTGCTCCCCTGTGCGCTCATGCCCCTGCCGCGATCCGCGCATGCCAGTGAGGCCATCAGGCCGCAGAGGCCAGCGGCTGATCCAGGCGCCGGGCGGCGTCCGGCCCCTCCTTGATGGCGACCACCATGGAATCCGGGCCGACAAGATGCTCGGTTCGCGGCCTGGAAAATCCGGCTTCCTGCATCCAGGAGGCGCAGTCCTGACCGGTGTAGTCGAACCCACCCGGCGTTTCGATCAACATGTTCAGGCTCATCATCAGCCCGAATGCATTTGTTGAACGGTCATCGTCGATGATCGCTTCGTAGACAATCAGCGCTCCGCCGATCGGCAGCGCCTCGAAGGCCTTCCGGATCAGCATCTTTTTGGTGGGCAGATCCCAGTCATGCAGGATGTGCCCCATCAGCACAACATCGGCTGCGGGAATCGCCTGGTTGAAGAAGTTGCCTGGTTCAAAGCTGAGCCGGTCTGCCACGCCTGCCTTCTGCGCGTAATCCTCGAACGTGGGCGCCACTTCCGGCAGGTCGAATCCAGTGCCTTGCAGGTGTGGGTTGGCCAGGCAGATCTGAACGGCCAGATCCCCCTGCGCCGTGCCCACGTCGACGAATGATCGGTAGTTCTTCCAGATCGGAGCATGGGCGATCACCCGGTTGGCCCCGCGGCTGATGCCGGTCATCGCCCCGAGAAAGGCCCGCAGCTGGCTCGGATCGGCGTAAAGGCTCTCAAACAGCCCGGCCGATCCTGTCCTGGCTTCGTTCTGCTGAGTGCCCGTGCGCAGCGCCTCTGTGAGGTGCCCCCAGAACGGATACAGGCGGTTGTTGGCCATTTCCAGAATGCCGCCGATGTAGGAGGGCTTGTTCCTGTCCAGGAAGAAATCCGTTTCGGCTGTGTTCGCATAGTTGTCAGCCGTGCGAACCAGGAAGCCCAGCGCCACCAGCGCATCGAGAAAGTCGCGGGCTGACCGGGGGTGCAGGCCCAGCCGGCCACTCAGGGAAGCGAAGCACAGCTCCCCTTGCGAGAGTTCTGTGAAGACGCCGATTTCGATCGCACTGAGGAGGGTTTTGGCTGGCCAGAATCCAAAGCCGGTCTGCAGGATCTTCTCCGGATCCAGTGGATCGCCCATCCCTCTTTGCTGCTCTGGGAGGCCAATTTAGCCGATCAGACTGCAGGGGTTTCCGGGCTCCGCCCTGTTCTGCGCCGCCGGCTTTCTTCTGCTGGCCTGTGGTTATCCGCCGGCCAGAATCGCCCTGCAGCGCCCGCAGATCCGTCCGGTCAGTTCGCTGGTCAGAGCGTGGTCCTGCACGTCGGTTTCGTAGTGCCAGCAGCGCTCGCATTTCTCGCCGCCGGCCCTGGCGATTCGGATCGTCAGGCCCTCCAGCTTGGCGTTCACCAGGGGCTCGGCCAGGGGGGCTCCGCCGATCTGCAGCTCCGACACCAGCAACCAGTCGGCCAGGTTGTCGACCTCCGGGCTGGGGCTCCGCTCCAGCAACTCCAGGGCGGCGCGCAGGCCGGCGGCCGCCTCGCCAGGGGGCAGCAGCAACTGCAGCTTCACCTCGAGCGAGGAACCGATCCCGGCCTGGTCGCCCTTGAGGTTGCGGCAGGCTTCCAGCTGGCGGTTCACCTGGGAGCGCAATCCCTGCAGGCTGCTGATTGCCGCCTGTTCGGCTTCGCTGAGTTTCCAGTCCCGGCCGGCCAGGGGCCAGCCCCGCTCGAACACCGAGCGCTCCGCCACCGGGTAGGGCAGGTTCTGCCAGATGTCTTCTGCCATGTGGCAGAGCACCGGTGCGATCAGCCCGGCCAGCCGCTCCAGCACCAGCGCCATCACCGTCTGGCAGCTGCGTCGGCGATGCGACCCCGCCGCGCTCACATAAAGCCGGTCTTTGGCGATATCGAGATAGAAATTCGACAGGTCCACCACGCAGAAGTTCTGCAGTGCCTGGAAGAAGCGGTAGAACTCGAAGCGCTCGAAATCGCCGCTCACCTCCTCGATCAGATCGGCGGTGCGTTGCAGCATCCAGCGGTCCAGCAGCGGCAGGTCCGCCACCGGCAGCGCATCGCCTCCCGCTTCCACCGGCCCTGGATCGAAGTCGTGAAGGTTGCCCAGCAGGTAGCGGGCGGTGTTGCGCACCTTGCGGCTCACATCCGCCAGCTGTCTGACGATCCCGGGGCCGAGCGGCACATCGGCGGAATAGTCGACCGAACTCACCCACAGCCGCAGCACATCGGCGCCGAAGGCCGGTTCCTGCTTCTCGTTCCTGCCCCCCTCCACGATCACCGCCGGGTCGACCACATTGCCCAGGGATTTGCTCATCTTGCGACCCTTCTCATCGAGGGTGAAGCCGTGGGTGAGCACCCGTCGGTAGGGCGCCCGGCCGTTCACGGCCACCGAGGTGAGCAGGCTGCTCTGAAACCAGCCGCGGTGCTGGTCGGATCCCTCCAGATAGAGATCGGCGGGGTAATGGAGATCCCCTTCGGCCCGCTCCGGCTCCAGCCCCTTCAGCACCGCCGCCCAGGAGGAGCCGGAGTCGAACCACACGTCCATCGTGTCGCTGCCCTTGCGCCATTGATCGGCCTCGCCGGCCCGGCCGGGGGGCAGCAGCTCCGCCTCGTCGCGCTCCCACCACACGTCCGAGCCGTGCTCGGCGATCAGCGCCTGGATGTGATCGAGGCTGGCGGCATCGAGCAGCACCTCGCCGGTTGTGCGGTGATAGAAAACGGGGATCGGCAGGCCCCAGGTGCGCTGGCGGGAGATGCACCAGTCGCCCCGGTCGCGCACCATCGCCTCGATCCGGTTGCGGCCACTGGCCGGCAGCCAGTCCACGGCCGCGATCGCCGCCATCGCTTCGGCGCGGAAGCCCTCCACCGAGGCGAACCATTGCTCGGTGGCGCGGAAGATCGTCGGTTTCTTGGTGCGCCAGTCGTAGGGGTAGCGGTGGGCGTAGCTCTCCTGCTTCAACAGGGCGCCGGCCTCCTCCAGGGCGGCGATGATCACTGGGTTGGCGTCCTTGAGCACGTTGAGGCCAGCGAAGCGCCCCGCTTCCGCCGTCAGGGTGCCGCCCTCATCCACCGGGCAGAGCACCGGCAGGCCATGGGCCCTGCCGGTGTTGAAGTCGTCGACGCCGTGGCCCGGGGCGGTGTGGACCAGGCCGGTGCCCGCCTCCGTCGTGATGTAGTCGCCGCCGATCAGCACCGGGCTGCTGCGCTCCAGCAGCGGGTGGCGATAGGTGACGCCCTCCAGTTCGCTCCCCTTCACCGTGAGCAGGGGTTCCAGGCTGAGGCTCAGGCTGGTCTGCAGGCTGTCCACCAGCTCGGCGGCCACCACCAGGTGGCGGCCGCAGGTAGCCGCGCCGCCGGGCCCGCTGGCCCGGCAGATCGAGTAGTCGAGCGCACCGTTCACCGACACCGCCAGGTTGGCGGGCAGGGTCCAGGGGGTGGTGGTCCAGATCGCCACAGCCAGCTGTCCATTGGCCCAGCCACCACTGCTCGGTGCCAGGCCCACCGTGGCCAGGCGCTGGGCCAGGGGGGCCGGCACCGCCGTGACCGCGAAGGCCACGTAGACGCTCGGTGAGGTGTGACCGTCGGGGTAGTCGAGTTCGGCTTCGGCCAGGGCCGTACGGGAACTCGGGCTCCAGTGCACCGGCTTCAGCCCCCGGTAGATGTGGCCGGCCAGCACCATCTGGCCGAACACGCCGATCTGGGCGGCCTCGTAGCCCTTCTGCAGGGTGAGATAGGGGGCGTCCCAGTCGGCCCAGATGCCCCAGCGGCGGAAGCCGGCCTTCTGACCCTCCACCTGCTCGAGGGCATAGGCATGGGCCCGGCGGCGCAGGGCGATCGGGGTGAGGGCGCGGCGCTCCTCGCTGTCCATGCCCTGCAGCACCTTGAGCTCGATCGGCAGGCCGTGGCAATCCCAGCCCGGCACGAACCGCGCCCGCCGCCCCTTCAGCAGGGCGTACTTGTTGATGATGTCCTTGAGGATCTTGTTGAGCGCATGGCCCACATGCAGGGCGCCATTCGCATAGGGCGGCCCGTCGTGCAGGGTGAACACCGGGCCGGGATTGCCGCTGCTCAGGCGCTCGTAAAGGCGCTGCTCAGCCCAGAAGGCCTGCAGCTCCGGCTCGCGCGTCTTCGCGTTGGCCCGCATCCCGAAGGGGGTCTTCAGCAGATTGAGCGTGTCCTTGTAGGAAGCCGGGCTGGCGGTCACAGCGCCTGGTGGGCAGCAAGCACGGATTATCAACCCCGGCCCAATCAGGCTTCGATCGTGGCGCCTTCCGCCTCCGGCTCGGCTGACGCCGCCGCCGGCTGATCAGCCTCCTCGCCGGCCCCTGCCACCGAAGGCAGGGGGCCGGCGGGAGCGGCGACCTGCTGGAGCAGCTCGTCGATCTCGGTGAAGGAACGCACCTCCACCACGGCCGGGGCCTGGATCGCGGCTGGGACTGGGGCCTGGGTCGGGGCTGGGGCCGTGGATTCCTCCGGCCGCACCCAGCGTTTGCTGGGGGTTTTCGGCTTGGCTGTGGCCCGTTGCTGCAGCCAGGCGGCCGCACCGCCCAGGCTCGCCACCACCAGGCTCAGCAGCCTGGCCGCGGCGGTGCGGAGCTGCAGCAGGCTGGTCTGCCAGCGCTCGGGGGACCAGAAGCGCTGCTGCTCCTCACCGCTGAGCTGGCGCCATCGCCCCAGGCTCACCTCGCTGCCCAGCCGGCCGATCAACAGCCCGCCGCAGAGCACCGCCAGCATCGGCGCGCCACTGAGCCGCTCGGCGCTGGTGACCAGCACCAGGCCCAGCAGCAGCACCAGGGCGCCCCAGAAGGCGTCGCGGGGACGACTCAGCTCCGGCAGCAGCAGGGGGATCAGCAGCACCACCAGGCCGGCCAGCAGCGCAAGGATTCCACCGAGAGTGGCGAGCATGGTGGGGGGACGGAGTTGAAGCCATTCTGATCCGCTCGATACAGTTGGGGCCACGCCCACCTGGCGGAATTGGTAGACGCGCTGGTTTTAGGGTCCAGTGGCTTCGGTCGTGGGGGTTCAAGTCCCCCGGTGGGCATCGGCGCCAGAGCGCCGCTGATTGGATTTCCTGGGTGGTACCCGCTCCTTCAGGTCCACCATCAGCTGCATGGTTTCGATCGAGAGATCCCGGAGGTCCTGGGTGAGGGGGGCGGCGCTGCCGGGGCCGAACCATTGATCGAAGATCGCCGTTTCCCTGGGCTGGCCGGCAATGAATCCCTGCATGTAGCGGATCAGCGCCATGTTGACGATCCGCTGAAAGGCGGGATCGCTCTGGGGCAACATGCAGGCGATTCCTTCCTTGGAATAGGAGCGATCCCCCACCTGAAAGCCGGTTGGCTGGGGCTGACGCTGCAGCCAGGAATAGAGCAGAACGCCATCATCGGCAAAACCATCGATCGTGCCATCCTTCAGGGCCTGATAGCCGCTGTTTCGATCCTCCAGCAACACAGGAATCGCTTTGGGTTGCTGCTTGCGAATCGCCAGCTCGCTGGTGGTTCGCGGCAGGATGCCGATCCGCTTGCCTGCCAGCGATTCCTGGGAGGAGAGATTCGAATCGCGGCGAATCAGAAGCTGGGTGCCGGTGATGCCATAACTGACTGAAAAATCAACCTTTCGGTCCCGTTCCCAGGTGAAGCTGCTGGCATCACAAACCAGGCTGACCTTCGAAGACTCCAGGCTGGAAATGCGTTCGTCGGTATCCAGCGCGATCAACTTCAGCCGAACCGGACGTCCCAACTCAAGCGCCAGTTCCTCGGTGATCCGATGCATCATGTCGATGGAATAGCCCACCAGGTCACCAGCCCCGTTCTGATAGGCATAGGGGAAGGCATCTTTGCTGGTTCCAGCCGTCAGGACACCATCCCGGGCAATCTGCTCGATCACCGGCCCCGCCAGAGAAGGCCCGGCGATCAAGGCTGCCGCCAGCACACCCAGAGTGGAAAAAACTAGCCGAACAACCACAGATTTCTCTATGAATTGGCAGCCAAAGTACCATGGAGCCACTGCGTGGATCAGCGGCTTTTTCCGTGATCTGCCGCGCCGGCCACCCTGAGCCTTTTCCCCATGTCTCCAGTCACGCTTGAGCTGGGCCGCGACGACTGGCTGCGCATCCGTGATGCCCTGCGGTATCAGGGGCGCGATCTCCATCACCGCTCCTACGGAGTGACGGCCGACCGGCGGGAGCTGCTCTGGGCGGAGCTGGACCGCTGCCTCAGCCTGGCCGCCCGCATCGAGGCGCAGATCGCCGGCGAGGAGAGCTGAGCAGCCCTCGGCCTTCAGCCGCTCAGTTCTTGATCTTGGCCACCTCCGCCCTGGCCCGCTCCAGCACATCCCCCTTCAGCGGCACGAAGCCAAGTCCGGCCGCAAGCTTCTGGGGCCCGGGTTCCAGCGCCCAGCTCAGGAAGGTGCGCACCGCCTCGGCCTTCTCCTCCCCCTGGCCGCTCTGGTACGCAAGGATCCAGGTGAAGGCCACGATCGGGAAGCTCGCTTCGCCGGCAGGGTTGCAGTCTTCTCCCCCCAGCCGTTCATCGAGGCTCACCTGATTCAGGGCCGCCGCTCCGGATTCGGAATCGGCGATCACGAACTTGCCTGCCTTGTTCTGCAGGGCCGCCGGTTTGATCACACCCCGCAGGAACGCCTGGTTGACGTAGCCGATCGAGCCCGGCGTGTTCTGGATCACCCCGGCCACTCCTTCATTGCCCCTGCCACCGATCCCCACCGGCCAGTCGACGGCCTTGCCACGGCCCACCCGGGTTTTCCATTCCTCCGAGAAACAGGAGAGTGAATTGGTGAATCCGTAGGTGGTGCCGGAGCCATCGGAGCGGTGGGCCACCACGATCGGCCGGGCCTGGCAACCCAGGGCGCTCCAGTTGGTGATCTTGCCGAGGAAGATGTCGGCCAGCTGGGCCTGGGTGAGCTTGAGGTCGGGGCAATCGGGGTTGTTGTAGGCCGGGCTGATCGTGCCGCCCAGCATCGGAATCTGAACCGCGCCACGCTTGCCGGCCATGCCCTCCTTGAAATTCTCTTCGCTGAGCTGCTCATCGGTGGCGCCGAAATCAACGGAACCGGTGAGGAAGGAACGCACCCCGGCGCCGGATCCAACCGACTGGTAGTTGACGAGAAAGCCCTTCTCCGTTTTGTAGTCGGCGGACCAGCGCTGGTAGGCGGGAGCCGGGAAGGAGGCCCCTGCCCCGTTCAGCGAGGGCAGGCGTCTGCCGCCGCCGCCGCAGGCAGCCGTGCTGAGAGCTACCACGACCAGGCTGATCGGCACCAGCCGCTGGGGGCTTCGCAGGGCCTGGGTCAACTGTTGGGACAGGAAGGAAACCATCGCCAGAACCACCGTGGGGCTGCACTGCCAGCTGATTCTCCGATCCATTCATTATCTGCGGTTTAAGGTTCACTGTGGCGTGTCCCGCTGGACACGAGATCAGCCGGGCTCCTGATCCAGGTCGCCCTCGATGCCAACCCTGCTGAGCAGGGAACAGCGCACCCCCAGCCGGTTGAGTTTCCCCTCCACCAGCCGTCCGAAGTCTTCATCGAGTGGGTCGCTGAGGTGGGTGCCGCCGTCGAGCAGATCGGCCATGGCTCCGGGCGGCTTATCGAAATAGCGGCCCAGGCATTGCTTCAGCTCGAACTGCGCCTCCGCCGGCAGATGGGCTTGGAGCTGCAGCCGCCAGCCGGGTGGATCCAGCTGGCCGAGTTCGATGCGGCGCAGGCCGGCCAGGTTCGAGAGAATCACCACCTGGTCGCCGGCGCGCAGCACGGTCTCCGGCGCCGGCAGGGCCCTGGCCCCGGGTGTGCGGGGCTGAGAGTGGCTGATCACCGTCACCCCGTAGCCGTTTTCAAAGCGGGCGATGCTGTGGCCGCAGAGGCTGTCGCCTGCTCTGAGCTCATAACGCACCACCAGCAGATTGCTGCCGTTGAGGCGGGCGATCCCTTCGACGCGCTCGCCGAAGGCGGTGGCCACCAGGGCATCGCAGGCCAGCTCCATCGTCGAGATCACCGTGACCCCGCCCAGCAGTTCCCCCAGCCGCTCGGCCGCCTCCACCGCATGGCTGAGGATCACCAGCCTGGCCAGCGGCCAGCGCTGCTGCAGCGAAAGGGCCCCCTGCAGGTTGGCGAGCAAGTCGCTCGAGAGCAGACCGATCGCCTCCACCCGGCAGTGCTTCAGCAGGGTTTCGGCGTTCTCCAGCCGCTCCACCACCACCGCCTCCCCGCTGGCGCCAGCAGCGTTGCCGCCGGCCTCAACCCGTACCACCTTCAGACGTGCCCGCGTCAGGGCTCTGCCCACCTGACTGGCCAGGGTGCCCCCATGGAGCAGCAGGATCTGGGCACTTCCACGCTTCAGTCTGCGGGGCCTGGCGATGCCGAAGCGGGCACTGAGCAGGCGCTCGAGGATCACTGCCACCAGGCCGGAGGTCAGCAGCGTGCCGATCAGCGAGTAGAGCAACGTACCGGCGATCAGCCGCCCATCAACGCTGGCGAGGCTCTGGTTCGGGCTCTGGGCCAGCAGCACGTTGACGGGATCGACATACTCCCCCTTGAGCAGGGCCAGGGTGACGAACAGGCCCTGCTGCCAGCCGCCCCTCAGGGAAAACACACCGATGCCGCCCGCCAGCAGCAGCAGCAACGCGGTGGTGGCGATCCACTGCAGGGCGGTGCGCTGCCGCCCCCATTCCCAGCTGCGCTGCCAGGGCCGCAGGCGTTGCAGGGCCTGGATCACCCCCGGTTGCCGCCGGCCGCCGCCGCCGGCTCCCCTGCCGTCGGCGCGCGCCTGGGGCAGGGCCTGGCTGCGGCGGAACCCCAGCGGGCTGACCACCATCCGGCCCTGGGGCCTGGTTCCCCAGCCGGTTTCAGGAGGCAGCCTGAGGCTGCGGAACTGACGGTCGTAGGCGGCCGCGGCAGCCACCTCGGTCGGTTCGATGGCGTCGTACACCTCGAAGCGGTGGCCATCCACCTCCAGCTGGGCCGCCTGGTCGCCTGAGCGCAGGGACTGGGCAACCGCCTCGGCGGTGAGCAGCAGGGGATCGACGACGGCGATTCCGGGCAGCCGTTGTTCCAGCAGAGCGCCGAAGGAGGCATCCCGGCTGGAGGAGCGAACCACGATCTCGGCACTGGCGTTGAGCAGGCGGACCTGGAGCGCCGCCTCGAAATTGACCGTGCTCTCGGAACTCAGCAAGAGCACGGCCCTGGCCTCGATCACCCCGGCCCGGCGCAGGATCTCCGGTCGGCGCATGTCGCCGAGAACCACCCTGGCCGCGAGCGCCTCGGCCAGAGCGGTGTGGCCCCAGGTGGGCGCGATCAGGTCGAGGCCAACCAGCGCGGCCTCGAAGTCGAGCAGCCGCAGCAGGCAGGCCTGGCCCAGGGAGCCGAGTCCGCAGACCACGATCGGCCCCTGGCGGAACCTCGGCTGAATCGGCAAGGAAGCCATGGATCCCATGCTGGCCGCCGCCGGTTAAGGGATGGTCAATCCAGGCGCATGAAACAGAATCGGTGCCCGGTCCGATCTTCCCAATCCCATGACAGAACCCAGCTCAGCTCAGTCCGCGGCTGGCCAGGGGGCCGGCTCGATGCCCTGGCCGTTGCTGTTGCGCTGGCCCATCGCCCTTGTGGTCACGGCGCTCATCCTGGCAACAGCGCTCGCTCGGGTGCTGTCCCAGCCCATCAAGATCCAGCTGGTCATGGATGCGCCGTTCCCGGTCACCGGGCAGGTGGATGTCGGCGGCGTCAGAACGCCGCTGCTTGTGGAGAGGATCGAGAACCCGATCCGCACCGAGCCGATCGTGACCAGGCCGATCGCGGCCAATGTCACCCTGGTGGAAGGGGTGGAGCTGGCTTCGCCGCTGTCGGTTTCCGTCCCCGAGCTGGGCAAGGGCCTCGGGGTGTCGGTACGTGGGCCCGTCAATGCCCAGGTCGGTGGGGAGGTGAAGGCCCAGGTCGCCGGCAACGTCGGCGCGAACGTGATCGGCGATGTTTCAGCGGTGCTGCGGGGCAAGGTCGATGCCGACGTGAAAGGCAGGGTTGATGTGTCGGTGCCTGAGCCCCTGGAGCACCGTCGCATCAAGCTGGGGCTCTGAGCCTTCTTCCCGTTGGGGGGTCACCGCCGCCACCGGGTTCCTCCGCAGTTCACAAATCCTTACATTAGATTGATCGGCAATTCGGGTTGTCCGCATGGAAGCCTTTTTCGGGATCGCCTATTTCATCTGCTTCGCCGTGATTGCCGGCGGTGCCTTTGCGCTGATGCGCCAGAACCTGCAGGCCACCGATTGGAGCAGCAGAACACCAGCTGCCTCTTCCCATCCGGAGGCCCCCAGTCCGGGGGATCAGCTTCTTTATGTCGATCTGAACCGCGAACGTCTGGAGCGTCTCCTCGAAGAAACCGCCTGAGCCGGTGTTGGCGGATCGGAGCCTAGATCACAACGGAATCCAGGTTTCTGAGCGGGCTCTCGCTCATCGAATCAACTTGAAAAGTGGTCCAGGTTGCTGTGGTGCCCGGCTTTGATCCAAGCAGAGGGAAATCAATCCGCCTGTGTTGATAGGTCAATCCCACACAGGTCAGGTTTGATTGATCCGCCATCAATGACCACAGCACTCTCAGCTCAGCCCTGTCATAACAATGGTTTGGGCCACGATCAAGCTGCTCGAAAACATGGCCTGGATGGCAGCTGATTGTCTGTTGATTTTCCCAGGAGAGGTAACGGCCGTCCTCAGTGGGGTAGAACCAGCAGGTGTCATTGCTGGCCTCCTGCAGCGGCAGGCAATCGACGCGCCTGACGGCGGAATCGGCTGAATCGGGTTGCTCCAGTTCGTAGACTTCAAGCCACTGACTGGCCGGATTGAAGCTTGGGATCAGGGCTTTGCAAACCAGGCGGCGTTGCTGCTGGTCGGTTGGATTGTCGATTTCAAGGCCTGGTCCAAACGGATCCTTTCCGGAACTGTTCAGGGCGTCGCTGGCGATCAGATCCTGAAGGGAACCGGCCCACGAATCTGGACATCGATAGATGGTCAGGTGAAAGCCGCTGCGCAGGGACGCCTCCTGGCGAAGCACCAGATCCGACCAGCGATCCAGCGGTTGGGCGAATTCCGGCGGCCCCGGATTGAGAACAAAACGCAGTGCATTCGTCATTGGCCCAGGTGAGCAGAGGATCCATGGCCGGGATGGCTGGAAACCGGCTGATTCCAGACATTAAAAAACCAGGTTCGCCGGACTCGGCGAACCTGGTTTGCTGAGCGGGGCTCGGGCTTCAGCCGAGACCGATCTGGGTGAGGATGCCTTGGCCGGTGAGCAGCTCGGTGGCGATACCGATCACGAAGCCGAGCATGGCGAGGCGGCCATTCCAGGTTTCGGCGAACTGAACAAAGCCAAAGCGGGTGGTGGATTCAGTCATGGCTGGTGCGGGGTTGACTTCATGAAGCGTAACACGATTCTTGCGTTCTGTGACGGATCGGCTGATGGGGGTTGCGCAATCCGCCGGTGCCCCGGCGCCTTCGGTTCACGGTGCCTTCGGTTTTGGCTTGGCGGGTGCGCCTGTTGCCGGTGGCGTTCTGGGGGGGGATGTGGTCGCGGCCGGGCCGGCGGCCGGTTTGGCGTTGGCGCAGAGCGATGCTGCCATGCGGTCCTCGCCGCCGATGGTCTTCGACTCCTCGGCTGAAAGCGGCAGCCGCCACTCTTCCCAGGCTCCCGAGCCGATTCGCCGGGTGAGCTTGAGGCTCGGGCAATGCACGGCCACGCTGCCGGCAACCGCCGGATCGCCGCATTCGACCGCGGTGGAGCGCACATCTCCATCGCTGAGTCGCCAGGCACTCCAGTCATAACGACAGGAACCGAAGCTTCGCCAGCGTGGAGCCTTGAGCTTGCGGATGCGTTCCAGCAGCTCCTTCTCTTTGGTGCTGGGGCTGGAATCGGTGCTGGGGCTGGAGTTGAGTTCGCCGCTGGATTCAGCCGTTCTGGCTGGTTCGGGCTTGAGGGCCGGCCTGGATTGCAGCGGTGGTGGGGCCGTCGGCTGGCTGCGGGCCGCAACACTGCCCAGAAGCCAGAATGAGAGAAGCCCAAGAGCAAGCAGCGGAGTGCTGATTGCTCTTGGGCCGTTGAACGATTGACCAGGCCGGTGGGTAGAGGTTTCCATGGACATCCTTGCTGCCTCGAACGCCACGAACAGGACTCAAGCCTGCCATGGCAGAGACGGCGGGCTGGGGGTTTGAGGTCCCAGCCGGGTCGGGCTCAGTCTTCGTCGCTCTCGTCGCTGCCGACAGGCACCAGGCGAATCTGCTTGCGGCCCAGCTTCAGCTCGAACTCATCACCCGGCTTGAGATCCAGCAGGCCGGTGTAGGCCTTGCCGACCAACAGGTTGCCGTTGCCTTGAACCGTGGCGATGTAGCTGAGTTTGCGACCGGCCTTGGCTCCCAGGCCGCCGCCACCTCCGTTGCCGAGGCTCACACCCTTGGCTTCGAGAAGGGCCTCGTAAAAGGCAGTGAAGTTGAGGCGTTCGCTTCCATCCTTCTTGATGCTCAGGTAGCCGCAGCTGCGCACCAGGTCGGATTTGGAAGCATCGCCGAGCTCCTTGACTTTGGTCAGCAGGTCGGATCCAGTCAGCATGATCTTGGAAGAGGTAACTGATTTAACATAGCAATCCATCGGGGGATATTCAATGGTCGAAACCGCTTTTCCGCCCGATTGAACTCCGTATGCGTTCAGGGGTCGTACCAAGCCTGATCTGAACGGCGAGCCTTGACAGGTCGCCGCCATCCGGTTGGATCTCAAGCAGAGATCGCTTGAGATGAACTCCGCTCCCACTGGCATCGCCGACAGCGACTGGGACGCGA
>JAHLYW010000012.1 GCA_025128135.1 Synechococcus sp. CS-1325
GATCGCTAGAACTGGCGATCAGGGGGCCGATCCGGCGGGGAGCGTCAGCCCCGTGATCCCGATCGGTCCTGCAGCTCCCCCTCCCGGACCGGTTATGGCCGCCACCCAGCCGTTCAGCCCCTGGCGGATCACCGATGACCTGGCAGCCTTGCTTGAGGTTCTGCCGGCCGGGGTGCGCCAGGCCCTGGCCAGCCCAGCCCGGCAGGAGGGATTGCTGGAGGTGGTGCTTGATCTGGGGCGGAGTCCCGAGGCCCGTTACCCCGGCCGTGCCCTGATGCTCGGAACCCGGCCAGTCGAGCGAGCCGATCTGGCGGCGGTTGTGGAACGGCTTGGTGCCTTCGGCGGCGACAACCGGGCCGGAATCGAGCGCACCCTGCACCGGATCAGTGCCATCCGCAATCGCTCCGGTGAGGTGGTGGGACTCACCTGCCGGGTCGGCCGCGCCGTCTTCGGCACGGTGGCGATGGTGCGCGACCTGCTCGATTCCGGTGATTCGCTGTTGCTGATGGGGCGACCGGGTGTCGGCAAGACCACCGCCCTGCGCGAGATCGCCAGGGTGCTGGCCGATGAGCTGGAGCGGCGCGTGGTGGTGATCGACACCAGCAACGAAATCGCCGGCGACGGTGACATTCCGCACCCGGCCATCGGCCGGGCCCGGCGCATGCAGGTGGCGCGGCCGGAGCTGCAGCACCAGGTGATGATCGAGGCGGTGGAGAACCACATGCCGGAGGTGATCGTGATCGATGAGATCGGCACCGAGCTGGAAGCCAGAGCCGCCCGCACGATTGCCGAGCGGGGCGTGATGCTGGTGGCCACGGCCCATGGCAATGAGCTCGCCAACCTGATCCGCAATCCCACCCTTTCCGACCTGGTCGGTGGGATTCAGTCGGTGACCCTCGGGGATGAGGAGGCACGGCGGCGCGGCAGCCAGAAAACCGTGCTGGAACGCCGCGCCGAACCCACCTTTCCACTGGCAGTGGAGATCCGCAGCCGCAGCCGCTGGCTGGTTCATACCGATGTGGCCCGCACCGTCGATGGCCAGTTGCGAGGGCAGCCCGCCACGCCCCAGGTTCGTGAACTCGATGCGGCTGGGCTGCTGCGGGTGGAGCAGCCACTGTCTCCCGGACTGGAGCTGCCCCCGCGAAGACGACCTCTCCTCTCCTCTCGCTCTTCCGTTTGCACCCCCTTCGCCCCGGTGCCGCTGCCGGATCCCCTCCAGCCGCCGCCCCATCGCCGGCTGGAACCCAGGCCCAGCGAGGAGCGCCTGAGCCTGTATTGCTGCGGTGTGAGTGATCAGCTGCTCGATCAGGTGGTGCGCAGCCGCCGCTGGCCTGTCGAGCGGGTCGCCGTTCTGGAGCAGGCCGACGGAGTGCTTGCCCTGCGTAGGCAGCTGGGCCGTGATCCGGAGGTGCGGCGGCTGGCTCAGCAGCTTCGGCTGCCGATTCTGGTGATCAAGACCGACACCCTGCCTCAGATTCTCCGGGGTGTGGAGCGGCTGTTGCGTCGCAGCCGGGAACCCTTGCCGGCTCCGGTCCCGTCGCGTTGGCAGGGGGCTGAGCGGGTTCAGGTTGATAGAGGTTTGCCCCCGGCCCGGATCGGAGTGCGGCAGGGACAAGCAGCGGCGCCCGGAGATGGTTCTTCCCTGGCCGGCGCGGGGGGACTCTCGACCTCGTCGGCCTGCGCACCGGAGATTGACGAAGGACGGCCCGCTGTGGGTAACTAGCAGGACACCCGGTACCGAGACGTTCGCCTCCACCGGTGCATTGGGCCGTCGCCAAGTGGTAAGGCAGCGGGTTTTGGTCCCGCCATTCCTAGGTTCGAATCCTAGCGGCCCAGTTTTTCAGTCTTCTTTCTGATTCCGTGCCTTCCGGGCCCCTGCTTGTCTTCGATTTCGATGGCGTTCTGGTTGACGGCATGGCGGAGTACTGGTGGAGTTCCCGTCAGGCCGCCTGTCTCCTGAAGCCTGGCCTGGTCCTCCCGGATCAGCTGCCTGAGGCGTTCGTCAGGCTGCGACCCCTGATTCACCAGGGTTGGGAGATGGTGCTGGTGACGGCGGAGCTGGGCCGCTCCGGCTTCGACCCGGCGGCCTTCGAGGCTGATTATCCCGGTGCCCTCCGCCGAGCGCTGCTCCAGACGGGTTGGCAACCGCAGCCCCTGCAGGCGGCCCTGGAGGAGGTGCGTCGCCAGGCGATCGCCACCGTTCGGCCGCAGTGGCTGGCCCTGCACCGTCTCTACCCAGGGGTGAAGGAGCGCCTGCAGGGCCTTGCCGGGGAAGGGGCCGACTGGGTTGTGCTCACCACCAAGGGAGCAGCCTTTGCGGCCGAGCTGCTCGCCGCTGAGCAGTTGGCGCCGCTGCAGTTGTACGGCCATGAGCAGGGCAGCAAACCGGCTGTGCTGCTCCAGTTGCGGGAACGGCAGCGTCCGCTTTGGTTCATCGAAGACCGCCGCCCCACCCTGGAGACCGTGCGGGCCACCCCTGGACTGGAGCAGGTGCGCTGCTTCCTGGCCGGGTGGGGATACCTCAAGCCCGGCGATGGCGCCGACCTGCCCGATGGGATCACCCTGCTGGAGCCGAGCGCCTTCCGGGCCCCCTTGGCGATCTGGCCCTGACCCGCTAGCGTACGTCTGTACTAATTCCCGCTTGCCGCAATCGCTTCTCCCGGCCCGGTGCTCGCAACTGATCCGGTTTTTGCAACTGATCCAGTTTTTGCAACTGGTCCAGTTTTTGCAACTGATCCGGTCATCACAGCCGATTCGGTTTTCTGACTGGTTCCCTGCCCACAAGTGATACAGCGCCCGCCCTTGGTGGCACTGGTTCCCTGAGCTCGCGGCCCTTCCCCTGCCGGAATCGCCGCTCCGCTGCCTGTTCCTTTTCCTCTTCCGCCATGCCCGCCGACCCCAAGACCACTGACCTGAGGCTTGCCCATCCCCGTTCCGCCGCCGCTGGTCCCAGTGCCGCCGCCAGCTCGGAACGCGACAAGGCCTTGAATCTGGTGTTGGGCCAGATCGAGCGCAACTTCGGCAAGGGTTCGATCATGCGCCTCGGCGACGCTTCCAGGATGCGGGTGGAAACCGTGTCAACCGGGGCGCTCACCCTGGATCTGGCCCTCGGTGGCGGCTACCCCAAGGGTCGGGTGGTGGAGGTGTATGGCCCGGAGAGTTCCGGCAAAACCACGCTCACCCTGCATGCCATCGCCGAAGCGCAACGGCGAGGCGGTGTGGCGGCTTTCGTCGACGCCGAACATGCCCTTGATCCTGTCTATGCGGCTGCCCTGGGCGTTGATATTGAGAATCTGCTGGTGTCACAGCCCGATACCGGCGAGATGGCGCTGGAGATCGTCGATCAGCTGGTGCGCTCCGCCGCCGTTGACATCGTCGTGGTCGACTCGGTGGCGGCCCTCACTCCCCGGGCTGAAATCGAGGGGGAAATGGGCGATCTGGCGGTCGGCAGTCAGGCACGCCTGATGAGCCAGGCGATGCGCAAGATCACCGGCAACATCGGCAAATCTGGCTGCACGGTGATCTTTCTGAATCAGCTGCGCCAGAAGATCGGTGTCACCTACGGCAATCCGGAAACCACCACCGGTGGGAATGCCCTGAAGTTCTATGCCTCGGTGCGGCTGGACATCCGCCGCATCCAGACCCTCAAGCGGGGTACGGAGGAATACGGCATCCGGGCCAAGGTCAAGGTGGCGAAGAACAAGGTGGCGCCGCCGTTCCGCATTGCCGAATTCGACATCCTCTTCGGCCGGGGCATCAGCACCCTTGGCTGTGTTCTGGATCTGGCGGAAGAAACCGGCGTGGTGGTACGCAAAGGTGCCTGGTACAGCTACGAGGGTGACAACATCGGTCAGGGTCGTGACAACACGATCACCTGGCTGGAGCAAAACCCCGAGCAGAAAGAGGCCATCGAAAAGGAAGTTCGCCGCCAGCTCACGGAGGGAGCCGACGTCACGGCCAACTCGATGAAGCCCCTGGCCGCTGCTGCCGCAAAACTGGCTGCCGGCTCAGTGGGCGGTGATTCGGAAGCGGTGATTGCTGTAGCTGAAGCCAGCTGAGCGATCAGCCGGCCGCCACAGCCAGAACGGCGGGCGTCGGGAGAAGACCGTCCTGAAGAAAGAGGGTGACCCTCTGCAGTTCCTGAATTGCCTCGGCACCCTCCAGCTTCACCAGCTCCCGGCCATTGCGGGATTCCACCCAGCTGATCCCGAAGTCAGAGACGAGGAAACGGACCATGTGTCCATCGCCGAGGTCGGCTACGAAGGAGGCACCATGGCTTTCCTTGCCATCGCCGCAGACGTAGCAGGTGGCTGCCATGCCCTTGGCTTGGAGGCAGCTGGAGAGAGCCTGGAGGCTCATGACCAGATCCTGGACCAGGCACCGATATTGCTCTGCAAGTCGTTGGAACATCTGAAGCCGGTTCCGAATGGGCCGATTCTAATGTTTTCTTTTGATTTGCGGAGGTAAAAATACTCAGATCCGCACCCGATCGATCAGCGGCCGTCGGCGAGCTCCCACCAGCCGGCCGTCGGCCCGATGAAGCGAACCGCGATCCAGAACAGCACCAGGGCGGCAATGCCGATCCAGGCGCCGCGGGTGGTGAGTTGAACGAACCGATCTGCCTGGTTGCGGCTGAGGGGAATCCAGGACACCAGCCGGGGTGAATTGTCTTTGGCGGACTCGGCGCTTTTGGTCTGGCGGGGAGGCAGGCCCTGGGCGGAGCGCCGCTTTGCTTCTCCCATCACAGTTCAGGCGGGTGGAATGGCAAAGGTTAGGTGGGTAGCAGCCTGCTCAACTCGACCCACGGTTCCAGACTGGTCAGAACCTGCTGTCCCCAGCTGCGGCTGCGCACCCGGCCGTCGAGCAGGGCCAGGCGGCCCGTGGCCCTGCGCAGGCTCGCCGAGGCCCGTTGCAGCTGGAGGACGGCTTCGGGCAGCAACAATTCCCGAAACCAGTCCCGTCCCTGCTGCCGCAGATTGGCCACCCTGGCGGCGGTCAGTGGTTCTTCGAGGCTGCTGATCGGTAACGGCCCAACGATCACCTGACAGGGCAGCGGCAGGCGGTTCTGGTGGTCGAGCCACCATCCCCAGCTGCAGCAGATCACACCGTTGCTCGCCGGTGCCGTGTTCTGGTGCACCACACGGCTGCCAAATTCGGCGGCGAGACCACTGGCCAGGGTGAGCCGCAGCGACGCATCTTCCACCAGCACGATGCTCAGGCCTGTCTGGGCCAGCACCAGGCGGCGGCTGTGGTCGAGCAGGTGGTCGCTGTAGTGGGGACTGTTCGGTAAAGGCTGACGCCAGGGCACATAAAGGGGAAGCGGGTCCGCCAGGGGCGGTTCGGCCAGGTCCACCACCACCTTGGGTGTGATTCCGGGCAAGCCCGTTTCCTTCCCCAGCAGCCCGACCACCACAGTTCCCCGTCCATCGAGCAGCCCAGCGGCGACCTCGAGGGGTTCGAGCGGCTGGCGATGCAGTCGCCACTGCAGTTGGCGACGATCCACAGTCGCCCAGCTGGTCCAGTGGCGATCGTCCGCAGCCATCCAGGCCGGCCAGGGATCCGGCAGGGGACCGAGCAACCTGAGCAGCTGGCGAAGTGGGGCCTCGTCCTCCGGTGCCACGGCCACCTGGTTGCTGGGAGTGGCTGGCTGGCTCAGGATGCGTCGACTCAGCCGTTCATGCAGGGCGAGCAGGCTGGAGTCTGCGGCCGGGAGGCAGCGGCGGAGCTGCTCCCAGTGGCTCTCCAGATTGATTTCGAGCGCTTCCCGCAGGCGTGATTGAACCAGTTCCGCCTCCGGAAACACCAGTTGCCTGGCTCCCAGTTCACCGCTTTGCCAGGCCCGGAGCAGACCCTCGTGACTCAGCAGCCAGAGGCGGGCCTGCTCCGGCGCCTTTTCACCTTCCCAGCAGGACAGAGCCAGGCCGGCGGCGCGGAGCCGCGGCAGCTCCACCTGCAGCAGCCTGCGGCGCATGGCCTCCGTTGCCACAAGGGCAACAGAAACTTCCCCCATCGCCAGGGGCACCATCAGGCCAACGAGCCAGTTGGGATCACTGCCGGCGGCTAGCCGGATCAAGGTGTGGTCGGCCCGTCGCAGGCTGCGCCCCACCAGCCGGCAGAGCGTGAGGTGATGGGGCCAGTCGCCACCGCCTTCCTGCCGAAGCAGATGCTTGAGCTGGTGGTGGGCCCG
Organism: Synechococcus sp. CS-1325; assembly: GCA_025128135.1. Lineage (GTDB taxonomy): Bacteria > Cyanobacteriota > Cyanobacteriia > PCC-6307 > Cyanobiaceae > Regnicoccus. Next base: position 6,188 of record JAHLYW010000012.1, read on the forward strand.
GGCTTCCAACATCGGCGAATCGTAGGAAGCTGAGCCCAGAGAGCCGTGCCGATGATGACAACCCAGTGGCGAGAGCATCCGGTGGGCCTGGTCGGGCTGGGGCTGATCGGCGGATCCCTCGGCCTTGATCTGCTGGCCCGGGGTCTGGAGGTGCGGGCTCTGGTGCACCGGCAGGCCACGGCCGAGCGGGCCCGGCAACGGGGCCTGGCCTCAAGGATCAGCACCGAACCCAGTGTGCTGGCGGGCTGTGGCCTGGTGGTGCTGGCCCTGCCGCTCGATCGGCTGCTCGATCCGCCGCCGGAGCTGGTCGCCGCGCTGCCGCCCGGTGCTGTGATCACCGATGTGGGCTCGGTGAAGGGGCCGGTGCTGGCGGCCTGGCAGGATCTGGTGCCCCGTTTCGTGGCCAGCCATCCGATGGCGGGCACGGCGGCAGCCGGTGTGGAGGCCGGCCAGCCCGATCTCTTCTGCGGCCGCCCCTGGGTCGCCACCCCTGCCCCGGCGACCGACCCTGCCGCCCTGGCGATGGTGAGGGAGTTGGCCGAAGCGGTTGGCGCGCAGTGGCTGGAATGCGCCGCCTCCGACCACGACCGGGCGGTGGCGCTGATTTCGCATCTGCCGGTGCTGGTGAGTGCCGCCTTGCTCCTGGCCGCGGATCGGGGGGGCGCCGCCGCTGCCGGTGCCGTTCCAGCTCTGGCGCGTTCGCTCGCCTCCAGCGGTTTCGCCGACACCACGCGGGTGGGGGCCGGCAACCCGGAGCTGGGCACCCTGATCGCCCGCTGCAACCGGGAGGCGCTGCTGGCGGGTCTGGTGCACTACCGCAAGGCGCTGGAGGAGCTGGAGTGCCTTGTTCAGCAGCAACACTGGCCGCAACTGGCGGCTGAGCTCGAGCAGTGCCGTCAGTTGCGACCTCCCTTTCTGTGAAGCGCAGCTGTTTTTCCAGAGCCATCCAAAGCATCCATCTGCTTCAGGGCGGCGATGACTCCCTCCCCCGCCCCGCCAGCAGCTGCCGGCACACCATCTGCGCCGAGAGGCTGACGCCCGCGGTGCCTTCGCCGGGATAGATCGCATCGCCGCAGAGCCAGAAGCCCGGCAGGGGGGTGCGGCTGGCCAGCCCGAAGGGGCCGAAGCGGGAAGGCTGCTGGCCCAGCCCGCCCACGAAGCCGAACGGCCGGCCTGTCCAACGCTCGAAGCTGCGCGGAGTGGACAGCTCAGCGTGGCGGTAATGCGCCGTGGTGAGCCCCAGCAATTGGCTCAGCCCGGCCTGAAGGCCCGCCAGCGCCTTCTGTTTGCGGGCGAGATAACTGGATGCGTCGCCCTCGAACCAGGGCCGCGCCGCAGTGAACACACTGGCGATCACGGTGGCTTCTCCCGCTGGCGCCCGGCCATCGCCCTCGCGGCTCACCGACACGAACAGGGAGCCGGGGTCGGCCCAGTCGAGCTGCAGATGGGCGGGACAGTCGCCTGGCAGGGCGCTGCGCTCGACCGCCGCGTAGAGCACCAGGGCGCCGCTGGGATCCCCGAAGCCCTCCAGGCGACGCCTGTACCCAGGTGGCAGGGCCTCCCCCAGCAACGCCGGCAGGGCCTGGGGTGGCGCCGTGCAGATCAGCTCCCTGCCGTGCAGCTGGAACGGTTGCCCCCCGGGGCCTTCCCCCTCCAGCTGCCAACCTCCCCCGGGCGCGGGCCCCAGTCCCGTCACCCGGTGCCGCAGCCACAGCCTGCCGCCAGCTGCTGAGAGGGCCTGCTCCAGGGCGCTGCTCAACCCCTGCATCGAACCTTCCAGATGCCACAGCCCGAGGGGCTCCTGGGCCATCGCCAGCACGCTGGCTCCATACAGGGCGGCGGTGCGCTCGGCCGGTTCCTGGGAATAGAGCCGCAGCTGCAGATCAAGGAAGCGCCGCAGCCGTGGATCGGCAGCGCAGCCGCTGAGCCAGAGCAGATCGGCCACGCTCGCCCCTGTCAGCAGGCCACTGGCCAGGTTGGCCGGCCGCAGCGCCCCCAGCAGCTGGCCCAGGTCCCAGAGGTTGCGGGGCGGCAGCACCGGGTCACGACCGGCAAAGCCCCAGTTGGCCTGGTGGATGGCCTGGCAGAGGCTCCAGAACCGCTCTGAGCCCGGGAACTGCCGTTGCCGCTCGGAAGCCCAGCGCTCGGGGTCGCGCCAGAGGGCGACCGGGGTGCTGCCGTCGGCGAGATCCACCAGGCAGCCGGGATCGAGCGGTGTGGCTGCCGGTGGCTCCACGCCCAGCTGGCGGAAGAGGCGGTCGTGGATGCCGCCGGGCTCCAGCCCGGCCACCTGGGTGGCGCCCACATCGAAGGTGTAGGCACCGCGGCGGAAGGTGCCGGCGCAGCCGCCGCTCTGGTGGTGGGCCTCCAGCAGCTCCACCTGCAACCCCTCTCTGGCCAGCAGGGAAGCGGCCGTGAGGCCAGCGATCCCTGCCCCCACCACCACCACATCGGCGTGGGCCTCGGCAGCGATTCGGCTTGGGGCCATGCGGCCTGGTTAACAGGAAGAAGGCATGCTGGCAGCCTGGCGAGGTGGGCCGATGGCACAGCAACTGAGCGGCTGGACCGAGCGGCAGCTCGCCACCACCCTGCTCAGCAGCAGTGCGGTGGCCGGCGGCTGCATCCACCGGGCCTGGTGCCTGGAGCTGGCCGATGGCCGGCGCCTGTTCGCCAAGACCAACAGCGCCGCAGCCCTGCCGGTGCTGGCTGCTGAAGCCGCTGGCCTCAGGGCCCTGGCACCGTTGGCGGATGCTGAGCTGCTGGTTCCCGCGCCGCTGTTCTGCGGCCTGGAGGGCGGGCGGGCCCTGCTGGTGATGGAGTGGCTCCAGCTGGCCCCAGCTGGTTCAGGCGAGGGGTGGCGGCAGCTGGGGGCGGCGCTGGCCAGGCTGCATCGCCGCAGCAGTGGCCAGGAGTCGGTGGCTTTCGGATGGAACCAGGACAATTTCATCGGTTCCGGCCCCCAGCCCAACGGCTGGTGCTCCGATTGGGGGCACTTCTTTGCAGAACGCCGGATCAGGCCCCAGCTCGAGAGGGCCCTGGCGGCCCACAACCCGGCGGGATCCCGGTTGGCCGGGCCACTGGAGATCATCCTCAGGCGGCTTCCAGCCTGGCTGAACGGCCACCAGCCAGTTTCGTGTCTGGTGCATGGTGATCTGTGGAGCGGCAACGTCGCCCTGCTGGCTTCAGGCCGTGCCTGCGGCGCCCTGTTCGATCCTGCGGTGTATCGCGGTGACCGGGAGGTGGATCTGGCGATGGCCCGCTTGTTCGGTGGCTTCCCTGAGCCCTTCTTCCAGGGCTATGGCGCTGAGTGGCCGCTGCCCGAAGGCCATGAGCAGCGCTGTTCTGCCTACAACCTGTACCACCTCCTCAACCATGCCAACCTGTTCGGAGGTGGCTACTGGAACCAGGTGGAAAGCTCGGTTGAGCAGCTGCTGATGCGCGTCCCTCCCAGCCAAGCCTGATCGGATCGCTGCAACGGGCTGGTCTCCGGTGAGATTGGTGGACCGCCGCCCATGGCTGGGGCTCAGCCCAGATACTCCTGGCGAAGGGTCTGCAGGCGGCTGACCACGGCGGAGCGCTTCTCGCTGGTGGTGAGGTTGTGCCAGCTCCACTGACCGACGATCACCAATCCCAGCAGCTCCAGGAGGCCGGGGATCACCGGCAACAGATTGATCGTGTCGAGCACACCCTTGATCAGGATCTGGGCGACGATCACGGCCAGAAGAATTCCTCCTGCCTTGCCGATGCGGCCGGCCTGACTCCAGTCGACCCGGTCGAGGCTCTGGTTGATTTTGCCGAGGATTTCGCTGTAGCGCTCCGTGAAGTTCACGCCGGAGTCGGTTGCTGATCCTTCAGCAGATCCGCTCGACACAGTTTGCTCTCCTGACACGGTTTCCTCCTGCTGCTCGGTGCTGGCTTCGCTCATCAAGGGAGAGGCGATGGATCTGGGATTCAAACCCATAAGGTATCGGTGTGGAACAGACCTGGCCAGAGCTGCTGCACATCGATCGGGATCAGCTGACCTTGCTGGAGGCGATTCTCACGGCCGAAACCCCCAGAGAAAGTTGCGCTCTGCTGCTGGGGCCATGGTTTGGAGCTACATGTCGCCCGTCGATCGGGGCGATGGCCGGCCCGGAACCGATCTGGATCGCAGCTGTCTGGCCTTGCCTGAACGTGTGGGATCCCCCTTCCGAGCGCCACGGCCGCTTCGCGGTTGATCCGCGTGAGCAGTTGATGGCCCAGAAGTGGGGGCGTCAGCGCGGCTGGCAGCTGATCGGCACGGCCCACTCCCATCCAGGCGGTCAGCCGGTTCCATCGCCGCTGGACCGGAGCCTGGCGGTGGCTCCCACCTTGATGCTGATCGCCGGGGCCACTGGCCAGTCTTCGCCCCTCGAACCAGCCGGCGTGACCATCCGGGCCTGGTGGCTCACGGCTGGGGATGACGATCCCGCTGAGCAGATGGCGGCTGCCCGCCCCCTGACCATCCGGATCGGGGATTTGGGACACTAGGGGGATGGCCGCGCCAGGCGGCTGCCCATGGCCGCGGCCTTCTGACCATGCTTCCTCCTGATACCACCGGCGTTCAGCTCAGTCCAGATGAGGTGGCGCGGTTCTCCCGACACCTGATTCTTCCGGAGGTGGGCATGGAGGGCCAGAAGCGCCTCAAAGCCGCCTCGGTGCTTTGCGTCGGCACCGGTGGACTGGGTTCACCACTGTTGCTCTACCTCGCTGCAGCAGGGGTCGGCCGGCTCGGCATCGTTGATTTCGATGTGGTCGACACCAGCAATCTGCAGCGCCAGGTGATCCACGGCACCAGCTGGGTGGGCAAGCCGAAGATCGAATCGGCGAAGCACCGGATCCACGAAATCAATCCCCACTGCCAGGTGGATCTCTACGAGACCGCTCTCACCAGTGAGAATGCCCTGGAGATCATCGAGCCCTACGACCTCGTCTGCGACGGCACCGATAACTTCCCCACCCGGTACCTGGTCAACGACGCCTGCGTGCTGCTCGGCAAGCCGAACGTCTACGGCTCGATCTTCCGTTTCGAAGGTCAGGCCACCGTGTTCAACCTCGATGCGGCCAGCCCCAACTACCGCGATCTGTTCCCCGAGCCCCCCCCGCCTGGCATGGTCCCCTCCTGTGCGGAAGGGGGTGTGGTGGGTGTTCTGCCCGGGATCATCGGCATGATCCAGGCCACCGAGGCGGTGAAGATCATCACCGGCATCGGCACCAGCCTGAGCGGCCGGTTGTTGCTCTTCGATGCCCTGAAGATGTCTTTCCGGGAGCTGAAGCTGCGGCCAAGTCCGGAGCGACCGGTGATCGACAGGCTGATTGATTATCAGGAGTTCTGCGGTGTCGGCGGCTCGGCGCCGGGGATGGAGGAAGCGGGTGCGATGCGGGGGATTTCGGTGACCGATCTCAAGGCACTGCTGGACCGCCAACCGGCCGAGCTGCTGCTTCTGGATGTGCGCAACCCGCCCGAGGCGGAAATCGCCGTGATCCCGGGCGCGGTGCTGATCCCCCTCGATCGGATCGAGAGCGGCGAAGCCGTGGAGGAAGTTCGGCGGCTGGCCGCCGGCAAGCAGCTGCACGTTCACTGCAAGCTCGGGGGGCGCTCCGCCAAGGCCCTGCTAGCCCTCCAGCGCCATGGCATCGAGGGTGTCAACGTGGACGGGGGCATCAATGCCTGGAGCAGGGAAGTGGATCCCTCTGTTCCACTCTATTGACCCTCACCTTGACCTATCACCCTGAGCCGTGATCCTGACCCGGTTGATCCAGCTCCAGGCTGGGCCGGATCAGTAGTCGACGCCCCGTTTGAGTTCCACTCCCCGCTCGGCGTAGTGCTTGTGGCAGACCATTTCTGAGTGCACGCTGGCCAGATCGAAGTAGGCCGGGGGGTTCTTGCAGCGGCCGGTGATGATCACCTCCGTTTCGGCGGGCTTGCGCAACAGCGTCTGCACGATCGGCTCCACCGGGAGGAGCTCAAGGTCCACGGTGGGATTGAGCTCATCGAGGATCACCGTTTTGTAGAGGCCGCTGGCGATCGCCGCCCTGGCGATTTCCCAGGCTCGCTCGGCTTCCACGTAATCAATCGGAAGCTGCTGGCCGCGCCAGACGATGGCATCGCGCCCGGAGCGCAGGTGATCCACCAGGTGGGGAAAGCTTTCGCGCAGGGCGGCGATCGCCGCATCTTCGGTGTAGCCGCTGCCGCCTTTGAGCCATTGCAGGATCAGCACCCGGTGGCTCTTGTCCTGGCTGATGCCCCGGCCGATCGCCTGCAGTGCCTTGCCCAGGGCGCTGGTGGATTTGCCCTTGCCATCACCGGTGTAGATCTCGATGCCGGCCAGGCCGGCATCCCTGGCCTGGGGATGGTGATGGGCCCGCATCTCCGAGTGAAGATCGGCCAGTTGCACCAGAGGCAGCGGAGCTCCCCGGCCCGTCACGATCACCTCCATCCCCTCCGCCTTGGCGGCGAGGGTCTTCACCACGTCGCTGGTGTCGAGCAGGCCGAGATCGAGCACGGGATTGAGCTCATCGAGCACCACCACGGAGTACAGGGCACTGGCAATCGCCCCCTTGGCGATGTCCCAGCCGCGCTGCGCCTCCTGGCGGTCGAAGCGGCTGGCTTCCGCGGCAGTGAAGAAGTCACCCCGGCCGGTTCGCACCTGATCGATCAGGTGGGGGAAGCCCTGCTGCAGGGCTTCGATGGCCGCATCTTCATCGTAGGAGCGCCCTGGCCCCTTCAGAAATCGCAGCAGCAGGACCCGGGTGCGTCTGCGCTCACAGATTCCCAGGCCGATTGTTCGCAGCACAACGCCAAGGGCCGCCTGGCTCTTTCCTTTGCCTTCGCCGTCATAGACGTGCAGCTGACCATGGCTGCGTTCGTTGCTGCCGGCAGCGGTGCGGATGCCGATGCCGCGGCCAGTTCCGCTTGAAGTCGCTGTCATCGACGGCCTTCTACGGTTGAACTCTAACGAGCCGAACCCGGGGCCATGTCGTCATCGGTTCAGCATCCTCTGGTGGAAACCCTGCCGGAGGGTCTCCAGAACCAGCTCGATCGTCTGCGCCGGTTCTTCGTCGCGCCGGAGCCCATCGTCGTCGCCTATTCCGGCGGTGTGGACAGCGCCCTGGTGGCGGCGATAGCAGCTGAGCAACTCGGTGAAAGGGCCCTGGCGATCACCGGTGTCTCTCCGGCCCTGGCTCCCCATCTGTTGCAGGAAGCCCGTTGGCAGGCCAGCTGGATGGGGATCCGTCATCGCGAGATCGCCACGGCGGAGCTGAGCGATCCCGCCTATGCGGCCAATCCCAGCGAGCGCTGTTATGCCTGCAAGAAAGAGCTGCACAGTCTGCTGGCTCTCTTGGCCGCCGAGGCGGGCGCTGCTCGGGTGATCGATGGTGTGAACCTTGATGATCTCGGCGATCACCGACCCGGAATCCGGGCGGCGAGCGAGCGTGGTGTGGCATCACCACTGGCGGAGCTTGGCATCGACAAAGCCTCGGTGCGCCAGCTGTCTCGAGCCCTTGGATTCCCCTGGTGGGACAAGCCTGCCCAGCCCTGTCTGGCCTCACGCTTCCCCTATGGAGAGCCGATCAACGGGACGCGGCTGGACAGGGTGGCTGCTGCCGAAGACTGGTTGCGCCAGCAGGGTGTCCGCGAGATGCGGGTCCGCTGCCAGGGAGAAACCGCCAGGATCGAAGTGCCGGTCGCGTCCGTTGATTCGTTGCTTCAGACCCTGCCCCGTCAGGAGCTTGTCAGCGCGTTCCTTGCCCTTGGTTTCACGGCGGTGAGCCTGGATCTTGAAGGTCTGGTGAGTGGCAAGCTCAACCGCCGGAGCCTCGGGAAGAGCCCCAGCCAGGCAAGCTAGGGCCAGATTGGCGGGCCGCCCGGTTCGGGGGGCTGGGACTGAAGCCTCCGAACCGGCGATGGCTGGCTCAGGCCGCCAGCACCACCGGTAATCGGATCTCGCCGGTGATGGCCAGAGGCGTTTCACGCCGGAAGCTCTTGAGCTTGTGGTGGCCGGCCGTGAGTTCCTCGCTCAGCACCTGACAGGCCCGCTCCGGCATGGTGTGATCGCCGCAGGTGAACACATCGACGGCGGCATAGCCCGATTCGGGCCAGGTGTGGATCGAGATGTGGGATTCAGCCAGAAGAGCCAACCCCGTCACTCCCTGTGGTTCGAACCGGTGGGTGATCAGGTTCAGGAGTGTGGCGCCAGCACGCTTTGCTGCGTTGGTGATGGCGCTCCTGAGAAATGCTTCGTCATCGAGCTTGGCGGAGTCACAGTCGTAGAGCTCGAGGATGCAGTGTTTCCCCACCATTTCGGGGGCACTGGGAGCGTGGGGCTGGGGGATGTCGCTGCTTTGGGCTCCACTCCATCCCGGGTTGGGGTGGAGGCAGGGCAGGGTCTGGGTCATCGAAGTCGATCGAACAGCTATCCATCCTAGGCACCACCCGATGGGATCGGCACCACCGCCCCGCCACAGACGTTCACCTGCTGGGATCGCGCTGCCCAGCCGGCACCGAACCTCTCCACATGGGTGGCGCTGATCAGGCACTGGTGGCCATCACCCACAGCTTCCAGCAGGAGTTGCTGGCGTTGGGCGTCGAGTTCGGCCAGGACGTCATCGAGCAGCAGCAGGGGCGGTTGCCCCCAGAGCTGTCGCACCAGCTCCAGTTCGGCCAGCTTCAGGGCCAGCACGAGGGTGCGTTGCTGGCCGGCCGACCCGTAGCGCCGTGCCGGTTGTCCGGCCAGCAGCATGCCGATCTCATCGCGATGGGGACCGACAAGGCAGTGACCAAGGCGGATTTCCTCTGCCCTCTGCCCCCGCAGCTGTTCGCTGAGCGCTTCCCGCCAGGGTGCCTCCTCCTCCTGGCCGTCGAGACGGCTGCCGGCCTGATACACGAGCTCCAGTCTCTCCTTGCCGCCGCTGAGGTGCTGTTGCCAGGCGGCGGCAAGGGGCTGCAACCGAGCCAGGGCCCGGCGGCGGCGGCGATGCAGCCGTGTGCCCACCAGGGCCATCTGCTGGTCGAAGGCATCCAGCAGGTCGGGGTGCTGATCCGCTCCCAGGCCCCGTTTGAACAGGTGGGCGCGCTGGCGCAGCAGCCGTCCATAGCGGCGCAGCAACTCGCTGTAGACCGGCTCGAGCTGAAGAACCACCCGATCCAGCCAATGGCGTCTGAGGGCCGGTTCACCCCGTACCAGCTCCAGGTCGAGGGCGCTGAACCCAACCACCCGCAGGGGACCGATCAGGTCGTGCTGGCGCTCAAGCGCTTTGCCATTTCGCCTGGCCAGACGGCCGCCGCGCCGTCTGAGCTCCAGCTCCAGCTGGTCATCGCCGCAGCGGGCCAGGATCCTGGCGGCGGGCTGGCCATGTTCGATCAGATCCTGGTCGTTGGCGGCGCGGTGCGAACGAAGGCTGCCCAGCAGTTCGACGGCCTCCAGAAGGTTGGATTTGCCTTCGCCGTTGGCGCCGATCACCAGCAGCCTCGGGGCCTCCAGGTCGAGCGTCAGATGGGAGTAGTTGCGGAAGTGATGCAGCTCCAGTCGGTTGAGCTGAATGGGACCGGGGCGACGTGCCGCTAAGGTACCCCGATCAGGACAGGCAGCCGCCTGGGCCTGTGCGGTTTCTTGCCGCAACACGGGCATGTAGCTCAGCTGGATAGAGCATCAGATTCCGGTTCTGAGGGTCGGGGGTTCGAATCCCTCCATGCTCGTTTCACCCTTGCTCAAAACCGGTGCTTCCAGGGAGAGCCCCATGGCGCGGATTCCCCCTGGATCCACCAGAAAGCCGTGATGTTGCAGAGCCTGAAGGGCCGCAGGTGGAGCCGCCACGGAAACACTGCAGCCGCTCAGCTCTTTTCTCAGGCGAGCCAGGGCCTTGTGCACCAGCACCGAGAACAGGATGGCCTGCTCCTGATCGGTCGGGGAGGCGGCCAGATCCCAGAGATTGGCATTGAGGGCCTGATCGCTGGTGGCCCGCACGAAACCCACCAGCGTTCCGGATCGGTCACGCACACTGAAGTGCCAGGCACTGCGTTCCAGCCCCAGGCGCAGGCGCTCCGGGTTCCGGCCTTGTTCCCCGCAGGACATCAGCAGTTGATTGAGTTCCGCTGGACTGGGCAGATCCTCACTGCTGAGCGTGTATCCCTCGGGGAGCCGCGGAGAGGCGGGTTGACTGCGAAAAGGAATCAATCGCTGTTCAGCCCGTGTTGCGCATGCCGGCAGCGATGCCGTTGATCGTCAGCAGCGCGCCGCGCAGCAGTTCACTGCGGCTGTAGGTGCGTCCATCGCCCCGCTCGCCGCTCGCTTCGCTCATCGGTGGTTGACGGTTCTGATCCCGCAGCCTTCGCAGCAGGGCCACCTGCAGGAAACCCAGCGGAATGATCGTGCGGTTGCGCAGGTCTACCGAGAGCTGCAGTGCCGGGTCGCCATCGAGCAGCCGTTTGTGGCCGGAGATCTGCAGGACGAAATCACGGGTGAGAATGAACTCAGCGGCGATCACCTCGAAGATCTGCTCGAAAGCCTCGCGGTTTTCCGGCCGGCCGAGGGCCTGCACATAATGATGGGCCAGATCGAGGTCGACCTTCGAGAGGGTCATCTCCACCTTCGAGATCAGCATTCGGAAGAAAGGCCAGCGCTGGTAGAGCAGCCGCAGCAGCTCAAGCTGGCCTGGGTCCTGCTCCAGTTCCTCCTGCAAAGCGGCCCCGACCCCAAACCAGCTGGGCAGCAGAAAACGGCTCTGGGTCCAGCCGAACACCCAGGGAATCGCCCGCAGGCTGGAGAGATCCTTGGCGCCGCTCTTGCGCCGGGCCGGCCGGCTGGAGATCTGCAGTTTGCTGATCTCCTCGATCGGCGTGACCTGCTGGAAGAAGGCGACCAGATCAGGATTCTCGTGGACGAGCTTGCGGTAATGCCGGCGCGAGCTGGCCCCCAGCCTGGCCATCAGGGCATTCCAGCTGGGCGTGTCATCGAGGCTGGTGCTGACCAGACTGTTCTGGAGCACGGCAGTGGTCATTGTTTCGAGGTTGTAGAGCGCCAGCTCCGGCAGGGAGTATTTCGAGGCCAGCACCTCACCCTGCTCGGTGATCTTGATCCGCCCGTTCATGGTGCCGCTGGGTTGGGCCAGAATCGCCTGGTAGGCGGGACCGCCGCCGCGGCCCACCGATCCACCCCGACCGTGGAAGATGCGCAGGGCCACATCGTGCTGGCTGGCCAGACGCTGCAGGGAGATCTGAGCCTTGTGGATCTCCCAGTTGCTGGAGAGGAAGCCGGAATCCTTGTTGCTGTCTGAGTAGCCCAGCATCACTTCCTGCAGCGGCTTGCCCGTGTCACTGCTGCTGGCCAGCAACCGGCGATAGAAGGGTTCGGCGAACAGCCGATCCATCACGGCCGGAGCCCGTTGCAGGTCTTCGACGGTTTCGAACAGGGGCACCACCAGCAGCTGGGTGCTCACGGCCTGAGGGTCCACCAGACCGGCCTCCTTGGCCAGAAGCATCACCTCCAGCAGATCCGAGACCGTATGGGACATCGAGATCACGTAACTGCTGCAGATCCGGGTGCCGAACTCCCGCTGCAGCCGCTCCAGCATGCGGAACACACCAAACGATTCGGCGGTGGAGGCTGTCCAGGCAGCGGCTGGCGGCAGCAGGGGGCGGCGGGTCTGCAGCTCATCGAGCAGCCAGACGATGCGCTGTTCCTCATCCATCTCGCCGTAGGGAATCGGCAGTTGCAGGTAGCGGCTCAGTTCATCCAGGGCGTCACTGTGTCGGGTGCTTTCCTGGCGGATGTCGAGGGTGGCGAGGCTGAAGCCGAAGATGTGCACCTGGCTGAGCAGCTTGCGCAGTGGCTCACAGCTCAGCCCGGTGTTCTCGAGGCTGTCTCGGAGCAGTTCGAGGTCGGTGCGGAACGCATCGACGGAGTCGTAGTGAAGATCCTCGGCCGGGGAGGAGACCAGCCCGGTGCCGATGGATGACAGCCCGATCGGATTGCTGGGACCGTCGCAGGGGGATTCCCAGCCAGCTTCAGCCAGTTGCTGGTTGCGCTGGTGGGTGAGCTGGAGCCGCTCCAGGGTGTAACTGAGCTTGAGCCGATAGGGTTCGAGCCGGTAGCGGGCGGCCCGCTCCTCGTAGATGTCGGGGAAGCGCAGCCGATCGATTTCCAGCGATTCGAGCAGCGGAGCGCTCACCTGGCTCCATTGCATGGAGATGCTGAGCTGGTCGCGCAGATCTCCGACGGCGCTGATGTAGCGCTCGATCATCATCTGACGCTGATAACAGGCGGTGCGCCAGGTGATGTCGGGTGTGACGGAGGGGTTGCCATCCCGGTCTGCGCCCACCCAGGAGCCGAAGGTGCAGAACGCATCACGGGGTGGTTCGACATCGGGGTAGCTGCCGGCCAGGGCGCTGTGGATGCGCAGGCGCAGCAGGGGCAGGGCGTCAAAGAGCACCTGCTGGAAGTAGTGCAGGGCGTAATCCACCTCGTCGAGCACGGAGGGCTTGAACTGGTGCAGCTCGTCGGTGCGCCACCAGAGGCGAATCTCCTCCTCAAGCTGCAGCCGCAGGTTGCGTTCATCGTGCAGTTCGGCCGGACTGTCCTGCTGCAGCTTCTGGATCAGGGAGGCGACCCGTCGCTGCTTATGCCTGACCGTGTGCCTGACGATTTCGGTGGGGTGGGCCGTGAAGACGAGGCGGATGTCCAGCTCCTGCAGCAGCGTTTCGAGCTGGGCGGGGGGGACGTTCAGGCCGCGAAGACGGGTGAACAGCTCCTTGAAGGTGGCTGGATCGGTCTGGCTGGCCAGGGGGGGGGCGAAGGGGTCCGGGCTCGGAGGTGGCAATCCGTCCTTGAGGCTGGCCAGATAACTGTCTTCCTCGATGTGTTGCTCGAGGATGTTCACCAGCTGGAAGTAGAGGGAGAAGGCCCGGGCCGCGGCGATCGCTTCGGCCAGGTCCATGTCCCGGATCAGCTGCACGATCGGGGTGATGCACTCCAACCCATCGGGGCTGCCGTTGGGCTCGCTGAGTTCCTTCAACCTCAGCAAACGCCTGGCTTGATCAGGCGGACACTCACTGAGCAGAACTGTTTTCCAGAGATCCTCCACCAGCTCCAGTCGTTCGCCGAGCAGTCGGGTCACCCTCGGGGCGGGCAGGGTGGGATCCAGGCCTTGGGGATCATCCACGGCGGCTGATTGGGCGGTCAGAGACTGCCGCATGGGAGCCGGCTCAGCGAAGGAAGGGCTCATGATCATCCCAAAGGGTTGAGGGTCGCTGTGTTGCGTGGTGCCGCCTGGCGTTCGCTTTCCGTCATTCCCTGAATCTCAGCGCTGAGAATCGAGGCGATGCTGGCCCCCTGGCTGTGCAGGGCCAACCAGCGCATCGCCTCATTGCCCCGTTCCAGCACCGGGTCCAGCGGAGCGAGCCAGCGGTCGAGGCCCAGCTGCCGGGCCAGGGGCTGCATCGCCGAGAGCTCCGCCTGAATCCAGGCGCGGGCCTGGCGATGTTCGCCCGTGCGCCAGTCGAGCAGGCTGGCATCCAGGCTGCCGCGGGCCGCTGCGAGATCATTGCTGTCGGCCAGTTCAGCCAGCTCCAGCGGGCTGAGCCTGCTGGCCTGCAGCGGATCGTGGGCGGCAGGATCCTGGCCCAACTGGTGCAGACGCAATTCCGCAAAGGCCGTGATGGCCAGCAGCACCAGTGGATCGCTGATCAGGTCGCAGATGCGGATCTCAAGCCGATTCAGGTCGTGGGGGCGGCATTCACCGTTGGGGCGCACCGAGGTCCAGAGATGTCTCACGTTCTGCATCGTGCCGGCCAGCAATTGCTCTTCCATCCAACCGATGTAGTGGGGATGATTCAGAAACAGGGGAACTTTGGCCGGGGTGAGCGGGAACTGGAGCCAGCGCTGCGAATGGGCTCCGGTGGCCTCGCCATCGAGGAAGGGGGAACTGGCGCTGAGGGCAAGCAGCAGTGCGGCTTCGCAGCGGATCAGCCTGCAGGCGGCGAAGAGTGGTTCCATCGCCGTGATCCCCAGGTTGATATGCACGCTGGCGGTGACCACCCGGGTGCCGTAGGAGGCCTCGATGAAGCCGTGATAGGCGTTGGCGGGATCGGACCGCTCGAATCGGCTGCTGTCCCCCAGGCTCAAGGTGCTGCCCGGCAGCAGGGTGAGTTGCCGCTTCTGCAGCCATTGCCGCAACTGACGCCGCGGCTCCTGAAGCATGGTCAGCTGATCGCTGTAGTGGGCATCCGGATGAGTGATGTACTCCAGGTTGCGGTGGTCCGGTTCGGTCACGAAGCCGGGCAGGGTTGCGGCCACCTGCTCGGCGACGCCGACCACGCTGCCATCGGCCCGGCCGGTGAACAGCTCAACCTCGAAGCCCTTCAGAAGCAAGGGACCACTCATGGCGTTTCATCCTCCAGGCAGGCGAGGGCCTTGAGCAACCCCTGGGCCTTGTTGAGGGTCTCCTGATACTCGGTGGCCGGGATGGAATCGGCCACCAGTCCGGCGCCCGCCTGGACCTGCACCCTCCATCCGCCCTCAGGGTGAGGCAGCACCACCATGGTGCGGATCGTGATGGCGGTGTTGAGCGCTCCGCAGAGGTCGACGGCTCCGTACACCCCGGAGTAAGGCCCCCGGGCATCGGGCTCAAGCGCATGGATCAGTTGCATGGCCCTGATTTTCGGCGCGCCACTGACTGTGCCTGCTGGGAAGGAGGCTTTCAACAGGGCCCAGATGTCCTGGCCGGGAGCGAGCAGTCCTTCCACCTGGCTGACGATGTGCATGACGTGGGAATAGCGCTCGATCACCATCAGCTCGGTGACCGCGACGCTGCCGGGTCGGCAGACCCGCCCCAGGTCGTTGCGGCCCAGGTCCACCAGCATCACATGCTCCGCCCGCTCCTTGGGATCGGCGAGCAACTCTTCCTCCAGGCGTTGATCCTCCGCGTCCGTGCCGCCTCGGTGCCGGGTTCCGGCAATCGGTCGCAGCGAGGCCCGGATCCCCTGATCGGCGGGCTCGGCTTTCACCATCACCTCCGGGCTCGAGCCGATCAGAGACCAGCCACCGAAGTTGAAAAAGGCCATGTAGGGGGAGGGGTTCACCATCCGCAGGCTGCGGTAGATCTCGAACGGATCCCGCCGCATCCTGGTTTCGAGCCTTTGACTGATCACCAGCTGGAACACGTCGCCGGCGGCGATGTGTTCCCTGGCCGCCACCACCGCCGTTTCGTAGTCGGCCTGGGTGCGGTTGCCTGTGGTGATCAGATCCCGGCTCGGTTCTGAGGTCCACTCCAGAGGTGCCACCCCGCTGGGGAGCGGACCGCGCATGCGCTGCTCCAGGGCGGCGATGCGGGTTTCGGCCACGGCGTAGGCCTCCTCCGGGCTGGCGCCGTTGCTGAGATCCGCATAGGCCAGGGCGGTGAGCTGGCGTTTCACCTGGTCGAACACCAGCAGGCTGTCGGCCAGCATCCAGCAGCCTTCCGGTGGCCCTTCGGGATCATTGGGATGGACAGGCACCGTGGGTTCGATCCAGCGGATCAGTTCGTAGCCCCAGAAACCGAACAGCTGCCCCAGCGGCGGCAGACCCGGCACCCGTGCCGAACGCAGGCCCTCCAGGCAGCGGGGCAGCAGTTCGAACGGGTTGCCCCGGTGCTCCGTTTCCCGACCATCCCGCCAGCACTGCAGGGCCCGCTCGCCCCGAACCGTGAGGGTCCAGAGCGGCTCAGCGACCACGAGACTCCAGCGCCCCAGCCGCTCTCCCCCCTCGACGGATTCGAGCAACACGCCATGGCGACTGCTGGCCCCCACCTTGAGCCAGGTGGTGAGAGGGGTTTCCAGGTCGGCGGGCCAGCGCTTCCAGACCGGGATGTAGGTGTTGCCGGCAGCCACAAGCTCAGCGAAGCCGGCGTGATCGGGAAAGGGCATCACGGCTGCATCCAGGCAAAAAAAAACGGGGCACCTGGCCCCGCCTTTCTAAGGGTTGAAGGGTTGGCCCCTCACAGGGCGCAGGACGCTTCAGGTGTCGAAGCTGTTGCGACCGCTGAATTTGATCGTGGAAGGATTTGGATTTTCACCGATCCGGCGGGGGTTATGGCCGACCATCTGCCGCCCTTCGTTCACTTTCTCCGGGAAGACTCCGTCCTTCGGGTGTAGATCTCGGTGGTCGCCGTATCATTAAAAAAA
>JAHLYW010000013.1 GCA_025128135.1 Synechococcus sp. CS-1325
ACACCGAACCAGCCCACGTAGAGGCGGTTGTTGGTGGAGGTGACCCACTCACAGAACTGACTCCAGGCAGAAGCGCCTTGGCGCTGCTGAAGAGTTGAGGTCATGAGGACGAGAGATAGTGCCCCCGAAGGGACGAGGAAGTAGGGCGGCTGGCGGAACCGGAATTCCTGCCGTGATCTGCCGAAGCAGGATCATCGCCTCAGCAAATGTAACAGATTCTTGCGCTGTGTGTGGAAGGCTTGAGCGCCGCAGCGGAGGCCCCGGGAGCGCGCCTGGCGGCCCTGCCGCCCACTCCCGGTGGTTAGCGTCCAGCTTCACCCTGTCCGGTCCATGGTCCTCGCCGCACGCCAGCAGAGCGCCCCTCGGCTTGCCCTGGCAGACCCTGCCTCCGAACGGGTTCTGCTGATCCGGTTGCCCTGCAACCCGATCTTCCCGATCGGCCCCATCTATCTGGCTGACCACCTTCACAAAGCCTTCCCCGATCTCCCTCAACGGATTCTCGACCTGGCCGCCTCGCCTCTGCTTGATGTGGAGCGGGTGCTGCTGGAGGAGGTGGAGGCGTTCCGCCCCACGCTGCTGGTCTTTTCCTGGCGTGACATCCAGATCTATGCACCGGTGGACGGCCGGGGCGGCAACCCGCTTCAGAATTCCTTCGAGGTGTTCTATGCGGCCAACCCCTTGCGGCGATTGCGCGGCGCCCTCGGAGGCCTGCGGCTGATGGCCGCGTTCTATGGAGAACTCGGCCGCAATCTGCGTCTGGTGAGGCGGGCCCTGCGCCAGGCCCACCGCTTCCAGGCCCGTGCCCGTGTGGTGATCGGTGGCGGTGCTGTGAGTGTGTTCTACGAACAGCTCGGTCGGCGTCTTCCAGCCGGCACGGTTGTCTCGGTCGGGGAAGGGGAGCAGTTGCTCGAGAAGTTGATTCGTGGCGAGGACCTGGCGGCAGAGCGTTGTTTCGTGGTGGGGGAGCCCCCTCGCCCCGGCCTCGTGCATGAGCAGCCTTCCAACCTGTTCAAAACTGCCTGCAACTACGACTACATCGCCTCAATCTGGCCGCAGCTTGATTGGTATCTCGAAGCCGGCGACTTTTACGTGGGGGTGCAGACCAAGCGTGGCTGTCCCCATAACTGCTGCTATTGCGTCTACACCGTGGTGGAAGGGAAGCAGGTCAGGCTCAACCCAGTGGCGGAAGTGGTTGCCGAGATGGGCGATCTCTATGGACGCGGTGTGCGTGGTTTCTGGTTCACAGACGCCCAGTTCATCCCTGCCCGTCGTTATATCGAGGATGCCAAGGAGTTGCTCCGGGCGATTCTGGCCGCCGGGATGACTGATATTCACTGGGCTGCGTATATCCGCGCCGACAACATTGACGCTGAGCTGGCCACTCTGATGGTGGAGACCGGCATGAGCTATTTCGAGATCGGCATCACTTCAGGCAGCCAGGAGTTGGTTCGTAAGATGCGGATGGGATACAATCTTCGAACTGTGCTTGAAAACTGTCGGTTGCTCGCCGCGGCTGGCTTCCGAGAGCAGGTTTCCGTGAACTATTCGTTCAACGTGATCGATGAGCGGCCGGAGACAATCCGCCAGACCGTTGCCTATCACCGCGAACTGGAGCTAATTTTCGGCTCCGACAAAGTGGAGCCCGCCATCTTTTTCATCGGCCTGCAGCCCCACACCCACCTTGAGCAGTACGGTTTCGAGCAGGGCCTGCTCAAGCCCGGCTACAACCCGATGAGCATGATGCCCTGGACGGCGAGAAAGTTGCTCTGGAATCCCGAGCCGATGGGCAGCACCTTCGGCCGTGTCTGCCTGGAGGCGTTTGAAACCAATCCCCAGGATTTCGGCCGCACCGTGATGGCCATCCTGGAGCGTGACTATGGCCAGGCTCCACTCGAGCAGGCGCTGCGCGCTCCCGTTGAAGGGCGCCGGGCCCTTGCCACCGCCGTGCTCTGAGCCTGGCTGAGTGCCCTCAACTCTGCCAGTGCCCGCTCCGCCAGAGCAGCAATCCTCCCAGTCCCAGCCAGCCGATCACCCCGCCGATCGGATTGGGGCTGGGCATGCCTGGGCCGATCAGCCAGCCTGGAGCGCTGCTGGAGATCTCCAGCATTCCGGTCTGCAGAACGAACCAGCCACCCACCAGTCCCCCGTGCAGTCCCAGGGCTCCCCAGAGGGAACCCCGGTCGGAGCGACGTTGCAGGGCCAGAACAATTCCGAGCAGGATCAACCCCCCCAGCAGCCCGATCGCGCCTGGGCCGCCCAGCCGATACCAGGGGTGCAGCAGGCCGAAGATGCTGGCCTGGAGCAGCAGGGCCTGCCGGGCCCCGGCCTGCAGGGCCAGCTCCCCCCAGAGCCAGCCGCGAAACAGAAGTTCCTCGGCGAAGCCCACCCCTGCCGCCAGAGCCAGGCCATTGAGCGCAGTCCCCCAGCCGAGCCGCCAGGACCAGCTGGCCTGGCCAGCCATCACCAGGACGGCAGTCACCAGAGTCAGCAGCAGGCTGGCCATCAGCAGCCCCCGCAGCAGGCTTCGCAGCCCGTTGGCGAGCGGCAGCCGCAGGCCCAGTCTTCGCCAGGGCCGAGTTTCCCCCCAGACCCGCTCCAGTCTCCGGGGCAAGGTCAGCAGGAGCAGCAGCAGGGCCAGCACCAGTCCGGCCAGGTCGAGCTGGTCGGGTCTGAGAGTTGGGGAGATCAGCGCCAGGGGCCTGGCCGTCAGCCAGCCAACTGCGTAGAGAAGGGGCACATAAAGCAGGGTGCCAAGCCAGCGGGGACCTTCCTGGGCAAAGGCCGGCAACTCAGCCCTCCGGCTCGATCGTGCTGCTGAGCCCTTTGCCTTTGAGGGTTTCGCTGTAGAACTCCGCCGGCTCCAGGTCGCAGACGATCACCAGGCCGACCCCGGTGTTATGAGCTTCGAGCATCACGGCGATGGCATCCTGTTCACTCAGGGAAGGCACCACCTGGCGCAGGGTGCCGACCACGTACTCCATCGAATTGACCGGATCGTTGTGCAGGAGCACCCGATAGCGCGGGGATGGTTTGCGGACACGCTGCACCTCCTTCTCGATCACCGCGGCCCCCCCGGGCGTGCGGGTCGGCGTTTCAACCGACATGGCCACTGCAGAAAGAATGATCCAATCTAGGCAGCGACCTTGCCATGGGAAGCCAGGCCACAGCGGCTGATGCGGCCCATCGCCTCCTGCACATTGGCTCGGCTGTTGAAGGCTGAAAGGCGCAGATACCCTTCCCCAGCGGCACCGAAGCCGCTGCCTGGGGTGCCGACCACATGGGCTTCCTCCAGCAGGCGGTCAAAGAAGCCCCAGGAGTCGAGGCCTGTCGGTGTCTGGATCCAGACGTAAGGGGCCTGCTGGCCGCCATGCACCGTGAGGCCAGCCGCTGTGAGTTGCTGTCGGATGATCGCGGCATTCTCCATGTAGAAGTCGACCAGCGCCTTCACCTGGGCCTGTCCGGCTGGCGTGTAGACCGCTTCGGCACCCCGTTGCACGATGTAGCTCACTCCGTTGAACTTTGTGCTCTGACGGCGATTCCAGAGGCTCCATATCTCCACGTTCTCCCCATCGTCGCCTCGTCCCATCAGCCCACGGGGCACCACCGTGAAGGCGCAGCGGGTTCCTGTGAAACCGGCATTCTTGGAAAAGGAGCGAAACTCGATCGCGCACTGGCGGGCTCCCTCGATCTCGTAGATCGAATGGGGCAGCTCCGGGTCGCGGATGAACGCCTCGTAGGCGGCGTCGAAGAGGACCAGGGCTTCGTTGGCCAGGGCATAGTCCACCCATTGCTTCAGGTGGTCACGGCTGGCCACCGCGCCGGTGGGGTTGTTGGGGAAGCAGAGGTAGATCAGGTCAACCTGTTGCTCCGGCAGCGGGGCTGTGAAACCGTTGGCGGCCGTGATCGGCAGGTAGGTGAGGCGGCCATAACGGCCGTTCGGGCCGGCCTCATCCGTGCGGCCTGCCATCACGTTGCTGTCGACGTACACCGGGTAGACAGGATCAGTGACGGCAATGCGGTTATCAGGTCCCAGGATGTCGAGGATGTTGCTGCTGTCGCATTTCGAGCCGTCGGAGACGAAGATCTCCTCGGGCTCGATCGCGCAGCCACGGGCCTGGAAATCGTGGGCCGCAATCGCCTCGCGCAGCCAGAGGTAACCCTGCTCGGGGCCATAACCGTGGAAACCGCTCCGGCTGCCCATGGCGTCGATGGCAGCCCGCATGGCTGAGCAGCAGGCCTCCGGCAGTGGTTCGGTCACGTCACCGATGCCCAGGCGGATCAGGGCCGCCTCCGGGTGGGCGGCGGAGAACTGCGTCACCCGTCGCGCGATCTCTGGAAAGAGATAGCCCGCCTTGAGCTTCAGGTAATTGGCATTGATCTGAACCACGGCGGCCCCATGCTCCGCAAGTAGGCCGCCATCCTGCAATGGCGCGGCCCCGGGCTGGCGACCATGCTAAATTCCCCAGAAGACGGCAGTCCCGTTTGTAGCTCTCGGATCTGCAAACACTTTCTACGGGTACCGCCTCCTGCGGCCCATCATTCCCGCAGGCACAGTTCCTTGCTTCGGTCGGTTCCATCCAGTTCCGCAAGCATTAACGTGATCCGGGGGGTGAACCTCCAGAGGCGCTTCCTCACCAGATTTTTTTCTTCCGTCTTCCACCTCCTGCAGCAGCAGTCGAGCGGCTTTGCGGCACGCTCTGCTCAGCGGATGGTTGTTTCCGGGGGCTAAGCCCATTCCCTGGCAGAGCTCCATCGAGCCATTTTCTATCCTCCATGCCCCAGCAGATCGTCATTGCGGAGCAACTGCGGATCGCCGCCGTGCTCAACGACGAACGGGTTGATGAACTGGTCGTCGCCCAAGGCCGATATCAGATCGGTGACGTCTATCTCGGCCGAGTCGAGAATGTCCTCCCTGGCATCGATGCGGCCTTCGTCAACATCGGTGAAAGTGAAAAGAACGGTTTCATCCATGTCACCGACCTTGGCCCCCTCCGCCTGAGGAAAGGAGCAGCCGGCATCACCGAGTTGCTTGAACCGCGCCAGAAGGTGCTGGTTCAGGTGATGAAGGAGCCCACGGGCACCAAAGGTCCCCGGCTCACCGGCAACCTCACGCTTCCTGGCCGCTTCCTGGTGCTTCAGCCCCATGGCCAGGGGGTGAGCATCTCCCGTCGCATCAATGGGGAGAACGAACGCAACCGCCTGCGGGCGCTTGGTGTGCTGATCAAGCCACCGGGTGCCGGTCTGCTCGTGCGCACCGAGGCGGAGGGTGTCAGCGAGGAGCTTCTGATCGACGATCTCGAAGCCCTCCTGCGCCAGTGGGAAGCCATTCAGGAGGCCGCGGAAACGGCCAGCCCGCCTGTGCTGCTCAACCGTGACGAAGACTTCATCCATCGGGTGCTGCGAGATCTCTACAGCCCCGAGGTGCTCAGCGTCGTTGTCGACACACCCTCGGCGGTGGCCAGGGTGAATGCCTTTCTCGGCTCCGACCAGGACAATCTCCTGGTCGAACACCATGCGGATTCCACCAGCATTCTCGAGCACTATCGGGTCAATGCAGCCATCCGGGATTCACTGAAGCCCAGGGCGGAGCTCCCCTCCGGCGGCTACGTGATCATCGAGCCCACCGAGGCGCTCACCGTGATCGATGTGAACTCCGGATCATTCACCCGATCGGCCAATGCCCGGGAAACGGTGCTGTGGACCAACTGTGAGGCGGCCGCTGAAATTGCCCGTCAACTCAAGCTGCGCAACATCGGCGGTGTGGTGATCATCGACTTCATCGATATGGAGTCCCGGCGTGATCAGTTGATGCTGCTGGAGCACTTCACCCAGGCGGTTCGGAACGACAACGCCCGGCCACAGATCGCCCAGCTCTCCGAACTCGGCCTTGTTGAGCTCACCCGCAAACGCCAGGGCCAGAACATCTATGAGTTGTTCGGTCGGGCCTGCCCCAGCTGTGGCGGTCTTGGCCATGTGGCCGTGCTCCCCGGCACGGACACGCTGCAGCCCCTCGCCAATGTCTCGGGTCTGGTGCGCTCGGCCGCCTCGGCGAGGGCCGAGGTGCCCAGTCCGGCCACCGGTGAGCCCGCCGGTCGCCGCCGCAGTGGGCGTGGAGGCCGGGGCGGCCGCTCCGCGGAGCCGATCGAGCTGGCCGCACCCCTACCCCTGCCCGGCCTCGATCCATCGCCGCCCAGTGAGGGTGCCGACAGTGGATTCGTCGCGGAGCCGCTCAGCCGCCGCCAGGTCCCTGAGCTGGTGGCCGTTCCAATGGAAACCGATCAGGAACTGGTTTATGGCTGGCTCGGTCTCAGCCCTGCGCTTCTGCTCGATTCCCCATCCAATGCCGATCAGCTGATCGTGCGTGTCGTCCGCCCCGGGGATGACCCGGATGCGGTGCTCGAATCGGCCAGGCAGCAGCAGTCGGCGAGTGGCTCCCGTCGCCGTCGTCGTGGTGGGCGGGGTGGGCAGGACACTCCTGCCAACGGTCGCTCGGCCACCGAAGACGGTCCGGTCTTCAGCAGCCCGGCATTCAGCAGTCCTGTCTTCAGCAGCCCGGCCGATCAGGCGGACGTCCTGGTTGAAATCACGCCTTTGCCGATGCACTTTGATGAATCCAGGCCCATCGTCACCACGGTGATCGAGGCGCCGCTGGTGCAGGTTCCGCTGTCCCGCAAGGTCACCCGTACCCGTTCCTCCTCCTCCAGCGAGGAACCGGTTTCGGCATCCCTGCCAGACAATGGAAATCACTCCACCACAGGGGTCGCAACACCTCCCGATCCTGAACCGGAGGCCGAGGCCGGCGAGCCGCGCCGTCGGCGTCGCCGTTCCTCCGCCACGGTCTGACCAGCGAGGCGTTCCTGCTGGCCGCGTTCTGCGGCCACGATCCTGGCCTTTGCGCCGGTCTGGATGAGGTGGGACGGGGCAGTCTGTTCGGCCCCGTCTTTGCCGGGGCTGTCATGCTGCCCGCCCAGGCACTCGCACCGCTTGCCGCCCTGGGCCTCACCGACAGCAAGGACCTATCGGCAGGCCAGCGTCAGCGCCTCGTCCCGCAGATTCACGCCCTGGCGTTCGCCTGGGCGTTGGGCCAGGCCTCTGCCGCCGAGATCGATCGCCGCGGAATCCGCTGGGCAACCGAGGCGGCCATGCTGCGAGCTCTGCAACGCCTGCCCAGCACCCCCGCCCTGCTCCTGGTCGATGGGGTCTTGCCATTGCGGAACTGGTCGGCCCCCCAGGTCACCCTGGTGCACGGCGACCGGCGCTGCCTGGCGATTGCGGCGGCGAGTGTGCTGGCCAAACAGGCCAGAGATGCCCTGATCCAGCGACTGGCTGAGCGCTACACCGGCTATGGCCTGGAACGGAACGCCGGCTATGGCACCGCTGTCCATCGGCAGGCGATCCTGCGGATCGGGCCCACAGCGCTGCATCGCCAGTCCTTTCTTCGGCGGTTGCTCAGTGCTCCTGGCACCAGTGCCTGAAATCTCCCAGCAGTTGCTGCCCCACCCGCTTGCGCATGCCCAGCAGGATGCCTCCCAGCAGGGAGCGCCCTGTGGCTTCCAGAACCTTCGGGGCGATCAGGCTCAGCACCGCCGGACGACTGACCGACACCGCCAGTCGGGCCTCACCCTCCAGCCCTGTCTCCGTTGCCCGGATCCAGGAGTGCAGGGTCAAGCTGAAGTCGTCCACCAGATCGAAACCGGCCAGTTGGCAGTCGAGGGCTTCGATTTCCAGCCGCTCAGCGGAGCGCTGGGTCTGCAGCTGGACCACAGGCTGGATCTGCAGCTGAAAGGCCCTGAGGGGTTTGACCGCATAGCGGTAGCGTCCCTCACCAAGCTTTTCAAGCTGGCTTGCATCCAGGAGAGCCCGGACGATCCGGTCTTCGTCGTTGAGGTAGAGGGCCAGTCTGTGGGTCTGCTCGGGAACAGGCTGCCTGAGGTACTGGCTGGCGCTGAAGGCCAGGGGCATCGCCGGGCGAGGGGGGCGGCGGGAGATGATCCTATCCACCCACGTCCCTGCCCCCTTCGTCATGCGTCTGGCCTTTCTCGGTCCCATCGGAACCTATGGAGAGCAAGCGGCGAGAACCCTGGCGGATCTGGAGGGGCTCACGGCCGTGGAGCTGGTTCCGCAGAACGGCCACCGTGCCGTGATCCAGTCGTTGGCGGAAGGGCGATGTGATGCGGCGGTGGTTCCGGTTGAGAACTCCGTCGAGGGGGGAGTCACGGCTTGTCTCGATGCCCTCTGGGAGCATCCCGACCTGAGAATTCGCCGGGGTCTGGTGTTGCCGATCCGCCATGCCCTGCTGGGCAGTGGGCCGATCAGCGGAGTCAGCGAGGTGCTGTCCCATCCCCAGGCCCTGGCCCAGTGCAGTCTCTGGCTTGCCTCGCATCTGCCGGCTGCCTGGCAACTGCCGACCAGCTCGACGGCGGAAGCCTCACGCCTGGTGGGTGGCAGCCCTTTCCGCGCCGCTGTGGCGTCGTTGGAGGCCGCCAGAACCCATGGACTGGAGGTGCTCGCCTACCCGATCAATGATGTGCCGGGAAACTGCACCCGTTTCCTGCTGTTGCAGCGGGAATCGGCCAGGGCGTTGGCCTGCACCCACAGCAGCCTCGCTTTTTCCCTCCATGCCAATCGTCCCGGGGGCCTGCTGGAGGCGCTTGGCTGCTTCGCCCGCAGGCAGATCAACATGAGCCGCATCGAGTCCCGTCCTTCGAAACGGGAGATGGGCGAGTATCTGTTTTTTGTCGATCTCGAACTGCCGGACGATCCCCACCGCCTGGAGCAGGCCATCGAAGAACTTTCGGCTCTCTGTCAGCACCTGGCGCTGTTCGGCACCTATCCGATCACCAATCTCAGTGGGGAGAGTGGTGGAGCGGAGCCCGAGGTGGCGCCCAGCAACCCAGCCACTCCCTAGCGACTGGAAGGCCCTGCGATTTGCTCGGACTGGGTTCGGGGCTTCCGGCAGCGGAAGACACCGAACTGCATCAGGCCGGTGCTGAAGGCCCAGTGCATCAACAGCAGGGTCGGGGTTTCCCTGAGTCCCTGGAGCAGGGCCTGGGGGCCAAGACCCAGCACTGCTCCAGGCCGCCGCATGCCTTCCACGATCGAATCAATCCAGGAGGGCAGCGTGGCGGTTGTCCAGTCGGCGGTGTCGACCCTGGCGCCCTGGCCATGGAGGCTCTGTTCCAGATTTCGACGAAAGGAGGAGATGCTGGCGAATTCCGGATGGGCCCATTGATCCAGGAGCTGGCGCATCACCCAGCTCTCCAGGGGGGTGAGCGCACCCTCCGCCGGATCCCGTCGGTTCCAGTCAGCGACGGCGAGCAGACCGCCCGGGCGCAGCACGCGCTGCAGTTCATCGGCGTAGCGCTGCTTGTCGGCCATGTGGGGGCCTGCCTCCACGCTCCACACTGCATCGAAACCGGCGTCCGGCAGGTCAAGCTCGAGGGCGTCCATCACGGCGAAGCGGCAGGTCATGCCGCCGGGTGTGAGCTGACGGGCCCGCTCGATCTGGGCCGGACTGATGCTGATTCCCAGTACCTCGAATCCGTAGTGCTCACTGAGCATGCGGGCACTGCCGCCGATGCCGCAGCCCACATCGAGAATCGTTGAGCCGGCCGGCAGTTGATCAAGGCCGCTCCAGCGCACCAGCTCATGCACGAAGGCGGCCTTGGCTTCGCGAAAGTCGATCGAAACCGGTGGCGTTCCGTAATGGCCGAGGTGGACATGCTCCCCCCAGAGCCTCTCCAGAAGGCGGTCCTGGGTCCAGCGGTCGTAGGCGAGAGCCACACTGGCCGTATCCAGGTAGCGACGCTTGCGGTTCTGCCAGACGCTGTAGGCGAGCCAGCCCAGTCCGGCGGCGCCGGCTCCGAGCAGCAGGGCGGCAGGCCAGATCCCAGTTGCCATCAGGCTGGATCCTGATCAACCTCGCCCATGCCCTTGAAGGTATCCTTCAGCACGGTTCTGGCTGCCAGCTGACGACGGGTCTGGTCCAGGAGGGTGTACTCCTGACGCAACCGTTCGGTGGTGTCGGTGAGCTCCAGCAGAGCCTGCTGATGGTCCGCCACCGGACCACCCAGGTGGGAACCGATCCAGAACGACAGCTCCCTGGGCAGGTCGGGCAGGTCGGTGGGGAGGGTGGTGGGCTTGCCGATCAATTTGCCGGTCAGGTCCACCACGTCGCGGAGGGCCTGGGTGACGTCAACGGCCAGCTGGCTGAGTGCGGCATCCGAGCCACTGGCCTGGTCTTCGATCCAGCTGACCATGCCGACTCGAAAGGGAGCTTCACGGACCACCTCGAGCACACGGAAGCGTTGTTGCCCCATGGTCACGATGTTGCTGCGGTCGTCATCCTGGGTCTGGCACTGAAGAATCTCAGCGCAACAGCCCACGGCTGCCATTCGCTTCTCCTGAGGATCCCAGCGCACAACACCGAAACGACGGTCCGTTTCGAGCACCGTGCGGAGCATCATCCGATACCGGGGCTCGAAGATATGCAGAGGCAGCACCTCTTGGGGGAACAGCACCACATCAGGCAGAGGGAAGAGGGGAAGTTCCCTGACAGCCAGATCAGTCACGTCGTTGGTGCGCAGAGGCGCGTAGGGGTGAAGCGGCGTGAATGCAGGCGGCTGTTGGTGTGCAGCAGACCAGAATCACGACATGACCAGATCCTAGAAAGCCGGAGGCTGGAGTGATGCCGGCTTCGCGAATCAGGCTGAAGGCCTGGCTCAGAGCTTGACTTCAATGTCAACGCCACTGGGCAGGTCCAGCTTCATCAGGGCATCGATCGTTTTGGCCGTAGGGCTGTAGATGTCAATGATGCGGCGATGGGTTCGCGTTTCGAAGTGCTCGCGGGAGTCCTTGTCGACGTGGGGTGAACGCAGCACGCAGTAGATCTTGCGCTTGGTGGGCAGGGGAATGGGCCCGATCGCCGTGGCGGCGGTGTGATCAGCCGTTTCGATGATCTTGTCGCAGGAAAGATCCAGCATGCGGCGATCAAACGCCTTCAGGCGAATGCGAATCTTCTGCTGGGCGATGGCGGTGGACATGGAGGGGAAAGAGGTGCGCGTTGGCAGCCGAAGCCGGCGTCAACTGGATGGTGAAAGGGAATCTGAATCATCCCTGGATTGTCGAGGTGCTCACCGACCGCATCAAACCGGAGGGTGGGTGGATCGGGAGAGGCGGTCGTCTGACCACCTCTCCGCCTGGCTGAGGTTGACTCAGGCCACGATCTTGGAAACGACGCCGGCACCGATGGTACGACCCCCTTCCCGGATGGCGAAGCGCATGCCCTGCTCGATGGCCACCGGGCAGATCAGCTCGGCGGACATCTTGATCCGGTCACCAGGCATGACCATCTCAACGTTGGTCCCGTCGTCGGCCGTGAAGGCGGTGATCTGGCCGGTCACGTCGGTGGTGCGGATGTAGAACTGGGGCCGGTAGCCAGCAAAGAAAGGAGTGTGGCGGCCACCTTCCTCTTTCTTGAGAACATAAACCTCACCCTCAAATTTGGTGTGGGGCTTGATTGAATTGGGCTTGACGAGCACCATGCCGCGCTCGATGTCTTCTTTCTGAACGCCGCGCAGCAGCAGCCCGACGTTGTCGCCTGCCATGCCCTCATCGAGCAGCTTGCGGAACATTTCCACGCCGGTGACGGTGGTTTCGCGGGTGTCCTTGATGCCGACGATCTGAACGGTTTCACCGACTTTGACCTTGCCGCGCTCGATCCGGCCGGTGGCAACGGTGCCTCGTCCGGTGATTGAGAAGACATCTTCGACAGCCATCAGGAAGGGCTTGTCGATCTCCCGCTCGGGTTCGGGAATGGACTCATCCACTGCATCCATCAGGTCGAGAATCTTGTCGACCCATTCGTTGTCTCCGCGGTTGCCTTTGCCGCCGCCCTGGATGTATTCGAGGGCTTTGAGCGCTGAACCAGCGATGATCGGAATGTCGTCACCAGGGAAGTCGTAGCTGCTCAGCAGCTCGCGCATCTCCAGTTCGACAAGCTCAAGGATCTCCTCGTCATCAACCATGTCTTTCTTGTTGAGAAAGACCACCAGGGCCGGCACGCCGACCTGTTTGGCCAGAAGGATGTGCTCCTTTGTCTGAGCCATCGGACCATCGGTTGCAGCCACCACCAGAATGCCGCCATCCATCTGGGCGGCACCGGTGATCATGTTCTTGACGTAGTCGGCGTGGCCCGGGCAGTCAACGTGAGCGTAGTGACGGGGCTCAGTTTCGTACTCGACGTGAGCGGTATTGATCGTGATGCCCCGTTCTTTCTCTTCAGGAGCACCGTCAATATCGTCGTAGGCCTGGGCTTTCGCCTGGCCCAGGGACGCCAGCACATTGGTGATGGCGGCGGTAAGAGTGGTCTTGCCGTGGTCAACGTGGCCGATGGTGCCGATGTTGACGTGAGGTTTGTTCCTCTGAAACTTCTCGCGGGCCATTGAAGGAAAGAATCGGGGGGGTTGGTTGGGGGTGAGAGATCAGGAATTGCCCTGATTCTTGGAAATGATGGCTTCAGCGACATTGCGAGGAACTTCCTCATAATGGCTGAACTCCATCGAGAAAACACCCCGACCCTGGGTCATGGATCGGAGCTGAGTGGCATAGCCGAACATTTCGGCCAGAGGCACCTTGGTCTGGACTTTAGATTGTCCGTTGTCGATGGACTGGCCTTCGACCTGACCACGCCTGGAGGAGAGGTCGCCGATCACAGAACCGAGGTAATCCTCGGGGATCTCGACCTCCACCTTCATCATTGGCTCAAGGAGAACAGGATTGCACTTCTTGACGCCGTCCTTGAAGGCCAGGGAACCAGCAATTTTGAACGCCATTTCAGAGGAGTCCACATCGTGGTAGGAGCCGTCCACCATGGTGACTTTGATGTCGATCATAGGGAAGCCAGCAATCACACCGGATTGGCAGGTTTCTTTCATGCCATTTTCGGCCGGGCCAATGTATTCCTTGGGAACAATGCCACCGACAATCTTGTTGACGAACTCAAAGCCGGAGCCGGGTTCACCAGGCTCCATCTCAATCACCACATGGCCGTACTGCCCCTTGCCGCCAGTCTGCCTGGCGAACTTGCCTTCGCCCTTGGCGCTGCCGCGGATGGTTTCCCGGTAGGAAACCTGGGGAGCACCGATATTCGCCTCGACGTTGAATTCTCTCAGCATCCTGTCAACCAGGATTTCGAGGTGAAGTTCACCCATGCCGGCAATCACCGTCTGGCTGGTTTCGGGATCGGTGGAGACACGGAAGGTGGGATCCTCTTCCGACAAAGACTGGAGGGCTTTGGAAAGTTTTTCCATGTCCCCTTTGGTTTTCGGCTCCACTGCTACGGAAATGACCGGTTCAGGAATGAACAGCGACTCGAGGATGATCGGATCAGTATCCACGCAAAGCGTGTCCCCAGTGGTGGTGTCCTTGAGACCAAGAACGGCACCGAGATCGCCTGCGCGCAGTTCGTCCACCTCTTCCCGATCGTCTGCCTTGAGCAGAATCAGCCGTGAGATGCGCTCCTTTTTGTCTTTGGTGCTGTTGAGCACGTAGCTCCCTTTTTTAAGCACACCGCTGTACATCCTTACGAAGGTGAGCTTTCCATAGGGGTCGGCCATGACCTTGAAGGCAAGGGCACTGAAGGGTGCGTTGTCGTCACAGGCGCGGGTGGCATCTTCGCCATCGGGAAGGAGTCCGTGAATCGGCGGGATGTCGCTTGGAGCGGGCAGATAATCAACAACTGCATCCAGCATCAGCTGAACGCCCTTGTTCTTGAAAGCGGATCCGCAGAGAATGGGGACGAGGCCGTGGTCAACAACCCCAATGCGGATTCCCTTCACAAGCTGTTCATCCGTCAGCGACCCATTTTCCAGATACGCTTCAATGAGTTCTTCATCCGTTTCTGCAACGGATTCCATCAGCTTGCCGCGCCAGAGAGCGGCTTCTTCCTTCATGTTCTCAGGAATATCCTGCTCGATGATGTCGGTGCCGAGATCATTGGTGTAGATGATGGCCTTCTGACGCACCAGATCGATGATCCCTTTGAGATCGCCTTCGGCACCGATCGGCAGCTGGATGGGGGCAGCCTTGGCCTTGAGGCGGTCTTTGATCTGGTCGTAGACCTTCAGGAAGTTGGCTCCGGTTCGATCCATCTTGTTGACGAAAACGATCCGGGGGACCTTGTAGCGGTCCGCTTGCCGCCAGACAGTTTCCGACTGAGGTTGGACGCCGCCCACCGCACAGAACACCGCAACCACCCCATCGAGAACCCGCATCGAGCGCTCGACTTCGATCGTGAAGTCGACGTGACCAGGAGTGTCGATGATGTTGATGCGGTGATCCCTCCAGCTGGTGGAAATGGCCGCAGCTGTGATGGTGATGCCCCGCTCGCGCTCCTGGGCCATCCAGTCGGTGACGGCGGCGCCATCGTGGACCTCACCCATCTTGTGCACCACACCTGAGTAGAACAGAATCCGCTCGGTGGTGGTGGTTTTACCCGCGTCAATGTGGGCGGCGATGCCGATGTTTCTGACGCGATCCAGGGGGTAGGCGCGGGCCACGGGGGAAGATCTCCGAAGGTAAATCGACGAAACAGCGGGTTGAATTTAGGTGGTGTTGGATTTCGACTGGATGGGCCCGCGACCCAGCCAGAACGCTCCGCTCAGTAGCGGTAATGGGCGAAGGCCTTGTTGGCCTCTGCCATTTTGTGGGTTTCCTCCCGTTTGCGGACGGCGTTGCCGGCCTCATTGGCGGCATCCATCAGTTCGCCGGCGAGCTTCTGGGACATGCTGCGTCCATTGCGGGCTCTGGAGAAATTCACCAGCCACCGCAGGGCCATCGCCGTGCCCCGCTCCTGGCGGACCTCCATCGGCACCTGGTAGGTGGCGCCACCGACGCGACGGGCCCGCACCTCAACCAGGGGGGTTGCATTGCGCACGGCCGTCTCAAAGACTTCCAGGGGGTCGGTGCCGGTGCGGTCGTTGATCAGGCCAAAGGCATCGGAGAGGATCCTCTGGGCGGTGGACTTCTTGCCGTGCTTCATCAGCCGTGCCACGACCATCGAGGCCAGGCGGCTGTTGAACTGGGGATCGGGATGGACTGGGCGCTTCTCAGCAGCATTGCGGCGGGACATAATCCTGGAAAGAGGGACGCAGGGGAGGAAAAGTTAGATGAGGGAAAGGCGAGGGGATCAGCCCTTCGGTGTCTTGGCGCCGTACTTGGAGCGGCTCTGACGACGGTCCTTGACACCGGCGGTGTCGAGGGTGCCACGAATGATGTGATAACGCACACCTGGCAGATCCTTTACCCGGCCCCCGCGGATCAGCACAACGGAGTGCTCCTGCAGGTTGTGGCCGATACCGGGGATGTAGGCCGTGACCTCGAAACCCGAGGTGAGCCGTACCCGTGCCACCTTGCGCAGCGCTGAGTTGGGCTTTTTGGGGGTCGACGTGTAGACGCGGGTGCAGACCCCCCTGCGCTCCGGACAGGCCCGCAGGGCCGGTGATTTCGTCTTGCGGGTGAGATGCTGCCGCTCGGTGCGGATCAGCTGCTGAATCGTGGGCATCGAGGGCCGGGGAGTTGAGCCGGATGTCCGACTGTTTTGACAATTGACCACCCTACGCTGTCGGCCGTCCACCCGATCAATCCCTGCTGAAGGCCGCCCCGCAGGCACAGCACTGGACCCCTTCGCCGGCCCGGATCAGAAACCCTCCCCCGCTCAGATCCCCGCGATAGTCGAGATTGAGCCCCGCCAGCCGGCTGACCTGCTCGGCGGGTGAGAAAAGCGTGATTCCATCGGCCCGGGCGATCGCCACACCGGCCAGGTCCCCGGGACGGATGCGGATCACCCAGCGCTCGCATCCCCCCTCGATCAGGTCAAGGTTCATCAGGCCCGGCGTGCCGGCCACAGCGGCCTGGCGACCGAGCTCGGCGGCGGCGGCGGCTGAAAGGTGCATCGTCAGACCCTTTGGCATGGCGGGGGCTCTGGATCAGCGGGCAGCGTCCAAGTCTCGGACAGCGCCGGACCCGGCCATGGCCCCATCCACCGCGCTGGTCCGGATGTCGCGGGGGACAAGCCCCAGCCCGTTGTGAATGGCGGCGGTCACCCCCCGGCCTTTCACGGTCATCGCCCCGGCCACCACCAGTCCGGTGGAGCCCCCTCCGTCGAGATTGAGCGCATCGATCAGGCCGAGCTGCCTGAGCAACAGTGCGGTTTCCGCCAGTGTGGGGCCGCTGTGTTCCACCCCTTCGAGGGTCAGCAGCCAGAGCTCACGCCCATCGCTGCCGATCACCGTTCGTGGTGCGGCCTGCTGCAGGAAGGCCTGGCTGAATCCTTCCCCGGTTCCATTCAGCACGAGCTGACCCTGCAGCAGCAGCAGGGGACCACCGCCCAGCACATAGGGCAGCTGGCCCAGGGGCTCGATCGGCCGGCTGACAATCGCAAGTCGGCTGCCCACAATCCAGGGAAGCCCGGCTCCGGCCCTTGCCACCAGCAGGGTGTCGTTCGGCCCGAGGCCGACGCCACGGGCGAGCTCCGGCCCGCTCAGCTGCTGCTGGACGATGCCATCGCTGAGGAGAAGACCAGTCTCCGAGCCGCTCAAGGCGCGGTAGCCCCGCCCCCAGTCCGCCGTGTAACGGGCCACTCCCCGTTCCAGATAGCCACTGTTCACGGTGGTCAGGGCGGAGCGCTGGCCGCTGGGGTCGATCACCCATTCCTCCAGACGGAGGCGGCCGAATCGGGGCAGCTGGCCCGGTTGCCAGCCCACGGCACCGCGGTTGAGGATCGGACCGGAGAGCCAGCGGCCCTGCTGCTTGAGGGCCCCCAGCGGCAACCGCCGCACCCTGTTGAAGAAACCTCCGTTGATCGCCACCAGGGCCTGGTCGCCCTGGGCCAGGGCGGGGAGGGAGCTGAGCCCTTCCATGCCATCGGGGCGGGTGAGCAGGCGGAGCTCCAACGGGTTCTGGCGCGGATCCAGGCGAACGCTGTTGATCAGCATCCGTCGCGTTCCGACGGCACGGACCTGGCGCTCGATCGTGACGCTTCTGCTGAGCAGGGCCTGGAGCCGATCGTCGAGGCGTGGGGCCGCCGTGATCCCACTCCCCCTGCCGTCTCGATTGCCGAAACCACCAGCTGCGCCGCCTGAGCTGCTGAGACCGACACCGGCCAGATC
The DNA here is from genome assembly GCA_025128135.1 of Synechococcus sp. CS-1325. Lineage (GTDB taxonomy): Bacteria > Cyanobacteriota > Cyanobacteriia > PCC-6307 > Cyanobiaceae > Regnicoccus. The sequence continues at coordinate 17,169 of JAHLYW010000013.1, forward strand.
GAGCACCACCCTGGCGGGCCCCCCCAGGACCAGAAGCCTGGGAACGGCTTTGCCGAGGCTGAGGCTGAGTCCCTGTTCGCTCTGGCGCACCGCGAGACCAAGCGCCTGCAGTTCGGCCCGCTGCGCCGCCGTGCTGCGAAGCCCCACCAGCAGCCGTCCGCTCTCCTGGCGCACGGCGGCGATGCCGCTGAGATCCAGGACAACCCGTCTGCCGCCCAGGGCGGCTGTCCCGCCCGGAGAGGACACCCGAACCCTGACCAGTTCAGGCCTGGGAATCTCGATGCCCAGTTCTTCGCCCCTGGCCTCAAGCCGTGCGCCGGCGGCCTCCAGCACGGCGGCGACGTCAACGGCAACCTCATCATCGAGGCTTCGCTGCTCGGCGGCGGTGACCTTCAGGGCCTGGTCGAACCACTCCAATTCCAGGCTGCCATCAGGCTTGCTGCTGCTGCTGAAGCCCAGCTGTCCCTGCAGCAGATCCAGGGGCAGCCAGAGCTGCACGGGGGCAGATCCAGCGGCATCCCGCCATTGCCAGCGGGCCTGCTGGGCGATCCCATTGATCACGACCCGTTGACCCTGGCGGAGTGCCGGCGGCCGCGCCCAGGCCTGGGCGTGGAGGGTGGCGAGCCCCGGAGGCGGCGGCTTCGAGCTGCCCTGACCGTGGGTTTCGGTCGGCAGCCCAAGCACGAGCAGGCCGAGCACGGCCGGAAAACGCCTGAGGCCATTCCTGAAATGCACGATCGGCCGCGCCATCAGGCCTATTCCGTTGCTGATGAACGCTAACCCCATGTCCCAGTCCCTAAAGTCGGTTTTGCTTACAGGTTGGCTGCCTGCGTCAATCAGGGCTGCCGCTCGTTCTTGCAGGTTGTTCCCGGCCCATGCCTCTTTCTTCCTCTCCGCACTGGCCCCATTGCGACAGCCCGGCGCCGGCCGCCGTAGCCGGGGAGAAGGATGCCTGCGGCGTTGGTTTTCTGGCTCAGCTGAGCGGCGAGGCGTCCCATCGGCTGTTGCAACAGGCCCTGCATGGTCTGAGCTGCATGGAGCATCGCGGCGGTTGCGGCGGTGACAGCGACTCCGGGGATGGCGCCGGCATCCTCTGCGGGATTCCCTGGGATTATCTGGAAACCGTCTGGCCGGAAACCGCTTCGGTGGCGCCGGCAAGGCGTGGCCTGGCGATGCTGTTTCTGCCGGCCGATCCAGAACGGCTTCAACAGGCCCATCAGTTCTGTGAACAGGCTGCCCTGATGCTGGGGCTGCGCAGCGTCGGCTGGCGCTCCGTGCCTGTCGATCCCGCCGTGCTGGGTCCCCTCGCCCGCCAGACGGCGCCTGTGATCCAGCAGTGGCTGGTGGAGGCCGAGGTGGAGGCCGATGCCCTTGAAGCCCTGCTGTTCCGTTGTCGCCGCCGGGTCGGTGATCTGGTCCGCGAAGCCTGGGGGCCAGGTCCGAGCGATCTTTACTTCGCATCCTTCAGTGGCCGCACCATCGTCTACAAGGGCATGGTTCGCTCAGAGGTGCTGCAGGCCTTCTATGGCGACCTCAGGGATCAGCGTTTTGCAGTGAGCTTCGCGGTGTACCACCGCCGCTTCAGCACCAATACCCTGCCGCGCTGGCCGCTGGCCCAGCCAATGCGGATGCTGGGTCATAACGGCGAGATCAACACCCTGCTCGGCAATCTCAACTGGGCCCGTGCCGCCGAATCCCACCTGGATGCCGCCTGGGGCGAGGCAGCCGTTGATCTCAAGCCGGTCGTGAATGCGGCCTTCAGTGATTCGGCCAATCTCGACGCCATGCTCGAGCTGATGGTGCGCAGTGGCAGGCCGATCACCGACAGTCTTCTGACCCTGGTGCCCGAGGCGTTCCGTCAGCAGCCTGAGCTCGACGGACGGCCGGAGGTGCAGGCCTTCTACGAGTATTCGGCCTGCCTGCAGGAGCCTTGGGATGGACCGGCCCTGCTCGTCTTCAGTGATGGTCGCAGTGTGGGTGCCTCGCTCGATCGCAATGGACTGCGCCCCGCCCGCTACTGCATCACCAGCGACGGCCTGGTGGTGATGGGATCGGAAACCGGCGTCGTGGCGATCGAGGAGAGCCGCATCGTCGAGAAGGGGCGTCTCGGTCCGGGTCAGATGCTGGCGGTGGATCTGGAGAACGGTCGGCTGCTCAAGAACTGGCAGGTGAAGGAGCAGGTGGCTTCGCGTCATCCCTACGGCGCCTGGCTCCAGGAGCATCGACGTTCGCTTCAGGCCCAGCCCTGGCAGATCACCACGGTGATGGGGGAGCTGGATCTGCTGCGCCACCAGACCGCCTTCGGATTCACCGCAGAGGATCAGGATCTGGTGATCGAGGAGATGGCTGGTCAGGGCAAGGAGCCCACCTACTGCATGGGCGACGACATCCCCCTGGCGGTGCTCTCGAGCCGGCCCCATCTCCTCTACGACTATTTCAAGCAGCGCTTCGCCCAGGTCACCAATCCGCCGATCGACCCACTGCGGGAGGAGTTGGTGATGAGCCTGGAGATGCACCTGGGCAGGCGCGGTTCAGCCCTGAGGCCTGAACCGGCTTCGGCTTCGATGTTGCACCTCGATACCCCGGTGCTGAACGAGCAGGAACTTCTCTGCCTCGGCCAGCAGGGCCTCGCCACCGTCACCCTCTCCACCTTGTACTCGATCCTCGATGGCCCGGTTGGCCTGGAGCAGGCGGTCGAGCGTCTCTGCCTGGATGCCGAAGCCGCAGTCAGGGCTGGTCAGCAGATTCTGGTGCTCTCCGATCGGGCCGAAGCGGGCCTTGCCGCCACCCGTTCCTACATTCCGCCCCTGCTGGCCGTCGGGGCCGTCCACCACCATCTTCTTCAGCTTCGCCTCCGTCTGCACTGTTCTCTGGTGGTTGACACCGCCCAGTGCTGGAGTACCCACCAGCTGGCCTGCCTGATCGGTTTCGGTGCCAGCGCCGTCTGCCCCTGGCTCACCTGGGAAACCACCCGTCACTGGCTCGAGCACCCCAGAACCCAGTCGCAGATGGAGAGGGGCAAGTTGCCCCGGCTTGATGTCGCCGCTGCCCAGGCCAACGTGCGCAAGGCCCTGGAGGCCGGATTGCGCAAGATCCTCTCCAAGATCGGTATTTCCCTGCTGGCCAGCTATCAGGGAGCCCAGATCTTCGAGGCGATCGGTATCGGGGCCGATCTGATCGAGCGTGCTTTCAAGGGCACCACCAGCCGGATTGCAGGAATGAGCTTCACCGACCTGGCCAGGGAAACCCTTGTCTTCCATGCCAAGGCCTTCCCGGAGCTGCACCGAACCAAGCTTGAGTTCATGGGTTTTGTCCAGTACCGCACCGGCGGTGAGTTTCACCTCAACAGCCCGGAGATGGCCAAGGCCCTCCATGCCGCCGTGACTGCAGGACCCGGCTACGACCACTTCTCCACCTACCAGACCCTGCTGAAGCACAGGCCTGTCACGGCCCTGAGGGATCTGCTCGAGTTCCGATCGGCTGCGACCCCGTTGCCGATCGAACAGGTTGAGAGTGTGGAGAGCATCTGCAGCCGCTTCTGCACCGGTGGCATGAGCCTTGGTGCCCTCTCCCGGGAGGCTCATGAAGTGTTGGCCGTGGCCATGAACCGGATCGGCGGCAAGAGCAACAGTGGCGAAGGTGGCGAGGATCCGGCCCGCTTTCACCTGTTGCAGGATGTCGATCCAGAGGGCTTTTCTCCCACCCTGCCGACAATCCGTGGCCTGCGGAATGGCGACTCAGCCAACTCGGCCATCAAGCAGATTGCCTCCGGTCGCTTCGGGGTCACCCCGGCCTACCTGCGCAGTGCCCGTCAGCTGGAGATCAAGGTGGCCCAGGGGGCCAAGCCTGGCGAGGGCGGGCAGTTACCAGGCCCCAAAGTGGATGCCTACATCGCCTGGCTGCGCAACAGCAAGCCCGGCGTGGCACTGATTTCGCCTCCCCCCCATCACGACATCTATTCGATCGAGGATCTGGCCCAACTGATCCATGATCTCCATCAGGTCCATCCGGCCGCCAAGGTCTCGGTCAAGCTGGTGGCCGAGATCGGCATCGGCACCATCGCCGCAGGAGTGGCCAAGGCCAATGCCGACGTCATTCAGGTTTCCGGCCACGATGGTGGTACGGGGGCTTCGCCATTGAGCTCGATCAAGCATGCCGGCAGCCCCTGGGAACTGGGGCTCTCCGAAGTTCACCGCAGCCTCCTGGTCAATGGGCTGCGGGATCGCGTGCTGCTTCGCACCGATGGCGGCCTCAAGACCGGCTGGGACGTGGTGATGGCGGCCCTGCTGGGCGCCGAGGAGTATGGCTTCGGCTCGGTGGCGATGATCGCGGAGGGCTGCATCATGGCCCGCGTCTGTCACACCAACAATTGCCCTGTGGGGGTGGCCACCCAGAAGGAGGCGCTGCGCAAGCGTTTCACCGGTCTGCCGGAGCATGTGGTGAATTTCTTCCTCTACGTGGCCGAGGAGGTGCGTCAGCTGCTCAGCGTGCTCGGGGTGGCGCGGCTGGAGGAACTGATCGGCAGGAATGACCTGCTCCGGCCGCGGGATGTGACCCTGGCCAAAACCGGTTCCCTTGATCTCAGCTGCCTGCTTGATCCCCTCCCCCACTCGGAGGATCGCAGCTGGCTGAAGCATCGGGCAGCAGCCCATGGCAATGGGCCGATTCTGGAAGATCTGCTGCTCGCCGATCCCGAGCTGATGGCCGCGATCGAAACCCATGGCCAGCTGAGCCGCACCCTGGCGATCGTCAACACTGATCGGAGTGTCTGTGCCCGCCTTGCCGGCGAGATCGCTTGCCGACACGGCAACGACGGCTTTTCAGGACGGCTTGAGCTTTGTTTCCAGGGGGCCGCCGGGCAAAGCTTCGGCGCGATGTTGCTCAAGGGCATGGAGGTGCGCTTGATCGGTGATGCCAACGACTACGTCGGCAAGGCGATGAATGGTGGACGTCTTGTCGTGGTGCCTCCGGCCGGTGGGAATGATCCCGGCAGCCAGGTGATTCTCGGCAACACCTGCCTGTACGGCGCCACCGGCGGCGAACTGTTCGCCCTTGGTCGCGCCGGAGAGCGGTTCGCCGTGCGGAACAGTGGCGCAATGAGTGTCGTGGAGGGCAGCGGAGACCACTGCTGCGAATACATGACCGGTGGAATCGTGGTGATCCTTGGCAGCACCGGTCGCAACGTCGGTGCTGGCATGACCGGCGGGGTGGCCTTCCTGCTGGATGAACACGGGGACCTGGCGGGCCGCCTCAATTCTGAGACCCTCGCCATGCACCCTCTTGACACGCTTGAGCAGGAGGCCCTGCTCAAGCCCCTGCTGGCTTCCCACCTAGAGCTGACCGGCAGCCGCAGAGCGGCCGAAATCCTGGCCAACTGGCCCCAGTGGCGCGGTCGCTTCAAAGTTCTGGTCCCGCCGAGTGAACTGGCCAGGCTTGGCCTCTCCGAACGGGTCAAGGTGGCGGTTTAACGGGGGTGTTCCCGCATCAGCCGGCGTACTTCGCCGGCGTGATAGCTGCTGCGGGTGAGCGGCGAACTGACCACCTGCAGGAAGCCCAGCTGCTGTTCGCCGTGGCGGCGGAACTGCTCAAACTGTTCAGGGGTCACAAAGCGCTGCACCGGCAGATGCCTGGGCCCCGGGGACAGATATTGCCCGATCGTGATGATGTCGACCTGATTGCTGTTCAGATCGTTGAGCACCGCGAGCACCTCTTCGTCGGTTTCCCCCAACCCAACCATCAGCCCCGACTTCGTGTAGGCGCGGGGCCAGTCGGCGCTCACCCGGTTCAGAAGCTCCAGGGAGCGCTCGTACTCTCCCTGGGGTCTGGCCTGGCGGTAGAGCCGCGGCACCGTTTCGATGTTGTGATTGAGCACATCGGGGCTGGCCGCCATGACGGCGGCGAGGGCACTCCAGTTGCCGCAGAAATCCGGGATCAACAGCTCGATCGTTGTGAACCCGGAGCGGCGACGCACCTGGTCGATGCAGGCCACGAACTGGCTGGCGCCTCCATCGGCAAGATCGTCGCGGTTGACCGAGGTGATCACGACATGGCTCAGGCCCAGCCGCGCCACGGCCTCACCGAGTCGTTCGGGTTCGCTGGGATCAAGCCCCCGCACGCTCTTGTCGAAATCGATGTCGCAATAGGGGCAGGCGCGGGTGCAGCCCGGACCCATGATCAGGAACGTGGCGGTGCCACCGGCGAAGCATTCGCCGATGTTCGGGCAACTGGCCTCCTGGCAGACCGTGTTGAGGTTCAGGTCCTTGAGCAGATCGGCCACGGCACCGATGCGCTCCCGTTGGGGGGCCTTGACACGCAGCCAGTCGGGTTTGAGCAAGAGCCGAAGGCCTCTGCCAAGCGGGTAGCCAAGAATGTAGGAGCTGCTGCTGGCTGATCGCCTAAGCTCAAATCAGCGGGATGTGGCGCAGCTTGGTAGCGCACTTCGTTCGGGACGAAGGGGCCGCAGGTTCGAATCCTGTCATCCCGATTCAGCACCGCTGAGCCAGTGGTTTGCGGCAAGAACACTCCGCTCAACGGAGCTCCGCACCCGGGTATCCACGGGGAGTCACCATCTTCCCGTCCACCAGCCGGGTGGTGCTGTTCCCCACCAGCACAAGGCTCAGCATGTCGACCTGCTCCAGGGGCAGATCCTCCAGAACGTGGAGGCTCACCTGTTCCCCTGCTCTGCCCAGTTGCCTGGCGAGCACCACGGGAATCCGGCCGGAGCGTCCCTCGCTCAACAGCGCCATCGCCCTGGCCAGCTGCCAGTCGCGGCCGAGCGAGCGGGGGTTGTAGAGCGCCACAACGAAATCTCCCGCCGCCGCTGCCCTCAGCCGCTGCTCGATCGTTGCCCAGGGGGTGAGCCGATCGCTCAGGCTGATCGTGCAGAAATCATGCATCAGTGGTGCCCCGGCGCGAGCCGCGGCCAGCTGAAGGGCCGAGACGCCTGGATGCACCGTGAACCCCGGCCTGTTCTCGCCGGTCAGCTCCAGCCATTGTTCCAGGGCCAGGCCGGCCATGCCGTAGATCCCGCTTTCACCGGAGGAGACCAGCGCCACCGTCAGCCCCTGGCAAGCCAGTTCAACGGCCAGCGCACAGCGCTGGCGCTCCTGGGTGAGCTGGCCATCACAGCGCAGTTGATCCGACCGGCGCAGGGGTTCGAGCAGATCCAGATAAAGGCCATAGCCCACCCAGATCGTGCTCTCGGCCAGGGCGCGGCGGGCGGCGGGGGTCAGCAGGTCGAGGCGGCCGGGCCCGCTGCCGATCAGGTGGAGCTGTCCCTGGCCTGGTGCCCATTGCACCGCAGCCATACCAACGGCCAGGGTGGCTGCACCCCGCTCGAAGTCCCTGGCGTGTTCAATCCGCTTGGCGGCCAGCAGCGTTCCCTGTGGACCGGCCGCCAGCAGGGCGGCGGCCTCCGCCACGCTGGCGGTTCCCATTTCCTTTCGGACAGCGTCCGAGGGAGTGGGAACAACCACGGGGGCAAGCTCCTCCGCCTTGAAGAGCCGCAGCGGCCATTGTCTTTGCTCGGCAAGGGCCAGCAGGGCTGGCTCATCGCCTTTGCGATCCACGCTGGCCAGCCCAGCCACAGCTTCCGGTGCGAGCTGCTGGCGTTCCAGGGCCTGATCGACCACCCGCTCCAGCAGGCTGAGGCTGGTATGCCGCTCACAGCCGATTCCGAGCCAGAGGGACGGCGGATGCCAGCGGCAGCCATCGCCAAGCCGGTGGCTGATCACCAGGGACGAAGTGTCCTCCAGGCAGCCTTCGGCATCCGCCTGCCCGGCTGCCGCCGCTTCCAGGTTCTTCCACAGGGTCAGCCCGGTCTCCTGGATGATCAGAGGTAGCTGCCCCTTTGCCGCCGCCTTCATCAGGGCATCCCAGGGGCCCCGTCCCCGTCGCCAGCCCCAACCGAGCCCGAAGCTGTCGAGCGCGAGCCGCCCTGTGCCGCTGCTTGAGCCGGTCAATACCGCCTGGCCGCCCAGCAGGGCAGCCACCTGTTGGCTGAAGGCTTCGCCGCCCGCCCAGTGTCCCCCCAGCAGGGGAATCACAAATCGGCCGGCTGGATCGACCACCACCACCGCCGGATCCAGGTGCTTGCCCTTGAGCAGGGGGGCGATCAGACGGGCGATCGCTCCGCAGGCTCCAACCGCCACGAAGGCGGCGCTGCTGTCCCAGTGCTCCGCCAGAAAGGCCGCCACCGGGGTTTCCGGGGGAGCAAGCTGAACCAGTCGAGCCTGCTGCAGTTGGCCGAGCACCGAAGCACTGGCTGGACTGAGTCCCAGGCCCCAACAGTTGGGATCAGTCATGGGGCGAGCTGGCAGCGAGGGGTTCAGGCTCATCGTCCTGGACTGAAGAGGGGGCTGAAGAGGGGGTGGGCTCTGGATCAGGCACCAGCTGATCCGCCTCAGCCTGGCTCTCCTCCGGCTCTATCGGCTCGGCTGCATCGCCTTCCTGCTCGGCAGCCATCTGATCGGCATCGTTCAGGTTGCTTGTGGCAAGCATGGCGGTGGGCTCCAAGGCCGGCGCAGGGGTCCGCCCGAGCCTCTGATCGAGTTCCTGATCCGTCAGTTTGCCCTGCTGCCAACGGTTGCCGCCGGCAGCAAGGGTGACCTCACGCACAAGGCTGTTGAACGGTGGATTGAGCGGTTCCCCCAGGCCATCGAGCAGTTCCAGCTGCAACGCATTGGCACCCGGCCTGAGCCCCTTCAGCCACAGCGTTGCCTGCTGGTCGGTCAGGAAGCTGTCGCCATTGACTGTGACCCGCAGCAGCCACTGGCGATCGTCCCCGCGCAGATGCTGCAGGGGCGCGTCCAGCAGGAGCCAGTCGATCGGAACGGGCTCAGCCATCGGCCAGTCGACGGGAATCGCGCTGATCAGCTGGGCAGATCCCGGTGGGGGAAGTTGCAAGGGATTCGCGGCCACCCGATGCAGCCGGATCTGGCGGAAGCCCCCACGGGACTTGACCGCTTCACCCCAGGGCCGGGCTGCGTAGACCGTCAACCGGTGGCTGCCCGGGCTGAGTGGTTCCATCGGCACCTGCAGGGAGACAGGGCCGCTGCCATCGCCCTGCGGCTCGACGATTCGCCGCGGCGGCTGGTCATCCAGCTGAACCACCAGGTGGGGGCCGATGCCGAGGCTCCCGCCGCCACCGACCAGGGGCCAGTCGTCGAGGCTGAGCTGGAGTTCCCAGGGGCCTGACGGCAGCAGGGCGTCATCTTCCGGAGAAAGAATGCGCAGCTGGGGCTGCAGCTTGGCCAGCCGACCCTGAAGCTGCTGAACCGGCAGGGGAGGGGCCACTTCCTGCAACGCTCCCGAAGGCGGGGATGGGGAGAGAGCCTCTGCAGGAGGGGAGTTCGGCGGCCGCAGGCTCCATCCTCCGATCAGCAGCACAGCCAGACAGAGCAGCATCGCTCCGAGCCCCCGGGCCAGTCCGTTACTCAGGTGCTGAGGAGGAGCTGGATGGCGAGGGTTGATCCATCGTTGTTGGAATAACAAAAGCGGCAATGAATACCAGGACTCAGTGTTAAGTATCCCCTGCCAGAGCCCAGTCTCTGACAGGGGTGCCGCTGGATTGAACCTTTGTTACTTCCCTGCCGAAGGGCCTGAAACTCACCCCTATACTTCCGCCAGCGGTCCCTTCTTTGGGGCTTCAGCTCCAGTTGTGGCAAGGGGTTTCGGCTTTTCGCCGGGTCCTTGCCTTCCTGGTTTCCGTGGTGTCGGTGGGCTTGTTCCGCCCCGCCATGTGACCCACCGGTCCAGGTTTCCCGCCTGTGCCGGAGGGGTGGACCTCCACCTCGATCCCGTCCCTCGAGGAACGTCTCGATGACCATCAGCCCACCAGAGCGTGGGACAAAGGCAAAGGTCTCCGTCGACCGGAACCCAGTTCCCGTCGATTTCGATGTGCTCGGCAAGCCCGGCCACTTCGATCGCACCCTCGCCAAAGGTCCCAAAACCACCACCTGGGTTTGGAACCTCCACGCCAACGCTCACGATTTCGACAGCCACACGAGCGATCTTGAGGAGGTCTCCCGGAAGATCTTCAGCGCTCACTTCGGCCATCTGGCCGTCATCTTCATCTGGTTGAGCGGCGCCTTCTATCACGGTGCCCGCTTCTCCAACTACACCGGTTGGTTGGCCGACCCCCTGCACGTCAAACCCAGTGCTCAGGTGGTGTGGCCGATCTTCGGTCAGGAAATTCTCAATGCCGATGTGGGTGCCGGCTTCCACGGCATCCAGATCACTTCAGGTCTCTTCCATGTGTGGAGAGCCTGGGGCTTCACCAGCGAATTCCAGTTGCTCTGCACAGCAATCGGTGCCCTGGTGATGGCTGGCCTCATGCTTAACGCAGGGGTTTTCCACTATCACAAGGCAGCCCCCAAGCTGGAGTGGTTCCAGAACGTTGAGTCCATGCTCAACCACCATCTGGCCGGTCTGCTGGGTCTTGGCTCCCTGTCCTGGACAGGGCACCTTCTGCATGTGTCGCTGCCCACAACCCAGTTGATGGATGCCATCGACGCCGGCAAACCGCTGGTGCTGAATGGCAAAACCATTGCCTCCGTGGCGGACATTCCCCTTCCCCATGAGTTTCTCAACCAGGATCTGATCGCTCAGCTCTTCCCTGGTTTTGGGGCGGGTCTCTCCCCATTCTTCTCCGGTAACTGGGCCGCCTACAGCGATTTCCTCACCTTCAAAGGTGGTCTGAATCCTGTCACCGGCAGCCTCTGGATGACCGACATCGCCCATCACCACCTGGCGATCGCCGTTCTCTTCATCATCGCCGGCCACCAATACCGGACCAACTGGGGGATCGGTCACAGCATCAAGGAGATCCTTGAGGGTCAGAAGGGTGATCCCCTGCTGTTCCCTGCACCGAAAGGTCACGATGGCCTGTTCGAGTTCATGACCACTTCCTGGCATGCCCAGCTGGCCGTGAATCTCGCCTTGCTTGGCTCGCTGAGCATCATCGTGGCGCATCACATGTATGCGATGCCTCCCTATCCCTATATCGGGATTGATTACCCAACGCAGTTATCGCTCTTCACCCACCACATGTGGATCGGCGGTTTCATCATCGTTGGAGCTGGCGCCCACGCGGCGATCGCACTCATCCGCGATTACGACCCGGCCAAGCACATCGACAACGTGCTCGATCGGGTTCTCAAGGCCAGAGATGCCCTGATCAGCCACCTCAACTGGGTCTGCATCTTCCTTGGCTTCCACAGCTTCGGTCTGTACATCCACAACGACACGATGCGTGCTCTGGGACGTCCCCAGGACATGTTCAGTGACTCGGCCATTCAGCTGCAACCTGTCTTCGCCCAATGGATTCAGGGTCTGCACGCCGCAGCGGCCGGCACCACGGCGCCCAATGCACTCTCCGGAGTCAGCGAGGTGTTCAACGGTGCTGTCGTCGCTGTCGGAGGCAAAGTGGCTGCCGGTCCGATCCCTCTGGGTACGGCCGATTTCATGGTGCACCACATCCATGCCTTCACGATCCACGTCACCGTGCTGATCCTGCTGAAGGGTGTGCTGTACAGCCGCAGCTCCAGGCTCATCCCCGACAAGGCCAACCTTGGTTTCCGGTTCCCCTGCGACGGCCCCGGCCGTGGCGGCACCTGCCAGGTTTCGGCATGGGACCACGTGTTCCTTGGCCTGTTCTGGATGTACAACTCCATCTCCATCGTGATCTTCCACTTCAGCTGGAAGATGCAGAGCGATGTCTGGGGAACCGTCAACGCGGACGGCACCGTCCAGCACATCACCAACGGCAACTTTGCCCAGAGCGCCATCACCATCAATGGTTGGCTGCGTGATTTCCTGTGGGCCCAGGCCGCTCAGGTGATCAACAGCTATGGCTCCTCTTCAAGTGCCTACGGATTGATGTTCCTGGGTGCCCACTTCGTCTGGGCCTTCAGCCTGATGTTCCTGTTCAGTGGCCGCGGCTACTGGCAAGAGCTGATTGAGTCCATCGTCTGGGCTCATAACAAGCTGAGAGTTGCACCTGCGATTCAACCGCGGGCGCTGAGCATCATCCAGGGTCGCGCCGTTGGCGTGGCTCACTATCTCCTGGGCGGTATCGCTACCACCTGGGCGTTCTTCCTGGCCCGACTTGTCGCGGTCGGCTGACCTCCTCCTGACCTTTCCACATGGCAACGAAATTTCCTTCGTTCAGCCAGGGTCTGGCACAGGACCCCACAACCCGCCGTATCTGGTACGGCATCGCCACGGCTCACGACTTCGAGAGCCACGACGGAATGACGGAGGAGAAGCTTTACCAAAAGCTCTTCTCCACCCATTTCGGCCACCTGGCGATTATCGGCCTCTGGGTTTCTGGGAACCTGTTCCACATCGCCTGGCAGGGCAACTTTGAGCAGTGGGTCGCCGATCCGCTGCATGTCCGTCCCATCGCGCATGCGATCTGGGATCCTCACTTCGGCCAGGGGGCCATCACCGCCTTCACCCAGGCAGGTGCCACCTCCCCGGTGAACATTGCCTATTCAGGCTTGTATCACTGGTGGTACACGATCGGCATGACCACCAATGCCGAGCTGTACCAGGGATCGATCTTCATGATGATCCTTTCGGCCTGGGCGCTGTTCGCCGGCTGGCTTCACCTCCAGCCCAAGTTCCGGCCTTCCCTGGCCTGGTTCAAGAACGCTGAATCCCGGCTGAACCATCACCTGGCTGTTCTGTTCGGCTTCAGTTCCATTGCCTGGACCGGTCACCTGGTCCACGTGGCCATCCCTGAGTCCCGCGGTCAGCATGTCGGTTGGGATAACTTCCTGAACGTTCTGCCCCACCCCGCCGGTCTTGCTCCGTTCTTCACCGGAAACTGGGGGGTCTACGCCGAAAATCCTGACACCGTCAACCAGATTTTTGGCAGCTCAGAGGGATCCGGCACAGCCATCCTCACTTTCCTCGGTGGTTTCCACCCCCAGACTGAGTCGCTCTGGCTCACGGACATTGCCCATCACCACCTGGCGATTGGTTGCATCTTCGTGATCGCTGGGCACATGTACCGCACCAATTTCGGGATCGGTCATTCGATCCGGGAAATTCTGGAGGCCCACAATCCTCCCAAAGGCACTCCATTCGGTGGTGCCCTGGGTGCGGGCCATAAAGGGCTCTACGACACGATCAACAACTCGCTGCACTTCCAGCTCGGTCTTGCTCTGGCTTCGCTCGGAGTGATCACCAGCCTGGTGGCCCAGCACATGTATGCGCTGCCGTCCTATGCGTTCATCGCCAAGGACTACACAACCCAGGCGGCTCTTTATACCCACCACCAGTACATCGCCATCTTCCTGATGGTTGGTGCCTTTGCCCACGGTGCGATCTTCTTCATCCGTGATTACGATCCTGAGGCCAACAAGAACAACGTTCTTGCTCGGATGCTTGATCACAAGGAAGCGATCATCAGCCACCTGAGCTGGGTATCCCTGTTCCTCGGATTCCACACCCTCGGTCTCTACGTTCACAACGACGTGGTCGTGGCCTTTGGTACCCCCGAGAAGCAGATCCTGGTAGAGCCTGTCTTTGCCCAGTTCGTGCAAGCAGCAAGCGGAAAAGCCCTCTATGGCTTTGATGTCCTGCTCTCCAATCCTTCCAGTGCCGCCAGCCTGGCTTCGGCCAACATCCCTGGTGATCACTTCTGGTTGGATGCCATCAATGGCAACACGGATGTGTTCCTCCCGATTGGCCCCGGTGACTTCCTTGTTCACCATGCCATCGCCCTGGGCCTTCACACCACCACGCTCATCCTGGTGAAGGGTGCGCTGGATGCCAGGGGTTCGAAGCTGATGCCCGACAAAAAGGACTTTGGCTACTCCTTCCCCTGTGATGGACCTGGCCGTGGTGGCACCTGCGACATCTCTGCCTGGGATGCTTTCTATCTCTCGGTTTTCTGGGCGTTGAACACGGTCGGTTGGGTCACCTTCTACTGGCACTGGAAGCACCTCGCCATCTGGCAGGGCAATGTGGCTCAGTTCAACGAATCCAGCACCTATCTGATGGGCTGGTTCCGCGACTACCTCTGGCTGAACAGTTCCCAGTTGATCAACGGGTACAACCCCTTCGGCACCAACAACCTGGCTGTGTGGGCCTGGATGTTCCTGTTCGGCCACCTTGTATGGGCCACCGGCTTCATGTTCCTGATCTCCTGGAGAGGATATTGGCAGGAACTGATCGAAACCATTGTCTGGGCGCATCAGCGCACACCACTGGCCAACCTGGTTGGCTGGCGTGACAAGCCAGTGGCTCTCTCGATCGTTCAGGCTCGTGTGGTTGGGCTGGCTCACTTCTCAGTGGGCTACATCCTCACCTACGGTGCATTCCTGATCGCCTCTACCTCTGGCAAGTTCGGCTAACCGTTTCTGCCAGTTCGATCGATCCGATCCACAGTTCAGCTTCCATTTCGAGGGACGTTCCTCCTCATTCACCCCCGGCCTCGGTCGGGGGTTTTTTGTTGCTCAGCTTGGTTGACGATGCGGCCACCATTTTCTTCCCTCAATCAATTTCATTTCGAGGTATACCACCGGCACCACAAAGAGGGTCAGGAGGGAGGCGGTCAACAGTCCGGAGAACACCACTGTGCCGATGCTGATGCGGCTCGCTGAACCCGCACCGGTGGCGAACACCAGGGGCAGAAAGCCCACCAGCGAGGAGATTGCCGTCAGCAGGATCGGGCGCAGTCTGCTGATCGCAGCGTGTTCAATGGCCTCGCGCAGCCCGATTCCCTGTTTGAGTTGCTGATTGGCAAATTCCACGATCAGGATGCCGTTCTTGGCCGACAGACTCACCAGCACCAGCAGGCCCACCTGGGCGTAGATGTCAAGGAAGAGGCCGCGGCCAGCCAGGCCGATCAGTGCTCCCAGCAGGGCCAGGGGCACCGTGATCAGGATGATCAATGGGTCGAGGAAGCTTTCATACAGGCCAGCCAGAACCAGATAGACCACCACCATTCCAAAGGCGAACAGTTGCCAGGTTTTGCCACCGGCCTGGCGCTCCTCTCTGGCCAGCCCGACCCATTCGAGATCGGTGAGTGGGTTCGCCTGTTCTTGCTGGATCGCTTCGAGCCTGGCGATCGCCTGTCCCGTGCTCAGTCCGGATCTGGGGATGGCCTGGATGGTGATCGACCGTGACAGCCTGCTGTGGTTGATCGTGGTTGGTCCTGTGTCCTGCTCGATCGCCACGACCGCGCTCAGCGGGATCAGATCACCCGCCCGGCTGCGAACCTGCAGGGCCAGCACATCCGCTGCGCTGCTCCTGCTGTTGCCATCCAGTTGCACCACCACCCGCCGCACCCGGTCGCTCTCGAAGCTGTCATTCACGTAACGACTGCCGAAACTGGAGCCGAGGGTCTCGACCAACGTGCTCAGGTCCACTCCCAGCGAGGCCATGCGCATTCGATCCGGACGAAGCCGAAGCAGGGGTGAGTCGGCACTGAAGCGTGTGCTGACCCGCTCAAAGGCGGGATCGGCATTGGCGATGGCAATGAAGCGCCGAGCCTCCTGCTCGAACGCCGCCAGGGTGAGCCGGCCGGAGCTGACATCGAGGATCTCAAGTTCCAGTCCACCTTCGCCGCTGAAGCCGCGCACCGCTGGCGGCACGCTCACCTGTACTGCTGCTTCGGTGATTTCCCGCCGCAGCTGTTCCCCCAGCCTGCGGGCCACAGCTTCGTTGCTGTTCGCCCTTGACAGACCCCGCTCGCTGAGCTCCTTGAGGCGGATGAAGAAGAGGCCCCTGTTGGGAGAGTTGTCACCGAAGGAGCGACCGGCATAGAAGTTGGCGACACGCACTGTCGGCTCCTTGGCAACGGATTCACGGATCCGCTCCATCACGGTTGCCGTGGCCTGAATCGAGGCTCCGCCAGGCAGGGCCACCACACCGCGGATCTGGCCGTCGTCCTCCTGGGGAATGAAGCCGGTGGGCAGCTGGCCCAGCCCCCAGACCGCCAGCATGAGTCCGCCTGCCAGCCCCAGCAGCACCAGGCGTCGATACCGGAAGCTTCGGTCCAGGGCACGGCCGTAGTGATGGCCAAGCTGCTCCAGCCAGATCTGAGGCCGTTGCATCAGCTTCTGAAGCCGGGCCGGTTCCCTCCAGCCGTGGGTCAGCAGCCATGCGGATGCCACGGGCGTGAAGGTGAGTGCATTGATCGTCGAGAACAGGATCGTGGCGCTGATCGTGAGCGCGATCGGTTGATAGAGCCGTCCGACGCTGCCGGGCATGGCCAGAACCGGCAGGAACACCACCACCAGCACCAGGGAGGTGGCGATCACGGCTCCACCCAGCTCCTTCATCGCCTCGCGGGCGGCCTGCTGGGGCGATTCCCCCAATTCGAGCCGCCTGCCGATGTCTTCGCTCACCACGATGGCGTCGTCGACCACCAGGCCAGTGGCCAGCACCATGCCGAAGAGGCTGAGGGTGTTGATCGAGTTCCCCGTGACCCACAGGATGCTGAGGCTGCCGATCAGGGCAACAGGCACAGCAACAGCCGTGACCACCGCAAGCCTGCTGTTGCCAAGGGCCAGCAGCAGCACCAGCAGCACCAGGATCACAGCGTCGCGGAGGCTGGCCTGGGTGAGGTCAATGCTTTCCCGCACGGAGTCGGCCACATCGACGATGCGCTGCACGTCCAGTCCGGGGGGGAACTGGGACTGCAGCCTCTCCAGGGCGGAGTTCACCGCGTCACTCACTTCCAGGGCATTGCTGCCGTCGCGCTGGAAGATCTGCACCGCCACCACGGGATCCCCGGCCAGATTGCTGGCGGTGCTCTCGAAGTTCTCCAGATCGAGGGTTACCCTCCCCACGTCCTTGAGCAGGACCACACTGCCTTCGCTGGTCCGGCTGACCACCAGACCCTCCAGCTCGCTGACGCTGCGCAGCCGGCCTTCCATCTCGAGTGGCAGGGTGGTTTGCTGGCCGGGGGGGCTCGGCGCATCCCCCACCTGGCCGAGGGCGGCCAGCACGTTCTGCTCCACCAGGGCGCGTTCCACATCGGCGATGGTGAGTTGGCGCTGCTCCAGAGCCACCGGGTCGAGCCAGAGACGGAAGGCGAGCTCGCCCCCCCCGGCGACCGTGATGTTGCCGACCCCGGGCACCCGCTGGAGGGTGTCGCGCAACTGCTGATCCACCCAGCCACTCAGAAAGGCCGGGGCATAGACGCCTTTCGGCGCACTGAAGCCCAGGACCATCAACAGGTCGTCGGAGCTGCGACGCACCTGCACCCCAAGCCGCGACACCTGAGGGGGGAGCTGGCGGTTGGCCAGGGTGGCCTCGTTCTGGGCGTTGATCTGGTTGAGCTCGGGGTTCCCCCCCTCGAAGGTGAGTGTGATCGAGCTGCCATTGGCCGAACTGCTGGAGCGGATGCTCTCGAGGCGCTCCAGGCCGTTCAACTGGCGCTCCAGGGGAGTGGTCACCCCTTGTTCCACGGCAGCGGCTCCGCCGCCGGGGTAGCTGGCGCGGACGTTCACGCGGATCGGCGCGATCGGCGGCAGGTTCTCGACCTGCAAGGCAGGGAGGCTGATCAGGCCGGCCAGCAGGATCAGCACGGTCACCACCAGGGTGAGTACCGGCCGGCGCAGGAATGGATCTGAGACAGACATCGATCCGATACCGCAAGGCTCAGGGCTGTCAGACACCAATCTTTACAGCAAGTGCGCGACCCCTGCTCTTCCAGGCCCAGAGCCGTTCCTCCCGCCGCCGCTCAGCTGTTCAGCTGATCAGGGTGGACCATGAAAAAACCCCGCCTGGGCGGGGTTCTGTGAGCAGGGGTTGTGACTACCGGAGCTCAGTTGCTGATGAGACAGGGTCAGCTGACGCTCCAGAGCCCACCGGTGAGCTTGACCAGGGGGGAGCCCATCACACTGCCTGCCAGGAACCAGGCGAAGGCGGCGCCACCGCAACCACCGAGCCAGAAGCCGCTGGCGAATTCAGCCCAACCTGCCTTCGTGAACAGATCGGCGGGTGGATTGTCGATCGTGGCATCGGGAGGTTGGACATTGGGACCGGTGCCTGCCGTGCCGTAGATCGAGAGGCAGATCGTGAGGATGGAAACCAGTCCGATCGCCGCGAGCAGGCCGGCGGTGCTGGCGTATTCGGTGAGGCGGAGGGGGCCGGTCATGGCAAAGGGGCCATACAGCAGAAAGCCATGGGCCATGCCCACCTCAAGCCCGCGTCGATTCGGAGAAAGGGAAGGGCGATAGGCAGGCAAGGCGTTCAGGAAGGCCTTGCTGAAGTAGCTGCTGTTCACAGGTGTGGCCAGATTGCCGACGGTGGCATCGGCGACGGGGTGCACGGTCATGGAGAAAAGCGGGAGAAGGAACGAACCCGGCGAGCTCGCAGGGTGAAGAGGCGGAAGAGGATCGTCGATCCCTGGATCTTCAGTCGCGGGATTCGATCACGTTGAACAACAGGGCCATGGCCATGGCCGGGCCAAGGATTCCAACAAAGGGAACGAGGATGGACGGCAGCCAGGCGGCAGCGAATTCTCCAGTCATGGCGCAGGCCAATACAGCAACCACCCGCACTGTATCCATCTGCTCCTGGCCTGCCCTGTCGGCCGATCAGTGGCGACATAAAAGTTCAATGCGAAACCATCCAGCTCTCCAGCCCCACCGGTTCGAACGCCATCGGGCCAGCCGAGCCGCAGGGCGTCAATCGCTCTGACTGCCGCGCAACGTGGCCCTCACCCGGTAGATCGGTCGGCCCTGGCTTTCGTGGTAGGTGCGCATCTGCAGCTCGGCGAGCAGGCCGAAGCAGAACAGCTGAATTCCCGCAACGATGGCAAGCACGCCGACCGAGAGCAGAGGGCGGTTGCCGATGTCGGCATCGAAGAACACCTTCTCGCTCAGCAGGATCAGGCCGATCACCACTCCCACGCTGAGGCTGGCGAGGCCACCGAAGCCGAACACATGCATCGGCCGGGTCAGGAATCGTTTCATGAACCAGACGGTCAACAGGTCCATCAGCACCCGGAAGGTCCGATCGATCCCGTATTTGCTGGCACCGAAGCGACGAGGGTGATGGTTCACCTTCACCTCGCTGATCCTGGCTCCTTCAATGAAGGCAAGCGCCGGCAGAAAGCGGTGCAGCTCCCCGTAGAGGTTGAGGTCGGCAACCACTTCACGGCGGTAGGCCTTGAGAGAACAGCCGTAATCGTGCAGCTTCACGCCGGTGACCCTGGCGATCAGGCGGTTGGCGATCTTCGAGGGGAGCAGTCTCTGCAGCGCCGCGTCCTGGCGCTGGTGTCTCCAGCCGCTGACCAGGTCGAATCCCTGCTCCAGCCGCTCCAGCAGCAGGGGGATGTCGGCAGGATCGTTCTGCAGATCGCCGTCCAGGGTGATCAGCACAGCGCCGCTGCTGGCATCGAATCCGGCCGCCATTGCGGCTGTCTGGCCATAGTTTCGGCGCAGCAGCACTGCCACCAGTTCCGGCGTTGCGCGGGCCAGTTGCTCGAGGATGACATCGGAGCCATCGCTGGAGCCATCGTCAACGAGCACCAGTTCGAACCTGCGTCCCATGGGCCTCAGAACCGCAATCACCTGCTCCACCAGCAGGTGCACGCTGTCGTGCTCGTTGAAGAGGGGGATGACCACCGAGAGTTCGAATCCGCTCGGATCGCCCATGGCACTTGGGGCAGGAAGGTCTGCAACTTACGGGAACCACCGGTATGCGGTCTCCGGCAGGGCCTCAGGGCAGGGTGGTGCCGTCATGGCAGCGCACAACACGGCCGGCCCCCCGCAGCTCGTTTCTGTAGTGACGGCCGACCGGATCCTGATCATGGGCTGTGAGCTGATTGATGGCCAGCCCGTCATGACCATGCTCCCGGCCGGAGCTGTGCAGATAGCGACCTTCCCCCAGGTAGAGCGCCACGTGGGTGCAGCGCTGCGGCCGGCCGAAGAAGATCAGATCCCCTGGCCGCAGCAGGCTGAAGCTTCCCGGCCTGACGGCGACCGGTTGGCAGAAGCGCTCCTGCTGATAGGCATCCCGCGGGATCCAGATCCCGGTGCTGGCGTAGGCGCTCTGCACCAGGCCGGAGCAGTCGAAGTCGGGGCCTGTGGTGCCACCCCACAGGTAGCGGTTGGGCTGGCTGGCCGCCTGGTTCGCGTAGCCGATCACGGCTGGCATGGCGGCTGTGATCGCGGCTGAATCCAGCAGCCGCGGGAGTGGCTTTCTGCTCGCCACGGCGGCGCCCAGCAGGTCGCGCCGCTCCAGCCAGCAGGGGTAGCCATCTTCAAGCAGCCTCACCCTCAGCCTGCCGATCGATCCGGCCGGCTCCAGCACCTGAAGCCGGCGGCCCGCGCTGGCCTGGGTGGCGAGGCCCTGACCCCGCGCTCCGCTGTAGCCGTCGAGATCTGCTGTCAGCCTCCAGCAACTTCCACCCAGCAGCAAGTCCGGTGCGGCGGGCGTGCCTGGTGTCGGCAGATCTTCGCCTCGATCTCCCTGGGGCTGGGTGCCTAATCTCTGCATTCCTGCGGCCACGACTGATGGCGTTTTACCGCCCGGATCGGGCGATGGGCGTAATCCTGGAGGATCGGATCCGGTCCCTGGAGCTTGATGGCCGGCCGGGCCTGGGCAGCCAGCTCTCGATCTGCTGGCTTCGCTACGACCGTTCCCTGGTCGGCAGCGCTGACTCCCTGAGTGATCCGGCTGCGTTCTGGGCTGAGCCGGCGGCCGGGGCCAGCTGGCGCGGCGATCAGGCCGCCTACCCGGCCAGCGTCGTGAAGCTGTTCATCCTGGCGGGAGTGGAGGCCTGGTTGCAGCGTTGCCTGATCGAGGACAGCGACGAGCTGCGCCGTGCCATGGCCGACATGATCCGTGATTCAAGCAATGACGCCACCTCTCTGCTGGTGGACGTTCTGAGCGGAACCACAAGTGGTCCGGAGCTTCCCGAGGTCCCCTTCCGGGCCTGGGTCGCGCAGCGCCAGCTGCTCAATCAGTGGTTCGTCGGCTTGGCCTGGCCGGAACTGAAGGGGTGCAACCTCTGCCAGAAAACCTGGGGTGATGGACCCTACGGACGTGAGAGGCAGTTTTACGGACCGGCGCTCGAGAACCGCAACAGGCTCAATGTCGAGGCCACGGCCCGGTTGCTGCACGCCATCGTGGCCGGCAGCTGCGTGTCGCCACCAGCCAGCGCCCGGATGCGTCAGTTGCTGCAGCGATCACTGGATTCAACCGAGCGTGCTGCCGATCCCGAGAACCAGGTGGATGGATTTCTCGGCGAGGGGCTTCCGCAAGGGGCGAGGCTTTGGAGCAAGGCCGGCTGGATGAGTCAGGCTCGCCACGACGCCGCCTATGTGGAGATCGATGGCCATCAGCCCTTCCTGCTGGTGGTGTTCACGGAGGGGGCGGAGCGGGCCGGCGATGGGAGCCTTCTGCCCGGCCTGGCAAAAAGCCTCAGCGAAGCCTGCCGAAGGGAGATCTGCCCAGGCGCCTGAGCTTCGGCAGCCTGCCCAGGCAGGCAGGGTGCATCGGGAACGGAGAGGGAGGGATTCGAACCCTCGACAGAAGTTGCCTCCTGTAACTCCTTAGCAGGGAGCCGCTTTCAACCACTCAGCCACCTCTCCAGAGGCAGGTAGAGCTTATCAGCGCTCCAGCCTGCTCTCGCCGGCCAGCAATCGGGGCAGGCGGTGCTTGAAACCGCAGAGGATCTCCCAGGCGATCGTTCCGCAGGCCTCGGCCCATTGCTGGGGGGCGATCGCCAGTCCGCCATCCCGACCCAGCAGGGTCACCACGGAACCCACGGCCAGCTGGGGGCAATCGGTGGCATCGATCATCAGCTGATCCATGGTGATGGCCCCCACCTGGGGCAGCCGCGTTCCGGCGAACAGGACGTCCATCTGATCGGACAGTTGTCTTGGCACACCATCGGCATAGCCGATCGCCACCACAGCCAACCGGCTCGGACGGTTCGTCTGGAATCGGTGCCCGTAGCTGACCCCGACCCCGGCTGGCACGTCACGAAGCAGGGTGACCCGGGCTCGAACGGCCATGGCGGGCGCGAGGGGCAGGCATCCCGCCAGATGGGGAGCGGGAGAATGGCCGTAGAGGGCGAGACCCACCCGCACCAGGTCGTAGTGAAGTGTGGGGCAGCGCAGGGTTCCGGCGGAGTTCGCCAGGTGACGTCGACCGGTGCTCAGATCAGCGCGGCCCATCGCCTGCAGGGCGCTGTCAAAACGCTGCTGTTGCAGCGCGGTCAGGCCGCTGACACCGCCGTCCGCTGCGTCGGCACCGGCTAGGTGGGAGTACACCCCGCCGACGGCGACGGCATCAAGCTGGTTCAGGAATGCCAGCAGCGTGGCCCCCTCGGCCCAGGCGACGCCAAGGCGAGCCATGCCGGTGTCGAGCTTGAGATGGACGGCCATGGTTCGGCCGCTGCCCGTGGCCAGATTCTGGCAGAGCTGCGCTTCCCGGCTGCTGCTGATCGTCGGCATCAGCCCCCAGTGAAGGCAATGGGCAAGGTCTTCCGGTTGGACCAGGTTGCCCATCACGAGCAAGGGCGCCTGAATTCCGGCCTGGCGCAGCTCCACTCCTTCCTGCAATGTGGCTACCCCAAGCGAGCCGGCACCGCCCTGCAGGGCGGCCCGCGCCACCGGCAGTGCACCATGGCCGTAGCCATCGGCCTTCACCACCGCCATCAGCTCGCAGCCTGGTGCCAGGAAGGCCCGAAGACTGCGGGCATTGCGGCTGATCGCGCCCTCGTCGATCTCGACCCAGGCCCGTTGGCGGGGGTGGAGGCGACAGGAGGGAGCCGTCGTTTCAGAGGCGGCGGCCATCAAAGCTGAATCCGGGATCAGGCTGTGGTCGGTCAGCCGACCTGAGCAGTGCATTCTCTCCGACCGTAGGGCGGATGGAATGCAGACTGGAGCGGAGCGACTAACATTGACAGATCGATTGGATCTGGCATCACGCCATGGGCAGAGCGCCATGAGCCAGGTTCTTGTCCTCAACGCCTCCTACGAGCCTCTCAACATCACCACCTGGCGGCGGGCCACCGTGATGGTGTTGATGGGCAAGGCTGAAGGGCTTGAGCATGATTCTGGTCATCGGATCCGAGGCGATCTGCTTCTGCCGACGGTCATTCGCCTCAGGCAGTTCGTCCGAGTGCCGTTCAAACAGATGCCCCTGACCCGCCGCAATGTCTTCCAGCGCGACGGACAGGCCTGTCAGTACTGCGGCTATCAGGGCGAGCAGCTTTCGATCGACCATGTGATCCCGCGCAGCCGCGGTGGAGTCGACAGCTGGGAGAACGTCACCACGGCTTGCCTGCGCTGCAACGTTCGCAAGGGCAATCGAACCCCGCGGGAGGCGGCCATGCCCCTGGCAAAGGTGCCCCGCCGGCCCGTGAGCACCCTGTATTTCGAAGCCACCCGGCAGATCCGCTCCGGGCGCCGGGAATGGGCCAAGTATGTGATCGGTGCCTGAGGGGCGATCTCTGGGTTGTCGGGACGCCGCGCGCAGGTGGCCCGTTCAGCTGATTCCGCTGGCCTCGGCTGCCAGCTTCTCCATCCGGTTGCGCTGATCGGCGGCGACGGAGGCCCCGATCAGCTCGCCGAGCTGGCCTGCCAGCACGGGCTCCAGGCTGAAGTTTCGATTCAGGCGGTGATCGGTGACCCGGTTGTCCTTGACGTTGTAGGTGCGGATTTTTTCGCTGCGATCGCCGCTGCCGACCTGGGCCCGCCTGGCTGAGCTCTCGGTGGCGGCGGCTTCGGCCCTTTCCCGTTCGAGCAACTTGGCCCGGAGAATCTCCAGGGCTCGCTCCTTGTTCTGCAGCTGTGAGCGTTCCTGGGTGCAGAACACCCGGATTCCGGTGGGTTTGTGCAACAGGTCGACGGCTGTTTCCACCTTGTTGACGTTCTGGCCACCGGCACCGCCGGATCGTGCCGTGCTGATTTCCAGGTCGGCGGGGTCGAGCCGCACCTCAACCGGATCGGCCTCAGGCATCACCGCCACGGTGGCCGTGGAGGTGTGAACCCGACCCTGGGATTCGGTGGCGGGAACCCGTTGAACCCGGTGCACTCCGGCCTCGTATTTCAGCTGGCTGTAGACCCCCTGACCACGGATGGCCAGGATCAGCTCCTTATAGCCGCCCAGGTCGGCTTCGGAAGCACTCAGTGGTTGGACAGACCAGCCGAGGCTCTGGGCGTGGCGTTCGTACATCCGGGCCAGATCACCGGCCCAGAGAGAGGCCTCATCCCCACCGGCTCCTGCCCGGATTTCCAGCATCACACTGCGTTCGTCGCGGGGATCGCTGGGCAGCAGAGCCAG
This sequence comes from Synechococcus sp. CS-1325, assembly GCA_025128135.1. Lineage (GTDB taxonomy): Bacteria > Cyanobacteriota > Cyanobacteriia > PCC-6307 > Cyanobiaceae > Regnicoccus. The sequence goes on from JAHLYW010000013.1 coordinate 41,433, forward strand.
GATCAGCCGTTCGCGGATCGCCTCGATCCGGCCGGAAAGATCACTTAACTCGTCCTGAACCAGGACTTCCATGTCGAGGTCACCGCGGCTTTCCTTGAGCAGACGCCTCGCTTCTGCGGCCTCTTGCTCCAGGAGCTTCAGTTGATCCTGGCCAAGCACCAACGGTTCGAGCCGGGCTCGCTCCCGGGCGAAGCGCTCGAGCTGGACGGGGTCACTGGCCACCTCGGGGTCGGCCAGCTGTTGTTCCAGTGCCGCGAAAGTGCTGGAGGCTGCCTGGAGCCGGTCTGCCAGGAAGGTGATGTCCATCAGCCGAGATCCGCCAGAGCAGCACGAAAGGATCGTTCGACCTGCCAAGCCAGGGAGGGATCAGGTCTCCTCTGGAGAAGCCGAATCCCTTGCCATGGCGAAGCGTCAGGCAGCGGTTTCGTTCGAGCTGGCTTCGGGAGCTGGCTTGGCGGCTGCCGTGTCAACGCCACCCATGCCGTACTTCCGCATGAAACGATCAACCCGTCCCTCGGTATCGAGGATTTTCTGGGTGCCGGTGTAGAAGGGGTGATTGCCGCTCCAGACGTCGACATGGAGCTCAGGGTGCGTGGAGCCGGTGGTCATGACCACTTCTCCATTGCAGATCACCTTGGCTTCGGGATACCAGGTGGGGTGGATGTCGGCCTTGGGCATGGGAGGGGTCAGCGCTTGGAGAATTGGGGAGCCTTACGGGCTTTCTTGAGGCCGTACTTGCGGCGTTCCTTGGCACGGGGATCCCGGCTGAGGTGACCTTCCGTCTTGAGCGGCTTGCGGTTGTCAGGGGAGAGTTCACAGAGGGCGCGCGCCGCTCCCTGCTTGATCGCATCAGCCTGGCCGGTGAGGCCACCACCCTTGACATTGACGAGCAGGTCGTAGGCGGTGGCAAGACCCAGGGTGTCCAGTGGGGCTTTCACCGCTGCGAGATAGCTGGGATTGAAGTTGAGGTAGTGGTCCCCGGGGCGTCCGTTGATTGTGATCGTCCCGGTGCCGGGGACCACCCGAACCCGTGCAACGGCGGTTTTACGGCGGCCGGTTCCCCAGTAGACAACGCGGTTGGATGGGCTGCTCATTGGGCGGTGGCGGAAGGATCGAGGGTCAGGATCTTGGGCTGCTGGGCCGCGTGAGGGTGTTCAGCACCCTTGTAGACCTTGAGTTTGCGAAACAGCTGACGACCCAGGGCATTGTGGGGGAGCATTCCTTTGATCGCCTTTTCGACGATCCGCTCCGGCAGACGGGCCTGCAGGGCGGTGAAGGTTTCGGTTTTCATGCCCCCGGGCCTGCCGGAATGGCGGCGATAGATCTTCTGGCTGGCCTTGTTGCCGCTGATGCGGATCTTGTCGGCGTTCACGATGACGACGAAATCACCGGTGTCCAGGTGGGGCGTGAAGCAAGGTTTGTTCTTGCCCCGCAGCACGCTGGCCACTTCGGTGGCCAGGCGGCCGAGGGTCTGGTTCTCAGCATCCACCAAGTACCACTGGCGCTCGAGGGAATCCAGGGAAGGAACGGAGGTCTTGTTCATCGCGCCGGCAGGCCGGATTCAGATAACGCCCCATCTCACAGGAAGGGGCTGGACAGGTTTGGAACGGACAGGGAACACGCTGAGGCGCCTTCCGCTTTGTGCATTCACAGCTTTTCAGCTTAGCTCGTCATGGGGACCCCCTCCCTGGCTCGCCGCTGGTGGATCCGTGCTGGCCAGGACGAACCGTGGTTGGCAATCGAACCAGAGCTCTTTGGGGAACAGCTCCTCGCCGTAGCCCACCCGCAGGAGACACAGCCCCTGGGGAGGGGCCGCCTCCTTGACGTCCTGCCGCGCCCTTGTCCTCCAGCGCTGTTCAAAGGCTGCTGGTGTCAGTTTCTCTTCTCCGACCAGGGCGAGCTGCCTCACCAGGAATCGCACCATTCCATAGAGGAAGCCACTGGCCTGGACCTCGATGATGATCTGATCCCCCTGCCGCTCCAGGTGGACGGCCTGGATCGTGGTTCGCGAATGACTCCTGCGGCTTCCGGCCTTGCGGAACGCCGCAAAATCGTGGTAGCCCAGCATCCCCTCAAGGGCCTGTGCCATGGCTCGCTCGTTGAGATGGCGCTGATGCAGGTGCCAGCTGAACGGAGCCAGGAAGAGATTGGGGGTGCGGCCGTTGTAGATCGTGTAGCGATAGCGCCGGTAATGCGCTGAAAAACAGGCATGCCAATCAGGCCTGACCTCGGCGGCGGCGCGCACCCGGAGTGTCGGCGGCAGCCGACCGTTGAGGGCCTTGGGCCAGCGCTGGGTCGGAATCGGCCCGACGGCCTCGAAATGAACCACCTGGGCAGCGGCATGAACTCCGCTGTCCGTCCGTCCTGCGGCCACGCAGAGCATGGGCCTGTGGGGATCAAGAGCCGTCAGAGCCTCCTCAAGAGTTGCCTGAACACTGGCCTGACCCCTCTGACGCTGCCATCCACAGAAGGCTGAGCCTTCGTATTGCAGGCAGAGAGCGATTCTGCGGGGGGTGTTCAGACCAGCTCGATGATGGCCATCTCGGCATTGTCGCCGCGCCGTGGCACGGTGCGGATGATCCTGGTGTAGCCACCCTGGCGCTCGCCGTAGCGCTCCTGGGCCTTGTCGAACAGGGCGTGGACCAGCTGTTTGTCGAAGATGTAACCGATCGCCCGGCGGCGCGAAGCGAGGCTGCCCTCCTTGGCCAGGGTGATCATCCGCTCGGCTTCACTGCGAAGCGCCTTGGCGCGAGCTTTGGTGGTCGTGACACGACCTTCCCGGATCAACTGGGTGGTCAGGCCACGCAGCAGCGCTTTGCGTTGGTCGGCGGGGAGCCCTAACAGAGGGACTCGGCACTGGTGTCGCATGGTTCTGGTGCGTTGAAGGGAATGAGGAAGGCGGCCGCTCAGGCGGTGGTCCGACTCTGGGGCAGGGAGATGCCGATGCGTTCAAGAGCCTCGATCACCTCATCTGCAGACTTGGAGCCGAAGTTCTTGATCTCTAGCAGATCTTCGTAGCTGAAGCCCATCAGATCGGAAACGGAATTGACCTGGGCGCGCTTCAGACAGTTGTAAGCACGGACCGAAAGGTTCAGCTCCTCAAGAGGGATCTGGCTTTCGGCGGAAACGTCGGGCTCAATCCCAGGCTCCTCGACCATGGTGAGGCTGGCCAGGGGCTGGAACAGGGCGATCAGCTGATTCGCCGCCTGGGCCATGGCGTCATCCGGGGTGATGGCGCCACTGGTGTGAATGTCGAGCCGGAGGCGTTCGCGGGCTGAGCCGCCTTCGCCTACGGCCGTTTCATCCACGGTGTAATTCACCCGGCGCACCGGCATGAACACCGCATCGATCTGGAGAAGATCGATGGAGCTGGTGTCTTCCTGGTGGCGGTCGACGGGCCGGTAGCCAACGCCGCGCTCGACGTGAACTTCGAGCTCCAGGCTGTGGCCATCAGCCACGGTGGCGATCGGGCGATCGAAATCGATCACCTGCACCTGGGAAGAGAACTGCAGATCGGCGGCTGTGACGGTGGCCGGTCCGTTGACCACCAGGCGGCCGATTTCAAGGTCGCGGCTGCGACTGTTGACAACGACCTCCTTGCAGTTCAGGAGGATGTCAAGAACATCTTCGCGAACCCCTGGCACGGTGGCGTACTCGTGGTTCACCCCGGCAATCCTCACGGCCGTAATGGCGCTGCCCTCCATGCCTCCCATCAGCACCCTGCGCAGGGCGTTGCCGAGGGTGACAGCCTGGCCACGATCGAGGGGGCCGATCACGAACACTCCGGTCTGGGAGCGGTCGTCGGCAATCTGGTGCTCTACGCGGTCGATCTGATACTGATGCACGGCCTGAAGGTGGTGTGAAGGGACGCCCGAAGGCTGGTGTGGCAAGCGGGATCAGACCCGGCGTCGCTTGGAACGGCGGCAGCCGTTGTGGGGGAGAGGCGTGACATCGCGGATCAGGGTGATCTCAAGACCAGCGACCTGCAAGGCGCGGATGGCGGTTTCACGGCCGGAACCAGGACCTCTGACCAGCACCTCGATCTGCCTCATGCCTTGCTCCAGGGCGCGACGTCCGGCTGCCTCGGCTGCTGTCTGGGCGGCGAACGGGGTGCCTTTGCGGGCCCCTTTGAATCCGCTGGCTCCAGCGGATGACCAGGAGATCACCTCGCCGGCCGTGTCGGTGATCGACACGATCGTGTTGTTGAAGGTGCTCTGGATGTGGGCAACACCGTTCGGTACGTTGCGCTTCGATTTTTTGGCGCCGGTTTTCTTGGCTGGCTTCGCCATGGACAGTGGCCTGTGGTAGGGGAATGGAGGAGCTGAGCGCCCCAATCAGGAGCTCAGGCAGGGAGTCGGCTTACTTCTTCTTGCCGGCCACGGTTTTGCGGGCACCCCTGCGGGTGCGTGCATTGGTGCGGGTGCGTTGGCCCCGGACCGGCAGACCCATGCGGTGGCGACGGCCCCGCAGGCAACCGATGTCCTGGAGGCGCTTGAGGGCCATCCCTTCCTGGCGGCGCAGGTCGCCTTCCAGGGTGAAGGATTCGGCGGCGACACGCAGTTTCTGAATGTCGGCGTCGTCGAGATCCTTGACACGGATGTCAGGGCTGACCCCCGCTTTGGCAAGAATCTGCTGGGCCCGCGTCAGCCCCACGCCATAGACGTAGGTGAGCGAAATTTCGACCCTCTTGTCACGAGGGATATCAACACCGGCAATCCGAGCCACGAATGAAACGATCAGTTGGGCAGAAGGGTCGGCCCAGTGAAACACCGGGCCATGGCGATCTCAATGGACCGCCTGTGTGGAGCTTTGCTCAGGTCAGCCCTGGCGCTGTTTGTGCTTGGGATTGGTGCAGATCACCATCACCCGGCCATGGCGACGAATCACCCGGCACTTGTCGCACATCTTCTTGACCGATGCACGCACCTTCATGGGCGGCGGCTCTCCAATTTTTCAAACAGCTAACTTACCACAGAGCTATACCACAGCAGCCAGGATCCGGGCGGCGATCTCCTCGATCGAGCCGGTTGCCTCGATCGGCTCCAGCAGCTTCCGCTCCCGGTAGTACCCGATCAGGGGTTCGGTCTGCTGCCGGTACACCTCGAGGCGGTTGCGAATCACCGCTTCGTTGTCATCGGCGCGGCCGCGGCCCAGCAGCCGCTCGACCAGGCTCTCGTCGTCGAGCTCCAGCAGCATCACCTGCTGGATCGGTTGATCCAGTTCCTCGAGCAGCAGGTTCAGGGATTCGGCCTGGGCCAGGTTGCGGGGAAAGCCATCCAGCAACCAACCGCCGTGGTGCGTCTCCAGCCGCTGGCGAACGATCGCCAGCACCAGCTGGTCGCTGACGAGTTCGCCGCTGGCCATGACCGCCTCGGCTTCGCGGCCGAGATCAGAGCCTGCCTGGACTTCGGCTCTGAGCAGTTCGCCGGTGGAGAGGTGAAGGAGCTGCCGCTGCTCGGCAAGCCGCTCGGCCTGGGTGCCCTTCCCAGCGCCGGGAGGACCGAGAAAAAGAATTCGATGGGTCATTCGCGCACCATTCCTTCGTAGCGTTGGGAAATCACGTAAGTCTGCACCTGCTTGGCTGTGTCAATGGCCACTCCCACCAGGATCAGCAGGGAGGTGGCTCCCAGCCCCTGAAATGTACGGACCTGGGTGGCCCCCTCCACGGCCGAGGGGATGATCGCCACGGCACCGAGGAACAGGCCGCCCAGCAGGGTGAGCCGGTTCTGCACACCGCCGAGATAGCTGGCCGTGGCACTGCCCGGCCGCACCCCGGGGATGGCGACGCCGGTGCGCTTCAGGTTGGTGGCGATGTCGACGGGATTGACGGTGAGCGATGCGTAGAACAGCGAGAATCCACAGATCAGGGCAAAGAAGACGAGGGCATAGAGCCAGGGGGTGCTGCTGTTCGGGTTCAGATAGCCCGCCACGCGGATCAGCCAGGGTGATCGGGTGAAGTTGGCGATCGTGAGGGGCAGGAACACCACCGCAGAGGCAAAGATGATCGGCATCACGCCACCGGCGTTCAACTTGAGCGGCAGATAGCTCTGACGGGCGGCCAGCATGCTGACCTGCCCCACCTGGCGTTTGGCACTCACGATCGGAATGCGGCGGCTGCCTTCCTGAACGAAAATGATCCCGACGATCGTGACCAGGAAAATCAGCACCAGGATCACGATGCCGCCGACCGTGGCCCGGTCGCCACTCTGGGCCAGTTCCACGGTGGAGCCGAGTGCCCGGGGCAGGGTGGCCACGATGTTCACGAAGATCACCAGGGACGCCCCCTGGCCGATGCCCCGCTCGGTGATCACCTCGCTGATCCACATCACCACCATCGAGCCTGTGACCAGGGCGAGGCTGGTCTGAATCACGAAGACAGGCTGGGAAACGCCAGGCAAGGCGTATTGCCGAAGAATCAGGGCGAAGACGGTGCTCTGAAGAATTCCCCAGCCCAGTGCCACGTAGCGGGTGATCTGGGCGATCTTGCGTCGGCCGGCCTCCCCTTCGTTCTTCTGGAGATCTTCGAGCTGGGGCAGGGCGGCGGTGAGCAGTTGGAGGATGATCGAGGCGTTGATGAATGGCAGGATCCCGAGGGCGAACACGCCGAGCGTCGAGATGCCGCCGCCGGTGAAGATGTCGAGGAAGCCGATCAGCTGCCCCCCCTGCTGGATGAACTGTTGAAAGGCCACCCGGTCGATGCCGGGAACCGGGATGTAGATCCCGAGGCGAACCAGCAGCAAGAGGCCGAGGGTGGTCAGCACCCTGTCGCGCAGCCCCTTGGACTGGATCAGTTGAATGATGATTTCCCCTGCACTGGGGTTGCGCCCCCGGCTGACGAGCATGGTGTGAACGGGCGAAGGTCGGAGGAAGGACAGCAATGCTGAAAGCCGCCTGCTCAGCCGGGGATCGGCGGGCAGACGGCTCAGGCTTGTCAAACAGCTTGGTCGAACAGCACGGGAACAACCCGATCGGAGGTCAGCCGATCAGGTCGCACTGACCACCGGCGGCCTCGATTTTTTCGCGGGCGCTGCTGGTGAACGCTGCCGCCTGCACCGTGAGTTTGACCTCGAGATCACCGTTGCCGAGGATCTTGAGCGGGTGCTTCGGGCTGGTGACCAGCCCCGCCTCAACCAGGGAATCCAGATTGACCAGGCTGCCGGCTTTCAACCCAGCCAGCTTGGCGACGTTCAGAACGGTGAACTGCTTGGGGTTCACCAGGGTGAAGTGCTTGAGCTTCGGCAAGCGGCGATAGAGAGGCATCTGGCCTCCCTCGAAGCCGGGGCGGGTTGGGCTGCCGGAACGGGATTTCTGGCCACGCATGCCGAAACCGCAACTGGCGCCCTGGCCGGCGGCGATGCCGCGACCCTTGCGAAGTTTGCGGCGGCGTGAGCCTGCCTGGGGCTTGAGAGTTTGAAGGGAGAGTGTCATCACGGGCTCAGGAGTAGATCTGCTCAAGGGAAATGCCCCGTTCTTTGGCGGTTTCCTTGTGGGTCCGCAGCACCTGCAGGGCTTGGATGGCGGCGCGGGCATTGTTCAGCGGGGTTTTGCTGCCCAGCCGTTTGGCCAGCACGTTCTTGATGCCGGCCAGTTCGAGCACGGTGCGGATCGAACCGCCGGCAATCACGCCGGTGCCCGGGGCCGCGGGGCGCATCAGCACGCTGGCGGCCCCGTCGACGCCACGGCTGTCGGTGGGAATCGAGCTGGTGCGGGTGAGGGGGACCTTGACCAGATGCTTCTTGCCGTCCGCCACGCCCTTGCGAACCGCTCCGATCACGTCACCGGCTTTGCCGACGCCGACGCCCACCTGGCCCCGTTCGTTGCCGACCACCACAATGGCCCTGAAGCTCATTTTCTTGCCGCCCTTGACGGTCTTGGAGACCCGGCGGATCTGAACCACCCGTTCCTGCCATTCGGAGTCGCGCTCCTGGCCACGGCGGTTGTCGCCCCGCCGTCCACCTCCGCGTCGGTCGCCTCCTTTGGCATCAGCGCCTCCCCGGCCGCCGCGCCGCTCCTGCTGGCCCTCGGCAGCGGCCGGAACATCGGCGGCCCCGGGAATCTCGCTGGACTGGATCTGTTGGTTGATTTCGCTCATGGTTGGATCCGGTTCAGAACTCGAGGCCCGCTTCCCGGGCAGCGTCGGCAAGGGCTTTGACCCGACCGTGGTACAGCTTGCCACCGCGGTCGAACACGACCTGCTGGATGCCCTTGGCCAGTGCCCGCTGGGCAACCAGCTGACCCACCGCCACGGAGGCATCGCAGGAAGCGCTGGCCTCGAGGCTGGTGCGCAGGTCCTTGTCGAGGGTCGAGGCGGCGCAGAGGGTGCTCTGGGCTTCGTCGTCGATGACCTGGGCGTAGATGTGGTTGTTGGAGCGGAACACGGCCAGGCGCGGACGCATGGCGGTGCCGTTGAGGTGGCGACGCAGGCGGCGGTGACGCTTCTGGGTCTGCTGTTTGCGGGAAACGGTGGACATGGCAGGTAGGGATAGGGAGGCTCAGGCCGTCCTCATTTCTTGCCGGTTTTGCCGGCTTTGCGCAGGATGCGTTCACCCTCGAACTTGATGCCTTTGCCCTTGTAGGGCTCGGGTGGCCTGATGGCGCGGATTTTGGCGGCTTCGTTGCCCACCAGCTCCTTGTCGGAACCGGAGACCAGCACCTGGGTGTTGTTCTCCACCAAAAAAGTGATGCCCTCGGGAGGGTTGACTTCGACGGGGTGGCTGTAGCCGGCGCTCACCACCAGTTTGCGGCCCTGCACCTGGGCGCGGTAGCCGACCCCGATGATTTCGAGCTTGCGGGTGAAGCCCTTGCTCACGCCCTCGACCATGTTGGCCACCAGGGTGCGACAGAGGCCGTGGCGCTCCCGGGAGCGCCGGGTTCCATCGGCCGCGGCGACCAGCAGGGTGCCCTTCTCCTCGCTGATGACCACGCCATCGGGAAGGACGCGACTGAGTTCACCCCTGGGACCTTTGACCGATACCGCCAGTCCATCCAAGGTGATGGACACCTTGTCGGGGATGGGAATCGGAGCTTTACCTATACGTGACATGGTTGGCTCTCAGATCAGTAGATGTAGCAGAGCACTTCACCGCCGACGCCCTGCTTGCGGGCATCACGGTCGCTCATCACACCCCTGGAGGTGGAGATGATCGCCACACCAAGGCCGCCGAGCACCTTGGGCAACTGCCGCGTGTTCTTGTAAATGCGCAGGCCAGGCTTGCTGACCCGCTGGACAGAGCGGATCGTGGGCTGGCGATGCTTGCCGCTGTATTTCAGCTCAAGCACAAGGTGCTTCAACACCCCTTCGCCTTCTTCACTGATCTCGGCGATGAAGCCTTCCTTCTGGAGCACCTTGGCGATGCTGTGGGAGAGGCGGGAAGCAGGCACCTTGGTGGTCTGGTGCTTTTTCTCACTCGCATTGCGGATGCGGGTGAGCATGTCTGAAATCGGGTCGTGGTTGGCCATGGGTGGGTCCGAAGAGGGCTCAGTTGCTGCGGAACGGCATTCCCATCTCGCGGAGGAGGGCCCGGCCCTCTTCGTCGGTACGGGCACTGGTCACGATGGTGATGTCCATGCCGCGGATGGCGTCGATCTTGTCGTAGGAGATTTCCGGGAAGATGATCTGCTCGCGAACCCCGAGGGTGTAATTGCCGCGGCCGTCAAAGCTTTTGGGGCTGACGCCGCGGAAATCACGGATTCGGGGCAGGGCCAGGTTGATCAGACGCTCCAGGAAGGCGTACATCCGCTCGCCACGAAGGGTGACGGCCACGCCGATCGGCATCCCCTCCCGGATCTTGAAGGCGGCGATCGCCTTCTTGGCCCGGGTCACCACCACTTTCTGACCGGTGATGGTGGCCATCTCCGCGATCGAGGCCTCCAGAGCCTTGGCATTCTGGGCGGCTTCGCCGAGGCCCCTGTTGACGGTGACTTTCATCACCTTGGGAACTTCGTGGATGTTGGAGAGGTTGAGATCCTTGAGCAGCTTGGGCTGGATCGTCTCCCGGTAGCGCTGTTTGAGTGACATGGCGGGCGGAGGAGTTGCGCTTCTGGACGTTGTCAGAGAGCGAAGAAGGGAGGAAAGGAGCGTGGGTGGCAGGTGGAGCGGGACTGGATCGGCTGACGGATCAATCGATCAGTTCGCCGGTTTTCTTGAGACGACGTTTCTTGGTGCCGTCGGCCTGGATGGCGATTTCCACCCGGCTGGCCACGGCCGCGCTGGTGGAATACAGCATCAGGTTGGAGGCATGCACAGAGGCTTCCTCGGTGGCGATGCGGCCGCTCTCACCTTCCTGGGTGGGTTTGATGTGGCGGGTGCGCAGGTTGATGCCCTGCACGATCGCCCTGTTCTCGTTCGGCAGGGTGCGGAGCACTTCGCCGGTTTTGCCTTTGTCCTTGCCGGCAATCACCTTGACGGTGTCGCCTTTGCGGATGCGCATCTTGATGCGCTCGGCGGGCTTGGTTCTGACGGTTGCCGTGGCCATCTCAGATCACCTCCGGAGCGAGGGAAACGATCTTGGTGAAGTTACGTTCACGCAATTCGCGGGCAACGGGTCCGAAGACCCTGGTGCCTTTTGGATTGTTGTCGGTGCCGAGGATCACGGCAGCGTTGTCGTCGAAGCGAATTGAGTTGCCGGTATCCCGACGGAGGGTGGCACGGGTTCTGACCACCACGGCCTTCACGACATCCGATTTCTTCACGCCCATGTTGGGCATGGCGTCCTTGACGGCCGCCACGATCACATCGCCCACATGGGCGTAGCGACGGTTCGTGCCGAGCACCCGGATGCACTGGATGCGTTTGGCGCCGCTGTTGTCAGCGACATTGAGGAAAGTTTCTTGCTGAATCATGGTGGGATCTGCTCAGCTTGCGCCGGATGGATTGAGAACCTCGGCCACGGCCCAGCGCTTGGTGCGACTGAGCGGACGGGTTTCGGTGATCCGAACCCGATCCCCCACCTGACAGCGGTTCTCCTCGTCGTGGGCTTTGTAGCGGGTGGTGCGGCTGACGGTCTTTTGATAGATGGGATGGGGGAAGCGGTTTTCGACCGCCACCACCACCGTTTTGTCCATCTTGTCGCTGACGACGGTGCCGACCCTTTCCTTGAGTGCCATGGTTGGTATGAGGGGGATCAGGAGGCGGACAGGGCGGAGCGCTGACGCTCCTTCTGCACCGTCAGCAGGTGGGCCAGCTTGATGCGGCTCTGCTTGAAGCGGTGTGGTTGCTCCAGGCGGCGGGTGGCCTGCTGGAAGCGGAGGTCGAACAGTTCGCGGCGGCAGCCACTGATCTGTTCTTGGATCTCGGCGTCGGTGAGGTTGCGGACCTCGGTGATGTCAGGACGGGCCATGGTCAGGAGTCCCCGGAGAGGACGGTTTCCAGAACGGGTTCTGGAGTGGACACGGGTGCCTGGTCATCCAGGGCCAGGAATTTTGTTTTGACCGGCAGTTTGTACTGAGCCAGGCGCATCGCCTCCTTGGCGATGGTTTCGGTGATTTCCGGACCGCCCATCTCAAAGAGAATGCGACCGGGTTTGATCACGGCCACCCAGAATTCCGGGTTGCCCTTACCGGAGCCCATGCGGGTTTCGGCAGGACGCATCGTGACGGGCTTGTCAGGGAAGATCCGAATCCAGATTTTCCCTCCCCGCTTGACATGGCGGGTCATGGCCCTGCGGCTGGCTTCAATCTGGCGGGAAGTGATCCAGCCACATTCCTGGGCTTGCAATGCAAACTGACCGAAGGCAATCGTGTTGCCCCGGGTAGCGGTGCCGCACATGCGGCCTCGCTGCTGTTTGCGGAATTTGACGCGACGTGGACTCAGCATGATTCAGGTCTCCTGATCACTCCTTGTTGGAGCGGTCTTCAAATTCTTGGGGACGCCGGCTGGTGCGGCGTCGGGCGGCTCCATCCGCAGGCAGCTGTTCTTTCTGCCCGGGTAGCACTTCCCCTTTGAACACCCAGACCTTGATACCGAGCACTCCATAGGTGGTGGTGGCCACCTTGGTGGCGTAGTCGATATCGGCTCGGAGAGTGTGCAGTGGCACACGTCCTTCGCGGGTCCATTCAGTGCGGGCGATCTCAGCGCCGTTGAGGCGACCGCTCACCTGAATCTTCAATCCCAGCACACCGGCCCGCTGGGCACGTTGAACGGTCATCCGCATGACGCGGCGGAAGGCCACGCGCTTCTCAAGTTGCTGGGCGATGTACTCGGCCAGCAGAAAAGCGTCGGCATCGACCCGCTCCACTTCCACAACGTTGATGCGCACCTGGCGGTGGCGATCCCCGAGGGTGGTCTGGATTCCGGTGCGCAGATCTTCGATCCCGCTGCCCTGGCGGCCGACAAGCACGCCGGGGCGAGCTGTTTTGAGCTCAACTTCAAGCTGATCGGCCTTGCGGGCGATCAACACGTCGCTGATGCCGGCACTGGCGTACTTCTTGTGGATGAACTTGCGGATCCGATCATCCTCCTGAAGCAGGAGGGGATAGGTCTTGCTGGGTGCATACCAGCGCGAGCGGTGTTCCTGGGTGATCCCCAGGCGCAGGCCGGTTGGATGGATCTTGTGTCCCATCGGTCGGTGTCCTCGGGGGTCAGGTGATGGGTGCTGCCACAGCAATGCTGATGTGGCAGGTTTGTTTTTTGATGGCGAAGGCTCGCCCCTGGGCGCGTGGACGGAATCGCTTCAGGGATGGACCCATGTCGGCGATGGCCGTGCTGATCACCAGGGAGGCGGGATCAAGGCCCAGGTTGTGTTCCGCGTTGGCAACTGCAGAACGCAGCACCTTCGTGATCGGACCAGTGGAGCGGTAGGGCATGAACTCAAGCAGAATCAGCGCCTCGCGATAGGAGCGGCCGCGAATCTGGTCGAGCACCCGACGCACCTTCGATACGGAACCGCGGATGTAGCGGCCGTGGGCGCAGGCTTCTTGGCTGGTGGAGGTTGGATTGGCCATGGTGTTTCGCTCCTTAACGGGCACCTTTTTTGTCCTTGATGTGGCCGCGGAAGGTGCGGGTGGGGGCGAACTCCCCCAGCTTGTGGCCCACCATCTGCTCCGTCACGTAGACGGGCACATGGCTCTTGCCGTTGTGAACAGCGATTGTGTGGCCGATCATCATCGGCAGAATCGTCGAAGCCCGTGACCAGGTCTTGATCACGGATTTGTCGCCGGCGCTGTTCTGCGTTTCGACCTTACGCAGCAAGTGATCGGCAACAAAAGGTCCTTTTTTGAGTGAACGTCCCATGGCGGTTTAAGCAGAGTGCAAAACGGGGTTGTTGGCCATCACGAATCCCGTCCGCCACGGCTCCGCTTGGAGGTGCGGCGACGTTTGCGCAGCACAAACCGATTGCTCGGCTTGTTCCGCTTACGGGTTTTGAGGCCCAGGGCAGGTTTGCCCCAGGGGGTGACCGGGCCGGAGCGGCCGATCGGTGCCCGACCCTCACCACCACCGTGGGGGTGATCGCAGGGGTTCATCACACTGCCGCGCACCTCGGGACGGCGGCCCAGCCAGCGTTTGCGGCCGGCTTTGCCGAGGCTGGTGTTGCGGACCTCGGCGTTGCCCACTTCGCCCAGGGTGGCGTAGCACTCGCGGCGTACCAGCCGGACTTCCGTGGAAGGCAGTTTCAAGGCGACGTAGTCGCCCTCCTTGGCCATCACCTGGGCACTGGCTCCGGCGGTGCGAACCATCTGGCCACCACGCCCGGCGTAGAGCTCAACGTTGTGAACGCTGGAGCCAAGTGGAATGGAGGAGAGCGGTAAGGCATTGCCGGTTTCGATCGGCGCTTCCGGACCCGAAACCACCGTCTGGCCCACCTCAATCCCGGCCGGAGCCAGGATGTAGCGCTTTTCGCCGTCGGTGTAGAAGAGCAAGGCCAGCCGGGCGTTGCGGTGGGGGTCGTAGTGGATGGCGGCCACTCTGGCCACCACGTTGTGCTTGTCGCGGCGGAAGTCGACCATCCGGTAGAGACGCTTGTGGCCACCACCGCGGTGACGGCAGGTGATCACACCGCGGTTGTTGCGACCTTTGTTGCGGTGCTTGGCCATGACCAAGCTCCGCTCCGGTTTCCGCTCAGTGACTTCACTGAAGTCACTGGCGGCACGACCGCGGGTGCCGGGGGTGTAGGGACGGTAGTTGCGAATTGCCATAACGGTTCAGTTCCCTCAGGCCTCTGGGAAGAGCTGGATGCTGTTGCCTGCGGCAAGACGGACCACCGCTTTCTTCACTTGGGCACGCTTGCCGGCGAACCGCCCGACGCGGCGGGACCGACGCGGGGGATTCATGGTGCTCACCCCGATCACCCTTACGTCGAAGAGTTGCTCGACGGCGGCTTTGATGTCGGGCTTCGCGGCCCGATGATCCACCTCAAAGGTGTACTGGTTGAGTTCCAGAGCACGGGTGGCCTTTTCGGTGATCAGCGGCTTGCGGATCACGTCCGCGAGCCGACCTTCAAAACGTTCAGTCATCGCCGTAGACCTCCTGAATCTTGGCCAGTGCCTCCTCGCTCAGCACCAATCGCTTGGCATTGAGCAGATCGAACATGTTCAGCTGATCGGCAGCGATCAGTTTCACCTTTTCGAGATTGCGCACCGACAGGCGCACCACCTCGGATGGGGCATCGAGCACCAGCAGCACCTTGTCGGTGGCCGGGATGTCCCAGCGCAGCAGGGCTGCCACGATCTCCCGTGTTTTGGGTGCTTCGAGGGCTGTTGCGAATCCCTTCACCACCGTGATGTCGGCGGCCCGACTGATCAGCGCCGTGCGCAGGGCAAGCCGCCGCTCCTTCCGGTTCATCGAAACGGCGTAGGAGCGTGGCTTGGGACCGAACACCACGCCGCCGCCTGGGCGGAGCGGGGTGCGGATCGAGCCCTGACGGGCCCGACCGGTGCCTTTCTGCTTGTAGGGCTTGCGACCGCCACCGCGCACTTCGGCGCGGGTGAGGCTGCTGGCAGTGCCCTGGCGCGCATTGGCCAATTGCCGCACCACGGCGCGGTGCACCAGGCCGGCCGCTGACGAATCCTTGGCGACCTTCAGGTTGAGAGAGGCTTCACCAGCCTCCTTCCCCTGCCAATCACGAATGACGCATTGAATCATGGTTGACATTCTCAGCTCGCCTCCTTGTCACCGACCCGCTTGGCGGGGCGGATGTTGAGCAGGGCCCCGGGCTTGCCCGGCACCGAACCCTTGACCACCAGAAGGTTGCGCTCAAAATCGACCTTGAGGATCGTGAGGCCCCGGGTGGTGGTCTGCTTGCCGCCGTAGCGGCCGGCCATCCGCTTGCCGGGATAGACCCGGCCGGGGGTGGTGCCCGCTCCGGTTGAACCGGGCTGCCGGTGATTCTTCGAACCGTGGCTCATCGGACCACGGCTGAAGCCGTGCCGCTTCTGATAACCACTGAAGCCACGCCCCATGGTGTCGCCGCTGACGTCGACCTTCTGGCCGGCTTCGAAACGCTCAACCGTGATTTCTTCTCCGAGCTCCAGGCCGTCAACCGAGTTGAGCCGGTATTCGGTGAGATGGCGCAGCGGATTGGGGCCGGATTTGGCCAGGTGGCCGGTGGCCGGCTTGTTGACGAGTTTCTCGCGAATCTCGCCGAAGCCGAGCTGAACGGCTGTGTAACCGTCGGAGGCTGGGGTTTTGACCTGGGTGATGCGGCAGGGACCCGCCTCGATCAAGGTGACCGGGATGGACTTGCCTTCTGCCGTGAAGAACTGGGACATACCCAGTTTCTTCCCGAGAATGCCGATGGACATGGGATGGGATGGACGCCAGCAAGGACAATGCTTCCCCGTTCAATGATGAACCGGAAAGACCTGGGGCTGCTTCGTGGAACTCGCTTTGGTCCGACTTGGATGGCTGGGTCTGACAGGGTCTGACGCGGCCTGACTGGGTCTGACGCGGTTTTGACCTGAGCAGTTCAGTGAACAGTTCAGGGCAAGACCGATTGAGCTAGCG
Source organism: Synechococcus sp. CS-1325 (assembly GCA_025128135.1). Lineage (GTDB taxonomy): Bacteria > Cyanobacteriota > Cyanobacteriia > PCC-6307 > Cyanobiaceae > Regnicoccus. The sequence goes on from JAHLYW010000013.1 coordinate 57,373, forward strand.
GTGGAGCGAAACAGCAGGCCGGGACTTTCCCGCTCGATCGAAACCGAGCGACAGTTTCCCGCCAAATCCTGGATTCCTGTGGCTGGGCTGGTTCAACCGGTGGGTTGAAATTCAACTCAGACGAGGGAGTGGATCAGGAAATGGGTTTGCCTCGAAAGGAGTCATCGCCAGCGATGACTCCGCGCAGAGATCCGGAGGCCCGGCTAGCGGACGGGCGCAGATCAATTGCACAGTCATTCAACATACCTCACGATCAACCCCACCATTTTCAAGGGGTTCTCCTGTCAGAATCGGACCCATTGGTGCGGACCTTCCCATGCCCTTGCTGCTCAGTGGCCGTCGCTTCCGTGCCGACCTGGAGCAGGCCGGAGCGCTCGCGCTCTACGCCCCGCTGGAAGGTGGCGCCGAAACCCGTCTGCTGCGCCGCCTGCGGGCAAGTGGCTACCGCGCCCAGATGACCTCGGCGCGGGGTCTTGGTGACCCCGAAGCTTTTCTGTTCGAGTCGCACGGGATCCGACCTCCCCACCTTGGTCATCACAGTGTCGGCCGTGGTGCTGCCGTCGGCACGGTCCAGCGGGTGATGCCTCAGCTCGGATCCCTGCTTGAGGGCGACAGCCCCATTCTGCTCTGGTTGCTGGAGGCCCAGGTCCTTTCAGCCGCAGAGCGCGCTTCGCTCTGCTCCCTGACCCGGCGGGAACCGCGCCTGAAGATCGTTGCGGAGATGGGGGGTTCGCGCAGCCTGCGCTGGGAGCCACTGGAGCTGTGTGCGGCCTGAGCAGGCCCTGGCCCATGGCCACTGGGTCAAGCTGATCTGCGGGGCCAGCAACCAGGATCCCGCCGGCATCGAAGACCTGTGTGGGATCTATACCCTGGCCGGTGTCCATTGCATTGATGTGGCGGCGGACCCTGCGGTGGTGGCTGCAGCCCGACGGGGCATCGGCTGGGGGCTCGATCAGTCTGATTCGGCCACTCCGAGCCGTCCCTGGCTGATGGTCAGCCTCAGCGATGGTGAGGATCCCCATTTTCGCAAGGCCTGGTTCGATCCGCTCCGCTGCCCGCCCCGTTGTCCACGTCCGTGTCAGCGGGTCTGTCCGGCCCTGGCGATCGCTGCTGAGGGGGGTGTCCGGGCCGAGAGCTGCTACGGATGTGGTCGCTGTCTTCCTGTCTGTCCCCAGGGCTTGATCGAGGAGCGAGGCCAGGTCCTCTCAGCCGCCCAGGTTGCTCCGCTTCTGGCCCGGTTGAAGCCCGATCTGGTCGAGCTCCATACCCAGCCCGGGCGGGGCGAGTCTTTCGCCCTTCGCCTCGATCAGGTGATCGCCTCAGGTCTGCCGCTCAGGCATCTGGCGGTGAGCTGTGGCTGGGGAGAGGGCCCTGATCCTGCCAGCTCCACCAGCAGGGAGCTCTGGCAGCGTTTCGCCTTGCTGCGCCACCACCAGCTGTGTCCGATCTGGCAGCTGGACGGCCGGCCGATGAGTGGGGACATCGGGGACGGCACCGCCCATGCGGCGTTGCGACTGCTCACGGCCATGCGGCCCTTGGCGCCGCCTGGACCGCTGCAGCTGGCGGGTGGCACCAACGGGCTGACCTTGCCGTTGCTCCGGCGCCAGGCGGGCTCCGCCCTCGCCGCCCGGGCTCAAGCCGGTGGAGTTGCCTTCGGTGGAATGGCCCGTTCCCTGCTTCAGCCATTGATGCTTGAGGCGGAGCGGGGTGGCCGCCGCCTGCTCGAGGATGCCGCCCTCTGGCCTCTGGCCCTGGAGCGGGCCCGTCGGCTGGTTGGCCCCTGGTTGGCCCCCTGATCGCTAGAACTGGCGATC
>JAHLYW010000002.1 GCA_025128135.1 Synechococcus sp. CS-1325
CAGGCCGGTGAGCCGGCTCAACGGCAGGCGGGCCAGCAGCAGGGCCAGGGCCAGCCCCACCGCCCCGGTGATCCAGTGCTGATACCAGTCGGCGTAATCGGCCTGACGCTGGGTGCTGGCGATCAGAATCCCGGCCAGAAAGGTCATGGCCAGAGGGATTCCCCACAGCACCAGATCCACCCCGTGCAGCCAGGCGCGCCGGGCCGGGCGCGCCTGGCTGCACACACTGCGCCGCCCGCTCCGTGAGGACATCACGCTCAGGCGTGGCTCAGGCTTGGCAGCAGCAGCGTTTCGGCGAGGGCCATAAATGCCTCGGCGGTGCTGGATTGGGGCTGGGCCACCACCACCGGCAGGCCCCGGTCACCGGCTTCGACCACCTGCAGCTCCAGGGGCAGTTGTGCCAGCAGGGGCACGTTGGCTTCACTGGCGAGTTCGGCGCCGCCACCGGAGCCGAAGATGGCGTAGCGGGCATCAGGGCGATCAGGAGGAATGAACACACTCATGTTTTCGATCACACCCAACACGCTGACGCCCATTTGCAGAAACATCGCCAGGCCCCTTCTTGCGTCCTGAAGCGACACCTTCTGGGGAGTGGTGACGATCACCACTCCGGCCATCGGAACGGCCTGAGCGAGGGTGAGCTGGGCATCGCCGGTGCCGGGCGGCAGATCAACCACGAGCACATCGCGCTCGCCCCACTCCACCTGGTACAGAAACTGGCGGATGATGCCATTCAGCATCGGCCCGCGCCAGACCACCGGCTGGTTCTCCTGGATCAGCAGCCCCATCGACACCATCGCCACACCACAGACTTCGATCGGCGTGAGGATCTGCTGGTCGCCACTGCCGCGCACCTCCGGAGTGCGATCGGCCACCCCCAGCATCGTGGGGACATTCGGCCCGTAGATGTCGGCGTCGAGCAGGCCGACCCGCAACCCCAGGCGCGCCATCGCACAGGCCAGGTTCACCGCCACGGTGCTCTTGCCCACGCCACCTTTGCCGCTGCTCACGGCGATCACCCGTTTCACCCCTGGGATGCCCTGCTTGGAAGGCAAAGAGGACCCGCTGGCGGGGCCATGACCATGCCCGTGGCCGGAATCAGGGGCCTCAGGCTGGGAGATTTCGATCTGCACGTCATCGATGCCCTCGAGCTTCAGCAGGGCAGCACGGGCATCGGCGGCGATGCGCTCCCGCTGACTCGTGGCATAGCCGGGCAGGGCCAGGCGGAACACAGCCCGGCTGGCGTGGACCCGCACCTGGCCGATCCAGCCCAGATCGAGAAGGGTTCGACCACTGCCGGCGTCGTGCAGATGGTTCAAGGCCTCAAGCGCCTGATCAGCGGTGGCCATCCCCTCGGCATTCATTCGAATGGCGATCCTAGGCGTGATGCCCGTGACAGAGGCTCTCGAAAGGTTGTGGAGGGGCAGGGTGACCTGGAAAGGTGAGCAGGATTTCCTCGCCCCCCGGGGGTGATGCTGAGTGGCTGACCAACCCGTGAGGCGAAACGCAGTGGCCCAGCAGACAGGAGCGGATCCGGCCGGGCTCGAGACGCCTCCCCCCGATTCCAGGGCCCGGGCGAAGCAGCTGCTGATGGGGCTTCAGGACAGCATCTGTGCTGGCCTCGAGGCCCTCGACGGAGAAGGCAGCTTCCAGGAGGAGAGCTGGGAGCGGCCGGAGGGGGGCGGTGGACGCTCCCGGGTGATGACGGCTGGGCGCGTCTTCGAGCAGGGCGGCGTCAATTTCTCTGAAGTGAAGGGGGAGCGTCTTCCCCCATCGATCCTCAGTCAGCGGCCCGACGCCGAAGGCCACCCCTGGTTCGCCACCGGAACCTCGATGGTGCTGCACCCGCGCAACCCCTATGTGCCGACGGTGCATCTCAACTACCGCTACTTCGAGGCCGGGCCTGTCTGGTGGTTCGGGGGCGGTGCCGACCTCACGCCGTTCTATCCCTTTCTCAGCGATGCGATTCACTTCCACCGCACCTTGAAAGCTGCCTGCGACAGCGTCAACCCGGCCTTCTACCCGGTTTACAAGGCCTGGTGCGACGAGTACTTCTACCTGAAGCACCGCGGTGAAACCCGTGGCATCGGCGGCATCTTCTACGACTACCAGGATCCGGCCGGTGCGCTCTACAAGGGCCAGGACCCTGAGGGTCCCGCCGCGGAGCGGGCCGCCGCCGCTGGTGTGCAACAGCAGAGCTGGGAGCAGTTGTTCTCCCTGGCCCAGGCCTGCGGTCACGGCTTTCTGCCGAGCTATGGGCCGATCGTCGCGAAGCGCCAGGACACTCCCTACGGCGAGCCTGAGCGCCAGTTCCAGCTCTATCGCCGCGGTCGCTATGTGGAGTTCAATCTGGTTTTCGACCGTGGCACGATCTTCGGGTTGCAGACCAATGGCCGCACCGAGTCGATTCTGATGTCGCTGCCTCCCCTGGTGCGCTGGGAGTACGGCTACCAGCCGGAGCCGGGCAGTCGCGAGGCCCTGCTCACCGATCTGTTCACCCGTCCCCAGAACTGGCTGGGTGATGACGCGCTCAGGGAACGTTGCCAGCCCCATCAGGCCGTGGACTGAGGCCCGCCGCAAAGGCGTCCACAACCCGCGTGGCGATCGCGTTGAGGGTCACTTCGCGGCTGGTCGGATCGCGCAGGGCCGCCTCCAGGCTGCCCTCCAGTTTGCCGATCTCCAGGATCGCGATCCCCCGCCGCGGTGCCCCGAGCCCCTCCCTGAAGTTGGCGGAATAGGCCCCGAAGGCAGCGGCAAGGCTTTCATCCAGGCGACTGAACGGTCGATGCAGCGGGGGGATCAGGCCCGAGCCGAAGCCATCGGGGCCGTAGGCGTCGAAGTGGATCTCAAGGGCGTAGCCGCCACCCTGGGCGAAGGCCTTGCCGACACTCCAGTTCGTGCGCGGATCGTCGCCGTCGGCGATGGTGCGCTGAGGGGGCACATAGAGGCTGACGTTCAGGCCTCGTTGCTGAGCCAGGCTCACCACCCGTTGGGCGGTGAGCAGGTTCCAGTGGAGTTCGTCGCGGATCAGCGGATCCATCGGCGCCGCCCCGAAGCGGGCGACCGCTTCGCCGGGGGTGCCCGCACCCGCCATCGCCTGGGAGTCGGCGTGGCCGGCCATCACCAGGATCGCTGTGTTTTCGGGGAGTACGGCGCGGCCGATCCAGTCTTTGTTGAGCGCTGCCCGCGGTCCGGTGAGTGGGTCGATCGCTGGAATCGCCGGAGCCCGCACCGCCGTGGCGAGGATGAGGCTGAGCAGGGCCAGCAACGCCAGTTGGAAGCCAGGAGAGGGGCGCACGGCAGGGATCAGATCGGTGAGCTGAGCAGGGAGCCATCACTGGAGAGCTGGAGGCTGGGAGCGATCTCCAGTTCCAGGGCGATCAACTCATCCCGGTGGGCCCGCAACTGCAGCCTGCTGTCTGGAGCCCCGTCCTCGCTGATCAGGCGGAGCTCCACCTGCTCCAGGCGAGCGGCCCGTCGCCGGTAGATCCATCCGGCCAGGGGGCCCAGCAGGGTCAGGGACAGGGGCCACCAGGTCTGGCCGCCGATCAGCTGCCTGAGCACCAGGCCTAAGCAGGCACCTCCCACTCCACCGAGCAGTGACAACAGCAGGGCAAGCGGCAGGCTGGAGGCCACCTGGCCCCGAAACCGCAGCAGCCTCCGTTCAGGATCACCCGCTTCAGCCTGCCAGCCCCGTTCCAGAAGCCATTGGTTGAGACCCTCCAGCACGTCTAGGGCGGGCCTGGGGGAATGCACCTCCACAACGGTCGTTCGGTCCTTGCTGGCTGCCCGCAGGAAAAACACCAGCCCCACGGTCATCAGCAGGGTGAGCAGCAAGGTAGAGCCCAGGGCAACGGGCATGACGGTCGGCCGCAGATGGTTTCATCCTGGCCCAGGCGGCGCCGGAGGCGACGATGGCAGCCGTTGCCGTTTTGTGCGATGGCCTCCGCTTCCCCCACCCCCCCTGCCCGCTTTGCGGTCTTCGACACCGATCTCGATTCCGAGTGGCTGGCCCTGCTCTCAACGGCTCCCGCCCTGGCGGTCGATACCGAGGCGATGGGGCTGGTCCATGGCCGCGATCGTCTCTGCCTGGTCCAGATCGCCGACGCTCGCGACAACGTCTGCTGCATCCGCATCGCCCGCGGCCAGCAGGCGGCTCCGCGGCTCCAGCAACTGATGGAGAGCACCACGGTCGAGAAGGTGTTCCATTTCGCCCGCTTCGATGTGGCGGCCCTGGGGGAAGGGCTCGGAATCGCCGTGGCGCCGTTGTTCTGCACCAAGGTGGCCAGCCGCCTGGCCCGCACCTACAGCTCCCGGCATGGCCTCAAGGAGGTGGTGCAGGAGTTGGTGGGGGTGGAACTCGACAAACAGGCCCAGAGCAGTGACTGGGGCCGGGTGGAGGAGCTGGGGGAAGCGCAGCTGGCCTATGCCGCCAATGATGTGCGCTTTCTGCTGCCGGCCTACGAGCGCCTGACCGCAATTCTGGAGCGGGAGGAACGCCTGGAGCTGGCCCGGCGTTGTTTCGCCTGCATCCCGGTGTTCTCGGAACTGGATCGGCGCCGATTCGGTTCGGTCTTCGAGCACTGAGGGGCGTGCGCCAGGGCATGGCGCCGCTGCGCCTCAGTCTTCGTCGAGATAGTTCGCCTCATCGGTTTCGGCAATCAGCAGCGAATCCAGTAAGCGGGTCTGGGCCTGGGTTGAGCCCCGCGCCTGTTCGATCATCCGCTCGGCGATCGCCACCCGCCCGCCGGCATCCCGGATCTCTTCACGGGCGGCCTGCTGATCGACCCGGCGCCTTGCCGAGGCGATGCTGATCCCAAGCAGGCTGGCCAGATTGCCGGTAACGGTGGCGTAGGCCCGATCGATGGGGGCGGGCATTGGCGGGTCACGGGCAGGTCTGAAGGGTCATCATCCCTGCTGCCGGTCCAGCAGTTTCCTCTCCACCAGGCCGGCCAGCCGCTCGCTGCCCCCTGCCTTGCCCATGCGCCGCTGGCCGATCCGCCCGAGGGCGCGACGTTCGGAGGGGGATGCCAGCAACCGGGCAAGCTGCTCGGCCAGGGCTTGCGAGGTGGGGCAGACCCGCACGGCTCCACCCAGCAGGCGGCTCTGGCGCCGGGCGAATGCCTTCTGGAACTGGGGCCCCGGCCCCGGCAGGGACAGGGCCGGAATGCCCAGGCCCACCAGTTGTTCGGTGGCGGTGCCGGCCGTGGCCAGTCCAACCTCCCCCCAGGGCGCCCAGCGCTGGAAGCATCCCTCCCCGATCAGCAGCATCTGCTCCCCCCGTTGCCAGGCCGCGCTGGCCCCGCATCCTTCAGGCGGGGCGGTGGGGACGAACCGCTCCAGCCGCAGGACCGCTGCCAGTTCCCCGGCTGTTGGTCGAGCCCCGGTGGGGCAGAGCACCACGATGGGCCCCTGGTGGCGAAGCAGGGCAAGGGCCTGGAGAAGGTGTTGAACGTTGCGAAGCGCTTCGGGCAGGCGACTGCCGCCCAGCAGCACCACTCGGCGCTGGCGGGCCAGCGCCGACGGCACGGGCAGCGGCGTGAACCCATCCATCATCGGGTTTCCAGGTGCCAGGGCCTGCACACCTCGACGGAGCAATCCCCGTGCCGTCAAGCCATCCCGCATGGCCACCAGCCGGCAGCGGGCGGTGCGCATCAACGCCCACTCCCATGGGTCCCATTCGCTGCCCTTGCAGCGGTGATAGCGATCATCCGGCCAGTGCCTGCCTGGGCCGCTTCGCCAGGTGTAGTCGCTTTTCGGAGTGCCGATGAAGCCATAGGAAGAGCCGCCACTCCAGGCCAGCAGCAGGGGCAGCAGATCGCCGATCGCCAGGATCGGATCGCCCCGGCGGCCCCAGCGGCGCACGATCCGGAACTGGCGCCAACTGTTCAGGGGCAGCCCTGCCCGGAGGTCGGCGAGCAATCCCCTGAGGCTCTGGTTGCTGAATCCTCCGCTGGGCAGTGGGCGCCTGGGACCGACCAGGGCCAGTTCACCGGCGGCTTCCGCAGCTGCAAAGCCGAGCCCCTGGCCCACCAGGGGCAGAACCACCAGCTCCAGGTCCGGTCGGCGTTGGCGCAGGGCCCGGATCACCCGCAGGGCGATCAGATCCTCCCCGTGGCCGTTGCTCAGGACCAGCAGACGGGAGTGCATGCCATGGCTGATACGATCCGGTTCAGGGAGTTTGCTCCCGGCGCGGCGGCATGGCCAAGTGGTAAGGCAGAGGATTGCAAATCCTTTATCCCCAGTTCGAATCTGGGTGCCGCCTCTCTTCTGATCGTTCCTGGGGGATCTGGGCTGCGGTCGTGGGTCAGAAGCCGGCCTCGGCGCTCCAGAGTTCCTGGCTCAGGGCCCTGGCTTTGCAGCGCACCTGGTTTCTTTCCACCTGGCAGCTCCCATTGGCAGGCCAGGCCTGGGGCAACCCCTTGGCCAGACCGCGGCCATCGAAGCTCCGTTCACTGACGCTGGCCACCGTGGTGCTGATTGCTTCCCTGAGCTGGCAGCGGCCCTGCTGACAGTCCATCGGTGGGCTGCCGGGCGCCAACACCCCCACGAAGACGAGTTGGTTGCTCTCCTCCGGCTGCAGGCCCGCACTGATGAAGCGAATGGTCAGCTGGCCCGTCTGCTGCTCGAACTGCACGGAACTGCAGGGGGCCTGGGGGGCTTCTGCCAGGTTGCTGCTGCAGGTGCGGGCCGCGCGCTGCAACCGGCCGATCGGGTCGCTCGGCGGGGTGGCTCGGGGTTCGGCGTTGGCGGTGGCTGCAACAGCCACGCTGCCGGCCAGGAGGCTAAGCAGGGCGGCGCAGTGCATGGATCGAGGCATGGGTCCAGGCATGGCGAGGAGGCTTGATCGATCCATTGCACCCATTCTCGGTTGCGGCCCGGATCAGGTCTCGGCATCCGCCACGCAGAATCCCTGGCACCGGCGGCCATTGCTGGCGGTGCGGCCGCAGTGATGGCAGAGCACAGCATCGCTGGCGGGTGCGGCGGGCTGGCATGGAACAGCACCTGCCGGCTCAAGGCGGGAGGGTGGAGCGTGCGGGTCCAGGCGTCGATGGCGGAGAAGATGATCATGGCGTCAACAGGCTGGGAGCTGCGCTGCGATGGGTGTTGCGAAGGTGGTGGCTTCAGCGACCGGGCATTCGCCTCCGGCTCCCGCCGGCCAGCCTTCGATCGGAGTGGGCACCTGGGCCTGGGGAAATCAGTTCCTCTGGGGCTACCGACCCGAGCGGGATGACCAGGCTCTTGAGGCCACCTTTCATCGAGCCATCGAGCTGGGGCTGCGTTTCTTCGACACGGCCGATTCCTACGGGACAGGCCGTTTCAATGGCCGCAGCGAAGCTTTGCTGGGCCGCTTTGCGGCCTCCCTGGCTCCGCAGCAGCGAGAGGCCCTCTGTGTGGCCACCAAGTTGGCCCCCTTTCCCTGGCGCCTGGGCCGCCAGGGCTTCGCACGTCCCTTCGCGGCCTCGCTCCGGCGCCTGGAGGGGAAGCTCGACAGGGTGCAACTGCACTGGAGCACGGCCCGCTATGCACCCTGGCAGGAAGGTCCCCTGCTCCAGGGGCTGGCCGACCTGGTCGAACGGGGCGCCGTGGCCAGTGTCGGCGTTTCGAATGTGGGGCCGAGGCGCCTGGGCGAGCTCCAGCGGTTGCTCGGCGAGCGAGGCCTCCCTCTGGCCAGCCTGCAGGTGCAGCTCTCCCTTCTGTCACCGCAACCGGTGGCGCCCGGCGGCCTTGCCGACCTGTGTCGCCAGACCGGTATCGAGCTGATTGCCTACAGCCCCCTTGCTCTGGGGTTGCTCACCGATGCCACCGGACAGGGACAACCGCTGCCCCGCGGTCCGCGCGGCCTGCTGTACAGGCGTCTGCTGCCGAGAATCGAGCCCTTGCTGGTGGAGATGCGTCGTGTCGCCAGCTCGCACGACGCCAGGGTGGCGGAGGTGGCGATCAACTGGTGCCGCTCCCATGGCGCCCTGCCGATTCCTGGGCTTCGCAGTGTGGCCCAGGCCGAGATGGCTGCCGCTGCCCTGTCCTGGACGCTCAGCGATGCGGAGGTTGCCGGCCTGGATCGACTGGCCTTCGCCTTGCCTGTGGGAATGCCGGCCAATCCGTTCCAGTCCGGTTGACTCAGCCCACCGCCCGGGGTGCCGTGGGGTCAGGGCTGAGCACGACCGGCAGCGAAGCGGGCCGCGGCAGGTTGACCAGGGCTGGCCTCGGCGGTGCGGCGCTCAGCCTGAGCGGCTCGCCGGCCGCCTCGGGATGGCTGTCGCCGTCATCGCCATCACAGCTGGCGATCGCTTCCTGCATCAGGGATTCGAAGGTGTTGCCGGGGAGCCGGTGCCTGGCCAGTTCCAGAAAGGTCCGGGCAATGGACTCCTGGGCCGCCCCCTGCAGGGCCGGGTTGTTGCGCCGTTGCTCCTGTTCCTCCTCGATCGAGCGGATGAAGCGCTCGGTCACATCCCGTTTGGTGGTGGCCCTGATCCGGGTTTCCTGCTCCAGGGGGGAGAGGACCAACTGCTGGGCAAGTTCCTGAAGGCGCCGGGTCAGGCTCTCGAGCACTTCGCGGGCTTCCTGGCCGATCAGGTTGAGCTGGCCCTCGGAGAGGCGGGGCAGATCCGAGACATACACCTTGCCGTGGTCCCTGAGGGTCAGGAAGGTGGCCCGCATCGGACTGGGATGGGGTGTGACCTCCCTTGATCGGCGGGGGGGGTTGGGGGGTAAGGGGCCTGCGGAGCTGCGCCGCCGGGTGAGGCGTCCATTGGTTGAAGTCATCGGATATCCGGTTGCTGCCAGTCAGGGGAAGTTGGCTTGTGCCCAACCGCTGACGTTGTCGACAGCACCATCATCCAATGCCGACTGGCCCAGCCGTGGTTGGGGGGGATGGCGGTTCGAGGGGCAGGCCCTCCAGCCCTTGCGCGGGGGCAGGTCCGGGCTCGACGGCTCCAAGACACCAGGCGCCCACACCCAGCTCGGCGCAGAGGGCGATCGCGGCGGACTGGTCCTGCTCGGGAACCACCAGGCAGAAGCCCACGCCGAGATTGAAGGTGTTCCAGAGATCCGGCTCGGGCACCTCTCCCTGCTGCTGAAGCCAGCGGAACAAGGCAGGCCGCTCCCAGCTGTTGGCATCGATCCGGGCGTGAACGCCTTCGGGAAGGCAGCGGGGCAGGTTTTCCGGCAAGCCCCCGCCGGTGATGTGGGCCATGCCATGGGGATGGATCCCCGCTTCCCGCAGGGCTTTCACCACCCGGACGTAGAGGCGCGTCGGTTGGAGCAGGGCCTCGATCACGGTCTGGTCACTGCCGGGCAGCTGGCAGTCAGGCGGAACCTCCCGCGCTTCGAGGATGCGCCGGACAAGGCTGAACCCGTTGCTGTGGACGCCGCTGCTGGCCAAGGCAATGATCCGATCGCCAGCGACCACCTGGCTGCCGTCGATGAGTTCGTCTTCTTCCACCACGGCGACGCAGAAGCCGGCCAGGTCGTAGCGACCGGGGGCGTAGAAGCCCGGCATCTCGGCCGTCTCCCCCCCCAGCAGGGCACAGCCGCTCTGACGGCAGCCCGTGGCGATTCCCTCCACAACGGCGGCCATGGCGGCGGGCGTGAGCTTGCCGGTGGCGATGTAATCCAGGAAAAAGAGTGGGTCGGCACCGCTGGTGATCACGTCGTTGACGCACATCGCCACCAGGTCGATGCCCACCGCATGGTGGTGGCCGTGGGCCTGGGCCAACTCGAGTTTCGTCCCCACCCCATCGGTGCCTGCCACCAGCAGGGGCTTGCGCATGCCGGCCGGCAGGCGGCAGAGGCCACCGAAGCCGCCGAGGCCGCCCAGCACTTCGGGGCGACGGGTGGACTCCACACTGGTTCGAATTCGCTCGACGAAGGCCCTGCCTGCGGCCACGTCCACTCCTGCTGTGCGGTAATCCATGGCTTCAGGTCGGTGAGGACATCGCTGCGACCCGCTGATCCTCTGATGGAAGGCGGCGGTCCTCGTGCCCCAGGAAGGCAAGACGGCGCCAACAACAGTAGACAACTTCAGAATTGGCACACATGAAGATCAGTTCTGCTGATGTGCCCGATCCGATTCGCTGATCGATCCGGCAACGCTGTGGCCGGTCCTGGCACTGTCCTGGTGGGCGATGTCGGCAATGATGATGATTCCTGATCATTACTTGGCGCCAATTTGCAGCACCCAGGATTTCAGGAATGCCATTAAGTTCCACTCGTCGTTGTTTTTCGCCAGGAACTCCATCGCTTGATTGCTTCCTCTCAGCCATTTCATTCGAGAGGAATTGATCGTTGATGGGCCGCTGATTGATCAGCGGTGGCTGTCAGTAGGCAGCGTTTTCCGCTTGTTATGTCTTCCAACCTTTCGCTCGGCGCCCTCGCGTTTCTGCTCTCCGGCAGTGGTTTTGCCATTCCTGCGCTCGCCGATGGCAGCCGCTCCGGCAATCCACAGCTGGTCGCCATGGTGCAACCCGTTGAACCCTTCAATCCGGCTCAGGCACCCTCCGGCGATGTCGCCATCAGGGAGGTTCAGCCTGAGCCCAGCCTGGAGCCGAAGCCTCGTCCGGTGGTTCCCCAGCCGATCGCTCCGGTCCCCCAGCCTCGCCGTGTCAAGCATGTGAGCAGCGGTGAAGCCAGCTGGTATGGCCCTGGCTTCTTCGGCAATCGGACCGCCAACGGTGAAGTCTTCCGCCCCGGCACCATGACCGCTGCCCATCGCACCTTGCCGTTCGGCACCCGGGTGCGGGTGACCAATCTGTGGAACGGGCGCAGCACCGAGGTCCGCATCAATGATCGGGGGCCTTTCCACGGCAATCGTGTGATCGATCTGGCCCACGGAGCTGCCCAGAAACTCGGGCTCACCGCCAGCGGGATCGCCCAGGTGCGCCTGGAAGTCCTTCAGTAGGTTCGCTCTACCAGGCTGGAGGTTGAGCTTCGTCTCCAATCTCCTGTGATCCTGCTGCGAACCTGTGATGAATTGCGCCGCTGGTGCGGGCACCCCCAGCGGCGTCAGCGGCCGCTTCATTTCGTCCCCACCATGGGGGCGCTGCATCCCGGCCATTTCGGGCTGATCCGCAGCCCCCTTCAACCCCGATGCGGTTCCGGCGGTGATGCCCTGGAGCCGAGGGTTCTGGTCAGCCTGTTCGTCAACCCGCTGCAGTTCGGCCCTCGCGAGGATTTTGCTGCCTATCCCAGGGATCTGGAGGCCGACTCCCGCTCAGCGGAAAACGCCGGTGCCGATGCTCTGTTCGCTCCGAGCGAAGTGGAGCTCTTCCCTTCCGGCGCGGTCGGGATCACCCGGGTGATCCCGCC
>JAHLYW010000014.1 GCA_025128135.1 Synechococcus sp. CS-1325
CCACGCCCATGACGTCGGTCCGGCCGGCGCCACCTACGACCTGCGATTCATCGACGGCATGGTGCAGCACCACACCGGGGCGCTGCGGATGAGCGAATTCGTCTTCGGGATCGGATCCCCCGGTGTGGGAGCCCTCGGCAAGACGATCTGGCGCGATCAGGCGGGCGAGATCCGGGCGATGGGCCTCTGGCGCAAGGCCTGGTACCCCCAGGCTCCCGTCTACCCGGTGGCGCTGGCGAGCGGCGGGGATCCCAACAGCCTCTCCGGCCTCACCCGGATGAGCCAGGCCCAGATCGATGGCATGCGGATGATGGGTGATCTCCCCACCAAGGACAACCGGGTGGTGTGGTTCCTGGAGGGGATGCTCGATCACCACGGCGGGGCGCTGCTGATGGCCCACGACGCCCTGGCCAAGAGCACCAACCCCACCATCCGGCGCTTCGCCAGAGGGGTGATCGTGGCCCAGCGGGCCGAGATCATCGAACTGCGGCGGATGCTCGCCGTGGGGGGATTGCGTAAACCCGACTATCACAAGTACGACGCCCTGTTCAGCCTTTGATCCACAGCGACCACAACCTGAGCCCAACCGCAACACCGCCATGAGCACCACTCAGGCCTGCCATCACCACAGCCATCCGCCCGATGGCGCTGGCAAGGCGGGCATGGCCAAGGATCCGATCTGCGGAATGGTCGTGCCGGTGGCCACGGCTCTCACCACCCAGCGCGGCGGCAGGGCCTACTACTTCTGCAGCCAGTCCTGCCTGCAGACCTTCCTGAATCCCGACCGCGAACTGCGCGTCATGCGCCGCCGCGTGGGATTTGTACTCGGCGGGGTGCTGGCGCTGGCGCTGTTGCGGGCCGGGGCCTTCATTGCCCTGGCAGCCGGGGTCAGCCTGATGTCCTGGGTGCCCCTGCCGGCCCTGCCCTGGATGAGCTGGGGGATGTGGCTGTTCGTGCTGGCCACCCCCGTGCAGTTCATCGGTGGCTGGTCGTTCTACACCGGTGCCTGGGCTGCCCTGAAGCGGCGCGCTCTCAACATGGATGTGCTGATCGCCCTGGGCACCTCCGTTGCCTACTTCTACAGCGTGGTGGTGGTCTTCGCGCCCAGCTGGCTGCCGGTTGGCGTCAATGACCGCGACGTCTACTTCGAAGTCTCGGCGGTGGTGATCGCCTTCGTGCTGATGGGCAAGTTCATGGAGGAGATCATCAAGAAACGCTCCTCAGCCGCCGTGCGCAAGCTGCTCGATCTTCAGCCCGCCACGGCCACGGTGATCCGCGACGGCATGGAGATGACCGTGCCCGCCGATGCCATCGACGCAGGCGAGACGGTGCTGGTGCGCCCGGGCGAGAAGATCCCCGCCGATGGAGTGGTGCTCGAAGGCAGCTCCTCGGTGGATGAATCGCTGCTCACCGGTGAATCCCTGCCGGTGGCCAAACAGGCCGGCGCCGAGCTGATCGGTGGCACGGTGAATGGGGCTGGCCTGCTCCGATTTCAGGCCAGCCGGGTGGGAGCCGACACGGCCCTGGCCCAGATCGTGCGAATCGTGGAGGAAGCCCAGGCCAGCACCGCGAGCGTGCAACGGCTGGCCGATCAGGTCACGGGCTGGTTCGTTCCTGCCGTGGTGCTGATCGCCTTTGCCGCCTTTGCGATCTGGGCGCTGGCCGGCCAGTTCAGCAGTGGCCTGCTGGCCTTCATTGCCGTGCTTGTGATCTCCTGCCCCTGCGCCCTCGGCATCGCCACGCCCGCCGCACTGATGGTGGGGGTGGGCAAGGGCGCGGAGCTGGGCATCCTGATCCGCAGCGGCGAAGTGCTGGAGCGGGTCGAGAAGCTCACCACCATGGTGTTCGACAAGACCGGCACCCTCACCCTGGGCAAGCCGATGCTCACCGATCTGGAGCCCCTTGGGAGTCTTTCGGAGCAGGAGGTGCTTCAGCTCGCGGGTTCGTTGGAACATGGCTCGGAGCATCCCCTGGCAGCAGCGATCGCCGCTGCCGTTGCTGCGCGCCATCTGGACCTGCTGCCGCTGGAGCAGTTCGAGGCCCAGGTGGGGGAGGGCATCACGGCCAGGCAGGCCGGCAGTGTCGTCTGGTTCGGCAACCGTTCCCTGGCGAGCCGCTTCCTGCCCCGCCTTCCCGAACCTGTGCAGAGCCAGCTTGCTGGGCTCGAGGCCCAGGGGAAAACCGCCATGCTCCTGGGGCAAGCCGATCAGATCCTGGGGTTGATCGCCGTTGCCGATACGATCAGACCCGAGGCCCGCCAAGCCGTGGAGCTGCTGCTGCGCCGAGGGGTGCGGGTGATCATGCTCAGTGGCGACAACCGCACCACCGCTGAATCCATCGCCCACCAGGTGGGGATCGAGGAGGTGATCGCCGAGGTGCGCCCGGCCGACAAGGCGGCAACGATCAAGGCCCTGCAGCAGGCGGGTCAGGTGGTGGCGATGGTGGGCGATGGCGTCAATGACGCCCCGGCCCTGGCCACGGCCAACATCGGCATCGCCATCGGCTCCGGTTCGGATGTGGCCAAGGAAGCCGGCGACATCATCCTGATCCGCAACGACGTGCGTCTGGTGGTGAGTGCGATCGGCCTGTCGCGGGCCACGATGCGCAAGATCCGCCAGAACCTGTTCTGGGCCTTCATCTACAACGCAATCGGCATTCCGATCGCCGCTCTGGGCTGGCTCAATCCAATGATCGCCGGGGCAGCGATGGCCCTGAGTTCGCTCTCGGTGATCGTCAACTCATCGCTGCTGCGGCGGTACCGGGCGGCCTGATCAGGATGGCGGCGTGGCTGGCTTCCTGCCGCTCCGTCGGCCCAGCAACTAACCGATTCCAGAGCCGGAGATGAACCGGGTGATCACCCCCAGAACCGTTGGTCTGGGGAATGGCTCGGAGCAGGAGCAAGGAGCGGTGGAGTCACTTTTCCTTGGCGACGGCTTTCTGCTAGATATCGAAGTTCTGGCAGGGCATCCATTCCTTGCCCATCGCAAAGGCACCGCTGCAGTTCAGTTGCTTGGCTCGCTGTTCCGCAGCGGCTTTGCTCGGGAACATGTCGTTGGCCTGGGCGCGGGCGGCGCCGGGTGCCAGGGCAACGCCTGCCGAGAGGAGCAGAGCCAGAGCGATGGGATTCACGGACTGCCTGAGGATGAAAAGTGATCGATAATTAGCTTAAACTCTCCTCATGGGTGGAGAGTCAAGACGATGGCGGTCGTTGGCATGAAGATCGGGGCCCTGGCCGGCCGCAGTGGCCTGCCGGTCAAGACCCTGCGCTACTCGAGGACCTGGGCCTGCTGCCAGCGATCGGCCGCAGCGAAGGCGGTTACCGCCTGTTCGCCGAGCAGAGCCTGCAACGCCTGGAGTTCATCCGTCGGCTCAAGACCCTCGGGCTCAGCCTGGAGGAGATCCAGGGCTGCCTGGCCGTGCACGACGCCGGTGCTCTGCCCTGCGGCGACATCGAGATCCAGCTGGGGAGACAGATCGAGCGGATCGATGGCCAGATCAAGGAGCTGCGACAGCTCAGAAAGGAACTGCAGGGATTGCTGGCCGGCTGGCAGAGCGATCCCGCCAAGGATGGGAATGTGATCTGCCCCAATCTTCAGGTCTGAAAGCTGATCGTGACGGCCGGCCAGCACGGAACGAATGGGCACCAATTCGATGAAGCAATGACCCAGAGCCGCGGCCAGCGCTCTGCTGCGACCCCATGCTGATAACAGCCAGAAGCAAGGGAGCAGAGCTGATGGGCCAGCACCGATGCACGTTCGGCCAGACCCGTTCTGCTGCGTTCAGACTCGTTGCCGCTGCAGGGCTGGGAGCGGTCGTCCTTTCAGTGGGGGCTCCAGCGCTTTCAGGGCCGCCCCAGGCGGCGGCCCCAGCAGGAAGCGGGATGGGCGTCGGACGGAGCGGCCCAGGGCGGATGGGCACCCAGACGATGGATCAGCACTTCATCGTGATGATGATTCCTCACCATGACGGGGCCATCGCCATGGCCGATCTTGCCCTCACCCGCGCGAAGCGGCCCGAGATCAAGGAGTTGGCGAGGAGCATCAAGGCCAGCCAGACACAGGAGAACGCCCAGATGCGTGCCTGGTACCGGCAGTGGTTCAGTCAGCCCGTGCCCAGCTGGGGACCGGGCAAGGGCTGGGGTTGGCAGGGGGGTATGGGCGGCCCGATGGGGATGGGTGGTGGCATGGGTATGGGGATGGGACACATGGGCGGGGGTATGAACCTCTCAGCCCTGAGCACAGCCCCGGACTTCGACCGGGCTTTCATCGAGCAGATGATTCCGCACCACCAAATGGGCGTGATGATGGCCACGATGGCCCAGACGAACAGCCAGCATCCGCAGCTGCGGGCGATGCAGCAGGCCATGGTGAAGGCCCAGAGCCGGGAGATCGAGCAGATGACCCAGTGGTACCGCAGCTGGTACGGCACATCCTGAACACCTCCCATGGATCCGTTCTTCATCCTCGACACACCGAAATCCTTCCTGGAGGCCAGCGCCGCCCTCCAGGAGGCTGCGGTGGATCAGGGCTTCGGCGTGCTGGCCGTGCATGATCTGGGCAACACCCTGCGCAGCAAGGGCCTGCCGTTTCCGGAGCAGTGCCGCATCTTCGAGGTATGCAACCCCCAGCAGGCCGCCGCAGTGCTCAGCACCACGATGGCGCTCAACATGGCTCTGCCCTGCCGGATTTCCGTCTACACCGAAGCCGGCCAGACCCGCATCGGCATGATCCGCCCTGAGGCGGTGCTCGCCAGCCTCTCGGCCGATCCCTCCCTGAGGGAAGTGGCCCGAGCGGTGGAGGCCTCCACCACAGCGATCATCGAGGCCGCTGCGGCTTAGTGGTCCGTGGCAACCACCCTTTCGGCTGACATCTCGATCGAGAAAGCCTGATCCGGCAGCGTTTCGATTGGGCACAGTGGCTGGATCAGCTGGCTTCCGAGAACAGCAACGGCTTTCCATCAGCCAACGATCGGAGTGTCCCTCAGGCCGCAGACGGCGGAGCTCACCGTTCGATCGATGACGAGCAGCTCGGCAACGGATCGGCCTGCGTTGTTGCCTTTCAGCCCATGGCCACGCTGCTGCCCCTGGCTGGCGATCGTGGCCGGTGTGGCGATCGGAATCTGCTGCCTGCTCAGCGGCTTCATCACCGGAAAAGTCAGCAGAATGTGACAAGAACTCGGGGTGAACTGTGCCCAGGAGTTCATTGAAAAACCCGGCGATCGCAGCCGCAGCGGCGGAGCTGATTCAGCCATGGCATTCACAGCCACAGCCGGCGTGGCAGGGCTCTCCGTTGGGGTGCCCCTTGGCGCAGACATCGCTGCAGAACAGCAGGGTGCCGTTGCGGAACGGGCTGTCCGCTTGCACGGTGCAGTGGCAGCCCGGGCAGGCGCACACCAGGGTGGCGGGTCTCTCCAGGGTGGTGGTCATGGACTCTCCTTGCTGAGTGACGTTGCATCCAGTCTGACCCCACCGGCGCTCGGAAGGAGTGGCTTGCCGTACTGACAATCAAAGCTGGCGGATCTATCGATGAATCAGAGGCCACGACCAGGGCAGCTCGCGAGCCCAGACCCTGCATGAGGCCTGAGGGCACCAGCCACGGGGCGCCTTCTCATTGGCCCCTTTCAGGCTGTTGCAGGAGCAATGCCTCAACGCTGGCCACCTTGTCTTCCAGCGTCTGGTCACGATCGGTGCGGGTGTTGAGCTTCACGGTGGTGAAGATGCGGGGGGCGCCCATGGCGTGCACGGCCGCATGGCAGGCCTCGATTGCTGAGAACACCGGCGCCCACTCGCCCTCGATCGCGGTGCCATTGGGGTGCAGCTGGATCTTGAGGCCGGCGTCGAGCAGCACCCGTTCGCAGGCAGCGATGTAGGGCGCCAGGTTGACGCCGACCCCGATCGGCACAACGCAGAGATCGACGATCACCTTCATCCAGTGCCTCCGGAGCCTTCCTTGAGAAGGTTCCATCCTGCTGGCCCCCAGCCTCCGGGCCATCAAGGCAGCTGGCTTCAGCGGCAGAGTGTGTGGCGACAGGCGGCGGTGGATGGCCTCCTCCGCGCCCGGCCTCCCAGTCGAAGCGGCCATGACCTCTCCGCAACTGATCCGTTCCTTTGAGCCAGCCGACTGGCCGGGGGTGTGGGGCCTGCTGGAGCCGGTGTTCCGTGCCGGCGAAACCTTCCCCCACGACCCGGCGATCACTGAAGTCGAGGCGAGAGGCCTCTGGGTGGAGCAGAGCCAGGCGGTGATGGTGGCCGTCGATCCTGGTGGGGCCGTGGTGGGGAGCTACTACCTCAGGCCCAATTCCCTGTGCCTCGGTGCCCACGTGGCCAATGCCGGTTATGTGGTGGCCGAAGCGTGCAGGGGGCAAGGCCTCGGCAGCAGCCTCTGCCAGCACTCGCTCCAGGCAGCCCGGCGGCTGGGGTTCCGGGCGATGCAGTTCAACCTGGTAGTGAGCACCAACACCGCCGGCATCCGCTGCTGGGAGCGCAACGGCTTCCGCACCATCGGCGTTCTGCCCGGGGCGTTTCACCACAGGCAGCTCGGCTACGTGGATGCCCTGGTGATGGTTCAGGAGCTGCTCCGATCGGCTGGCTGAATCGCTGGCACCGGCCCAGAACTGGCCTGATCCAGCAGCGCCTGCTCACAAGCGTGAGGGGAAGGTCGATGCCATCCCTCCACGATCGCGGTGCCTGAGCCCTTCCCGTTTCAGCGCTCGGCGTCAGCTGGATGACGTCCGCATCGGCTCGACGGCTCCAGCCTGAATCAGGCGGCAGAGGCGGTTGAGCTGGGCAGCCTCCTCCACGGTGTTGGCCAGGCCCGAGGCCAGGCTGGGCGAGCCCACCACGATCGAGAGGCATTGGGCGCGGCTGATCGCCACATTCAGCCGGTTGGGCTCCAGCAGAAAGCCGAGGCCACGGGGGGCGCAGTCGCCATCGCTGGCGGTGAGGGAATGGATGGCAACCGGTGCCTCCTGGCCCTGGAAGCGGTCGACGGTGCCGACGCGGGCCCGTTGGCCCAGGCGCTGCTGCAGCCGATTGACCTGAACGTTGTAGGGAGCGGTGACCAGAATGTCGTTTGGGCTCAGCACGCCCCGATGTTCACCACCGCGGCGGGCATAGCAGTAGCCGTTGCCCAGCAACGCCTCCACCAGCTGCTCGATCCGATCGATCTCCGGCTCACAGCAGACGCTGCAGCCGCTGTGGGGCACCGCTTCAAAGACAAGCCCCTGGCCCGGCATGGGCAGGCCGTTGTGGCCGAGGAAGGGTTCACGCCAGCGGATGTGGTTGCTGGCATTGGCTGGATGGGCCTGCAGGCGGCCGTCATAGAAGAGCTCCGAAACCATGGCGGTGAGGCTCGGCTCCATCCGCCAACTGGTGGAGAGAAACACGCCACGATCACCAGGCACCACCGCCCGGCCCTGCATCAGGTAGTCGAGGCAGGAGAGGCCGCTTTCGCCGGGATGGTCGGCCTGGGAGGGCTGGGCCAGTTGCTGCTGATCACCCACCAGCAGGACCCCTCGGGCGCAGCGGGCCATCACCAGCAGATTGGCCAGGGACATCTGACCCGCCTCATCAATCACCAGCCAGTCGAAGGCCTCCTCCATCACGGGGCGAGCAAACATCCAGGCCGTGCCGCCCACCACGGCCATCGAGCCAGTTAGGGCATCGGGTTTGCAGAGCGCCACGGGCTGGCCGACCAGTCCTTTGTCGTCTTTAGCGGTGCTGCATTTCACCACCTGCTGGCTGAGGCCACGGGCGGCACAGGTGCTGTGGGCCTTGAGCAGCAGGTTGTTGATCGCGGCATGGCTGTTGGAGCTGATCGCCACCCGCAGACCGCGCTGCACCAACTCGGCGATCATCTCGGCGGTGACGGTGGTCTTGCCCGTGCCTGGCGGGCCCTGGAGAGCGAGGGTCAGATCGCTGTGGGAGGCCAGAAACCCTGCCAACTCGGCGGGCAAAGCACTCGGATCGGCCGCGAGGGCGGCATTGAGCGGGACCAGCGGCTGAATGGCACGGCGCTCCAGCAGGTGAACGATGGCGGCCGGAATGGGCCTGTCACCATCCACCCAGTTATCAGCCTGGCTCAGCAGGCTTTCCCGCAGAGGTTTGCTGATGTCCTCGGGCACCTTGATCAGGGCCAGGGGACCCTTGGGTAGTTCGACGTCCAGTCCTTCGGCCTGCCGCTTCTCTCTGGCGCTCCAGGGGTACTTGAGCGTGAGGGTGCCCTGTTCGCCGTCGATCACCACGGCCTGGAGCTTCTGGCCGGTCTCGGGGATCTCCAACTTGATGGGCCCATCTCCCAGGGCGACATGGAGTTTGAGGGTCTGACTGGGATCGAAGCAGAAGGTGTGCAGGTCGGCCCCTGTGCGGGCACTGGGAACACTTTCGGCGCTTTGCCAGACGGCGCCGTTGATCGCCTCGCCATCGGCGTCGAGTTCCTCCGGACTCTGCAGGGCCTTGCCCCTGCGATCGAAGTAGGCCCACCAGGCCACCTTGGCCTCGCGGTGATGGAACGGCAGCAGCTGGGCCAGCAGGCGCTGCACCCGCCAGCTCAGGCCTCTTGAACCCAGTTGTTCCTGGGCGAGCAGCTCGGCTTCTGGGGCATTGGCGGCCGGATCGCTCTGGAGCGGCTCGGGCAACTCGGCGATCAACCTGGCACTGATGGCTTCCAGGGGCCAGGGTTCCGCCTCAGGGCGTTCTTCGTCGGGATGGTCAAGCGGTTGCTCGGGCAGGCCCTGAGCACGGCGCAGATCCAGCAGCCAGTCATGCAGCAGCACGGTGGAGACGCAATCGTCGCGGTTGTAGTCCTCGATGGCCTGAAGCCTGGGGCTGGCTTCTGGGGCTGCGCCCGGCAGGGAAGGCTCACCGGAGGACTGCCAGTGCAGGTAAGCGACGACGGAATCACCGGCATTGGTGACATCGGCGCCGCGGGGGCCCATGTAGAGCCCCTCCACCTTCTTGATCGAGTAGCTGCCCTCACCGAGCACGATCGAGCGGGTGACGATCGGCAGCAGGTCACAGAGCAGATCACTGCGCAACCAGTTGTCGATCACCGCCTCTCGGGTGGAATGCTGTTGGGAGAGGCGGCGCATCGCCGCTTTTTCGTAGCTGGCGTAGTGGTAGACGTGCAGGCCTGGATGTCGGCGCCTTCGTTCCTCCACCCAATCCACAAACCCCTCGAAGGCCCGCTTTTCTTCCAGGGGGCTATGGCCCCACCAGGCGATGAAGGCTGCCGGCTCAGCCGGGGCCTCCCGATAGCAGGCCCCGAAGAGGTATTCGAGCTTCTTGGCGGCAACGGCATCCTGAATGCCCTCCATGTCGAACCAGATGTCGCCGGCATCCGCGGCGGGGAGGGCGGCCAGGCCCTTGCCCGGCTGCAGGGGGCGCACCAGGAAGGCGGGCTTGCCATCGGCCCCATGGGGTGTGAGTTGCAGCTGGGCCTGCTGACGTAACTCGAACAGGACCTCGGCCGCAAGGCCAGCGATGCTGGCGCCGGGAGGCAGTGCCGCCAGCTGCTCGATCGTGTGGATGCCGGTGGCCTTGAGCTTGAGGCGCTGGGTCTGGCGCATGTTCGCCACCAGCACGAGATCCCGCTCGGCAATCAGGCGCTCCTCGATGAAGGCGCTCCAACTGCCGTGATCACCGGGTTCATCCTCCGGCGGCGAGGCGGAATCAAAGGAAGCACAGAAATCGTGGTAACGGTTGCGGAGCTGCTGGTACCAGGCCCAGAAACGATCGGTGTCATAGGCCTGGAAGCGGCCACCACCGAGAAACAACTCGAAACGATCGGGCCGGTGCCCCAGCAATGGGGTGAGCAGCTCGACGTAGGCACAGGCCTGGACCAGAAAAGTGGTGCGTGGCTTACTGGCCAGCTTGCATTCGATCGGGATGTAGCTCCATTCGCCCAGGGCCGAGGGCTGGGGAACCCTGCGCAGCACATCGGCCGAGCCGCGGATCTCTCCGTTGTTCAGCGAGGCCTGATGGATGAAGTCGAACCCTGCTGCCATCGCCTCGCGGGTAGCGACATAGTCCACCTCGTTCTGTTTGCCGGCCAGGCGGGCAATGCGATAGCCCTCGGCTTCCAACCGGTTGAGCAACACCTGCTCAAGGCGCAGACCATCGGCGAACAGTTGCTCATCAAGAGATGAGGGAGGTGGTTGCTCACCAGTGAAACGCCCCCTGGCTTTGAGCTCCTCCCACCAGGCACCTATCCGCGGACTGCGGCTAAAGAGGGCAAGTTGGCTGGGGGTGATCAGGCGAGCAGGCATGACAGAGCACCTCGACAAGCAGCGATGACAGGCGGGCGCAACTGGCCTGGCTCCCAACCTCGGATTTATCCGTCAGCGTTACCTGCCCAGAATCGGGAGGGCAGCTGAAATGTACGACAAATTCACAGAGCGGGGCTCCTAGCCGAGGAGTGGGGATGACTCTCCAGGGTGTAAGGCAGCACTGAAGACTTGTCCCACGGGGCGCAAACAGCCGGCGGAATAGGCCAAGGGTGAACCGTATGCAGCAAAATCGGCACCAAATGCTGCCTGCAGGCGTGACATCAGTAGTATACTAACTTGGTATATCCGTGCAAGTAGTGGAAACATACAGTCCATCAAAACTGGCCGCCGACTTACGGAAGCTTCAATCGGCAGGGGTCAAAGTAGATCAGCTTTCACGCTTGCACCACTTTTCAGCCAGTGGCAAGAAAGTCAGTTATGGTGACATCTCTTACTTTGAAGGAAAGGACGAACTTAGAGAAAAGAATCTCCTCTACGCTAATAGATGCAGAATTGTTGTCAAGGGACTGGAGTCCGGGCGCGAGCTTGAGAAACTGATTCAGGAAGCGCTTGAAAAGCATCCTATAGGTGGCACGGCTAATCTAAGCAGAAGTGGAGAATCAACAGAAGACACAATGAACCAAGCGAGCACGACTGCATCTGAACCAGCGACCAACCTGATCCTTTATGGGCCGCCGGGTACTGGGAAGACCTTTAATACCGTAGCCGAGGCAGTGCGGCTCTGCGGCGAGTTGATCCCGCAAGATCGGGTGGAACTCATGACGGCCTACCGAAAGCTCGTCGAAGCCGGCCGAATAGAGTTCATAACCTTCCACCAGTCCATGAGCTACGAGGAGTTTGTAGAAGGTCTGCGGCCGGAGACACCGAGCCCAGAGGGCCAGGAGGCTGACTCTGGCGAAGTGAACACGGCCGGTTTTCGCCTCAAGGTCGAGGACGGCGTCTTCAAACGGATCTGCGAACGTGCGCGCTTAGACCCGGGCAAGGAATCAGGCGATCTGCGACTTGACCGAAAGCGCCCAATCTTTAAAGTCTCGCTCGGTAGACGAGGCCAGGAAGAGACGCAAATCAAGGCAGCTCTTGATGCAAACAAGATCCGCCATGGCTGGGGCGGAACGATCGACTGGTCAAATGCGCGTTTCGATGACTGGACGGAGATCAAGACCGAGTTGGAGAACAATGCAGGGAAAAGGGTCAGCGCCCACGCCGGCGACCTCGTCTGCACCTACTCATTTCGGTCGGACATGCAGGTGGGCGACTACGTCGTTGTCTCCGATGGGCGCGACAGAATGCGCGCCTTTGGCAAGATCACAGGCGATTATTCATTCGATGGGGATGCTGCTTACCATCCCCACAACAGGAGTGTGGAATGGCTCTGGCGCGATGACCTAGGAGAGGATCGCGCACGTTTTTATCCAAATGGCTTCCGGCAGCATACTGTCTACAAGTTGAATGGCGCATTGGTCGACTGGGACGGACTGGAGGGGGTGGTTCTCGGCGTCAGATCGCTCCCGGTGGAAAGCGCTTGCACATACGTTTTGATCATCGACGAGATCAACCGGGCGAACATCTCCAAGGTATTTGGTGAACTCATTACGCTTCTAGAGTCCGACAAGCGGCTCCGGGCTGACAACGAGATCCAGCTCATACTGCCCTATTCTAAGCGGTTCTTCGGTGTTCCATCGAATCTGCACGTGATCGGCACCATGAATACTGCGGACCGGTCGATTGCGCTTCTCGACACCGCGCTCAGGCGCCGCTTCACCTTCCACGAGATGATGCCGGATGCATCCGTGCTTGAAGAGGCTGGCCAGAAATGCGGTATCAACTTGCCGCGACTTCTCGCCACGATCAACGAGCGAATCGAGTATCTCTACGACCGCGAGCATCAGATCGGTCACGCCTACTTCACCGCGTGCCGCTCGCAAGCAGATGTCGATGAGGTCATGCGCCACAAGGTTATCCCACTCCTAGCGGAATATTTTTTCGAGGACTGGGCAAAGATCGCAGCGGTACTTGGTGACTTGGAATCGCACGATGGTGGGATCACCGGCGGATTTCTCACGCGATCGCCCCTGAAAGCACCTCCCGGTCTCGAAGAGGGCGATGCGGTCCCCCGGTATCGCTGGGAGGTTCGTTCCGTGGATGAAGGGTTCAACTATGGGAAGTTAGTCGGGGCATGATCCGCCGCACGATCCGTGAATGGGAGCGCATCGGCTACGGGTCAGGCGACGCTGAGATCCCGGAGGCAGAGGCAGATCGCCTTGCAGCAATCGCACGGGCCTCGGCCTTTTCTGGCCGCGGGGGTGAAGGAGTACTTGAACATGGGCGGACAGGGCTGCGCGCCCGGGGTGTCGTCGGCGTCATTGCCACCCAGGGCTGCCAGCTCGAAATTCTTCCCAAGATCGAGGGTGGCGGCGAAACGAACGTGTCCGATGCCACCCTCCGGGCGCGTCTCATCCACATGCTCGCAGTGACCTTCGATCTGCCGATCGAAGCCGGGGCGATGACGAAACTTGGCTGGCAGCGCGATACCTTGCTCGAGCTGTTGATCCGCTTGTTCTGCGCGAAGCTCACCGACGCGGTCCGCCAAGGGATGCCGCGCCACTACCTCGAACACGAAGATGACCTGCCTGCGCTTCGGGGACGCCTCGAAGTGAAACGGCAATTCTCAACACTCGCGGTCTCGCCACAGAAACTCGCGTGCCGTTTCGATTCCCTGTCGTCCGACATTGCGCTGAATCAGGTCATGCGAGCAGCAATCAGCAAGCTGTCGCGCCTGTCCGGCGCACAGGACACCCAGCGCGCATTGCGTGAGCTCAGCTTCGTGTATGTCGACGTAGCCGACGTTCCACCATGCGCACTTCGGTGGGATCGGATCGTCCTTGACCGTACTAACGGTCGGTGGCGGAATCTCCTGTCCTTCGCGCGCTTGTTTCTTACCGACCGGTACCAAACGACCAGCGCGGGGGCCATCGACGGGCACGCACTGCTCTTCGAGATGAATGTTCTGTTCGAGAGATATGTTGAGCGGATTCTTTCGCGGGCACTAGCCGGCACGGGCTACCGACTATCTTCGCAGGGAGGGCACCGCGACTGCCTGTACGAAGGTGATATTGGTCGTTTTCGGACCCGTCCGGACCTTATCGTCCGGAACACTGACGGGGTAAAACTGATCATAGACACCAAGTGGAAGCGCATGGCTTCGCGGATCGATGACCCGAAGCAAGGTGTCAGCCAAGCGGACGTCTACCAGCTAATGGCCTACGGGAGGCTCTATCGCTGCCCGAACGTCGTGCTGCTCTACCCACATCATGGAGACTTGCCTCCCGATCCGATCCGGCGGCGATATTCAATCGGGACAATGGGCGCGAAGGAGACGCTGATGGTGGCGACACAGGATCTTGCAGGACCACAGCGGAGTCACCACAATGCTCTTCGGCAACTCGTCGAACAGTGCCTGACGCGTGAAGGTCGGTCGGAGGGCTTGCCCTCTGATGACCACAAAGCGAACTTTCAAGCGATATGAGGGACCTTGGCTCCATCCCTCAACTCCTAGCTCTGCTTCCACTTAAGTGATGAATCGCGTGGATCACCACACCCCAGATCGAGCTTTCTTCGTCGTCAGAGAGCAGCACGCTCGGAGTTTCGCCGCCACTGGCCACCAAGCTCAGCCCATGGGCTTAACGCACCAAACGCCTCAGCACAAACCTCCCAGCTAACACCGCAACCACCACCAGCCCTGGCCTGGGCAGTGCGGAGCTGCGCTCTTGGTCTCTTTTCCTTCCCCATGCGCGTCACAGCGATACAGTTACAAGATCCACTGCGGTGCAGTGACTTTTGGCGTATGACGGGAGTCACGCCACCACGTCTTCGCAGATCCAGACACGCTGCTGGAAGGTTGCATCGGTGGGATGCAGGCAGAGGATCTCATCGAGGGTGAGGGCCTGCAGGACTGGAGACAGGTCCTCATCAAACAGCAGGTAATCAAAGGGGCTGTCGATGGCCAGTTCTCACTCCACAGGGAAGTATTCCAAGTAGTGCAGATCTCCGGTTACCTCATAAGGCCGCCTCAATTGGCTCTGGTGAAAGTTCAAACCGCATCGCCGTCAACACCCCACTGCAGAACGCCCCCGTATCAATTCCAATCCGATGCGGCAACCGCGTCACCTTGTAGTCATGCCGAAAGGTATGCCCATGCACCACGGTGTAGGGCAACCCGTGGGGCTTGGTGAGAAACGGCCGCCGGATCCAGATCAGATCGTCTGTGGCCTGGTGCTCCAGGCGGATGCCGGGGCGCACGCCGGCATGGACGAACAGATAGTTGCCGCGGATGGCTGTGAACGGCAGCTGCTCGAACCAGTCCCGGCGCTCGCGGGCCAGGGGCAGGAGGTCGGGGTTGCCGCCGTTGCACAGCCACAAGTTCACGTCCTGGTCCTGCGCTCTTGGCGCCAGCGCCTTCAGCAGCATCTGCTCGTGGTTGCCCCGCAGCACCGTCACCGCCGCCAGGCCGAAGGCGCCAGGGTTCTCCTGCAGCTGCCAGACCCGCTCCAACACCTTGCGGTCGCCCTCGGCTTCGGGGGCCCGATCGATCAGATCCCCCAGGAAGATCAGCTCCGCACCCGTGTCCAGGTGCGGCCTGAGTTCCTGCTCCAGCAGGGAGGCGCAACCGTGCACATCCCCGATCGCCACCAGCTCAGGTCTGTTCATCGTCGCCCTCCCAGACGTTCAGGCTGGAGCGCTGCGACTCCCGCTTCAGGTTCTTGCGGCTGCGCTTCGGGTCGCTCTTGAGCAAGGCCAGCTTTTCGTTCAGCAGGTCGAGCTCCCGCGAGAGCCTGGGGCTGGCTGGCATCGCTGACAGCTCCTCATAGAGCTGGCTCAGGTTGAGGCTGGCGCTGCTGACATCCCCCCGATCAAGCTCGGCGATCACATGTCTGCGCTCCCGGTTGGCCCGCAGCAGCGCCAGTTGTTCAGCCACCACCTCATCGGGGTCCAGCTGCTTGATCTCCTCGCTGTCCATCACCGGCAAGGTCAGATGCTCGATCAGGGTCTGGCGTTCGCTGCTGCCGGGAGCCTCCCAGGCCAGACGCACGCTGAGGATCTCCTGATTGGGGATCCAGGCGGGCAGCTTGAGCTGCACACCCACATTGAGCTCCTGGCCGGCGCGCAGGTTGGGGAGCTGGTGGTTGCCCGCACCGGTGGGCCTGAGGTCGTTGAGCAGATCGACCACCTCGGCGCCATGCTTGCCGCGCACCCCCAGGCTCACCCGCCGCCCGATGGTGGTGGCCAGGCCCTGAAGCTCGGAGGCGTAGAGATCGGCCAGCTGGCTGGGGCTTTCGATGTGGGCCAGGGTGCCATCGCCTGCAGCGGCCATGGCCCCCATCAGGTCTTCATCGAAGTCCGCCCCCAGGCCAAAGGCACTGGTGCTGATGCCCCGCTGGGTGAGACCCGCCACCTTGACGCCGATCTCGGTGGTGTCAGTGAGGCCATGATTCGCCTGGCCATCGGAGAGCAGCAGCACCCGGTTCAGTTGGGCGGCGTCGAGGTGTTCGGCCACCTGGGTGGCTCCAGCCAGCCAGCCATCAAAGAGGGCCGTGGAGCCACCGCTGTGGATCGTGTTGATCGCGGCGATGAAGGGCTGGGGATCGGTGACAAGCGTGGAAGGAACGACAACCTGCACCTCGTCGTCGAAGCTGATGATGGCGAGGCGATCACGGTTGGTGAGTTCACCGGCCAGAAAGCGGGCTGCCTTGCGGGCATAGCTGAGCTTGGTGCCGCCCATCGAGCCGGAGCGGTCGATCACCAGGGCCAGGTTCAGCGGCGGGCGCTGCTGACGTTGGGGCTCAGCCAGCAGGGCTGGGGGTGTGATCGTGAGCAGCAGATCAAGGCTTGACGGGCGATCAGAAGCAACCGCCGGCCGCAGGGGCCGGAAGCGCAGGGTGGGTTGGGTCATGGCTGGGTTGGCGGTGGTACCAGGAAAAAGGGATTCAGCTGAAGGGGTCGTCGATCAGTTCGTTGAGCCGATCCAGCAGACGCTTGAGCCACTGCTGACGGCGGGAACCGGCAGGCGGAAGGGAAACGGATTCGCGGACGTGAACTTCGATCCCGGGGGCGAGGGTGAAGCGCAGCCAGCGGCTGGAGGCCTCCCGAGTGCTGCCCCCGAAGCGGGAGCCAGAGGGAGAGCGTTCCGAACGGGCCTGGGTGGAGAGGGGTTCGCTCAGCATCCCGAGAACGGGACTGAGCGAATGGGTTTTGCTCAACAGGTGGGCAGGGAAGGCGTCGGTGGTTGGGGTGGATTCCCTTGAGGACTGCAGATCCTGGAGGTAGTCGAGGGCGGCACGGGAAGCCGGCGGGTAAGGAACGGTGGCCGCCGCCCCCACCCCATCGAGCTGCTCCAGCTGTTGCTCCAGTTCCGCGTCGGCCAGAACGCAGAGGGGAGCAATGGCCGAAAGACTGAGACCGCGCCGGGCCAGGGCACGCACCAGCACCAGTTGAAGGAGGTGGCGATGGCAATAGACCGCACTGCGCCCCTCCTTGCCGGGGCGATCGATCAACCCCTGGGTGGCATAGAGACGCACGGTGCGAGATGAGATCACCTCTCCCAGCAGCTTGCCGGCAACGAGGAGGAGTTCCTCGAGGCCGTAGAGGGCGTCAGCTGGAGTGGAGACCTTCACCATCGCTCCATTATGCACACTTGCATTGCAGGTGTCAAGCGATTAGGCTTGGTTTCCCAGTGACCAGCTCGCCATCAACCACCCCGACCACGCCCCCGCCCAAGGCCACACCCGCTTGCTGGAGCACCTGCAGCATCTGGCCCGGCCCCGCCACGCCCGCTGGGATCCCCTGGGCCTGATGGCGGTGCGCGCCTACCTGGGTGAACAGCTCGGCGCCCTGGGGTTGGTGGAGGAGCACCACTTCCGCGAGGGGATCGATGCGGGCGCCAACCTGATCCTCAAGCTCCCCGGCCAGCGCCCGGAGCTCGATCCCCTGCTGGTGGCGGCCCACTACGACGGCCCCCTGCACTCGATCGGTGCCGACGACAACGCCTCCGGTCTGGCGGCCCTGATCGAACTGGCCCGCCACTGGGCCGCCGAGCCGCCCCGTAGGCCGGTGTGGATCGTGGCCTTTGATCAGGAGGAGTGGGGCATGCTCGGCAGCAGCGCCCTGGCCCGCGAACTCCAGAGCAGCGGCCAGAAGCTCAAGTTGATGGTGAGTCTGGAGATGCTCGCCTACACCGCTCCCACCCAGAGGTATCCCCACCCGGCGATGCGGGCGCTCTACGGCGATCGGGGCGACTTCATCGCCGTGGTTGGCAACCTGGGCACCGCAACGATGTTGCCTGGCCTGGCCAGCCGCATGGGGAAGCACGTGATCACCAAGGTGCTGCCGGTGCCCGACGGGGGCCGCTCGCTGCCCGATGTACGCCTCAGCGACCACAGCCCCTTCTGGGATGCGGGCTACGACGCCGTGATGGTCACCGACACCTCCTTCCTGCGCAACCCGCACTACCACCAGATGAGCGACACCATCGACACCCTTGATCTGCCCTTCCTGGCGTCTGTCACCGAGGGGTTGAAGGCGGGGCTGGGGGCGCTCTGAACACCAGTGGTGATGGGGTGTGGCCCAGGAGTGAGGGTTGCCGTACTGACACAACGGCCAAACGGATCTATCAATGAATCAGAGGCCTCGACCAGGGCAGCACCAATCAGTTCCCTGCAACCGGCCCAAGGGCGCCCGACACGGGGCGCCCTTTTCATTGGGGATGCTCAGCAGCGCTTCGCTGCTGGTCGCCTTCTCTTCGTCGAGGCGATGTCTGGCTTCCCCGGCAGTGCCATGTCTGCCTGCTGGACAGGCCTAGCGTTTGGGCCATGGCCGTGGTGAACCGCTGCGCGGTGGGGATCTACCCCAGCCCTGAGTTGCTCGACTGGGCACGGGGACTTGACCTGGATGTGGAGGTTGCCGGCGCCAGGGAGCCCTGCCTGTACTTGATCCCTGACTACGACTCGCAAGAGGAGGCCGAAGAAATCCTCGAGCAGGTCTATGAGGCGATTTTTGAGGCAGAGCTCGACTACTGGCATCGCGACACCGGCAGCTGGCCGGCAGAGCGCACCTACCCGGTGTTCCGCAAATGGTTCGAGGTGCGCTTCTACCCCCTGATCCAGGACCTGGTGGGCGAGGAACTCACCGCCACCGAGCTGAATGAAGAGTTCATCGGCGAACTGCGCACGGCGCTGGAGGGGCTGGAGCCCCGCCACTGAGCGAGGCCAGAAGGCAAGGCCTCCGCACTCAGACTGGGGCGATGCATCTGAACCAACCCTCACTTGCCGCTCTGTTGCTGGCGGTGGCGATGTCGATAGCCAAGGCATTGGGATCCCCGTCGGCAGTGGCCGGCCCCGGGGTTCGCGCCACAGTGCTCTCGATCAGCGATGGCGACTCCATCCGCGTGCAGCAGGGCCAGCAGGGGATCACTGTGCGGCTGGCCTGAATTGCGGCTGGGATCCAGCATGACCCTCAGGCCCCAGACGCTGGATCGCTACGGCCGCACCGTGGACGAGGTATCCAGTGGCGTGAACATCGATCTGGCTCGGATGGAAGACGGCTTGGCCTTTGCCTATTGCAAGTATCTGGGCCAGTGCGACGCCAGGGAGTATCTCGATGCTGAGTTCAGGCCATCAGTAGCCGCTACGGCGTGAGGCAAGTGCCAGGCGGCAACACCCGCCTCTGGGACTTCCGCCGCAGCCAAACAGCAGGGCGATCAGCGACTGCCACCGAGTCGATTCCTGGAGACCGGAAGTATCGCTGCTAGGAGATCATCTCTTATCAGCAGGCCCAGGTGCTGTTGCGTCAGGAACACACCGATCTGGACTCGAATGGTGATGGAGAGGCCTGCAACATCTTCCAATGAAGCGACGGACACCCGCACCTTCTTGAGCTGGCAGCCGTCATTCCGGCCCTTATCATTCGCCTGGCAATACTTCTAACCCATGCCCCTCCCTGGACCTGAGCTGCTCGCCAGAGTCAAGGAGCATGTGAAACATCCAAGTCAGGTCTGGTGCGAGCCGCCGGCCACCTCAGCACCAGAAAAGACGGCAGCGAGCGGCTGAACGTCACAGCCTTCCAGGAGGCGCTGCTGGAGGGGAAGGAGATTGAACGTGGGTTCCGGGTTGAATCCTGTAATCAAGCAACACAAGATCATACGCAGCCAAAGTCAATAAGAAGAATCCTGGGTGGACCGCCGAAGCAGTGCTGGGCGGATCAGCTTCGACGTGACTTAGTAGCTGGTGGTGTGCTTGATTGTGACAGCCGAGGACATGCTCAAACAGGTTCTTCGGTGTGCACAGTTCGGACGCGTTACAATCTAATAACTATCCAGGAGTTTATGGCTTGCGGAATTTCAAAACTGCCCTGATCGTTTCCACCCTGTTGGCCGGCCAGGCCATGGCGGCACCCGGCCCGGGGCCGGATCTCATCATCGATGGCGGCCCCATCCTCACGATGGAAGGCGCCGAGCCGGCCTATGTCGAGACCGTGGCAGTTGAGAAGGGGCGCATCGTCTATGCCGGCAACCGCGCCGGTGCCATGAAGTTAAAGGGAACGTCAACCCGGCTCAAGAGCCTTGGCGGGAAGACGATGATGCCCGGCTTCATTGATAGCCATCAGCACTTCATGCAACTCGGTGCGCAGGCAGTCGGGGCCAACTTGCTTCCCTCCCCCGATGGCAAGGCCGACACCATCGATACGCTGGTTGACGAGCTCAAGGTTTTTGCCAAGTCCCCCGATGTCGCGCAGACGGGCTGGATCTATGGCATGGGCTATGACGACTCCGTGCTCGGCCGTCATCCAACCAAGGCCGATCTGGACCGTGTCTCGACGACGGTGCCGGTTGCCATCATCCATATCTCCGGGCATTTCAGCGTGATGAACAGCGCTGGCCTGGTCAAGGCCGGAATCACCGCCGCGAGCAAGGACCCTGTTGGTGGCACGATCGGGCGGATGCCGGGCAGCAGCGAGCCCGACGGCTATCTGGCCGAAACAGCACATTTCGTAGCGGCGTTGCCCGCTATCACCCCAATCAGCCCGGCAGGCAAAGACTACTTCGTCAAGCGTGCGTTGGAATTGGCCAAGAGCTTCGGCCAGACGACGGTGAACGAGGGCAGGGTGTTTGATGCGGCGACAGCCAAGTCCATGGAGAGCCTGGCGGAACGCGGCATGTTCGATATCGATGTGATCGGATTTGCGGATTATCTCGATACCAGTGAGCTCCCAGTCTGGGGGCAGAAGTATCGCTCGCGGCTGCGCTTCGCCGGTTCGAAGATCACGCTTGATGGCTCGCCGCAGGGCCGCACGGCATGGCGCACCACACCCTATTTGATCCCGCCCGACGGGCTACCAGCCAACTACAAAGGAATCCCATCCATCCCGGATACTGCGATCGTCACGGCCGCGATCGCCAAGGCCTATGACAACAAGTGGCTGGTCAAGATCCACGCCAATGGTGATGCGGCCATTGACCAGCTCCTTGATGCTGTTGGCCAGGTCACTGCAACACGGGGCGTGAAGCAGGGTCAGGTCATCCTGATCCACGGTCAGTTCCTGCGTCCCGACCAGATCCCACGCCTGAAAGCACTCGGCATCTTCCCGTCGATGTTCCCAATGCACACCTTCTACTGGGGCGACTGGTACACGAAGATCGTCGGGCCAGACAAAGCGGCGCAAATCTCGCCGATGCGCTCCATCCTCAATGCCGGCATGATTGCCAGCTCGCACACCGATGCGCCCGTGGCCCTGCCGGACCTAATGCAGGTGAGCTGGGCCACGGTCAATCGCACCTCGCGCAGCGGCAAGGTGATGGGATCCAACGAGCGGGTGACGGCGTTTGAAGCCATGAAGATGATCACGATCTGGAGCGCCGATCAGTTCCGTGAGGGCGACCAGAAAGGTTCGATCAAGGTCGGCAAGCTTGCCGATCTCGTTGTGCTGTCGGCCAACCCGGTGGCGATCGATCCAAAACTGATCAACACGATCAAGGTGATGGAAACCATCAAGGATGGCCGCACCGTCTGGATCCGGAAACCATAAAAGGCGGGGTAGGAATGTTGGTGCCTGCGGCCGATGTATCGCATCGCTGAATCAGGGCAAACTGAACGACTTAAAGAAGTTGAGCAGGCAGCAACATTCCGCCTGGAAGAATATTCTGCACTGAACTCTGGCCTTCCTGGATGGAACCTTGACCAACTCAGAAGGTGAATTTGGCCCGCAGGGCCGCAACGGTTTCTATGGCGAAATCAGCTTTGCCCGGATCGATCAGCTGCAGGTCGGCTGTGAGAATGAACCAGGGGGTGAGGGCGAAGTTGTAGTAGATTTCAAGCCCCTTCTCATTGTCGAGAGGCAGCAGGGGATCGAGAGTGGCCTCGAGAGCTTGGCTCCAATTGTAATAATAGAAACCTACTCCAAAACCATCGTAGGGACGGTTGACAAACATCCCTTCACCTGTGATTCCACCGACGAAGGACCAGCCGATCGGGTTGGGATTGCCTCTGGTGGCAGCCACTTTCCCGTAGATCCCAATTCCCTTGCCAGGCCTCACTTTGCTGGGGAAGAGTGTATGGCCGAATTGAAGGCTGAGATTATCGGGATAGGTGGAAGCTCCGATCTGCAAATCGGAGGGCAGCAGAATACTGCGTAGATCCACAGAATCCTTGGTACTGAAGGTATAGCTCAGCCCGAGGTTCGAGGCGCGTCCCCAGGCCCTGCCATTCCACTGGGCGGCGAGCGACACATTCACACCATCCGCGAACAGTCCATCCACCCAGTAGTTGGTGGTCTGGTCAGAGGGATCGAACACCATTGCCGAGAGGCTCACCTCACCGATCTTCTGGGCCAGCAGCCCACCCATGATCACCGGTGGCACCACACCGCTGGGCGGAGCCACGAAGGCCAGGTTCATGAAGCGATCGATCCCCCAGCCGCCGAAGAAGGGATCGTTGGCGAGCAGGTCGATCGCATTGATCTTGCCGACCAGCAGGCTGGTGCCGCCCCAGCGCTGACTGATATACAACGACGTGGCCTCCAGTTGCTCGGGGCTGCCGAGCGGCAGGATCGCACCCGAGTTGACCGGCCAAAGGGCTCCACCGCGGAAACCTGGAACCCGGCCGCCCTCCAACTCCAGGTGTGCATGGATGCCGCCCCCACGCCATAGCCCTAGCTTCGTTGTATCGAGATCGACCAGGGCATCGAGCCGTCCGCCCGAGAGAAACTTGGTCCCGCGGCCATCGGCAGCGGTGAAACTGCCCACATCCCCTGACCACTGCCCCTGGTAAAAGCCGGTTGCCCAGAGCCGCAGGTTCACACCACGCTTCGCGAGTTCCGACCGCCCCCCCCACCAGTCGCCAGAGAAGGTGGGGCGGTTCCAGATGGTGAGTCCCTGGGGTGTTGTTGTGGGCGTGGGGGTTGCCGGCTCAGCGGTTCCAGGATCAGAACGAGGCCCGGCGCTCTCGGCTTCGGCAAGGGCAGGCGCGCTTTCAAGGCCAACGGGCAAGCTCTCCTGCGATGCCAGGTCCTGTGCCTTGGCGGGCGTGGGGATCGTGGCGGGGAGTGTTGCCAGCAGAACCCCTCCTGCAACCGCTGAAGAGCGCCAGTGCATCCGATTGAAAACACTTCGAAGCTGGGAAATTGTGATGTTGACAGCCCAGCAAGTGCATTGAATCGTAGTGGCAGTGCTCAGCCCATCCCAGGAATTCAGCCAAACCAGGGCTTGAAACTCATGTCCCTGCCAAGACGGCAATGTCTCGGTGGGCATGGGATGGCTCCCAGTGGGATCTGGTGCGAGCCGGTGGCGATGGGTGCACCAAGATGGACGGCTGCCGAGGAGTGAGCCGGATGGGGGACCTCCGCTCCCAGGTCAGAGCAAGGGGTCGCGGGGCACCAGGGGCTTGCCGCGCCTGCCGAAGAACTGCCACTCAACGGGGTAAGCGCCACCTTTGATCCCCTCCGGACAGGAGTGGACGAGAACGCGGCCGATCCCGCCGCAGGGCCCGTAAAGCTGCCAAGCCGGTCCAAGGCAGGGGCCAGGCCAGGCAGACGGCATCAGGCTGACGGTGCTGGGCTGCTGCTGTTGCCTGCGGTTGGCGGGGAAGTTGACAGGGGCTCTTGACTCGATCAGCTGCTGCGTGGAACAGCTGATTAACATTTCGCTGCTTACTGACATCCGGCATCTGACTTCTGGCCATGGCGCGACCATCCGTTCAGACCATCTCCGCCCAGCTTGGCGTGAGCCTGATCACCGTCTTGGCCTGCGATCCTGGCTGGGCCCAGCAGAAGGGCTACGGCCAGACCTTCGGGACCACCCCAAGGGAGGGTGAGATCTACGACAACTACGTCAAGCCCGGGGCCGGAGGCGGCCAGCCGCTCAGTTCCCCCAACATTCTGGGGGTGCTGGAAAGGCTGAGTGGCGCCCCTGCCAAGCCCAATCCCACGCCTCCCGGATCAGCGATCGACCAGGCCATCAGGTCTTTCGACGCAAAGGCTGATCCTGCCGGCCCGACGTCTCCCCCGCAGTTGCCAATGTCTCTGCCATCCCAGCGACAAGCCGGATCACCAGATCAGACGCAGTGAAACCGACGCAATGAAAGGAGAGGGCCATGGCGTGGCCAGGCAACAAACTCAAAACACAGGACTAAACGCACAGGCCTCAACACACAGGCCTCAACGCACAGGCGTAGTCATCCCTGCTGTGATGGTCGCCATTCAACAGAGCCGTTCTCGTTCCTTCGGCAATCAGCAGGAGACCATTGAGGGGTGAGCATCAACCTGGCGCTGCTGGAAGACGGCCTGGCCATCGCTGAGGGCAGGGTGGACAGTCATGAAAAGAGCCCGGCGACAAGGGCACCGGGCTCTGAAGCGGTTTGGTTGGTGGGGGCGGAGCTGCTGACGCTGGCGCCTGGGGCCAGTTGACAAGTGGGACCTCCCGTTGGGCCCGGGGCACCTGAGGCAGAGCCGTTAACGGTGCAATGGACGATGCCGAGGCTGATCAGACAACCGCGACACACCAGGGAAGTCAGCGATCCGTCGAGCGTGTTGGAGCAGGGACCGGATCGTCAGCGCGCTCCTGGGTGATGCTCAGGTGGGGTGTCTTCCATGGTCTGGAGCCTCCCGGTTGCCGATGAACTCACAATCGGCCCGCCGGCTGGCTGGGGCAATAGGCCTTTATGCCTGAGTCAGCCAGCCCCGGATCCTGGCCAGCCGGCCCGCTTCCTGGACCGCCTCGATGCAGCGCTTGGCACGGCGCCACTGCTGCACAGCCTTCGGCTAGAGGTCGTCCTGGCCCTGGGCCCGCAGCAGGTAGGCCTCCATCGCTTCCGGGGTTTCGATCACGGTCAACCTCCAGGATTCGGCCATTGGTTGCTGAAATTGGATGGTGTGAGCGGCAAGAAAGACAAGGAGCTGGAGGATCCCCAGGGCTATGGGGTGATCGAGTTCGCCTACAACCAGATGGCTGAGGCTGCCGGGATCACGATGAGTGAATGTCGCCTGCTGGAGGAAAAGAACCGCCGCCATTTCATGACGCGACGCTTTGATCGTGATGCCGCTGGAGCCAGGCTCCACATGCAATCGCTTGGCGCCATGGCCCATCTTGACTACAACGAACCGGGCAGCTCCAGCTACGAGCAGGCCTTTGTCGTGATGCGCCAGCTGCGCCTGCCCATGCAGGCCACCGAAGAGCAGTTCCGCCGCATGGTGTTCAATCTTGCCGCCCGCAACCAGGATGATCACGTCAAGAACATCGCCTTTCTGATGGATCGCCAAGGCCAGTAGTCGCTTTCACCGGCTTTTGATGTCACCTGGAGCTTCAATCCCCAGAGCGACTGGACGGCCACCCATCAGATGTCTGTCAATGGCAAGCGCGATCAATTCAACCGCGCCGATCTTGAAGTCGTTGGCCGCACGGCCCAGCTCAAGCGTGGCCGCGCCGAAACCATTGCCGAGCAGGTCATCACCGCGGTGCGAGCTTGGCCCCGCTTTGCGGCGGAAGCGGGAGTGCCTGAGGCCACCTGGAGCGAGATTCAGAGCAGCCACCGCTTAACCCTCCTTCAGCCCTGACCAGGCCTGGCCTGCTCCTTGGGCCGCCGCAACTGACGAATTGGAGCACTTGATGGCCTTAAGTCGTCATAGCTGACGATCTGGTTCAGTCGATTGTGGGGCTGATGGCCGTCAGCGCACCAGTCCCGGATGCCTGCATCCCTGAGCGATGCTGGTGCGGGAGTGCTTTTGATCGATCGGCTCGCCGATCACGACAACCTGGCGGTGCCGAGGGCCACACCGGCCACGATCACCAGCTGGGAGCAGCCTTCAGTTGGAGCCGCCGCCTGCGCAAGCGCATGTCGACAGCCAAAACCACCCAGCTCAGCTGAATCGCCACATCTGCGTCAGGCACGTTTCTGTAGCCGGAATTTCTGATGCCCTTCAGCCGTAGGGGCTCGTGACGGCAAGCTGCCTGCTCTCGGCGACGCCATCGGTGATCAGCAGCGCCTGATGACCGGTCCTGGACTGCCGCCGCCAGGCCTCCCCGCCGGTGAGCAGGGCGGAGCCGATCAGCAGGGCGGCAAAGCCACGGCGCAGCTGGCGGTCGGGGAGGTGGGGCGCCAGCCGCTGGCCGATCACAGCGCCGACGAAGCCACCCAGCAGCAGCGGGAGCATCAGCGGCAGGCTGGCAGCGGGCCAGTGGCCCAGGGCGGCCATGGCCACCAGGCTGTTGATGGCGATCAGCAGCAGGCTGGTGCCGCTGGCCAGCGGCATCGGCAGGCCAGCCAGGAGCACGAGGGCAGGCACGATCGCAAAGCCACCACCCACCCCGGCGATACCGGTGAGCAGGCCGATCAGCACACCTTGGCTGCCCAGAAGCAGGAGGGCACCCACCTCACGCCTCGCCGCCACCTGACCGGTGGCCCTGCGTCGGGTGAGCAACCAGGCGGCCAGCAGCGCCGCCGCAGCGAACACCCCCAGCTGAACCGGTTCACTCACCTGGCCGGCCTTCACGAAGCCGCCCCCGATCCAGCTGCCCACCAGGGCCGGGACCCCGAGGATCAGGGCCGGTTTCGGGGCCACCTGGCGGCGCCGCAGGTAGGGCCCGAGATTGCCCAGGGCCATCAACGTGACCACCAGCAACGACAGGGGAACGGCCTCCCGGGTGGGCAGCGCCGCACCACTGATCAGCAACGGCATCAGCAGGATCGAGCCGCCGGCACCGAGCACGGCGAGCAGGAAACCGATCACGGCCCCCCCGACGCCGAGCAGAACCAGAACGGAGGTGATCAAATCGACACCCTGCTCCAGACCATCCGGCCCGGGGGAGGCTGTCGCCAGCTGGAGACATCCGCCCTGGTGATGGGCAGGCGGAGCCTGAACCGGCCTGGAGAGCGGTCGGAGCTCCCGGGCCGCAGGGGATTCCGGTGAGCAACAGAGAAGGCCATCAAGCACTCGCTGACAACTATGACGCTAGCAACATAAAGGGCGCAAACGCAAGCAGGCCGCCGAGCCGAGCCCAGCCGAGCCCAGAAGATGAACCGCCCCACCCTGGGAATCGCGCTACTATTGATAAGTCATTATGTCGTTAAAATCATGGCATTGAACAATCGCTTTGGGGCGCTGCTGAAGCGGGGAGTGCTCGGCGTTCTGCCGCTGTTGATGGCCGTTCTGCTGGGGGCAGCTCCAGCTCAGGCGGCGGATGGCTGGTCGCTCAAGGACCAGGCCGGCCATCGCCTCAGCGCCCAGATCTTCGAGCAGCCCTTCCCGGACTACGCCTCCGGCCTGCGCATCCGCCTCAACGCCATCGACACCCAGACAAGCCTGGATCACAGCGCCGACCTGCTGTTGAGTGATTCGATCGGCCAGGAGTGGAGCCTGCCCAACCGCAGCGAAGAGATCGTGCCAAGGGATGGCTCGGCGGTTCCGAGCGGATCAGCCCAGTTCGATCTCGATGCCCTGATGCCACGGCCCAGTGAAGCCCTGCCACTCCACCTGGCGGTCACCGGCACGAAGGTGATCCTGAACTTTGATCTCAGTCCCGAGCAGGTGATGGAACTCCACGCGATGGGCTCGGTGCCGCGGCGCAGCGACCAGAGCTGAACGCCGCGGGGGTGATGCACGCCAGGCCGCTGTCAGCCGGCCATGGTGACGAAC
Organism: Synechococcus sp. CS-1325; assembly: GCA_025128135.1. Classification (GTDB taxonomy): domain Bacteria; phylum Cyanobacteriota; class Cyanobacteriia; order PCC-6307; family Cyanobiaceae; genus Regnicoccus. The sequence continues at coordinate 27,460 of JAHLYW010000014.1, forward strand.
TCCTCGGCCACCGAAGGGTGCAGGGCCATGGTGCGATCGAAGTCGGCCTTGGTGGCGCCCATGCCGATCGCGATGGCGGCCATCTGGATGATCTCGGCGGCATGCTCGCCCACCATGTGGACGCCGAGCACCCGGTCGGTGGCCTGCTCGACGATCAGCTTGAGCAGAACCCGGGGGCCACGGCCGGGCAACGCCTGGCTCATCGGACGGAAACGGGCCCGGTGCACCCGGATGCCGTCGGCTCCGCAGCGCTCGATCGCCTGCTCCTCACTGAGGCCGATGCCCGAAAGCTCCGGCTGGGAGAACACGGCGCTCGCCACCAGAGCGTGATCCACCCGGCGCGGCCTGCCGCCGTACACGGTGTCCGCGAACGCCCGTCCCTCATCCACCGCCACAGGGGTCAGGCAGATCCTGTCGGTCACGTCTCCCACCGCGAAGACATGGGGGAGGTTGGTGGTCTGATCGGCATCGACCGGGATGCGATGGCCAGCCGTGGCGATCCCGGCGGCTTCAAGGTTCAGTCCCTGCAGGAAGGGGCGGCGGCCCGTGGCCAGCAGCACACCACCGCAGGCGATGCTCTCACCGCTCTGGGTGGTGACGACCCGCTCGCCGGAGGCGGTGGCGGTGATGGCTGCCGGACTGTGGCAGAAGCGAAGGTCGATTCCAGCCGCCGCCATCGCCTCCTCGACCGCCTTGCCGGCTTCCCGGTCGAACCCGCGCAGCAGGTGATCACCGCGCACCAGCTGGACCACCTTCACCCCCAGGCCGTTGAGGATGCAGGCGAACTCGCAGGCAATGAAGCCGGCACCCACCACCACCACGGTGGCTGGGAGTGATTCCAGCAGGAACATGTCGTCGGACACCCAGCCCAGTTCGCTGCCGGGGATGGCGGGACGATGGGGGCGACCGCCGACGGCGATCAGGATGCGCTCGGCGGTGAGCTGGCGCGACCCGCCACCGGAGAGGGTCACCTCGATGGCACTGGGTCCGCAGAAGCGCCCCCAGCCGCTCACCAGCTCAACCCCCGCCGTCTCCAGAAAGCCGATGTGCAGGGTGTTGAGCCGATCCACCTCGGTGCGGACATGGGCGAGCAGGATGGCAGGATCGGGGCGGCTGGAGCCCAGCTGCCAGCCATAGCTGGCTGCATCGGCCAGCAGGTGGCGATAGGCCGAGCCGTAGACCAGCAGCTTCTTGGGAACGCAGCCGCGAATCACGCAGGTGCCTCCCACCCGGTCTCCCTCCACGATGGCGACGCGGGCGCCGTGGGAGGCGGCCCGCTTGGCGGCTGCCAGGCCGCCGGAGCCGGCACCGAGCACGATCAGATCGAAGGGTTCGCTCATGGGGCAGCCGAAGGAGACGGGTCAGACCTTCCTAGGTTCCTGCAGGGAGGAGGCGGCATCGATCCGGTTCCAGGGCATCGCGGCCAGCAGCCGGGCCATGCCGCAGAAGCCGCTGATTCCCGCGAAGGTGAGGCCGGCGCCCACGAAGCCACTCAGCCAGATCCAGCCCGGGGCCACGGTCTGGCTGAGGATCACCCCCAGCAGCACCAGGCTGCCGGCGGCGATCTGCACCTGGCGCATCAGCGGCAGGGGGGCGCCCCTGAGTTTGCGGACTGGAAAACCGGCCTGCTGCCAGGCGGGCACGCCACCGATCAGGTCGGCCACGGGTTGGGAATGCCCCTCACGCAGCAGCTGGCCGATCGCCTTGGTGCTGCGGTTGCCGCTCTGGCAGACCAGCACCAGCGGGCCCCGCGGCAGATCGGCCTGGGTGATGCGCGCCAGTGGCACATTGAGGCTGCCGCTGATGTGGCCGGAGGCATATTCCATCGGTTCGCGCACATCGATCACGGTGACGCCTCTTGCCGCCAGCTGGTCGGCGAGGTCGTGGGCACTGATGCGGGTTGGAGTTGCCGTGGTGGTCATGGCTGAGAGGGGGTGTGGGAAAGCGGGAAACCCTCGGCCGCCCAGCGGCTGAGGCCACCGTGGAGGTTGGCCACCTGCTGCCGGCCGGCCTTGAGCAGTTGCTGGGTGGCCAGCGCTGAGCGGCTGCCGGAGTGGCAGACCACCACCAGCGGGCGATCGACTGGGATTTCGCCGAAGCGGCCTTCCAGCTCCGGCAGGGGGATCAGCAGGCTGCCGGCCACCCGGCCGTCCGGCCCGTTGAATTCCTCGGTGGAGCGCACATCGAGCACGGTGAGATCGCTCTGATGGGCGACCACCCAGGCGGAGTTGAGTTCCGGCAGGCCGGCATAGCTGCGGGCCAACGGCGCCCAGGCGGGCGCGGCTGCCGCCTGGCGGGGCTTGCCGGAGCGCATGTTGCCGGGCAAGGCTTCGGCGATCCTGTGGGGATGGGGGAGCTTCATGGCCTCCATGTGCCCCACGAAATCCCGCTCGGTGGCGTTGCCGCCCAGCCTGGCGTTGAAGGCTTTCTCTTCGGCCACCGAGGTGACGCTGCGGCCGGTGTAGTCGTGGCCGGGATAGAGCAGGCAGGTGTCGGGCAGGCTGAGGATCTGCCCGGTGATCGAGGCCCAGAGGGTGTGGGCATTGCCCTGCTGGAAATCGCAGCGGCCGCATCCGCGAACCAGCAGGGCATCACCGGTGAAGGCCAGGGCGTGGTCGTCGAGCACGAAGCTGAGGCAGCCATTGGTGTGGCCCGGGGTGGCGCGCACTTCCAGGTACCGCCCGCCGAAGGCGATCTGATCGCCATGGCTCAGCGGGCGGGTGACGTTGTCGGCACCGGCGGCGGCGGCCAGGCCGATGGCACAGCCAGTGGCCTCGTGCAGCAGCCAGCTCCCGGTCACGTGGTCGGCATGGGCGTGGGTGTCGATCGAGGCCACCAGATCGAGGCCCAGCTCGCGGATCAGGGAGAGATCACGGCCGTGCTGCTCGAACACGGAATCGATGATCACCCCCTGGCGGCTGGGCACATCGACCAGCAGGTAGGTGAAGGTGCCGGTGTCGGCATCGAAGAGCTGGCGGAACAGCAGCGGCGCGCCGCCGGCGGCGGCGGCCAGGGAAAGCAAGGGCGCAGCAGCGACGGCCATGGACAGGATCATTCACCAACTGCTATGAGCATAGCCGCATTAAGCGCATCAAAGCCAATGGCTGGCTGTTGCTGCCTGCAGGCCGAAGCCATCGACGAGCAGAGCCTGGGAAAAGCGATATCAACGGCAAACACCTGGATCCGACTGTGGATCTGAGCTGCACCAACCTGTTTGACTTGTTTGTGCCTGCCTTCGGCGTAGCTTTGTTGGACCAGGGGCACTGGCCCGCTTTGACGCCAATGCCACCTTCCCGCGGCTGCCGTTCGAGCCGGTCGACCAGGACACTGACACCCGCCTGCGGCAGGAGGTGGCTGCCCGCTGCCGCACCGCTGATTTCTTTGAAGCCGGATCCTTCAGGGCGAATTACTATTGAGGCATTGGGGTAATTCACGCTATGCGCAGCACGATCACCGCCCGCGGCCAGACCGTGGTGCCCGCACCGATCCGCGAGCGATTCGGCCTCGGGCCCTCCACCCGCCTGGAGTGGATCGTTGATACCGACGGGTCTATCCGCGTGGTGCCTGTGGACCTTGACCCCATCCGTGCCTTCCGTGGCTCCGGCACCAGCGGTAGCACCGCACGGCTGCTGGCGGAACGACGGAGCGACCGGCAGCAGGAGGGCTGATGGCCGCCAGCTGGCTGCTCGACACGTCCGCCCTTCTCGCCCTGCGCGACGACGAGGACGGTGCCGAGCGGGTGGCCCAGTTGCTCCAGGCCGCCCAGAGCGGCCAGGCAGTCTGTTTTGTCTGCTTCATGAGCCGCATGGAGGTGCTCTACCGCGTCTGGAAAGACGAAGGCGAACGCCACGCCCGCCTCGCCGATGCCCAGGTGCAATCTCTCCCGATCCACTGGGTGCCCTGCAGCGATGCGCTGCTCGAGCTGGCGTCCGCCATCAAGGCCTGCCATCCCCTCTCTGTGGCCGACGCCTGGATCGCCGCCGCCGCCCAGCAACAGGACGCCGTGCTGGTGCACAAGGACCCGGAATTCAGGCCGTTGGCCCAGATCGCCCAGGAGTGGCTGGGTTGTCCATGACTTCGCACCCAGGCAACTACGTCAGCCTGCTGACTGACATCCGGCAGCAGGTAAGCCGGGCGCAGACCCACGCGGTGATGGCCGTCAACGCGGAATTGATCCGGCTCTGCTGAGAGGTCCGCTCCCTCATCGACTCGCGCCCAAAGCAGGAGGGCTGGGGCGCGGGGGTGATCCCTCGCCTGGCCCGCGACCTGCACAACGAGCTGCCGGAGGAAAAGGCTTTCTCCGAGCGCAACATCAAGCGGATGCTGGCCTTCCATCGTGCTTATCCGCAGCTGGGCCTGGGGCCACAGCCCGTGGCACGTTGTGCGCCGGGCTTGAGCAGCCTGAAGTTCTTGTCGGCAAGATCCCGAACAACAGCAGGCAAGGCCTCGTAGCAGCTCCAGAACCTGCTCGATGCCGTGTGGTTCACAGGGAGCGGTGGGGCTGGCTTCAAGCACCCGCAGGCGCTGCTCCAGCTGCTCGATCACCTCCTCGGGCCCGGTGGGGTTCAGGGGAAGGTCAGACATGGCTGGGTTCTCCGGTGAGGTGGGCGCGGGGATCGAAGCTGGCGCTGATAGCGAGCTCCTCGAACAGCTGCTTCTCCTTCTCGCTGATCACGCTGGGGGTGACAATCTGCAGCACGGCGTAGAGATCGCCGCGGGCGCCGGGCTTCACGGTGAGCGTCAGGCGTCCGTCCTGGCCGGAGCCGAGCTCCGCTCAGCCTTGCCCAGCTCGTGAGCCTGCTGGCATCCTGAGGGGACAAAACTCCCCCACCCGTTGACCTACGCCGCCGAAAGCCCGCAGAGCGACGCCGGCAGCAACGATGACCTCCACGACGAGTTCCTCGGCGCCCTGGAAGCCCTGGGCGGATCAGCGGGCAACGGCCGCCTGCGGGAAACGCTGGAGTGGGACGAAGCCAGCTACGAAGCAGCGAAGGCCGACCTGCTGAGCCGAAGGCTGATCGTGCCCGGCCGTGGCAGGGGTGGCTCGGTGGCCCTGGCGGATTGGTCTGCGGGAGAGGTCTCCACCAATGGCCAGGCCGCCAACTCTGCCCCCTCCAGCCAAACCCCGAGCGGTTCCCGCGCCGCTGCCCCCAGCTCGTTTGAGCAGGCGTTCCGCGCCATCGATGACTGCCTGCGCAAGGAGGCCGGCTGCGGCACCGAGCTCGACTACACCGAGCAGACCTCCTGGGTGCTGTTCCTCAAGTACCTCGACGGGCTCGAAGACGACAAGGCCGCCGTGGCCGCCCTGGAGGGCCGCAGTTACAGCCCGATCCTCGACGAGCCCTACCGCTGGAACAGCTGGGCGGCCCCGAAGAATGCCAGCGGCCAGCTCGACCACCACGCCGCCCTCACCGGCGACGACCTGCGCGACTTTGTGAACCAGCGCCTGTTCCCCTACCTGGAGCGCTTCAAGCAGAGCGCCAGCGGGCCGAACACGATCGAGTACAAGATCGGCGAGATCTTCGGGGAACTGCGCAACAAGATCAGCAGCGGCTACAACCTGCGCGAAATCATCGATGTGATCGATGGCCTGCGTTTTCGCTCCCAGGCCGAGAAGCATGAGCTCTCGATGCTCTACGAGGAAAAGATCAAGCGGATGGGCAATGCCGGCCGCAACGGCGGCGAGTACTACACCCCAAGGCCGCTGATCCGCGCCGTGATCCAGGTGGTGAATCCACTGATCGGGGAAACGGTCTGCGATCCAGCGGTGGGCTCAGCCGGGTTTCTGTGTGAGGCCTTTGATTTCATGCGTAGCCGCGGGGATCTCTCCACCGGCGATCTCGAAACCCTTCAGAGCCGCACCTTCACCGGCAAGGAGAAGAAGAGCCTCGCTTATGTGATCGCGATCATGAACATGATCCTGCACGGCATCGAAGCGCCCAACATCCTCCACACCAACACGCTTGCCGAGAACCTCGCCGACGTGCAGGAAAAAGATCGCTTCGATGTGATCGTTGCCAATCCGCCCTTCGGCGGCAAGGAGCGCAAGGAAGTGCAGCAAAACTTCCCGATTCGCACCGGCGAGACCGCCTTCCTCTTCCTCCAGCATTTCATCCGCGTGCTCAAGGCGGGCGGCCGCGCCGGCATCGTGATCAAAAACACCTTCCTCTCCAACACCGACAACGCGTCGGTGGCCCTGCGCCAGAAGCTGCTCGAAGAGTGCAACCTGCACACCGTGCTCGATTGCCCCGGCGGCACCTTTCAAGGGGCGGGCGTGAAGACCGTGGTGTTGTTCTTTGAAAAAGGTTCCCCGACGCGGAAGGTGTGGTACTACCAGCTCGATCCCGGCCGCAACCTGGGCAAGACCAACCCGCTCAACGACGCCGACCTTGCCGAGTTCATCGCGCTGCAAAAAACCAAAGCCGACTCGCCCAAGAGCTGGAGCGTGGAGGTGTCGGCCATCGATCCGGCCACCTTTGATCTGTCGGTGAAGAACCCCAACGGCGGCGAGGCCATCGCGCATCGCAGTCCGCAGGAGATCATGGAAGAAATCGCTGCACTAGACGCCGAGAGTGCGGAAGTGTTAGGCAACATCAGGGCGTTGCTATGAAGGAGGGATGGGAACAAAAGCCCTTTGAGAGCTGCATTGAACCCGTGGAATACACACACAAGGTTCAGCGAAAGGATTTTCTTGTGGAAGGTCAGTTCCCCATCGTCTCGCAGGAAGCTGAGTTTACGAATGGCTACTGGGACGACGAGGACGATGTCTTCAAAATCTCAAAACCTGTCATCATCTTCGGCGACCACACCCAGGTTCTTAAGTTTGTGGACTTCGACTTCGTTCTTGGCGCAGACGGAGTGAAGATTCTTCAACCGCGCAGCTTTCTTTGGCCAAAGTTCTTCTATTACCAATTACAGGCCGCCGAGCTTCCTTCACTTGGCTATGCGCGTCACTATCGCTTGCTCAAAGAACTTGAGATGTGCGTCCCCCCGCTAGCCGAACAGCAGCGGATCGTTTGCCTGTTCGACAAAGCGTTTGAGGGCCTCGCCACCGCCAAAGCCAACGCCGAGAAGAACCTCCAAAACGCCCGCGCCCTCTTCGAAAGCCACCTCCAATCCGTGTTCACTCAGCGCGGCCCGGGGTGGGTAGATACGACGCTCGACAAGATTTCTACCAACCTTGACAGCGAGCGCATCCCTATCACAAAGAACGTCCGAACCAGCGGCGAGTATCCCTATTACGGCGCGTCAGGAATAGTAGATTACGTCGCAGACTACATCTTTGAAGGAGACAATCTGCTTGTCTCAGAGGATGGTGCAAACTTGCTGGCAAGATCGACGCCGATCGCATTCTCGGCGTCCGGCAAATACTGGGTGAACAACCACGCGCACATTTTGCACTTTGAGAACATGGCGACCCAGCGATTCGCGGAGTTCTATTTGGAAAGCATCAAGCTCGATGACTACATCACCGGCGCAGCCCAGCCAAAGCTCAACCAGAAGGCGTTGAATTCGATTCCAATCCCGATTCCGAAGTCCATCGAAATGCAGGCAAAGATTGTTGAGAGTGTTGAAACTCTTAAGGAAGAAGCCCAACGCCTCACCCGCCTCTACCAACGCAAACTCGCCGCGCTGGAGGAGTTGAAGAAGTCCCTGCTGCACCAGGCCTTCAGCGGCGAGCTCTGAGCCATGGCGGTCGTCACCATCGTGGTCGGTCAGGTCGTGGCGGCGCGCCAGGTTGGGATCCGTGATTCCACGGACGGCCGATGCTCCCCCAGCGACCTACGGTGAAATCCACTCGTTGGACGTCGGGCCTTCCGCTTGAAGCGACATCGGCTGGTACTGGAAGGCGGAGACGGTGCGCAGCTCCGCATCAGCGGCGATCAGCTGGCCGAGCTGCTGGCTGCGCTCAAGGAGGGGGCACGCCTGGCGCTGCGCTTTCAGGTGGAGGGCATCAGCAATCCGCCGGGTCCAAGACCCCGCTGGTTGGAGGCCTGCACCAGCCAGATGATCACGGGTTTGCACGCAGGCTCTGCTGTGCTGGAGCTGGAGGCGCCCACGCTGGAAGAGGCCGCTCCTGAAGTCTTTGGCGGTACAGGGCAGATCAGCCTGTTGGAGCAGGAGGAGCCCCTGGCACCCCCAGGCAGCACAGCCCTTGATCTGTTCGTCGCCGTGCTGCGGGAGATTCAGAAGGGGGATCGTCCAAACCTGAGGGCCGATCGGCCTCTGTTGGAAGGGTGCCTTCGTTTCGCCAAAGTGCCCACCGGAGCCTTCTGTGGCATCAGTCTTGGCCCCATGGATGCAGCGGGGCCAACCGTGGCCTTGAACGCCTCCGACATTCCCTTGCTGGAGGAGTTGGTGCTCCAGACGCCTCTCCCCCAGACCATCCGCTTCACCGGCAAGCTCGACACCATCACCTCGACCAGGCCGTCCGTCACCCTGCTCAGTGATGACGGCGAAAAGATCCAGGCCCGGCTGCCCTCCAGCGTCACCACGGAAGACCTGAGGGCTCTGTTTGGTCAGCGGGTCGTGGTAGCTGGCGTCGCTGAGTTCCGCCCATCAGGCCGCATTCAACTGATCGGCATCAGCCAGATCCAACCGGCCCATGGGGACGATGAGTTGTTCAGTGAAGCACCGAGAGCGTGGGGCTCCATGCCCGTCTTCACGCCGGCTGTTCAAGGGCCGGAATCCGGCGTCGCCACCTTTTTCGGCACCTGGCCCGGTGATGAAACCGACGACGAACTGATCACGGCCCTCGCCGCCATTCGATGACGGCGGCGGCAAGTGCCGGCAGGCCTTACCTCCTCGACACCAGTGTGATCCTTCATCTGGTACGGGGAAAGGCTCTGGGTCAGCAGATACAGCAAACCTATGACTTGATTCACTGCCAGCCCCGGCCCCTGGTGAGCGTGGTCAGCCTGGCTGAGGCTCGGGTGCTGGCAGAAGCGAGTAGCTGGGGAACAGCCAAACGCCAGGCCCTGGACACGGCCTTCCGCTCGCTGACGATCGTGAACATCAACCATCCGTCCGTGATTGATGCCTATGTGCAGCTGGATCTCCATGCCCGCGCCCATCCCCAAGGGGCACGCACGATGGGCAAGAACGACTTGTGGATTGCGGCAACGGCCGTTGCCGCCCAGGCCGTCCTGTTGACCACGGACAAGGACTTTGCGTTTCTGATTCCCTCCCAAGTTCAGGGACATGTGATTCCAAGCGCCTGAATTCAAAATGCCCATGGACGTCAAGGCGTCACACCGGGGCTGGGCGCTTTTCGTTGCTGCGGCTGCGGCCGTAGCTGAAGGCTTTGACGATGGAGACGGGGGCTCAACTGCCGACCAAGCGGTCGTCTACCGCTTCCGACAGCAGAGCGTCCAGCTTGCCTGCGGTGAGGTCGGCGTCCAGCTGGCGATCCCAGGCAGCGGCATCGAACTCCGCAAACCAGCGCCTGAACTCTGCCAATGCGGGTGGATCAAGGGCCTCAACGGCCTCCTCCAGAGCCTTGAGTTCGGGCATACCTTGGCGCCGTCCAACGCACGTTGATGGATCCTGACTCCGTTGGCAGCTTCGGTGTCGTGCAAGAACAACCTCTGACCACCACTCCCCAGATCACCACTTCCCAGATCACCACTATTGGCATTGATGTGGGCGGCGCCCGCAAGGGCTTTCATGCCGTCGCCCTCACCGGCGGCGCCTATGCCGGCCAGTTGGTCACCGCTGATGGGCACGATCTCGCCCATTGGTGCCGCTCAGTTGTGCGCGCCAGCGTGATCGCCATTGATGCCCCCTGCCGCTGGAGCGCGGATGGCCGCAGCCGTCCCGCCGAACGCCAGCTGATGGCCGAGGGGATCCCATGCTTCTCCAGCCCCAGCCGCCAGCGGGCCCTCGAGCACCCAACGGACTACTTCGGCTGGATGCTGCGCGGCGAAGCGCTCTACCAAGCCCTGGAGCCCAGCCATCCCCTGCTCACCGCCCTGCCCGCAGGCGGAACGCGCTGTTGCTTCGAAACCTTTCCCCACGCCATCACCTGGCACCTGCACCAGGCCCTCGGGCTTCCCCCTCCCCAGGCGCGCCGCAAAGTCCAGGAGCGCCGGGCTCTGCTGCTGGAGCTCGGCCTCGATTGCCGCGAGCTCACCAACATCGACTGGATCGATGCGGCCCTCTGTGCCGTCGCCGCCCAGCAGCTGGCGGTGGGTGGCCGTTGCCGGGTCTATGGCGAACCCGTGGGCGGTGTGCTGATCGTGCCCAGCGGCCCATCAGCTCAGGCCAAAAACGCCCATTAGGGTCGAGAAATGGACATCAAGCGCCACGGCAAGTTGGTGGCACGCCTCACCCCGCCTCCTTTTGGTCCCGCCTCCATTCGTCACCCCTGGGAGGCCCTGCGCAACAGCGGGGCGCTGTTGGCCGATCCCGAGGAATCAGTGCTGGAGGCCCAGGCCTTTGATGCGCTGCGGTGAACGTCCTGCTCGGTTGCTGAATCTGCCGTTTCAGAGCTGGCTGCGCCAGGCGAGCTCACCCGAGAGCATTGACGTGCTGCCGCTGGATGCCTTCCATGGCGATCCGGCCGACCGGCTGATTGTTGCGACAGGGCTGATGCATGGCCTCAAGCTGGCCCCACGTACAGGATCCGCCAGACTGACCCCATGACGGCCCCCGTAGCCCACCCCTGCTCCAGCCGCGAGGAGGTCCTGGCGGTGCTGCGTGAGCAGTACCCAGCTCTGGCCAGAGAGTTCAGGCTCAGCACATTGGCCCTGTTTGGCTCCTTTGCCCGCGACGAGCAGACGGCCAGCAGCGACGTGGACATCCTGGTGAGCTTTGTTGAGCCCATCGGTTTCGGCTTCATGCACCTGGCCGATCGCCTGGAAGACCTGCTTGGCCGCAAGGTTGATCTGGTGGCTGCTGACGGGATCAAGGAGAACCGTCGCTCGTTCATCTTGAGCAGCCTGGTTCATGTCGCGCCGTGACTGGAGTCTGTTTGTCGCCGACATGCAGGAAGCGTGCAACAAGATCGGTGAAGCATCAAACGGCATACCAGACGAGGAGAAGCGACGAAAGCCTGAGATCGATTGGGCCGCCATCAAGGGCTTGCGGAACCGCATCGTTCACGAATACTTTGGCCTCAGCCTTTCGGTGATCTGGGCCATCGTGCAAAACGATCGACCCGTTCTCTCGCAACAGCTCAGCACCTGGTCGAACGAATCTTGAAAGAGAGCCAAAGCCCCTGGCCGCTCATCACTCTCAAACGTTGCCGCCCCTCATCAGCATCGGCATCGATGTGAGCGAAGTGCGCAAGGGCTTCCATGACGCAGCCGCCTCACATTGATCTGCATGGGCAGGGCAGTGTTTCCTGCATCAGAAAGTCCGTTTTATCTGCATCAGAAGCTCCGTTTTTCCTGCATTAGGATCCCGGTATCCACTGCATTGGCTGCCGCCCCATGGCCTCCGGCTACCGTCCCCGCATCGCCGATGCCGAGTTGCGCGCCTGCCTGGGCTCCGCCGGCGCGGTGGTGATCGAGGGACCCAAAGCCTGCGGCAAAACCCGCCTGGCCCAGCAGCTCGCTGCCTCCACGGTGCTGCTGGATGTGGACACCGCCGCCCGCCAGGCGCTGGCGGTGGATCCGGCTCTGGTGCTGGCGGGGCCTCGGCCGCGCCTGCTGGATGAGTGGCAGGTGGAGCCTGCGCTCTGGAACCAGGTGCGGCGGGCCGTGGATGCCGCTGAGGCGCCTGGGCAATTTCTGCTCACCGGTTCGGCGGTTCCGGCCGATGACGCCGACCGTCACACCGGAGCGGGGCGCTTTTCATTTCTGCGGCTGCGGCCGATGAGCCTGGTCGAAAGTGGCGCCGGCCAGGGCGGTGTCTCGCTGGCGGCGTTGCTGGAAGGGGAGCCGGTGAGCTGTACCGATCCAGGGCTGGCGGTGGCGGATCTGGCCGAGCTGGTGTGCCGCGGCGGCTGGCCGGCCCAACTGGAGCGTCCCCTGGCGGCGGCCTGTCGGGCCGCCCGCGATTACCTGGAGCAGGTGCGCCAGGTGGACGTGCAGCGGGTGGATGGGCGGCGGCGGGATCCCCAACGGCTGGGGGCCCTGCTGCGCTCCCTCGGCCGCAACGTGGCCACTGAAGTGAAGCTCTCCACCCTGGCGGCCGATGCCGGTGGCGTGGATGGCCCGCTCGACCCGCGCACCGTGGCCGACCACCTGCAGGCCCTGGAGCGCCTGATGGTGCTGGAAAACCAGCCCGCCTGGCGGCCCCATCTGCGTTCCAAGGCGGCCCTGCGCCAGGCCCCCAGGCGCCATTTCTGCGACCCCTCGCTGGCGGTGGCGGCCCTGGGCGGCAGCCCCGATCGACTTCTCAACGATCTGGAGTGGCTGGGGTTTCTGTTCGAGTCGCTGGTGATCCGCGACCTGCGGGTGCTGGCCCAGGCGCTGGAGGGCGAAGTCTTCCACTACCGCGATGACTACGGCGTCGAGGTGGACGCGATCGTGCAGCTGCGCGATGGCCGCTGGGGTGCGATCGAGATCAAGCTCGGCCCGGGCCAGGTGGAGGCCGCCGCCGCCGGCCTGCTGCGCTTTCGCCAGCAGATCGATTGCCGCCGCACTGGCGAACCCGCCTTTCTGGCGGTTGTGTGCGGCAGCGGCTATGGCTACCGGCGGGCGGATGGCATCGCCGTGGTGCCGGTGGGGGCGTTGGGACCGTGATCAGGAAGCAGGCCAATCCAGCCAGAGCGAGCCAAACTGGCCCCATGACCGCCTCGGCCCGCCCCTCCAGCTATCACTACGTGGTGGATGAGCCGCTGCTGGGCACCATCGCGGCCGAGATCCAGGCGGCGATCCCCGGCGCCGAGGTGCGCCTGTTCGGCTCCCGCGCCCGTGGCACCGCCCGGCCCGACTCCGACATCGACCTGCTGGTGACGGTGCCGGATGCCTGGTTGGCGCAGCGTTCGCGCTTTGAGGAGACAGGGGCCTTGGCTCACAAACTGGCCCATCACAGGATTCCGATCGATCTCCTCGTGTATTCCCAAGAAGAGGTGGCCCACCATCGTCTAGCTCGCCAACACGTGGTGACGGTGGCCTATCGCAACGGAAGGTGGCTCCATGCAGGATGACTTCCGCCGCGAAGGCGAACGGATGCTGCGGATCGCCCATCGGGATCTGAAGACTGTTAAGGCGATGCTGGATGTAGGCGGCTTCGATGAGCTGTCCTGGGGATTCCACCTCCAGCAGGCGACAGAGAAAGCGTTCAAGGCATGGATATCCAGCCTTGAAAAGGAGTACCCCTACAGCCACGACCTGGCCCTCCTGCGCCGCCTGATCGACAGCTTCGGTGGCGACACATCCCGCTTCGCGTGCCTGGATCAGCTCAGCCCGTTTGCGGCCCAGTTGCGCTACTCCGACGAACCCGAGCCGCTCCACTTGGACCGCAGTCACTGGAACCAGATCTGCGCTTCCCTCCTCGACCACGTCGGCAGCCTGCTGGTGTGAACGAGGCCGAAACCCGCGCTGAAATGATTGATCCGTTGCTGGCGGCGGCCGGTTGGGGCGTGGTGGAGGGCAGCCGCATCCGGCGTGAGTTTTCGATCACCCCGGGCCGGATCGAGGGCGGCGGCCGCCGCGGCAAGGCATTGAGCGCCGATTACGTGCTCACCTACCGCAACACCCAACTGGCGGTGGTGGAGGCCAAGGCCGACAGCCTGCCACTCACCGAAGGGGTAGGCCAGGCCAAGGATTACGCCACCAAACTGCAGATCCGCTTCACCTACGCCAGTAATGGCAAAGGCGTCTACGCCATCGACATGGCCACGGGCGAGGAGGCGGAGGTCGCCGCCTTCCCGAGCCCCCAGGACCTCTGGGCCCGCACCTTTGCCGAGGACAACGCCTGGCGTGATTGCTTCGCCGCCATCCCTTATCCCGACAAGGGCGGCAGCTGGCAGATCCGCTTTTACCAAGACATCGCCGTGACCCGCGTGCTGGAGGCCATCGCCTCCGGCCAGAACCGCATCCTGCTCACCCTGGCCACCGGCACCGGCAAAACCTCGATCGCTTTTCAGATCATCTGGAAGCTGTTCCAGGCCCGCTGGAATCTCTCCGGCCAACCCAGCCGCCGGCCCCGCATCCTGTTTCTGGCCGATCGCAACAACCTCGCCGATCAGGCCTTCAACGACTTCAGCGCTTTCGCCGCCTTCGAAGACAACGCCCTCGCCCGCATTGAACCGGATGCCCTGCGCAAAAAAGGGCGCGTGCCCACCAATGCCAGCGTGTTTCTCACCATCTTCCAGACCTTCATGAGCGGACCGGTGCTGGAGGGCAAGCCCTCCCCCTGGTTCGGCCAATACCCGCCGGATTTCTTCGACTTCATCGTGATCGATGAATGCCACCGCGGCGGCGCCAACAACGAATCCACCTGGCGCGGCATCCTCGAGTATTTCGCCCCCGCCGTGCAGCTCGGACTCACCGCCACCCCGCGCCGCAAGGACAACACCGACACCTACGCCTACTTCGGCGAACCGGTGTTCACGTACTCCCTCAGGGAGGGCATCAACGACGGCTTCCTCACCCCCTTTCGGGTCAAGCAGGTCACGACCACCCTCGATGACTACGTCTACACCCCAGACGACACAGTGGTGGAAGGGGAGATCGAAGCCGGCAGGCTCTACAAGGAAGCCGACTTCAACAGGATCATCGAGATCAAACAGCGCGAGCAGCAGCGGGTGGAGATCTTCATGGCTCAGATCGATCAACGCCAGAAAACCCTGGTGTTCTGCGCCACCCAGGACCACGCCCTGGCGATCCGCGATCTGATCAACCAGCTCAAGGCCAGCACCGATCCCAACTACTGCCAGCGCGTGACGGCGAACGACGGCGAACTGGGCAACCAGGCCCTGCGTGCCTTCCAGGACAACGAAAAAACCATCCCCACCATCCTCACCACCTCCCAGAAGCTCTCCACCGGCGTGGACGCCCGCAACGTACGCAATATCGTGCTGCTGCGGCCGGTGAACTCGATGATCGAGTTCAAGCAGATCATCGGCCGTGGCACCCGCCTCTACGACGGCAAGGACTACTTCACGATCTACGACTTCGTGAAGGCGCATCATCACTTCAGTGATCCGGAGTGGGATGGCGAGCCCCTTCCACCCGAGGAACCAGACATCTGCCAACAATGCGGCCAGGCCCCATGCATCTGTGTGAAACCTCCCAAGCCGTGCTCGGTCTGCAGGCAAGACCCTTGCATCTGCCCTTCGCAGCCCTGCCCGAAATGCCATCAGCTTCCGTGCATCTGCAGGAAGCGGGTTCGGATCAAGCTGGGCGATGGCAAAGAACGCTCGATCCAGCACATGCTGGTCACCAGCTTCTGGCATCCCGACGGGGCGCCGATGAGCGCTCAGCAGTTCATCACCTTGCTCTACGGCCAGTTGCCGGAGTTTGTGAAAGATGAGGCCGAACTGCGCACCCTCTGGAGCCTGCCTGACACACGCCTCAAGCTGCTGCAGGGGCTGGCGGAGAAGGGCTTTGGGGCCGAGCAGCTGGCCGAGATGCAGAGGATCATCGCAGCCGAGAACAGCGATCTGTTCGATGTACTCGCCCATGTGGCCTACGCCCTGCCGCCGATCCCCCGCCAGGAGCGCGCCAAGCAGGCCCGCCTCTACATCCATTCGAAATTCACCAGCAAGCAGCAGCTGTTCCTGGATTTCGTGCTCCAGCACTACGTGACCGTGGGCGTGCAGGAACTGGCCAGCGAGAAGCTCCAACCGCTTCTGCTGCTGCGCTACCAGAATTCGATCGCCGATGCCGTTGCCGAGCTTGGCCAGCCCCAGGAGATCGGCCTGTTGTTTACGGGTTTTCAGCGCTTTCTCTACCAATCAAAACCTGGGACTGCCTGAACAGGAAAGGCTTGGCAAAGCTCTGCTGCCTGCCGCCATGACGAGTTCAGCCCAAGGAGTGCAGGCCGATCGGGTTGCCCTCGGTGTCGATCACCACCGAGATGAAGCCGAACTGACCGATCGCCATCTTGGGGCGGCAGACCTGGCCGCCGGCGGGAACGACACGGCCTTCCTCCACGGCGCAATCCTCACAGCTGAAATACACCATCGTGCCGCCCTGGCCCGGTTCACAGCCCGCCATCTGCATCAGTGCGCCACCGGCCCCCACCCGGCTGTCATCCATCGGGAAGCACCAGTAGGCCATCTCCGGACTTGACATGTCCTCGAACTCCACCTCGAACACGGCTGCATAGAACGCCTTGGCGCGCTCCATGTCGGACACGTTCAGCTCGAACCAGGTGACCGGGTTAGGTGCCATGGCCGGGGCGGCAGTGGGGCAATTCGGATTGTATCGTCGGCCGCTGATCAGTCTTGCCGGCCGGTGTTCTGGCCTACCTCCCAGCGCCCACCGGGCAGCAGGAGCGGCTGGGCGGAAGAATGAAGCCGATGCCCGCACCCCCCGCTTCCCCCATGAACATCGAAGGCCGGCCCTGGCGCACGATCTGGCTGGAGGAGGGGGGGCGCTCAGTCGGTGTGATCGATCAGACCCTGCTGCCGCACCGCTTCGAAACCCGCTCGCTCGCCACACTCGATCAGGCGGCGACAGCGATCGCCACCATGGTGGTGCGGGGGGCGCCGCTGATCGGTGTCACCGGGGCCTACGGGCTGATGCTTGCCCTGCAGCACGATCCCAGCGATGCGGCGTTGGCGGCTGCCTTCGAGCAGCTCAACGCCACCCGGCCCACGGCGATCAACCTGCGCTGGGCGCTGGAGCGGGTGCGGGCGTGCGTGCTGCCGCTGCCCCTGGAGCAGCGGGCTGAGGCTGCCCGCGCCGAAGCCGCCGCAATCGCCGAGCAAGACGTGCAGATGTGTGAGGCGATCGGCGACCACGGCCTGGCGCTGCTGCGCGCCATCGCCACGGCACGGCCGAGCGAGCGGCAGCAAGAGCCCCTCAATGTGCTCACCCACTGCAATGCCGGCTGGCTGGCCACCGTCGACTGGGGCACGGCCCTGGCGCCGATCTACAAGGCGCACCGCAGCGGGATGCCGATCCATGTGTGGGTGGATGAAACCCGCCCCCGCAACCAGGGAGCCAGCCTCACGGCCTTTGAGCTGGGGCGGGAAGGGGTGCCCCACACCGTGATCGTCGACAACGCCGGCGGCCACCTGATGCAGCACGGCGAGGTGGATGCCGTGATCGTGGGCACCGATCGCACCACCCGCAGTGGCGATGTATGCAACAAGATCGGCACCTATCTCAAGGCCCTCGCCGCCCACGACAACGGCGTGCCCTTCTATGTGGCCCTGCCGTCCTCCACGATCGACTGGACAATCGACGACGGGATCGCCCTGATCCCGATTGAGGCGCGCTCAGCCGAGGAGGTGACCCACATCAGCGGCAAGCCGGCGGGGAGCTCCGCAGACCCTGCCGCCGCCCAATCCACCGCCACCACGGTGCAACTCACCCCCGATGGCAGCGCCGGCTTCAACCCCGCCTTTGACGTGACCCCCGCCCGGCTGGTCACGGCCCTGATCACCGAGCGGGGGGTGGCACCGGCGAGTGAGGCGGGCCTGCGGGGCCTCTACGCCGAGCCCACGGAGTCTTGCCCGATGGCCATGGAGGGAAAGGTGGTGGCGGCTGCGATCAACACCGTTGGTCGCAGCCAGGAACGGTAGGTTCGCCGCGAAGCCCTCACCATTGGGTCAGCAGGATCGGCCATGCCTGGGATCGGTTGTTCATGAACCCCAACCACGCCCTTGAGAGGCTCAAGGCGGGCAATCATCGCTACGTGAGCGGGGATGCCTCCCACCACCATCAATCAGGCAGCCGGATGCGGGTGATCGCAGCAGGCCAGCACCCGTTCGCGATCATCCTCGGTTGCGCCGATTCGCGGGTACCACCCGAGATCATCTTTGATCAGGGCCTCGGTGACCTCTTCGTGATCCGAGTGGCGGGCAACATCCTTGACGATGCAATTCTTGGCAGCATCGAATATGCGGCAGAGGAATTCGGCACCTCCCTGGTGGTGGTGCTGGGCCATGAGCGCTGTGGCGCCGTGGCCGCCACCCTCAAACACGCCGAGATCCCCGGCCACGTGAGCACCCTGCTCAGGGCGATCCAGCCAGCCGTTGATCGGGCCAGGGATCAACCGGGAGATCTGCTCGACAATGCCGTTCGCGCCAACATTGAACTGGTGGTGGAACAACTGAAAAGCGCGGCGCCTGTGGCCGAAAGGCTTGCAACCGAACAGCTGAAGATCGTTGGAGGCTTCTACAACCTCGATTGCGGAACCGTGTTGATCGGGGAGTGATGGGCCGGAATCACCAGCAGGACAGATAACGATCGATAAGCCGAGGGTACGGCTGGCGAAAGGTAGGGCCGATCGGATTCGGTCCCTGAGATTACGGCTGGCAGCAATGGCGGCAGCTCCGCCCAGAACCGGCAGTAGCCCCTGAACAGGACCATGGCTGCTCTCCACGGTGAGCCGGCGGAACTGAAGGCATACAAAATCGTCGATTGGTGAGTGGTGCGTGCTACGGAGATCGGTGTACCCGCTTCTGCAACAAATTGGCTGCTCAAACTCGTTGTGGCAAAATCACAAAGTTTGATTCGATCGAGGTGTCACCAGCCTGGCTTAAGGTGAACACCTGCCCACTGGCACCTTCCGAAATGAAACCCACTTCGTAGGAGATCAGCTGGACAGGCGCCGAAAAGGCCAACTGAGAACTGATTAATCAGGGTCAGAAGGCCAGGCCGACTCCTGAAAAAGTGAGGCACAGGCCATCATCATCGGCAATGGTTGTGGCAGTCGGCTAAAAGTTGATGAAGGTGAGTGTAAGGCCGTCTACAGTTTTGGAGACGGATGTGAGATTAGTGTCACCGCCATCGAAGAGAAATGGGATCGGAGCGACACTTGAGCCAAGTCATCCAAAACATTTAAAATATATCGGCCAGCTTTCAATCCACAGAGCAGTAAGCAAAACATCTCCCCCGAATGTCCGGCGCCGATGGCCCCGCCTCGGCGGCGAAGTCAGAGCCGCTGGTGCAGTTCGATCACGTTGCGGTCGGGATCCCGCAGGAACAGGCCTTGGGCCTTGCCACCGAAGTCCACCGGCCCGGCGCTCGGCTCCAGGCCCAGGGCCCGCAGTTCCTTGATCGCGGTGTCGAGGTCGTTGCAGAGCAGGGCGAAGTGGGTGATACCCGCGGGCTTCTCCGGGCCGTCCATCAGAACGTTGGTTTCAGCGGCCGTGGGGGCATTGAGCATCAGATTGATTTCCACGCCACTGGGGTGGCTGAGGATCGCGACCGGCTCCGGCCCGATCGGCCCGGCCACAAACTGGAAGCCGAGCCTGGCGTAGAACGCCGCTGATCGCTCCATGTCGTGAACGCGGATGCCGATGTGGGCCAGGCCGCCGATGCCGGAGAGCGTCTGTGCCATGCGGGCGTCTGCTCGGAGTGAAGGCATGCATCCTGCCGCCACACCGCTCCACCTGATCAATGTTCGGGAAGGCGCCTGGGGAGATCCTTGCAAGCCTCGACAACCTCTCGCTTGCCTTCCCACCCTGGGTTGAGCAGTCCTTGTAGAGCCAGTTTCTGGATCAGCCGGAACTCTCCGGTTGTCAGACTTTCCGCTGCTGGGTCGGGGCCTCCGCTGGGTTGAGGGGTGGTCCACGGCAGCGCAGAAGGGAGCGCAGAAGCGGGCGCAGAAATGCCCGAGCAGGCCATTTCATGCCGAACAAGGTTTCGAGTGTGAACCCGAAACCACTGGCAACGACTGACTTTCTTGAATGGAGCCAAGCGGATTCGAACCGCTGACCCCCTGCATGCCATGCAGGTGCTCTACCAGCTGAGCTATGGCCCCTTCACTCGCCAACATACATGCCGGCGGGCAGCTCAGACCTGGCGCCAGACCGCCACCAGCCGGCCCTGCACCGACACCTGATCGGCCTCCACCAGAATGGGCGCATAGGCGGGATTGGCGGCCTCCAGCCGCACCTGGGAGCCCTGGCGATGGAAGTGCTTGAGGGTGGTGCCGCTGCCTTCCACCAGGGCGGCCACGATCGTGCCGGGCTTCAGCCGGCTCGGCTCCGGCACCGGCTGCATCAGCACCACGTCGCCGTCGTCGATGTGGGCATCCACCATGCTGTCGCCGTTGACGGTGAGGGCGAACAGGCCCCGGGTGTCGAGCAGCGGCTTCAGATCGAGCCGCTCCTGGATGTCGTCGTAGGGCTCCACCAGGCCGCCGGCCGCCACGGCTCCGAGCACCGGGATGCCCTGGAGCTGGCCGCCGAGCAATTGCAGGGTGCGGGCCTGACCCTCCTGCCAGGTGATCCAGCCCTTCTGCTGGAGATGGCGGAGCCGGCTCTGGATCGGTGCCGGCGAGCGCAGCCCCATCGCCTCCATCATCTGGCGGATCGAGGGGCTGTGGCGGTGGCTGCCGATGTAACCGGTCAACCAGTCGTAGAGCTCCTGCTGGGCGGGTGTGAGGCTGGTGTGGGGCTCAGGGGCCTGAGCATTCAGAGAGATCACCGTCTGGGTTCAGGCGCCGTCAGTACATTTGTGCCATTGATCGACTGATTTGTCCAGCCCCGCTCCAGCCCCGCCGGCTGGCCGGGGGTTCAGAGGCCGCCCAGCAAGGCGGCCAGCAGGGCCTGCTGGACGTGCAGGCGGTTCTCGGCCTGATCGAAGACGCGACTGGCGGATCCCTCGATCACACCGGCGCTGATCTCCTCGCCGCGGTGGGCCGGCAGGCAGTGCAGAACAATGGCGCGGGGATCGGCTTCGGCCAGCAGGGCCTCATCGAGGCAGAACCCCTCGAAGGCCTGCTGCCGCTCCCGTTGCTCCTCCTCCTGCCCCATCGAAGCCCAGACATCGGTGTAAAGGGCCTGGGCGCCGCGCACGGCGGCCAGCGGGTCATGCGTCACCGTAATGCTGCAGCGCCCCGCCGCCAGCTGCCGGGCCACAGCCAGCACGGCCGGCTCCGGCTCGAATCCAGCTGGGCAGGCGATCCGCACATTCACCGCCAGCAAGGCGCCGCAGAGCAACAGGGAGTGGGCCACGTTGTTGCCGTCGCCCACATAGGCCAGGTTCAGGCCGGCCAGGCTTCCAAAGGCTTCCTGCACGGTGAGGTAATCGGCCAGGGCCTGGCAGGGGTGCTCCAGATCGGTGAGGGCGTTGATCACCGGGATGGAGGCCCAGTGGGCGTAATCAGCCAGATCCTGCTGGGCGAAGGTGCGGATCGCCAACGCATCCACATAGCGGCTCAGCACCCGGGCCGTATCGGCGATCGGTTCGCCGCGCCCCACCTGGGTGACGGCGGGGTTGAGGTCGAGGGTCTGGCCGCCGAGCCGGGCCATCGCCACCGAGAAGCTCACCCGGGTGCGGGTGGAGGCCTTGGTGAAGATCAGGCCCAGCACCCTGCCCTGTAGATCGATGCGGCGCTGGCCGCTCTTCAGATCGGCCGCGAGCTGCAGCAGAGCGAGGGTTTCGTCGCGGCTGAAATCAGCGCTGGAGAGCAGGTCGCGACCCTTGAGGGGCGCCAGGGCTGGATCGGGGCTGGAGAACGGAGGGTTCATGACCCCTTCACCAAAGAACCCTTATCCGGGATCAGGGGCCCCTCCGTCAAGGGGAGGGGCCGCAGCGCTCAGGCCCCGACCGGCACCGGTTCAGCCAGGACGGCGGATTCAGGCAGGTTGCTGGAGGAGAGCAGGGCCTTGAGTTCATCGCCCTCGATCACCTCCTTCTCAAGGATCTTGCTGGCGATGTCATCGAGCAGGCCCCGGTTGCTCTGCAGAATCGCCAGGGCACGATCGTGGGCCCGGTCGACCAGGCCGCGGACCTCCTTGTCGATCGCCTGGGCGGTGGCATCACTCACCGAGCGGCGCGGGTTGGAGCCGTTGCCGAGGAAACGGTTGCCGCCCTGTTTGTCGTAGGCGAGCGGTCCGAGCGTGTCGCTCATGCCATAGGTGCCCACCATCTGCTCGGCGATGTCGGTGGCGCGCTGCAGATCGTTGGCCGCGCCGGTGGTGACTTCTCCGAACACGATCTCCTCAGCCGAGCGACCACCGAGCAGGGTGGCGATCTGGCCTTCGAGGTCTTCCTTGGAACTGAGGAACCGCTCCTCCTGGGGGAGCTGCAGGGTGTAGCCGAGGGCGCTCATGCCCCGGGGCACGATCGAGATCTTGGCCACCTTGCTGCCGCCGGGCATCAGGTGCCCGACGATGGCGTGGCCCACTTCGTGGAAGGCCACCACACGCTTCTCGTCGTCCTGGAGCACGCGGCTCTTCTTCTCAAGACCTGCCACCACCCGCTCGATCGCCTCATTGAGATCGGCTTGCTCCACTTCGGTGCGGTAGGCGCGGGCCGCCAGCAGGGCCGCCTCGTTCACCAGGTTGGCCAGATCAGCGCCGGCGAAGCCGCTGGTGGCCTGGGCGATCTTGTCGATGTCGATGCTCGAGGACAGCTTCACCTTCTTGGCGTAGATGTCGAGGATCTTGCGGCGGCCGGAGAGGTCGGGGCGATCCACCAGCACCTGCCGGTCGAAGCGACCGGGCCGCAACAGCGCCGCATCGAGGGTTTCGGGCTGGTTGGTGGCCGCCAGCACGATCACCGGTTTGTCCTGGCCGGTGAAGCCATCCATCTCGGTGAGCAGCTGGTTGAGGGTCTGCTCCCGCTCGTCGTTGCCGCCCACCACGCCCATTGAGCCGGAGCGGCTCTTGCCGATCGCATCCAGTTCGTCGATGAAGATGATGCAGGGCGCTTTTTTCTTGGCCTCTTCGAACAGGTCGCGGACGCGAGCGGCGCCGGCGCCGACGAACAGCTCGACAAACTCCGAGCCGGAAATAATGAAGAAGGCCACGCTGGCTTCACCGGCCACGGCCTTGGCCAGCAGGGTTTTGCCCGTTCCCGGAGGCCCCACCAGCAGCACACCCTTGGGGATGCGGGCGCCGATGGCGGTATAGCGCTCGGGGGTTTTGAGGAAATCGACGATCTCGTTGAGTTCGGTCTTGGCCTCATCCACGCCGGCCACATCGGCGAAGGTGACCCGGGATTCCTCATCGGGCACATAAACCTTGGCCTTGCTCTTGGTGAAGCTCAGGGCCCCCTGGGCACCGCCCCCGCCCAGGCCGCTGCGGCGGGCGAAGAACTGCAGCACCAGGATGAAGATCAGCGGCGGCACCACCCAGCTCAACAGGGTGGAGAAGAAATTGGGCCGCTTCGGCGGTGCGGCGGCGAACTCCACCCCCTTCTGCTCCAGGCGCTGGGGCAGACCCATGTCGAAGATCGGCGTGGTGGCCAGCACCGAGGGGCTGCCTTCCGGTGCGTTGCTCAGCTCGTAACGGATCTGGTCCTGGGTGATGAAGGCCCGCTTGACGTTGCCGTCGTCGACCTGGTTGATGAACAGGGAATAGGGAACCCGCGGCACCTGGGCGGACTGGTTCGGCAGGAAGTTGCTGAGCAGCAACAGGACGCCGAAGCCGATCAGCACAAGGTTGATGATGCCGGATCGCCTGTTCGGGGGATTGTCGTCCTGGCGGATGGCCATGAATTGCCGCTGCTCACTGGGGCCAAGCTAGGCCGAGCTGCCCGGGCCCCGGCCCCTGACCCGGGGAGTGAGAACCGAACGTGATCTTCTGCTGCCATGTGCGGTCGTTATTCCCTCAGCACCGAACTCGATCGGCTTCTGCCCCGCCTGAGGGGAAGCCTTCCAGGCGAGCTCGCCGCCCATTACGCCCCGGTTGCGCAGGTCAGCCCGGGCCAGCCGGTGCTGGCCCTGCGCCAGGAACACGGGGTGATCGGCAGCGCCCTGCTGCTCTGGGGCCTGCTGCCTGAATGGGCCCGGGATCCCCTGGCGGCAGCACGACCGATCAATGCCCGCCGTGAAACGGTGGCTGAGAAAGCCACCTTCAAAGGGGCCTGGCGGCATCGTCGCTGCCTGCTGCCCGCCGATGGCTTCTACGAGTGGACATCCCCCCGCGGCCGACTGGGCAGACAACCCTGGCTGATTCAGCGACGCGACCGGCAGCTTTTCTGGCTGGCCGGCCTCTGGGATCGCTGGATCGGACCGGACGGCAGTGAGGTGGAGAGCTGCTGCGTGCTGACCACGGCCCCGAACACCCTGGTCGCCCCGATCCACAACCGGATGCCGGTGATCCTTCCCGATGGCCTGGAGGAGGCCTGGCTGGCCCAGACCGACGGCGCGGGGCTGCGGGCACTCGAACCGCTGATGGTGGGCTGGGACCCCCGGGAATGGGAAGCGCTGCCCCGGGGACTCGCCCCGCCTCGCCAACGGGACCTGTTCGACTGAACGGCAGCGGCGCGCTCCGAGAATGGGGCCACATCTGCACACCCCCATCGGTGCCGCTTCCTTACGACCAGAGCCTTCCTGCTGGAGCGCGGCTGCGCCGCCGCCACCGCTTCTACAGAACCCTGCTGTTTCTCACCCTGCTGGTGATGATCAGCCTGGCGGTGCCGTCCAGCCTGCGGGTGCTCGGGGCGATCGGCTACAACCTGATCTGCTTTCTGCTGGTCGTCGAACTGGGCGGGCGGTCGCGCCAGGCAGCCGAAGCGAAGCGCTGGGATCTGCCCTACCGGCTGCTCGGCGCCGCGGCGATCATCTCCCAGTGGTTCTGGTACGTCACGCCGGTGGCGAACCGGCAGAGCGGCCTGCCCCTGCTGGTGCTGATCACCCTGTTCATTGGACTGAGCCTGGTGCGGCTGGTGGGGTTCCTGGCCGAGGAACGCACCGTGAACGGACAGGTGCTGATGGGTGCGACGGCCGGCTATCTGCTGCTGGGGCTCACGGCCGGACTGCTGGTCACAGCGCTGGAAACAGTTCAGCCCGGCAGCTTCTCCAGCCTGAGCAATCCGCAGGGCCTGCTGCAGGCCGCCGGAGCGACTGGCTACCCGCAGACGAAGGTGTGGGAGCTGGATTTCGTGTACCTCAACTACTTCGCCTTCGTGAGCCTCACCACCGTGGGGTTCGGCGATGTGCTGCCCCGCACCCCCATGGCCCAGATGACGAGCATCGCCCTCAGCGTGATCGGACCGATCTACATGGCGATGGTGATGGGTCTGCTGATCAGCCGCTTCACCATGCAGGAGGTCCGGGAGGGCTCCGGCGAAGACCCGCCGGAACGCCGTGAGCCGATCCGCTAAAACGGGTCGTGTGAAAGCGGAAGATCCATGGGCCTGCCCCAACTCGATGCCTTCCTGCGCCACGCCCAGCTCAGCCCAGCCATCTCGGCCGAGCTCGCTGAACCGCTCGATCTGGCCAGCTTCCTGGCCCTGGCCCGGCGGGAGGGGTTTGAGGTCGAAGAAGCCGACCTGCTTCAGGCCAGGGAACGGGATGAGGCCCAGCGCACGGCCGCCGAGCTGCAACAGCGGGCCGGCGCCGAGGCCCGGCGTCTGCGCAGCTTCATCCACGGCTGAACGGGCGCAGTTCCCAGCGCTCCGGGCTCAGCGAAGCGTCTGAGGGGCCGGGGGCCAGGACGGCTGATCCCGCCCGCTCAGCTGGGCGAGATGGGCGCCCACCAGCAGCAGCAGGCCGAGCGGCAAGGCCCAGCGCCAGATCCTGCCGCGTCCGGCGCCGATGCCGATCCCCGAGAGGCGGCGACGCCGGCCGCCCAGGGAGGTTGCCTGGCCCTTGCCCAGGGGCATGCTGCAGTTTCCGCAGACCATGCGACCGGCCAGGCTGCGATCCCGGCGAACATTCCAGCTGCCACAGCGGGGACAGGACATCGGCAACAGCGGCAGGAAGCGCGACAGAAAGGTGGAAGACGTGGCCGAGACCACTCAGGATGGGCTTGGCCGGCTCGGCTCACGGTAGACAGCCAGGGCGGCGAGCACGCCACCGGCAAAGCCGGAGGCATGACCGATCCAGCTGATTCCCGGTGGGGAGAAGAAGGGCAGCAGGCCAGGCAGGAAGCCGCCGTAGCTGATCAGGCTGAACACGGAGAGAGCGAGCGCCAGGGGCCGCCTCTCCAGGAAGCCGATCACAACCAGATAGCCCAGCAGGCCGAACACCACCCCGGAGAGCCCGTGGCTGCCAGCGGGCCAGAACAGCCAGACCGGAATCGCCAGCAGGTAGGTCCCCAGCCAGACGGCCAGGTAGTCGCGCCGACTCTTGAGCAGCACCAGCCAGGAGAGCGGCAGGAACCAGAAGCTGTTGCCGATCAGATGATCGAAGCCGCTGTGGCTGAACGGCGCGGTGAGAACACCGAGAAAGCTCCCCCCCGGCAGCATCGGCAGGTTCCACCGGCCGCCGAACAGGAGTTGATCGGCCAGCTCCTGACCCCAGGCCAAGCCAAGCGGAATCAAGGGAATCAGGGCGGTTCCCCCCAGCCGGGCCAGGGCCCGGTCGAGGCGGATCGACAGCCGATCGGAAGGAGGGAAGGCCATGCTCACGACATTGTGGTCAAGGATGGTTGCCGTGAGGCGCTCCGGTGGCACGGAATTCAGGGGGGTTGGGCTGATGGACCGGGCTGAACAACGGCATTCCAGCCAGGCGGGGGATGTGGAGCGGGCCGCCGACTATCCGCGCCCTCCGGCCCTGGTGGCCTGCGACTCCCATGTGGTGGTGCGCGCCCTGGGCGAACTGTTCTGTGACACCCGCCGTTCGCTGCGGGTGCTGGAAACCTTCCACCCCCCCACCTACTACCTGCCCCCGGACCACCTGCGGCTGGAATTGCTGCAGCCGGTGGCGGGCGGGAGCTTCTGCGAATGGAAGGGGGTGGCCTGCTACTTCGATCTGGTGGTGGGCCAACGGCGAATCCAGCGGGCCGTCTGGAACTACCCGGCACCAACGCCGGCCTACGCGCCGCTGGCCGGCTGGTTTGCCCTCTACCCGGGCCGGATGGAGGGCTGCTGGGTGGATGGCGAGGCGGTGCGTCCCCAGCAGGGCGGCTTCTACGGCGGCTGGATCACCTCCCATGTGGCCGGACCGTTCAAAGGGGACCCCCTCCATCCAGAACTGATCTGATCTGATCTGATCTGATCCAGTTGCTGTTCGTGTTGCAAAGGCCTTGCCACGGACTATGGTGAACGGAATCGGCCGAAGCTCCGCGAGGGGCCGATCACGTTCAAGCAACATTCCGGTTCAGCCAGCAGTCACGTTCAGCCAACAGTCACTCTCAAGCCCGCGGCCGCCTTCCAGGCACCAGCGAGCCAGCGGACACCAGTCAGATCCCCTGATCGCAGCGCTTCAGCGACAGGCCAAACCCCTGACCGGGTTTCTCTTTTGATCATGTTCTGAAACCAGGCCAGAGCCTGGGAGCACCAGCCAGCGGATGTTGATCCATACCCCCTTCTCAACCCATGAAAACCAAGTTCATCCACCCAGATCAGCAAGCCGCTCCCGGTCGCCGGCACCGCCGCCAACGCCCGGGCGCAGTGGCCAGTCCATTCAGCCGGACCTCGCTGAGCAAGCCTGTCAAAGCCAAAGCCAGCGACGATTTCACGCCGATCAGCACAGCCCCCACCTGGGCAGAGCTGCTGGGTGAACGCTGAACAGAAGCTGTTGCATTCAGCCCGGCACCAGGGCCGCGGGGCTCAGGCCCCAGCGGCCTGGGCAGCCTGCTGCACCTGAGCCACCGACTGCAGACTGTCGGTGGCTCGATCCCAAAGAATGAATTTGAAGCATTCGGGGATCTGTCGGACCGTGAGTGTGGTGGCGCTGCTGAGCAGGGCGGCATTGCGCTGATGGCAAGCCTGGAGATGGTAATTCGGGATCCTTGAGCAGAGGTGATGAATGTTGTGGTAGCCGATATCGGCGGTGAACCAGTTGAAAATGGCGGGAAGCTTCAAAAGGCTGGTGCCTTCAATCGCACCGGTGAGTGAGCTCCAACCCTCAGTGCGATGGGCATAGGACCCTTCGAAATTGTGCTGCACAAAGAAGATGCAGATGAACAGAGCGGCCGAGCAGGCCATCACAATCGAATAAAGAGTCCAGAACAGAGCAGTTCCGATCAGCTGGCTGAGGAGGATCCAACTCCCCACCACGCAGATGTTGTTGAGAAGAAGATCCTGAAATTCCAGATCGGTGTACCAATACTTCGGCTTGTAGGTGCTGCGAATCTGCTTGAAGCCGATGCCCAGATCACTGCGCCAGCAACGAATGGCATGGGCGGCAAAATCAACGCTGCCGAGCAGGAGGGCCAGCCTTGGCTTGATCACCAGATAGAAAAAGCCACCCGGAAAGAGCATCAGGGGGTGGCGTATAAACTGATAAAATCCCTGCTGAAATGACCCCATCGCCAGGAAAGTTTCGGAGCTCACCAAAGCCGAGGGACCGCGATAGAGATCCCAGTTTCCATTGTGCTTGTGATGGAAAGCGTGGCCGCGGGACCAGGGATACTGAGGAATCGCATTGACCACTCCCAACAGAAAACCCACTCCACGATTCACGGCCTTGGAACGGAACAGGGACTGGTGACCGCAGTCATGCATCAGGGAGAAACAACGCCCCGAGAACAACACCGTCAGCACCAGCAACGGCGGCACCAGCCATGGGGAGAATTGCGCCGCCTGCACCAGCAGATACCAGAGCAAGGCATAAGGAACCAGGGTGTTGGCGATCTGCCAGGTGGCCCAGAGGTTGTTGCTCCTCACATAGGGAGCCAGAACGAAATCAGCCCGCTGCATCGATCTGCTGCCGCCAGATTCAGTGTTCTGGCTGGCGATTGGCTCGGCCAGGGCTACGGATTGATCGCTGGGATTCGCCAAGGGGGGTGACGGAAGCAAGGAGTGGGGAACGAAAGCAACGGGGAGCTTGGCTCCACCAATGGCTCAGAGATTCAACTCAAAAACCGGCGGTTTGGTGGGTGACAGGGTTTATGAGAACTATCCACGTAGTTAGTCTAGCGTTTGGCAGGCAATTCAGGGGCGCCTCCGGGATCCTCTCCACAAGCCTTTCATGACAGAGTGCGGCATAGCCATCAGCGCAGAACCTGCAACGGCCTGAAAACCGGCCTTCGCCTCGATTCGAGCAGCCGCTGAACCGCCCCATCAGGCTTCGCTCAGGCCAGGCGGGCTTACGCTGCTGCCAGCCAGCTGAACGCCATGAATCGGGAAGAGTCCGCCCCCTGGGCCTCAATCAACAATTCCAATCTCGTTCGTTTCCTGTTGCTGTTTGCCTGTGGCTGGGCAGGAGTGGCCCTGATCGCCTTTTTCTATCCTGTGCTTTCGATCTTCATCCTGGCGGCAATTCTGGCCGTGTTGATGGATTACCCCGTTCGTTTCCTCACCGCCTGGCTGCCACGCTGGCTGGCCATCGTGATCGTCTGCATTGGAGTGGTCAGCGTCCTGACTGGATCCATCACGATCCTTGGGTTTCAACTGCTCAACCAGGGCAGCAGTTTGATCAATGATCTTCTGGCCAGTCTGAAAGATTCGGACTTTCCCTTTCACAGCTACTTCAAGCAGCTCAATATCGATCAGATCATCACCGTGATCAGGACCAGCTTCGGCACCGGCTTTGGCGTGCTTGGAGGTGCAGTTGCCAACCTGTTCACGGCCATCATCCTGCCGGTGATCACGATCTACATGCTCGCCGATGGCACCAGGTTATGGACCTCATTGCTGGGACTGGTGCCGATTGATCATCGTGAGGGTTTCGACCGGAGCGTGCAGAAAAATGTGCTCGGCTTTCTGCGCGGCCAGATGACCCTGGTGCTGTTTCTATCGGTAACCAGCTTTTTGATTTTCGCCCTGCTTGGTGTGAAGTTCTCCCTGGTGCTTGCACTGGTAGTGGGGGTTCTCGATGCCATTCCCGGCATCGGCGCCATCCTGGGTGTGATCACGATCACCAGCCTCGTGTTGCTCACCCAGGGGCCATGGATGGCCCTTTCTGTGGTGGTTGCCTCGATCATCCTGCAGCAGATTCAAGACAACCTGATCCATCCAAGAGTGATGGGGAAAGCCCTGAACATCAGCCCGGTGGTGGTGTTTTTTGCCCTGTTCATCGGCGAACGAGTGGCGGGGTTGCTGGGGGTGTTTCTGGCCATCCCGATCGCCGGGATGATCGTGGGCTGGCCGGAGCAGGCGGAGGCTCAGCCGCGCACCTGAACACCTTTCCAGAAGGCGATGCGGCCCTTGATTTCGGCGGCGGCTTCCTTGGGCTCGGGATAGAACCAGGCGGCGTTGGCATTCACCTTCTCGCCCACCACCACGTCGTAGTAGTGGGCCTCCCCCTTCCAGCCGCAGACGCTGCGGTGACTGGAAGGGCGGAAATGGTCCTGAACGAGGGCTTCGGCGGGGAAGTACGCATTGCCTTCCAGCTTGACGATGTCATCACTGACAGCCAGGACGGCATCGTTCCAGCGGGCTTCCATGGTGCAAATCCGGCGAGGTCCTTCATCTTGCAACCCCTGGGAGCACACTGCGTCGAAACCAGCCCTGGGGCGGCACGGGCCTGAGCAGCTGGGCCAGCACCGCCACCAGGGCGAACGGTTCGAACGGGGCCTGACGCCGGGGCCAGGTGCCCTCCCCCCGGTAGAGCAATCGATCCAGCGCTTCGCTCTGGGAGTGGCTCAACGGAGCCCAGCGACAACCGAGCCGGCGACCGATTCGGCAGCCGCGGCGGCCTGGCTGGATCCGCTCCAGATGCAGGGGCAGGGGGGGCAGGTCGAGGCCCGGCCAGAGCAGGGCAGCGGGCGCACCCAGCTCGGCTTCGGCAGTCATCACCAGCTCCACCCCCTGCTCGCTGATCGCCAGGATCCGGGCGGGCCCCAGCCCCCGCTCGCCACGCAGCTGCACCAGCGGGGCATCGAGCGAAAACCAGGGAATCGCGTCCTCCTGGGGACGGTCCCAGCAGGTGCGGAGCGCCAGCAGCAAGCTGGCGGTGCCCAGGGCCGCCCAGCTGAGGCCGAGCGCCTGGCTGCTGAAACTGAACGCTCCCGGCCGGACGATCAGCAAGGCCAGGTTGAGCCCCTGCAGGCCGAGCAGCAGCAGCAGGGGGACCAGCAGGCCGGGATCGACAGCCCTCTGCCCAGCCGGCGCCAGCGTCTTCGGCGTCACCCGGAAGCGCGGCGGCCTGCCGGCGATCGCGCCGAGCACGGCCGTCACCAGCGGCATCAGGAAGATCCAGCGGTAAAGCTCCGGCAGCAGGGCGTTGCGGGCGCCACGGCTGAACCAGCGCACCAGCAGCAACTGGCTCAGGTAGAAGGGCAGGGCCATGCTCAGCAGCCCGGATCCCCGCACCACGATCGGCAGCACCCCGAGCAGACCGAAGCTGAGCGGCATGAGCAGCAGGACCAGCTGCGGCACCACGTTGAACCAGTGCAGGATGCCCTCCAGATAGGCGATCCGCTGCCAGGGGGTGAGGCCGGGGATGCTGAGCGGACTGGCGCCGGTGCGCAGGGTCTGCAGGGTGCCGCCGGCCCAGCGGCAGCGCTGGAGGGCCATCGCGGCGATCGACAGCGGTGCCAGGCCGGCGCTGAGCTTGCTGTCGAGATAGAGGTTGCGGTAGCCGGCGGCGGCCAGGCGGATGCCGGTGGCCAGGTCTTCGGAGGGTGTGCCGGTCTCGAAGCCTCCCACCTGCAGCAGGGCCGAGCGGCGCATCACGAAGGAAGTGCCGGCGCAGACCACCGCCCCCATCGCCTGGCGGGTGGGCTCGATCCAGCGGTAGAAGCTCTCCTCATCGGGCATCAGCCAGGGCTCGAGCCGCAGGTTCCGCATCACCGGATCCGCGTTCATCGACGACTGCGGCGTCTGCACGAAACCCACCAGGGGATCGTCGAACAGGCCGACGGTGCGACGGAGAAAGGAGCGGCGGGGAACGACGTCGGCATCGAAGACCACCAGCAGATCAGCGGTGAGCCAGGGCAGGGCATGGTTGAGGTTGCCCGCCTTGGCATGGCTGTGGTCCGGGCGGCTGAGGTAGCGACAACCGAGCTGACGGCAGAGCAGGCGGAGCGACTCGCGACCGCTGTCATCGAGCAGCCAGACCAGGTGGCGCGGGTAATCGAGGCCGAGGCAGCCGCGCAGACAGCGCTCGATCAGCTCCAGCGGCTCACCCCGGCTCGGCACCAGCACATCCACCGAGGGCACCTGGGCGGGCTGCCAGGCGATCCGCCGCTGCAGCGCCCGCTCGGCGGCGGCCGCTTCCTCGGCCACGGGCGGCTGGCGGGCCCAGGCGAGCCAGAGCTGCAGGAGGCCGGTGACCAGCAGGATCAGTTCAGCCGCCAGCATCGTCAGGCTCAGCGCCGTGCCGGCGGCACTGGTGAGGTTGAGGGTGGAGCCGATCCGCCAGATCAGATAGCGCCCGCCCAGCAGGCTGATCACCAGCACGGCGGAGCGGCGGGCGGCCAGCGGCAGCGACTGCTCCGGCCGCCTGGCCAGCAGCACGGCCCAGACCGTGATCGCCAGGGCCGGAGCCCAGGCCGGGAGCCCTGCCCGGGGGGTGGCCAGCAGGGCGACCAGCAGGGGCCCCGCGGCCCAGAGGCCGTAGCGCAGCCCAGCCCCGCAAGGGGAGTGCGGGGCGATCATCGGCTCACTCCTGACCAGGCGACCACGAATCACAACCGCTTGATGGACTACCGCTGAGGGGCTCGATCGGATGGAGAAAGGCCTGCAGCCCACCGGTCGCAGGATCAGGTTCAACGCCTGTGTTCATCATGCTGACCGGGGGAAGACACTGCTGGACCCTGATCGCCTCCTGCCTGAGAGACATCGGCAGATGGCGCAGATCAGCGGGCACGTCGATGTCGTGCAGCAGGGGCTGGCAGAGCGACGACCAGCCCAGGGCGGCCAGGCGGCAGCGTGTTTCAGCCAGCACCGCGTCGGTGCTCCAGGGCATCGCCCGAAACAGCGTCGGATGCTGGCGCCGCAGGGCCAGGAGGGCATAACCGCCATCGAAGGTCGGCACGATCGAGGCGTCGTGGTGGATCAGATCGGCGGCGGCCTGGCGCAGGACGGCGGGACCAAGCGCCGGACAGTCGGTGCCGATCAGGATCACCCGCTCACCACCGGCCAGGGTTCGAACCGCTGCCTCCTCCATGCGACGGCCGAGATCACCCGGGCCCTGATCGCTCCAGGCCAGGGTCGGCGGCAGCGGCAGCGTGGCCCAGATCGGCTGCCGAGCCGGCGGGGTGACGCACAGCTCAACGGGGCCGATCCCGGCCGCCAGGGCGGCGTCCACCGTGCGCAACAGGAAGGCCCTGGCCAGGGCGGCGGCACCCTCGGCACCGAGGGCGGGGATCAGGCGGGTCTTGCAGGATCCGGCGACCGGCGCCTTGGCCAGAATCACGATCCGGCAGAGGGAGGGGCCGCTCATCGCGCCAGGTTCATCGGTAGAAGCGGGCCAGCATCGAGCTGGGCACACCGCAGGCATAGGCCAGCCGCAGCCACCACATCGTGACGATCGTGCGGGTGATGCCGTGACGCCGCCAGCGGCGACTGGAGGTGACCACCTTCGCCCGCAGGCAGACAGGCGACGACCGCCGCCGCAGCCGGGCCGAGAGTTCGATGTCTTCCATCAGCGGTTGATCGGGAAAGCCGCCGATGGCCTCGAAGCACTGGCGGCTGATGAAGATGGCCTGATCGCCGGTGGCGATGCCACTGAGCCGGGAGCGGACGTTGATCAACGCCGCCACCAGGCGCAGGCGCCAGCCGCCGCCGTCCAGCTCCAGATCGAAGCGACCCCAGCCATGGCACCCCCGGAGCGCCTGGCGCACGAGATCGAGTCCGGCGGCCGGCAGGCGGGTGTCGGCATGGAGAAAGATCAGCAAGCCACCCCTGGCTGAGGCGGCTCCGGCATTCATCTGACGGGCCCGGCCCCGGGGCGCGGTCAGCACGGCGAAGCCGCCCCGCTCGATCAGCGACACCGTGGCATCGGCGCTGCCACCATCGACCACGACCAGCTCGGCGCCAGCCTCTCGCAAAGCCCGCCAGTGGGGCAGCAGCAGGCCGATCTCGCCGGCCTCATCGAGCACCGGGATGATCACGCTCAACAGCGACGTCTCGTCAGCGAACCGCTCTCCTACCAGGGCAGCACCGATCCATTGGCGTGCCAGAACGTACCCGAATTCTCCAGGTTGAGCGCATCGATCCGGGCGATCAGGCCCTGCACCGATTCCGTGGCGGTGATCCCCTGGGAGCTGAACCCGGTCATCGCGGTGCTGACCAGGCCGGGATGGAGGATCGCCACGGCGATCTGCCGCCCCCTGAGGTCGATGGACAGGGATTTTCCGGCCATGCAGAGCGCCACTTTCGACATCCGATAGCCGTAGGAGCCACCGGAGCCGTTATCGGCGATCGAACCCATCCGGCTGGTCATCAGGATCAGCTTGGCGCCCGGCTGCAGCTGGTCGAGCAGGGAGGCGGTGAGCTGCAGCGGCGCGATCGCATTCACCTCGAACTGACGACGGAGGCTGTCGCAATCCAGGGGCTGCAGGCCGGTGGGCTCGAGGATGCCGGCGTTCTGGATCAGCAGGTCAAGCGGCAGGCCATCCAGCCGCTCGACCAGAGCGGCGATCGACCCGCTGCTGGTTACATCCACGCCCGCTTCCACCCGCACACCGAGATCAAGCAGGGCGCTGGAGGGTTGGCGGCAGACCGCGATCACCGCGACGCCGCGGGAGAGCAACTGCCGGCAGTACTCCAGGCCGATGCCACGGTTCGCTCCTGTGATCAGCGCAGTGACCATCGGCAGCTGACCCGGCAGACGAATGATTCCCCGGATCGTATGGCAGTCAGCTGCCTGAGCCAGCCGGGTCCATAGGGTTGCGGGATGTACGGATGATCCGGCCCGTGCCCAAGCCCCCCGCTCCGGCGGCCCTCCTGCCCTGGGGCGAGCGAACCTTCGTGATGGGAGTGCTCAATCTCACGCCGGATTCGTTCAGCGATGGGGGGCGTTACCCCACCCCGGCAGCGGCGCTGCGCCAGGCACGGCAGATGGTGGCCCAGGGGGCTGATCTGCTGGATCTCGGCGGCCAGAGCACCCGCCCCGGGGCGACGGAGATCAACGCCAGCGAAGAACTCGCCCGGGTCCTGCCGGTGCTGGAGCTGATCCGCGCCTCATCTGGGTCGGGAGGCGGCGGCCCCCTGCTCTCGATCGACACCTTCAGGGCCCCGGTGGCCGCAGCTGCTCTGGCGGCCGGCGCCCACTGGATCAACGACGTGAGCGGCGGTCGCCGCGACCCCGGGATCCTCTCGGTGGTGGCGGAGTTCGGCTGTCCCTACGTGCTGATGCACAGCCGCGGCGACAGCCGCAGCATGGATGGGCTGGCCGCCTACGCCGATGTGGTGGCCGAGGTGCGCGAGGAGTTGCTGCGCGCCAGCGAGGCGGCTCTGGCGGCGGGGGTCCGGACTGATCAGCTGATCTGGGACCCGGGCCTGGGCTTCGCCAAAACCACCGAGCACAACCTGGCGCTGCTGCAGGGGCTGGCGGACCTGCGCCGCGAAGGGTTCCCCCTGCTGGTGGGGCCTTCGCGCAAACGCTTCATCGGCGCGGTGCTCAACGAACCCAGACCCCGCGCGCGGCTGTGGGGCACGGCGGCTGTCTGCGCCCAGGCGATCACCCAGGGTGCCGATGTGCTGCGGGTGCACGATGTGGCGCCGATTGTGCAGACCGCCCGGATGGTGGATGCGATCGTTCGCTCCGCGCCGCCGGTGCCGGCTCGTGAAGGACCCGAAGCTCCGGCAGGCGGTTTTTCCGCAAACGCTTAGGAGAAGCGATCGAGCGTCATCACCTTGTTCCAGGCCGAAACGAAATCGGCCACGAACCTGGCGGGTCCGTCGTTCTGGGCGTACACCTCCGCGAGGGCCCGCAGCTGGGAGTTGGAGCCGAACACCAGATCCACCCGGGTGCCGCTCCAGCGCAGCTCGCCCGTGCGGCGGTCGCGTCCTTCGAAGCTCTCGCCGGCCTCTGAGCTGGGCGTCCACACCGTGTCCATGTCGAGCAGGTTCACGAAGAAGTCGGTGCTGAGGGTGCCGACGCGGTGGGTGAACACGCCATGGGCTGAGCCGCCGGTGTTGGCCCCCAGCACCCTCAGACCGCCGACCAGCACCGTCAGCTCCGGTGCGCTCAGGCCCAGCAGCTGGGCCCGGTCGATCAGCAGCTCCTCCGCCCGCACCTTGAAGGCCCGCTTCTGGTAGTTGCGGAAGCCGTCGGCCTGGGGCTCCAGCACCGCGAAGGAGGCGGCATCGGTCTGCTGCTGGGAGGCATCGGTGCGGCCTGGGCTGAAGGGCACCTCCACGGCGTGGCCAGCGGCGGCGGCAGCGGCTTCCACCGCCGCGCCACCGGCCAGCACGATCAGATCCGCCAGCGACACCCGGGTGCCATCAGCCTGGGCCGCGTTGAAGCTCTGCTGAATCCCTTCCAGCACGGCCAGCACCCGCGCCAGCTGCTCGGGCTGGTTCACTTCCCAGTCTTTCTGGGGCGCCAGGCGCAGGCGGGCGCCATTGGCCCCGCCGCGCTTGTCGGAGCCGCGATAGGTGGAGGCCGATGCCCAGGCCGTGGCCACCAGCTCCGGCACCGTCAACCCCGACGCCAGCACCCGGGCCTTGAGCTGGGCGATGGCAGCGGCGCCGATCAGGGGATGGTCCGTGGCGGGGATCGGGTCCTGCCAGATCAGATCCTCATCCGGTACTTCGGGGCCGAGGTAGAGCACCTTCGGGCCCATGTCGCGGTGGGTGAGCTTGAACCAGGCGCGGGCAAAGGCATCGGCGAAGGCCTGCTGATCCTGGTGGAAGCGGCGAGCGATCGGTTCGTAGATCGGATCGAAGCGCAGCGACAGATCCGCGGTGGTCATCATCGGCCTGTGCCGCCTCGTGGGGTCGTGGGCGTCGGGGATCAGGTGCTCCTCGCGCACATCCTTCGCCCTCCACTGCCAGGCGCCGGCCGGGCTCTTCTCCAGTTCCCACTCGTAGCCGAAGAGCATCTCGAAGTAGCCCCGGTCCCAGGTTGTGGGGTTGGGTTTCCAGGCACCCTCGATGCCGCTGGTGGTGGCATCGGCGCCCTTGCCGCTGCCGAAACGGTTGTGCCAACCCAGCCCCTGCTGCTCGAGGCTGGCCCCTTCCGGTGCGGCTCCCACCAGCTCCGCACTGCCGGCCCCGTGGGCCTTGCCAAAGGTGTGGCCGCCGGCCACCAGGGCCACTGTTTCCTCGTCGTTCATGGCCATGCGCGCGAAGGTTTCGCGCACGTCCCGGCCGGATGCCACCGGGTCGGGAACGCCACCCGGGCCTTCGGGATTCACGTAGATCAAGCCCATCTGCACGGCGGCGAGGGGGTTCTCCAGCTCCCGATCGCCGCTGTAGCGCTCATCGCCGAGCCAGGTTGTTTCGCCGCCCCAGTAGATGTCTTCCTCAGGCTGCCAGATGTCGACGCGGCCGCCGCCGAAGCCGAAGGTGGCAAAGCCCATTGATTCAAGGGCGCAGTTGCCGGCCAGAATGATCAGATCGGCCCAGGAGAGCCGGTTGCCGTAGGTCTGCTTGATCGGCCAGAGCAGCCGCCGGGCCTTGTCGAGGTTGCCGTTGTCGGGCCAGCTGTTGATCGGCGCGAAGCGCTGGTTGCCGGTGCCGCCACCGCCGCGGCCATCGCCGGTGCGGTAGGTGCCGGCGCTGTGCCAGGCCATGCGGATGAACAGACCGCCGTAGTGGCCCCAGTCGGCCGGCCACCAGTCCTGGGAGTCGGTCATCAGCGCGCGGAGATCCCGCTTCACGGCGGCGAAATCCAGTTCGTTGAACGCCTGGGCGTAGTTGAACTCAGCCCCGAGTGGATTGGAGGCCGGCGCGTGCTGGTGAAGGATCGAAAGGTTGAGCTGGTGGGGCCACCAGTTGCGGTTGGATTGATCCCCGGCGGTGGTGGGGGCCCCGGAGCGGCCTGCGAAAGGGCACTGGCTGATGGCCGTCATCGTCCGTCTCCTGTTGGTATGGGAAGGAGTTCACCTGTTCGGAACCTACGCAGACGACCGCCCTGCGGAACCACTGCGTCACATCCCTTAGGGCTTGCGCCCCACCGTGCGCGAAACCAGCCAGAACTGCTCTCCAAGTGCTTGGCGGCAGGGTGAGTTGATCTGGTGAATCGGCTCTGGGAATGGATTCTCAGGAAGCTTGGATCGTCGATGACTGGGTTTTGCTGTGCTGTTGTTCATTCACTTGACCAATGAATGCCAGAAGTCCCATGCCGTCGTCGTGCAGGTGGGTGCTGCAACTTCGACCCAGAGGCGAGGCATTCAATGCAGTTCGCATCTGAAGTGCAGGCGGGAGGCCTGGTCATCGGTGGCTATCGCATCAGGTGATCAAAGTGGGACAAATGCCGCCATCAAAGGAACAAACGAAACATGGTGCCTCCAGTGGAACCATCACGATCCAGGAACAGATACCCAGAATTACTGGTTCACAGTGACGCGAAGGTCTCAATGATTGATTTGCACATTCTGGATCAAGACCCAGGTGGGGTGATGAGCCCAGCAGACATTTTCGTTCGGTGTGAACATGTGGTTCACGGACCCGCCCATGAACCCAACGCCGAGGAGACAAATCTTCCAAAAGCCCTACGCTGGTGTAGGTCCTGCGCAA
Organism: Synechococcus sp. CS-1325; assembly: GCA_025128135.1. GTDB lineage: Bacteria > Cyanobacteriota > Cyanobacteriia > PCC-6307 > Cyanobiaceae > Regnicoccus. Next base: position 65,949 of record JAHLYW010000014.1, read on the forward strand.
GGGACACTGGCCATGGAGGCATCTTATGCGGCCAGTGAACCCGGATGGGGATGGATACCGGACCCGCCGAAATACTGTTATACATGCCCATGCTTCATCTTCACCAATGCCTGCCAAGGGTATTGTTTACCATCGACTCTGCCACTTGGCTTCCTGACCAATGAACATGATTGGCGCTCACCTAAGGTACCGCTACGCATTCAGCCGAATGGATGCGGCGATGGAAGAAGGCTGGCTAATGGAGGCAATTACGATTCAAGAGAGCATTCTTTCGGGTCGCCTTTTGTCAGCTCTCTCTTCGAAAGGCATCACTGTGAATCCGCGAGACTCATTTAGTTCGCTAATTGACAGATTCAGGAGGCATTGCGAAGAGCAGGATGCGCAAGTGGAGGTGCTTGCGGCTCGGCTGCATGAATGGCGCATCAAAAGAAATGAGACTCTGCACTCTGTATGCCGCCATATTGATGATCCATACGATGAAGAAACCGTAGTCAAGTTCGAGGACAAGCTTGTGGATGCCGCACGGGAGGGAAGGGTATTGGTTGATGATGTTCGTAATGCGGTTGAAAGGGTTAAGCGTAAGGTTAGAACTGCAGGGAAAGCGAGTTGAGGGATATATAACATGCCCCTCGAGTGGACAAGCCACCAAAAGATTACTTTAGGTACCAGGAACACCTTGCCTGCCACTCAGGGGCAGCGTTAGCAGCATCCCAGAGCGAGACAAGAGTTTCATCAACGCTTGGATAGTCACCTGAATTCACCCAGCTTGCGACGAAATAGGGTAAAATGATGGCAATTATGCCAAGGTCCTCATGGAAGGCGTTATTGCATTGTTGCTAGGCAGCACAGGTGGTCTATTAATTTGGGCAGTTATAGCCCAGCAAAAAGCCTCCAAGCTCCGTAGTAAATACGCACCTATCACCAATGCTGAAGAGGAAGCTGAGCGCATCAGAAAGGGATCTGCTGTACTTCAGGAACAGAGCAAAAAGGCAGCAGATTCAATTGTAGGGAAAGGGCAAGCCAAGCTAAAGCATCTCGAACAGGAGGCCGAGAGCATTAAGCAGTCAATATCCTCTCTCGAAATGAAGTGCGAGGCGACACAGAAAGAGCTGGACTTTATCAATCAGGCCATCGCCCTGAAAAACGACGATATTCATTTGCTGGAGGTGGGATACTTCGAGGCTGGCTATGAATTTGAAGATCTTCCAGCTTATGAGGCGGCTCTACGAAGAATTCGTGAGGAGCAGAAGCAAATGCTTCGCATGGATGGCAGCGAGGGAGACAGAAGTGCTGCTGCATTCTGTACTGAGACAATTCGATTCAACGAATCGGCTTCTCAAGGGCGATCAATGATCAAGAAGATATTAAAACTAATGCTACGAGCATTCAACGGAGAGTGCGATTCGTACATAGCCAGAGTTAGCTATAAAAACATTTCAGCAATGGAAAAACGCATAGAGACCAGCCATGAGCAGATAAACCGCCTAGGAGAGTCGTGGTACTGCAGCATTAGTAATATGTATCTTAAGAATCGGATCGAAGAACTCAGACTTAGTTTTACCTATGAAGAGGCAAAGCAAAAAGAAAAGGAGGAACAGGCCCAGATTCGCGAACAGATGAGAGAAGAAGAAAAGGCCATTCGAGAAATTGAAAAGGCACGAGAGCAAGCCGAAAAAGACGAAGCGAAGTTTGCAGATATGCTTGAAAAAGCCAAAGCAGAAGCGCAACGAGCGACAGACCAAGACCAGGATAAACTAAATGAGAAGATCACAAAGCTTGAAGCATTATTAGCCGAAGCAGAGGCCAATCGGCAACGCGCCCTTAGTAGAGCGCAGATGACAAGATCAGGTCATGTCTATGTGATAAGTAATGTCGGTAGCTTTGGCGAACATATCTACAAGATTGGGATGACTCGAAGGATTGAGCCATTAGATCGTGTCCGGGAACTTGGAGATGCTTCGGTTCCATTCCCGTTTGACGTTCATGCGCTTATCTTCACAGAGGATGCACCTTCCCTCGAGAACACCCTTCATAAGCGATTCAATTTACGAAGAGTTAACTTTGAGAACATGAAAAAGGAGTTCTTCCGAGTCTCAATCGAAGAGATCCGAGATGAATTGTACAAGATTCATCAAGAAGAAGGTGTTCAAGCAGAACTACGTCTGACACTGGTCGCCGAAGCAAAGCAGTACCGACTCAGTGAAGCAAAGCGTAGGGAGTTTGAGCGTTCCTATCTTGTCGATGAACCTGCACGTTTACCTCCTCCTCCACCTCCCGCTTTGCTCGGTCAAGATGATCCATTAGAGACTTAGGGAGTTGCTAACATCAAGATCCAGCGGTCGGGAGCGGTGATCTTTTCTCAATCGCATGAAACTTCCGCCCGCCGCTGATCTTGAACGTTAGGCAGATTTTCGGTAACAGGGAGACACGCTTGCCCGACAACGAGCCCACACCTTCAGCAGCATCTTTCTCGGCTCCGAACGAAGAGTCCGTCCCGCGCACGGCACTGAGTAAAGAGACCTCTTCATTTCGCGCGCACCGTCTCGTCCGGGTGTCCAATGATGTAGTCGAGTTTCGTCCGACTAGGCGCTCACTCAGCTGCTTCGCCGCTATCTTTCTCATTGGGCTGACTCTGCCTCTCACCCCGTTCATTGTTCCCATAGTGCTGCGTAACCTCGATATGCGCCCGGACGTCGAGGTTACAATTGGTGTGAGCGGCTTGATGGCGAATGCCATAAGATTTGCTGTCGCGTTGTTCCTTGTGGTGATCGCGTTCCTATTCGTTAGTGTTGGTATCTTCGGCCTGCGGTCAGCGTCCGAGCGCCGCATCTTTTCGCGACGCACAGGTCGCTTTTCCCGAGCGCAGCTAACGCTATTTGGCAGTGTTGTTCACCCCGGCGCAGACGTTTCTCTAAACTCAATCGCGGCCATCCAGCTTCTTTCGACAGTGGTATCGAGTGACTCTGAGTCGCTTCCATATCCCGCCCATGAATTGAACCTCGTGCTCACGGGTGGAAGCAGAGTGAACGTCGTATCTCACGGTGGTGAGGCCGGAATGCACAAAGATTCGGCACTTCTATCAGAATTCCTGGAGGTGCCGGTGTGGGAAATCAGTGAGCACTGACACCGCCTAACAAGCCCTTCGAGTGGACAGGCCACCATCAGTTCTCTGCTGTGCCACCCCAGTCACCTTGCCTGCCACTCAAGGGCAGCGTTAGGCGGGTTCCGGGTTCCTGTGCTCCTATAAATGCTCAATTACACTGTCTAGAACTTGAGTCTATAATCCGTTCCGTTCTCAGACTAAGCTGATCCATGGCTGATGACTTGGAAAGGAGATTCCCCTGCACACCAGGTGGGGCACTAGTGCTTGTCCAAGAGCTTGTAAGTGCAGGAATGACAAATGACAAGTTCCTAGCGCTTAGACCACAGAAAGATCGCAAGGGAGTCAATAGTTTTATTCGCTACTGTAAAGGAAAGAGCAACAATCCAGCGGATAGTGGATTTCGACCTGGCGGCCCAAATGAAGTTTTACATAGACGCATGCTCAAGCATTATGTAGAATTGCGCAATCTCGGACACATTGATAGCCCCTCAACGCAAGCCGATGATTTGCTGGAAAGCCCTGCCGACAGCCCAGATGCAGCCGAACTAAATTCTCAGGCTCTTGAATTAATCGCGCAGAGTGGATCTCTTAAAATCGAAGACTCAGTATTCGAAAACAGAGAATTTATAGAAGCTAGAGTGACTATTGCAAAACGAGACCACTCATTCCGTGACCGAGTACTACGGCATCACGGTCTACGGTGTGCTGTGTGTTCGGTGTCAGTAACGAATCTGATTGAAGCCGCACATGTTCAGCCTGTCAAAGATGGAGGCTCTGACAACGTGAGCAATGGCCTTCCCTTATGCGCCAATCATCATATTGCTTTCGACTGTCACCTGTGGACTATAGAGCCGAATTCAAAGAAAATAGTGATTTGCCTAGGACTTGACTCTCAGGCGCTTGGAATTGACGTAGAAATGGTAGAGGGCAAACTATCACAAGAGGCCTTGACGGCACGTTACGCATCCTTTTGCTCGCAAATTGGATCTATCTAGTACTCATTAGAACACCGCCTAACATCAAGATCCAACGGGTGGGGTCCTCCATGTCTGAGAAATCTCAAGATCCCATACCCGCCGCTTATCTTGTGCGTTAGGCGGAGATGGAAAAGACAGAAGTCGGGACTCCGTGCAATGCGACCATCTCATTCGATCTAGACAATAGTGAGAAGATCGTTTTCTGTGACCGTGATATTCTTTACCAATGACGCTCACCAAGTACCAAGACCTCGTCGCGTGCCGAAAGAACTGCCGTCTCTGTACTGAACTCAAGAATCCGGCAGAAACCTCCCTCGCCGTCCACGACTCAGATCAGATTGGACCCTGGAGTCGTTTGGCCGCGGATCTGTGCGCCGAAGTGCTCGTCGTGGGCCAAGACTGGGGCGACGTTAGGTACTTCAAAGAAAACAAGGGAGTGGATCTCCCTCTGAATCCAACGACAAATACCTTGAGATGCCTCTTACAGATCTTGAACAGAGACTTGCCGTCTAAGATAGATAGTGGAAAAGGGTCCGGCATCTTTTTAACTAACGCGATCCTTTGTCTCAAGGATGGAGGGATGCAATCCAAGGTTCATCGCGAGTGGTTTGATAACTGCGGCAAACACTTCCTCTTGCCCCTCATCGAACTCATTTCACCCGTGATTGTTGTGACACTCGGCGAAATGGCCTATCGAACCGTAGTGAGTTCATACGAATTGCGACCCTCGAAGTTCAGAGATGCCGTCGAGACAGAAGGGGGCGTCAATCTTCCTGGTGGACGCAAGCTCTTCCCCGTTTACCACTGCGGACAACGGATTCTTAACACACACAGGAAGAAAGTCGTTCAGATCGAAGACTGGAAAAGGATTAGAAGGTATCTGGATCAGGGAAGACCCGCCTAACAATCGCGTCGAGCCGACAAACAGGGCGAGAAGTTCCAGTTAATGTTGTTGTCGTTGTAGCGTTTCACCTCGCTCGCTGCTCACGCGAAGCGTTAGACGTTGCTAAGCCCTCAGTGCAGGGTCTCTTGGTGGACTCCCTGGGTTTCTGGGTACAATGGATCATGGAGGTGAGCCATGTCAGTCCTCATTGACGAGAAGCTAGAGGAGATCGCCGCTGCTTGCCAGCGATACGGGATTGAGCGTCTGTTTGTCTTTGGCTCAGCCTTGAGAGAGGACTTCAGACCTGGAGAAAGTGATATTGACCTTCTGGTTGAGTTTGGCCCATTAGAAATAACCAAGCGCTTCCATGTCTTTCTTGACGCTCGCGAGGCGTTTAGGAACATCTTCCAATCCAACGTTGACTTGGTGATGAAGGGAGCGGTGAAGAACAAAATTATTGCTGGCGAGATTGATCGAACAAAGAAGCTGGTTTATGGCGCGTGATCTATCTGCATATTTGCAGGATATCCTTGATGCATGCAACTCTATTGAAGACGTAATGAGCGGCATCTCGTTGGATGAATACCGAAGTAAGCGTGCCGTGAGATCTGCTGTCGAGCGAGAGTTCATCATTATTGGTGAGGCACTTAGAAGGGTCAGCGCCCTCGACGAAAGGCTGTTTTGTTCAATATCTAATTCTCGTGCGATCGTTGATTTCCGAAATCTGCTTGCTCATGATTATGGAGCAGTTGATGACGATGCGGTTTTCGGACTTGTCTACTCAGACCTGATCGTTCTAAAGGCAGAGGTTGGCGAGCTTTTGGATGACTGCCATGACGCAAACTAACAATGCCATTCACCTGAGCCGCGATCGGGATGCTTCTGGTTTCCGCCTGAGCTCATTTGGCCAGGTGACTGCCAGCGTTCAGGCCACTGAAGTTCACCAGATCCGGAGTAATCTGCTCACAGCGCGAACTGCTCTTCTCCTGCCCCAGGGGGCTAAGGCCATCAGCCTTGCGTCACCCCTTCAATCCGGTCTTCGATCTCCTGGTAGATCTGCTGCAGCTGGGCGATGTTCTCCTCGCTGGTTTCCCAGTAGCCGCGGCCATTCACCTCCAGCAGGGTGCCCACGATGCGGCGGAAACTGTGGGGGTTGAGCTCCATCAGCCGCTTGCGCATCTCTTCGTCGTTGATGAAGGTGTCGTTGGCCTCCTCATACACGAAGTTATCCACGGCGCCGCTGGTGGCGCTCCAGCCCAGGGTGAAGTTGAGCCGTTTGGCCACCTCCCGCACTCCCTCGTAGCCGGAATTGAGCATGCCCTCATACCACTTGGGGTTAAGCAGCTTGGTGCGCGAATCGAGCCGGATCGTTTCACTCAGGCTGCGCACCTGGGCATTGGCGGTGGTGGTGTCGGCGATGTAGCTGGTGGGGGCCTTGCCGTCGTCGCGCAGGCCGGCAATCAGCTTGGTTGGATCGGAATCGAAGTAGTGGCTTACATCGGTGAGCGAGATCTCAGCGGAATCCAGGTTCTGGAAGGTCACATCGGCGGTTTTCATCGCTGATTCGAACACTTCCCGGTTCTGGTTCATCTCACCGGGGTTGTCGGCGTTGAAGGCGAAGGTTTTGCGCGAGAGGTACATCTCCTGCAGCTCGCCCTCCTCCTCCCAGGTGCTGTTCTCCACCGCCAGGTTCACGTTCGAGCTGTAGCTGCCGCTGGCATTGGAGAACACCCGGGTGGCGGCCTCGCGCAGGCTGATGCCCTGGGCCGCCGCCTGCTCCTGGGAGTGCTTGCGCACGAAGTTGAGCTCCAGGGGCTCCTCGGCCTCAGCTGCCATCTTCACGCCCTGGTCGATCAGGCCCATCTGGTTGATGAACAGATCGCGGAACACCCCGGAGCAGTTCACCACCACGTCGATGCGGGGACGGCCCAGCTCTTCGAGCGAGATCAGCTCCAGCTTGTTCACCCGCCCGAGCGAATCGGGCACGGGCCGCACGCCGATGAACCAGAGAATCTGGGCCAGCGATTCGCCGTAGGTCTTGATGTTGTCGGTGCCCCAGAGCACGCAGGCAATCGTTTCCGGCCAGGTGCCCTGCTCGGCCTTCTGGCGTTCGATCAACCGATCCACCACCACCTTGGCCGCCGCGA
>JAHLYW010000015.1 GCA_025128135.1 Synechococcus sp. CS-1325
GCCGCCGCCAGGCTGGCGGCGGCCGGCGGCACATCCCCCAGCAGCAGGGCCCGGCCGCCCTGCTCCGCCAACCAGCTGGCCTCGGCGGCGATCTGATCCGGCAGCCGCCGCTCCAGCTCCGCCAGGGCCAGCAGGGTGGCGGGGGCGTCGATGCCGAGGGCATTGGCCTGGACGGCGCCCACATCCCAGCCGCAGCGGCGATGCTCGAAGGGCACGGCCCCGAAGGCGCCGGAGAGGAACTCGGCCGACAGGGAAGAGGAGATCACCAGCCGCCAGTGCGGCTGCCGCGCCGCCAGGGCCAGCAGCACCGAAGCCACCCGCGAGCCATGGCCATAGCCGTGGCCACTGACACATGCGTAGATCAGCACGGCACGGCCTGGGCCTGCTCCACCAGCGTCTGCTCGTAGAGCAGGCGCCCCTGGGGGCTGTACCAACGGTGGCTGGCATGCACGAGCCGGTGACCATCCAGCTCCACCCAGGAGAAGTGGCGCAGCTGCCGTCCCTGGGCATCCATGCCGTGGCGGGGCACACAGGCGGCATTGAGATAGGCGGTGCCGCGCCGATCCACCACGAAGCTGCGCCGCTCACCCCGGCCGCGCCGCAACTGGTGGTGCATGTGGCCGAACGCCACCAGCGGCAACGGCCGCTGCCGCTGGATGCGATCGATCGCCAGGGCCAGATCCATGTCTCCCCAGTCGCGGGCCGGCGACTTCCAGTCGCGGCCGCAGGGGTCATGGGCTTCGCTGCCCAGTCCGCTCGGACCGGAATGGGCCAGCAGCACCAACGGCATCAGCGGATCCGCCCCGAGCGCCGCGGAAGCGATCCGCCCCGCCGACTCCTCCGAGCTGACCGGCCCCCACAGCGCCTTCACCCCCATCGAGAGGCGATAACCGCCACCGGCACTGGCCGGGCGCCCCCCCACCACGGCCAGACCGGGTGGACGAAGGTCACAGCGCCGCCAACCGCAATGGCGGTTGCCAAGCAGGTCGATCTGGCGCTGCAGCTTGCGGCCGCTGTCGTCCTTGCCGGTGTCATGGTTGCCGAGAATGCAGGCCAGGGGCTGCTCCACGTTGGCCAGGCTGGCGGCGATCCGCTCCTGGCCATCGCTCAGATCACCGACCACCAGAACCGCATCAGGAGCCAGGACGCGCAGCAGGGCCACGTCCTCCCGATCCCACTGCCCGTGCAGATCCCCGGCAATGGCAAGTCGAATCGGGGCCGTCACAAATCCCTAGGCTGGATGCATCCTGCCGCAATTGAGGCCCCGATTGGTTTTCGCGGCTCCACCAACCCTCCCGATTTCAGCGGCCAGTTCAGCGGCCCCACCACCGCGCCATCAGCTGGCAGCGGCAATCGAGACCCTGCGGCGCGAGCGTAACGCCGTGATCCTGGCGCACTACTACCAGAACGCTGACATCCAGGACATCGCTGATTTCATCGGCGATTCACTCGAACTCTCCCGCCGCGCCGCCAGCACCGACGCTGAGGTGATCGTGTTCTGCGGGGTTCACTTCATGGCGGAAACCGCCAAGATCCTCAACCCGGGCAAAACGGTGCTGCTGCCCGATCTCGATGCGGGCTGTTCCCTGGCCGATGCCTGCCCTGCCGAGGCTTTCGCCGCCTTCCGCGCCCAGCACCCCCACCACTACGTGGTGAGCTACATCAACTGTTCGGCGGCGGTGAAGGCGCAGAGCGACCTGATCTGCACCAGCAGCAACGCCGTGAGCCTGGTGCAGCAGCTGCCGGCCGATCGGCCGATCCTGTTCGCGCCGGATCAGAACCTGGGCCGCTGGGTGGCGCGCCAGAGCGGCCGTGAACTCACCCTCTGGCCGGGCAGCTGCATCGTGCACGAAACGTTCAGTGAGCAGGCGCTGCTGAAGCTGCGGCTCGACCATCCCCGCGCCGAAGTGATCGCTCACCCGGAATGCCTGCCCAACATGCTCGATCTGGCCGACTTCATCGGCTCCACCAGCAAGCTGCTGCAGCGCGCCGAAACCAGCGACGCCACGGCCTTCATTGTGCTCACCGAGCCGGGCATCCTGCACCAGATGCGGCTGAAACTGCCCCACAAAACCTTTTATGAGGTGCCCGGGCAGGACGGCTGCAGCTGCAATGCCTGCCCCTACATGCGCCTGAACACGCTCGAAAAGCTTTGGCACTGCCTGGCCACGCTGGAGCCGGCGATCGAGCTCGATGAAGCGCTGCGCCTCCGGGCACTGCTGCCGATCCAGCGCATGCTGGAGATGAGCCGCTGAGCCAGGACCCTTGCTGCCGCCGGGCGCCCTGATCCAGCACACCCCCCAGGGGCTCTACTGCCCAGCTGCGGGCGCCTGGATCGACCCCTGGCGGCCGGTGCCGCGCGCCCTGCTCACCCACGCCCACGCCGATCACGCCCGGCCCGGCAGTGGCGAATACTGGGCGGTGGCCAGCAGCGAGGGGGTGCTGCGCCAGCGGCTGGGACAGGCGATCACGCTGCACGGCGTGGCCTATGGCCAGGAGCTGCGCCTCGGTGAGGCCACCGTGTCGTTTCACAGCGCCGGGCACGTGCTGGGTTCGGCCCAGGTGCGGATCAGCGCCGGCGGTGAAACCTGGCTGATCAGCGGCGATTACAAGCGCGATGCCGATCCCAGCTGCGTGCCGTTCGAGCCGGTGCACGCCGATGTGCTGATCACCGAGGCCACCTTCGGCCTGCCGGTGTACCGCTGGCGGCCGGGCCAGGAGGTGGCCGCCGAGATCGCCGCCTGGTGGAAGGGTGCCCCGGAGCGCCCCTCGATTCTGTTCTGTTATGCCTTCGGCAAGGCGCAGCGCCTGCTGGCGGAGCTGCACCAGCTGGGCCTGAGCGAGGAGGTGCTGCTGCACGGCGCCGTGCAGACCCTGATGGCCCCCTACCGCGAGCAGGGCATTGCCATGCCGCCCACCCGGCCCGTGAGTGAGCTGCCCCGCAGCGAGCCGTTGGCGGGTCGGTTGGTGCTGGCGCCACCGTCGGCGCACCGCTCGGTGTGGATGAAGCGGTTCAAGGCACCCCAGACGGGCTTCGTGAGCGGCTGGATGGCAGTGCGCGGTGCCCGGCGGCGGCGCGGCTACGAGCGCGGCTTCGTGCTCAGCGACCATGCCGACTGGAACGGCCTGCTCAGCACCGTGCGCCAGAGCCAGGCCCGCCAGGTGTATGTGACCCACGGCCAGGACGACGTGCTGGCCCGCTACCTGCGCGAGGTGGAAGGCATCAGCGCCGAGCCGCTGGGCGGCTTCGCAACGGAGCGGGCGGCAGACGGCGAGGAGCGGGAAGAGACGTAGAGGGTGGAGGCTTTGAGGGTGAAGGCTTTGAGGGTGGAGGCGTTCTCACCGTTGCAGGTGTCAGTTCTCTGATGACGTTGCTCACGACGCAGCTCCATATCGGCTGCATGGGTGGGTCGGACTGCAGGGATGGATTCCACACTCCAAGTTTCTTCATGCACCACGGCTGCCATGACTGCATTCCGCATGGTGCTGATCTCCATGTTTCTTGCCCTTCTGGGCTATACGGCCGTGGTGACCCGCCAGCACGGGCCTGGGCTCGTTAGTGCCTTCATCGGAAACATGCAGCTGGTGGATTGGTCCGGCCAGTTCAATCTGGATGTCTTGTTGATGCTGATGCTCTCGGCGCTCTGGTTGATGTGGCGCCACCAGTTCAGTGGCCCGGGCGTGATGCTGGGCCTTGCTGCTCTGAGCAAAGGCCCGCTCTACCAGCAAGAGAACTGTGGAATCGGGTTCTGCAGGATCGGTCTGCCGAAGCAATCTGACAACGCCAGCGTTACATTGGAACTCAACGATGCAGCAGTGCCTCTAGGGTGAGGAGATAGCAAAACAAGCTCCCCCATGACCACTGGCAGCCTGGCGGTTACAAACAGCAGTGGTGGCACGTTGCGTTATTGGGTGGTTTCCGATGGTTACACCTCGGGGCAGATCAAGAGTTCGGGAACGCTCAAGACAGGGGCGAACAAGATTCCTGTGCTGTCAGGCACGAATATGAGGATTTATCTTTCAAGCACAGATATCTTTGCAAACCAGAACAAGGCCGGTGGCGGCGAGCCCAATGGTCTCTCGATTAAGGATGCTTTCAGCTTCTACGAATACACCTGGGATGGCACCAGCGGCTCCAAAAGCTTCAGTGCTGACATGAGCTACATCAACGACTGGGCCTATCCGATTCAGTCGAAGGTCAATGGGGTCACCTATGGCTTCGTGAATGCTACGGGGGTTGCCCATGCCATGGCCGCCCTGCCGCCGCAGAACTTCGTGCCGAAGAGTGCCGCAAACAAAAAGGCCGTGGGCAACGTTTCCGACCTCTACGACGCGGCCAACAGGCGTTTCATCGGGCCGCTCTCAATCTGGGTCTGGCAGGCCAGTGAGTCGTTCTGGACGCAGAAAGCAGCACCTGTCACTCTGCCCAAGGGCATGGCGGCTGGATGGGCCAAGTTCGGCGCCGATGTGCCGTGGGGACCGATGCCCTGGGGCGGTAAGGCCCCCCGCCAGGGAATCGGCCTGGAACCTTCCAGCAACGCCAGCGAGCTGGCTGCTGGGGGCATTCCCAGGCTGCCGGTCCTTGCGGCTGGTGTTCCGCGGCCAAACGGCTACCCCTCACCCACGTTCGGATTTGATTTCACGAGCAATCTCAACTGGAAAACGATGAACGGAGGGGCTGGATCAACTGTGGATCCTTCCGGCGATTCGCTCTTTTATGGCTCCAATTTCAACGTGTGGAACTTCGGCTATGCCTATGGCGCGCCGGATGCTCCCCCACTCAACTATGCGCCTGATGATCCCGCCAATCCCAATGCTTACACGTCCGTCCTGCGTGACCAGGCCAGGCTTGAAGGTGGGATGCATCCCTACGTCAACGGCAACAAGGCATTCGTTGGCTTCTACACCTTCCCCAAGGACGACTACAACGCGAACTACATGGGAAAGATCGAGCAGATCAGCCTCACCGTCGGCAGGCTGGCCTCCGCCTCCACCGGCAGCTCCGGCAACGATGCAGTGGTGGGCACCAGCGGCAACGATGTGATTTCTGGCGGCTATGGAGCGGATCTGCTCTCCGGGGGGGCAACGCCGCCAAGTGGCCAGCAGGATCCAAGCGGTGACGTCATCACGCGTCAATTCCAGGGGCGATCCAGGCAGGCTCTGCCTGGCAGTGATGGCCAGGATGTCTTTGTCTACGTGCGGGCCGACAGCAGCCTCACTACCGAGGAACAGCGCGATGTGATCACCGATTTCGATCCCACCGATCGCATCGATCTCGCGGCCATTGACGCCAACACGCTCCGAAGTGGACAGCAGGAGTTCAGCTGGATCGGGCGGCGGCAGTTCAGCGGAACGGCGGGCCAGTTGAGGATTGATGCCTCCCCTGTGCTGCACGCCTTGTTGCAGGGCGATGTCGATGGCAACGGCAAACCTGACTTCGAGGTGAAGCTCCTGGGTGTCGATCTGTTCACACGCTCCAATCTCCTGCTCTGAAGGAATCCACTCGCCGGGGGTTGCTGCCAGAGCGGGCGGTGGCGGGAGGGGGTTCCGGCGCGCCTGGCTGCCGGCGGCAATCTTCACGTATCCAGCCCCTTCCTCAAGCCGCCGGTCTCCTTTCACACCGTCGTGCCCCTGATCGCTACAAACGGGGCTGGGGCCGATGCCGTGCCCACCCATTCCCATCCTGTGCACGCCTTCTGCCACCTTTTTGAGTGCCTGGACCAGAGCACGGGCACCAAGGCGCGCGTGGCGGCGCTGGCGGCCTACTTCCGCGAGGCACCGGCGGCCGATGCGGCCTGGGCCCTGCAGCTGCTGCTCGGCAAGCGGCGCCGGCGGCTGCTCACCGGGCGGCGCTTGCGGGAGATCTGTCAGGGAGCAGCGGCCCTGCCGGACTGGCTGTTCGAGGCCTGCCACGCCCAGGTGGGGGATTCGGCGGAAACAATCGCCTTGCTGTTGCCCCAGCTGGAGCTGCAGGCCGCTGAACCACTGGAGCTGCCGCTGTCGGTGTGGATGGCGGAGCGGCTGCCGGCGCTGGCGGCGCTGGCGAACGAGGAGCAGGCGCAGGCGGTGCTGCAGATCTGGGCGGCGCTGCCGCCACAGCAGGTGTTCGTGTTCAACAAACTGCTCAGCGGCGGCTTCCGGGTGGGCGTGTCCACCGGCCTCGTCACCCGCGCCCTGGCCGTGGTGAGCCAGCTGGAGGAGGCGGAGCTGGCCCATCGACTGATGGGCGGTTTCGAGCCCAGTGCCGCCGCCTTCACTGCCCTGCTCAGCCCCGCCGCCAGTGGGGAAGCCGCACCGATCAGTCGGCCCTATCCCTTCTTTCTGGCTGCTCCGCTGGAGCCGGAGCGGCTGCAAGCGGACGATCCCGCCCAGTGGCGCGCCGAATGGAAATGGGACGGCATCCGCGGCCAGTTGATCCGCCGCGCCGGCAGCACCTTTCTCTGGAGCCGCGGCGAAGACCTGGTGAACGAAAGCTTCCCGGAACTGGTGGCCCTGGGCGATGCCCTGCCCGATGGCACCGTGCTTGATGGCGAGGTGATCGTGTGGCCAGCGTCGGCGGACCGCCCGCTCGGCTTTGCGGCCCTGCAACGGCGCCTGGGGCGGCGCAGCGTCAGCCGCCGTCTGCGGCAAGACTGCCCCGCCGCCTTCGTGGCCTACGACCTGCTGGAGGAGGGCGGCTGCGACCTGCGCCAACAGCCCCTGGCGGCGCGGCTGCAGGCCCTGGGCCAGCTCAGCGCGGCGGTGGGGACAACCGTCGGGGAGGAACTGAAGGGGCGCCTGCGCCTCTCGTACGAGCTGCCGTTCCAGAGCTGGGAGGCGCTGGAGTCGCTGCGCAGCCAGGCGCGTCAGGCCGGCGCCGAGGGCCTGATGCTCAAACGGCTGGATTCGCCCTATCTGGCGGGCCGCAAGCGGGGGCACTGGTGGAAGCACAAGCTCGCGCCGATGGAGCTCGATGCGGTGCTGCTCTACGCCCAGGCGGGCAGCGGCCGCCGCGCCAACCTGTTCACCGATTACACCTTCGGGCTGTGGACCACAGCAACGCCGGAAGCGGCAGGTGCAGAGGCCAGCCCGCGCCAGCTGGTGACCTTCGCCAAGGCCTATTCCGGTCTGGATGATGCCGAGATCACGGCGCTCGATCGCTGGATCCGCCGCCACACCACGGAACGCTTCGGGCCGGTGCGGGCGGTGGAGCCACTGCAGGTGTTCACGCTCGGCTTCGAAGGCCTCCAGCGCTCCGGCCGGCACCGCAGCGGTGTGGCCGTGCGCTTTCCGCGCATCCTGCGCTGGCGCCAGGACAAACCGGCCGCCGAGGCCGACACCCTGGCGGCCGCCGAAGCCTTGCTCGATGACAGCTGACGGCTAGCTGCTGGCGGCCCTGCCTCTCGCCTCAGCGGTACACCGAGCGCCCGTCGCCGGGCAGCAGGGTGAGCAGGGCGGGATCGATCAGACGGCCCACGGTGAGTTCGGGCGGGTCGGGGGGCTCGCCGCTGGCAGCGGCGGCGGCCTGGTCCCACTGCTCCAATGACAGCACCAGGCCGCCGGCGCCGGTGTAGTCGGCGTAGCGGCAGCCGCTCTGGCGCCGGTTCATCACCCGCGCGCTGGAGCTGATCGAAGCCTGGCCCTGCTCCTTGAGCGCATAGGTGACACCATCGAGCTGCAGGCGCGCTGGGAAGCGGCCCGCGCCGGAACCGGCAAACGACACCGGTGCCAGCTCCGAGCTGCTGACACTCTCCAGCCAGCTCACCTCCAGCCAGTCGTCTTCACACACACTCAACCAGCGGCCGTCGTTGCCGTCGCGCAGCAGATACTCCAGCCACTCGAAGCCTCCATCGCTGTACAGCAGCCGGTCTTCCACCACCCAGTCGCGCCCTTCGAACTGCACGATGTCGCCGGTGCAGAGGCTGAACAGGGTGCGGTCCTGGGGCAAGGCAGCCGGGCGACGGCGCCAGCGCCACAGCTGCAGCACCACAACGGCTGCCACCAGCAGCCCCAGCAGGAAGATCCACACCGTCATCGGCTCGATCGCAAGGGCAGGCCACTGCTGCGGGTAGCGGGGAGCCTATCGGCACCACCCTGACGGCCAGGAGCAGGGCCACCATTGCTCAGCTCACGGCCCTCTGTTGCCAACGTGCTGGAGCGGCACCCCCCCGGTTTCAGGAAAGATGTCACCCCTCTCATACGTACACCCGGGGGCTTGAGGAGATGACCAATGCGCGGATACAGCGAGGCCGTCTAGCCGAAGACTTCTGCGAAGCAGTGGGCTGATGTGAGAAGGCGGATGAGCCCTCCACACCGGCAAAGCGTGGCCCGGATTTCAGAAGAGCTGGGCATTCAGGTGATCACCCTCTACACATGGAGAAAGATCTGGCAGTTGCAGGCAGAGGTGGTGCCTGCATCCGAGAAGGCCCATGACGGCTGGAGTGCTGCCGACAAGTTCACTCTGGTGCTTGAGACGGCTGGGTTCAACGCCACTGAGCTCAGCGCCTGCTGCCGGGAGCGCGGGCTCCTCTCCGACCAGGTGAGCCGCTGGCGGCAGGCAGCCCAGGATGCCAATGCCAAGCCGGTGCTGACGATGGCCGAGCAGATGGAGCTCGAGAAGCGTCGCGGCCAGGATCAGTGCGAGATCAAAGTGGGGTAGATGGCATCTGGAGCGTCCAGAGCCTGGCCTTGCGAAGCGCGTGATCCTGATCGGCGTGCGGTTGTTTCAGTCGGTCGCCGCGTTTGCGCTCAGCCTGGTTCTCCTGCTGCGACGGCTTCAAGCCGCTGCGCCAGACGTTCCAAGAGGGCGCGGCGTACCTGCTCCTGCCGGCCTGCTTCGGTGATCAGCAGAGCGGTCACTCGCAATCCATCGGCCGTCATGGCGTCCACGCCCAGAAGCGTGGGCGGCTTCAGCAAAAGTGACTGCCAGGTGGGGTCGGCTGCGAAGGCAGCCAGCTCGGCGGTGATGACGGCCAGCGCCCTTGCCAGATTCGTATCCCTTGACAACAGCAACGACACTTCCGCGCCCGAGCGCAGCTTGGTGTGGTTAACGCTCTGCTCACAGCCGCTGTTCGGCACCACCACCACCCGTTGGTCTTGGCAGCGCAGCTCGGTACTCAGCACCCCCACATCGATTACCTCGCCGAGGCGCCCGCCGATCTCCACGGTGTCGCCAATGGCGTACCGGTCGTCGAACAGCAGCACCAACCCGGCCACGAAATCCCGCAGCAATCCCTGGAACACCAGAGCCAGGGCACCGAGCACAGCACCACTGGCCAGCAGGGCATTGCTGGAAAGATCGCGCAGTACGGGAATGCCCACCACTGTCCACACGCCGAACAACAGCAGGCAGGCCAAATCGACCAGGCGTCTAAGCACCCTCAGCAGGCTGCGGTAGCGCTGGTCACGGCGCGCCTGGAAGGCCACCGGCACGAATACGTTGCTGGCCCACTGACTCAGCAGCAACCCCACCAGCACCCGCAGCAGTGCGGCCACCACCACCATCGCCAGGGCTTTGAACAGCACCACCAACGGCTGGAACAGCACATCGATCGCCGGTGCCACCTGGCCGGGAGTGGCCAGCAGCACCACGGCGCCGATGGCCACGCCCAGCACCAGCACCGAGGCAAGCAGCAGCCGGCTGAGACTCTGCGCCAGATGGAAGCGGGCAGCGGCGAAGTGGCCGGCTCCCTCAACGCATTGGCGGTGCTGCCGCGGCAGCTGGCGTTGCAGCCGGCGCCAAAGCCAGACAGCCAGCACCAGGAGCGCAGCGAGCACAACGACAACCCGCGCTGCATCCCACAGTCGCTCTGAGATCTGCTGTGCTCCATAGATCTCTCGAGCACGGCGGAGCCGTCGTTGCAGCCGGCCGCGCCAGCGCTGCGCCAACGCCGCCTCGCTCGTGCCGTTCAGCTGAGCATCGGCCGCGGTCACGGTGAGCAGTGGGAAGGGCGTGGCACGTCCGGGAACCACAGCGGCCAGCTGGTTCAGCCCACCGGCCTGCCGCTGCGTCACAACAACCTGCAAGGCCTCTGGTGCACCTTGCAGCCCCAGATGATCGGGGTCGCACACCGCCTCTACCGCGCCCACACCAGAGCGCTCGAGCAGGAGCTCGCCGATTCGCTCTCCTGGCGTGCATGGTTGCGTTGGCCGGTAGAGGAGATCAAGGTTCCCCTCGATCACCCGGGCCCGCTCGGCCGCGTCGGGTCCGGCCTCAGGGCCCGCCACGCGCAACGACGCCACGTTGATCACCGGCA
This sequence comes from Synechococcus sp. CS-1325, assembly GCA_025128135.1. Classification (GTDB taxonomy): domain Bacteria; phylum Cyanobacteriota; class Cyanobacteriia; order PCC-6307; family Cyanobiaceae; genus Regnicoccus. The sequence continues at coordinate 10,236 of JAHLYW010000015.1, forward strand.
CGCCGAGGATGCGCACCTGTGAGAGGCGAAAACTGCCCGCCATGGGCTGGCTGTCCTCAGGCGCTGGTGGGCCGGGAGATTCCGCTGAAAGTCCTGGCTGAACAATCACCAGCAACAGCGCTGCCAGGGCAGTGGCCACAAGACGGAGGGGGCGAATGCTCCAAGCCTGTGGTGCCGGACCGGAGACACCACTTCTTGAAGTCGTCCTTCCATTAGCAGTAGCTGTGGCGCGGCTGATTGTGGGGGGCTCCACGCTGGCTGATCCAGAGGTAACCAGTGTGGCAATCAAGGCGCGGGAGACCCACCGTCAAGATCGGGGTGTGATGGCCTTTGTCAGGAACGTTCAGCCAGGCCCGTTTATCCGAGAGCATGCCGCAGCCAGGTGGTGGATCGGCACGGCGCAGTGCGCCAAGAGCAGGACTATCGCCAAGCCCAGCAGAGCCGAGGCAGCGACGGAAGCCGCTCTGCCTGACTGCTCAGACCGAAGCGAGAGAAGGCTCCCCAGACGGACCAGGGGTTGGCTGAACCGATCTGCAAAGGTCGGCGCCACCAGTGCCAGTGCGAAGCAGCCCAGAAGCAGCAGGGCCGCCGTTCGGCCCAGAACGTTGGCGCGGAAGGTCCAGCCGCCATCGCGCAACCCCAACAGATCGGCGATGAGCAGGAACACACCCAGATCAGTGCCACGCCCGTCCACATCACCGATCATGGCCTGCAGGCAGTGCGGCAGCGCCTGCCAATGCAGAAAGGAGAGCATCAAGCAAGTCACCGGGAGGCCAAGCGTGTGGTGCTGGTGGGGACTATTGGCACCGGGGGGGGGGGGCCATGGCTGGCACCTGACTGCATCCAACGGCGCCACCCACTTCCCAGCCGACCAGACCAGAGCGGCCGTGACAACCGAACGGTCAAGAAGATCCTGAGTCACCGGGACAGGAGCACCACCAGGAGGTAGCGGGCCGTGAGCTCAACCGAGGCTGCTTGGGTGTGTGCAGCCCTGCCGACTGAATGGTTCCTACCAACCAGTGGTTTGCAGTCCCGCAGACATGAAAAGCGGCAAGGGCTGGGCTGCAGAGTTGCTGCAATAGCGAGGCATTACGTGGTCCATTCGGGCTCAGATCGTGTTCAGAGAAAAAGATGTGGTGATCGAAGATGATTCGCCAAACAATTCGGAAACAAGTTGGATGCGTGTCCCAAAGCACAGGACAACAGAACGCAGCAGTTGTCCAGAAACTAGTAGTCAGCCTTCAGGTAATTGACCCTCGCTTCGTTGACATTCCCAGACACGACCTGGGCGCCAGCGAGATGATCATGTCGCAGCTGAGAACGATAATCTCAAAAGCGGTGGACAACATCAGGCCACCTGCAGATCATCTCTACGAAGTCATGAATCGCCTTAGCAGGAGCATCAGGCCGAGCAGGACTACGGCCATGGACTGCAGCAACGGTACGCCGATCATTACCACGCTTTGCGCCAACCCAGGCTCAGGCACCTTGTTGGGAAGTGGTGCATGAAGACCCAGAAGGACCGTACCCCCCAGCGAAAGAACCAGTGTGACGATGAAAAGGACTCTGGCGTCAGTGCTGCGCTCATTCACCCATCCAGCCATCAAGCCAAGCAGCAGATAGGGGGCAACAACCAAGGCCAGAAATGGAAGATCGCCACCTTGAAAGCCGGACGTACGAGCACAAACGATGATCAGGCTCGTGATGGCGGCAAACGCGCAGACCATTCTGGTGGCCTGGTCAACCACGACACCCCTTCCCCCCATCATTACTTCCGGGCATCAACCGCCGTGGCATCGCCAACGCCTCCAGCTGACGCAAACGCTGCTGCTGGCTTGCCTTCACGCAGGTCCGCAGGTTCTCCTGAGCCCTCCAGCATTGGTCCATGGTTTCCACCCAGCGGCGCTGATCCTCAATAAGGGCCTCGCGCTCTGGCTGCTTGAGCGAGGCATCGTCTCGCAGGCGGCGAAAAGCCTGGCGCAGCTGCCCGTCGATGGCCGTCAGTTCGGCATCCCGACAGATCAATACTGTGGCAGCACTGCCCGCGCGCTGACAGCGGATCGTCTCCCCATCGAAGGACTCCGGTGGTGGAGGGATCGCCTGGGCGCCGAGAGTGCTTAAGACCCCTGCCAAAAGCAGCGGAAGAACTGGCAACTGCCACCTGCTCATGGCCCAGAAGGCTTCATGCGGCGGCGACATTGCAAGAGAGCGTGGCGGGGACATCACTTTGGCACCAAACAAGAAGCAACGATCAACAGTTTTATAGTTAACAATTATACAATCGCGAAGGTGATAGCCCAAGGCAAGCACTCTATCTAGCAGCGTCATCGATGAAGTCAGGGATTGGAGACCACCCATTGTCCAGACTGCATTGGCCATGCTATAAGCAGTTAAATGCTAGTTAAATAGCATTGTCCTAAACCAAAGAAGCTTCCAAAATGACAGCAGGCAAGCACATCGTTACTGCCGCTACCGCTCTAGCCGCATTCGGGCTGTATTTGCCGCTCGCCTCCCATGCCATTGATCCTGCCTATGCCAAGAAGCTTGATCGGTCTGGCTGTACCCAAGTCACCGAACTAAAAGGCTGCGATATCAACAAGACCAAAGCCGAAAACGCCAAAGCCGGATTCGGTACCGCTGCCACTGCCACATCGCCCTACGCCGGCCAGTGGATTGCAAAGAACATCGACGGGCGAACCGTTTCCGCAATTCGCATCGACAACAAAAATAAGGTAATGGTAGACGGCAAGTCTGTTTCAAGCAAACTCAGTGACGGTGCCTTGGTGTTCAAGACCGGCTTCATCACATACACGATTCAAGGCGACCCGCGCCTCACGAATGAGAATAGCTGGTTCGATTCTGATTCACAGACCACTGGCCCGATCCGTCGCAAATAATCTCAGGGTCAATTCAGAGGATTAGCAGGGACTGGGCTACTGGTGATGCCACGTCATCACCAGTAGCCAGTTGATCTTTGGGCCACCGCCTGAAAGACTGCTTGGATCAAGCGAAAGCTTCTGATTCGTAGCAGCTTAATGGCGACGGCCCAATTCTTAGCGAAAACATTAATACCGTGTCGCTGCGGTAACTTTCGTGGAAGGTGATCAAGCGGGAGTCTATTGCAGACGTAGCGACTTCCTGCACATGTTGAAGCCCCCCTCGCTTCAAACTCTATGTTGGATCAAGGCAGAATCCTGTGACAAATAATCATTCGACCGAGAAAACCGGACGAAGCTGGGAGAGACAGCTGCTATCGGGCTCCTTATTTGGGTTGGTAAGAAAGTTGACGGCGATTTGAGTCGAACAGGCTGCGGCAGGCAGATTGGCCGGCACAATGAGCGCTCCATGGCCAACGCCTGGGAAGGTGTACACATAAGCAGTTTTCAGATTCTTGGCAACGGCTTCCCCATAGGGCTGGGGCGTAACCGGATCAAATGCGCCATTGAAGATAAGTGTGGGAATCTCAGAATTTTGTTGGACAAACGGTGGTTTCAGCTCGATCTGGAGAAGATGACAGGCTTTCATCACAGCTTGGCTTTCACGGATGCCAACTGGCAGCAGTTGTGGATAGGGAGCTGGAAGTACCTGGTCTGGCGTGACTTGCAGCGATTTGGTACGCGCACAGAGGACAGAGTGGTACATCTCTTTCGCATTGTCATTCTCCAAAGCCTCTGACAGTTTCTTGGCAATCCAAGCAAAATCTCCTTGGCTTGCCGCCTGAATTTGCTTAGGCAAATCTCCGCCATGGGGCGTTGTTAAGAGATAGGGCATGATGCCGTCGACGAAGGTATTGCCATCGAGCATGGAGGCGATCATCATCTGACTGGAAGGAATAGTCAGGGCAAGGTCGATCGGCTTCTGGTTGAGGCGATCCACTAGGGCAAGAAAGTTACGCTCTAGATTGGGATAAGCCCGACTGCATTTCTGATCTTGGGTACAAGCATGGAATACGTTCCGTAAGGCATAGCTGATTGCATGGCCTGATGCCAGATTAAAATCTAGATCTGGCCTGACTACCCCATCAAGGATCACGCTCCGCAGTTGCGACTTGTGCTTGTCTGCCTGAGCGATCACATATTGCCCCAACAAAGTGCCATAAGAAACCCCATAGAAATTGAATTGCTCATAACCCAGCGCATCGGCCACAAAGTAGATATCGGCGGCATTCTCGCGGGTATTAAAAGCATTGGGATTTACCCCATGGGTCTTCATGCGCTCGTGACACACTTTGATCCAGTCAGGATCAGTATATTCTTTCTCCCATTTGGCCACAGCAATACTGTGAGCATTCAACTCTGGACAGGACAGGTATGGAATGGCATACTTCGTTCCCCGCTCTTCCATGAAGATTAAGTTGCGGCTCTGGAGTAAAGCTTTCAGGCCGGGATGGCTTGGCAGGGCAAGATTGACAAACACACCAATGGTTGTTCCGCCGGGGCCACCCTGTTCGACGAACAGTGGATCCGGCGCAGGCACATTGGCCGTACTCCGGGTATGTACAACGCCGAGTTGAATGGAGGGCCCTTGCGGCTGTCCGTGCTGTTCAGGGACAGAAACGTATCCACAATCCGAAAGTGCAGCAACGGAAGAGGGTACGTCAAAAGTTTTGCAATCAACAGCTTTCCATGCTGGGCCAAAGCTGGCACGATTAACTGTTGCCCCATTGGCTGGATTACTGCTTCCACTGAGAAGAGCAACAGACAAGATGGTGAATTGACAAAGTCTAACCAGCAATGGATTCACTAGAGATAGCCCTGAATGTCTAATCCAAGAGTGAAACAAGGATGGTCGTTACGCCTGTAGCGCTGCTGCCAGCCAGGAGCAAGCCGGACATGGCTGCACCGTCGCCGATTGAGAAGACTTTCAACTCAGTGATCAGGGGATCATTAAAGACGTTTGCAAGCGACTGCTGTGCTCTGTCCTTGTCATCCGTTTCAGCCAAGAGCATAATCGGCATGAAATGAGACGCAAGGGGATCCACGATTGCTTTTAGTTCTGCCACAACATCTGGCTGAACTTCATCAGGACGGGAATACACCTGCTTCCATGGACTCATCCACGCAGACTCGCCATACTCCTCCCACATATGCCCGACAAAGTGCTGATAATAGTGTCGAGCAATAGTTTCCAGGTCTGCCCCAGGCTTGATCGCATCAGTAAAAACTGCGCTGCCAAAACCGGCTTGACTAGGAGCTCCATAAATTGATTGCAGAGCTATGATCGCGGCTGACAGGGGTTGAGATGAATCGGAAATTGCGGATACCATAGATTCAGTTGCAGCAAGGGCAAGAAAGAAGGGCTGCCCGGAAATGGATTGTCATTCGGACAGCAGCAATTGTCTGTTACAAAGCTAGCTTGACGAGTAATCATCAGACCATACAGTCAATTCCTCCCATCGAGAAGACTCCACCATCCAGATCACTTTGGTTCATGCACGATGGCCTCGTTTCACTGCACCCACTGAGAGCCAGGCTCCAGATACAACTGCGGATGCAGAAACAATCCATCCCACCGACCGTCCAACAGCGCTGTCGTGGGGTTCCACTGAAACAGGCATCAGTTCGGGGCGTAGCAAGATCACGAGAATGACCGAGATCAGAAATAGTGCTGCTGACTGCCGTGCAGGAATCTGAGGACACTGACGCTGCAGGATGCGAGCTCCCAACTTGCCCGCTCCAGCCAAGACAACAACCATCACCGACCAGGCTCCCCATAACCACGCTGACCCAGATGAGAGATCCATCGGAATGGCGAAGAGTGCCAGTGCGCCAAGCACATTGCGGCACACATAGGTAACCAACACCACCCCAGCCCACCAGATCCCGACCCCGATGGCCACCCACCCAGCCCTTGCGTGAAGGGTTTGGGGCGCTGATGATGATAGATGCCTCAAGGATCCACCCACTGTTCAGGCCAATAGGATTGAGCGGAAAAGCTCTCTCCGCTCACTTGACACTGCAGAACGGAATACAAATCACCCAGCCGATGGCTTGAATCTGTCTCTGGCATCAAGAGGCTTTTGTGAGCGAAACATCCATCTGCCAGCCTCAATGCAGCAGCATGGGCTGGTTCTGATGTGGAGCCCAGCGCGAAACCGGCTCCATGAAGCTGGCCCGCGCGGCTGGACCCGCCATCAATGGGTCTTTGACCCCTGCTCGCGGAAGTAGCGCCGAATGGCGTCCTCGGCGATACCGACCTTGGCCGCGTCACAGGCAGAGGTTTTGCTCAAGTAGTTCCCTGTTTTGTTGAAATTGACCCGGCAGGCGCCGTCAAACTTCACCTGATGGATGCCCAACAGCAGGGGGACAATCTCGGGTGGATTCTCCATGGATGCCCCGCTGCCGCTGCTCGCGCCTTTGGCGTAGGGGGCCGTATCCCAGAACACGAAGATCGACTGCTTTTCCAGCCGGTAAACCTGTCCGCGATTGGCCTCCAGCATCTCGCGCTTGGCAGGCTCACCACGCTCATCAAAGAAGGCGTTGGGCGTGCTCTCGTTGGGCTTGAGCTCGATCATCTGGCCGCCCTTGAGCTGAATGCTCACGAAGCCCTGACGCTGGGAAAAGGTACACAGCCCCGAGGAGGTGGCTTTGTCGTCTCCTGCGGGAAAAACATCGCAGCGAGCATCAACAGTGTCGGCCAGCGCTGGGGAAGCGACTGCTACAGCTGCAACACTCAGAAGCGAGGCTGCGAGAATCTTGAGCCGTGTCATTGCGCATGCATGATTTGATGGGATTTTACATGATCCCCCCCCGTCTTGGTTACGGGCCGGCTCTGGGGGATCTGACATTGCGCCTAATCAGTGGGCATGGACTGTCCTGGCAAGTGACTTCAGATCCTTTGGATGCATTGAATGAGGCCCAGTTTCAGCTCGCGGGGGCACAGCCTCCCAAAGGCGGTGTCAATCCTTCCGTCTTGAGACGGTCTGGATACATTCCGATCCACCTATATTGATCTTCCGTTCCGTGGCCCCATTGACATGATCCCAAAGGCCGATGGTTTAGAGAGTGCCTCGACCAGCTGCAGAGCGCGTATCCGCCCTTCTCTCACCATCGGGATTGCGGGGTGGGTCATGTACAGCGGCCTTGCTGGTGTTCTGCAGTTTCAGACTGGAATTCCCTATCCGCAGTGGTTCAAGACCGCTGACAATGCAGTACAGACGGCAGTCATCCCGCTGGCCCTTGCTGGCTTGGTCTTGCTGGCGTTTACGTTTTGGTGTCGCTGGGATCATGTATGGCGTGATCCCATCCGGCTGAGGAGCACTGGCATCATGAAGATTTCGATGCTGGCCTGGGTGGCGATGATTGCCTTCCGCATGGTCGGTATCACGTGGAGTTCGGTACCACCGGCCCTCCTTCTGGCGATCATCGCGACGGGGGTCGGCGTCGGTGTCGCCGAGGAACTGTTGTTCCGCGGCATCTTCCTGCGTTGCTTGCGTGAGGGAGGACGCTCAGAAGCGGCAGCCGCGATCTGGACCGGCATCTGTTTCGGTCTCTTCCATGTACCTAACATTTTCATGGGTATGGGGCTGATCGGCGTACTCCAAGTCATCCTCGCGGCATTAAGCGGCATCATTCTCTATGTGTTCCGCCGTTACAGTGGCCTGATCTGGCCGGCCATGGTTGCGCATGGTTTGTGGGATGTCACGACGTTTCTAGCCGGTGGCTATGCCTACCCCTGGCTTGGGCGTGCATCAGTCGTGGCGCAGCTTATGTTCGTAGTGCTTGGCATCCTTGTCTACATCAGCATCTACAGAAACGATCAAGAGACGGCTGTTATCCCTGAAGTTCAACATCACGATCCAGATCCAACGGCCTGTGTCTCCTAGTTTCTGCCAAAGTCAGAAGAACACTTCCCTCCCCGCTACTCTGAATCCCCACAGGCAATAAGACGAGCCTTCATCTATCGGTGCGGAGCACAATCACCGTGGTTGTGCAGACGTCCTGGATCTGCCGCCAGCGTTCTGCTGGGATCCCCAGCAGCTCCGACGACCATTCAGCGGCAGGCCTTGACGCAGCAACTTCTGGCCGCTTGCACAGAAGCCATGGTGCTGCAGGTGGAGGGTGATCTTGCCTTTGGCCGATTGCTGCGGGCAAAGGAGAGGACGTTGGCGTGTGGATTGAGCGGCCGGCAGGGTCGTCGCCGTGGGGCAGTGGGGCAGTGGATATCGGAACGGGGAAGGCAACGTGTTTTGGTTGCTCAGGCGGTCACTGGAAGGCCTGACACTCCCTAGAAGTGCCAGCTCCTGGCTCCCACGCAGCGCCGATCGGCTCTCACGGCCCCGACCAGCGGCTCTGGCGTTGGTACTCAGCCAGCACGGGGCGCAGCAGGCGGTTCGGTTGCACCCGCTCGCCAGGCGGCAGGCGCAGATCCCGTGGCAGGGGGAACAGGCGGGCGATCTGGGCGTCGTCGGCCCAGCGGGCCGTGAACGGCAGCGGGGCGGCCATCAAGGTCTGGCCCGCGCGGTAGGCGATCACGAAGCCCCAGGGGCCGAAGCTGGGTACATCCACGCTGTAGGCGCGGGTGGTGAGCGGCAGTTGCTCGAAGGTGGCCTGGATCGAGGCCAGCACCTTCGGCGTGAAGAAGGGCGTGGAGGCCTGGGTCACCAGCCGCCCGTGCGGGGCCAGCAGTTCCAGCAGCCGGCCGTAGAAGCTGACGCTATAAAGCCGCGCCAGCGCTGCGGTGGCGGGATCAGGGAAATCGGCGATCACCACGTCGTAGGCGCCGGGCAGGTGCCGCACCCGCTCGAAGGCGTCGCCGCTGTGCAGGTGCACCCGCGGGTCGTCGAGGCTGCCCTGGTTGAGGCGCCGCAGGAAGGGGTGCCGGCGGGCCAGCTGCAGCATGGCGGGATCCAGCTCCACCAGATCCACCCGCTGCACGCCCGGCCAGCGCAGCACCTCCCGCAACGCCAGGCCATCGCCGGCCCCGAGCAGCAGCACGCGGCGCGGCTGCGGGTGAAAGGCCATCACCGGATGCACCAGCGCCTCGTGGTAGCGGTATTCGTCGAGGCTGGAGAACTGCAGGTTGCCGTCGAGGAACAGGCGCAGGTCATCGCGGCGGCGGGTCAGCACGATGCGCTGGTGGCGGCTCTGCGCCCGGCCCACCACCGGGTCGTCGTAGAGGCTGTCTTCGATCCTGTCGCCGAGGGGCAGCACGGCCCAGGCCGTCAGGGCCACCACCGGCAGCGCGCCGGCCACCAGCCAGCGCCAGCGGCGACCCAGCGGGAACACCCGGCAGATCACCAGGCAGCTGAGCAGCGGCACCAGCGCCAGCAGGCCGGCGGTGGGCAGCAGACCCAGCCAGGGCAGCAGCACCAGCGGAAACAGCAGCGCCCCCACCAGGGCGCCCAGGTAATCGAGCGCCAGCACCCGCGCCAGTGCCGTACGCAGGTGCTGCTGGGTTTCCAGCAGGCGGGTGAGCAGCGGCACCTCCATGCCGCCCAGCACCCCCACCAGCACGGTGAGCACCACCAGCCCCAGCCACACCGGCCCGCCGGCGCCGAACAGGGCGAACAACCCCAGTGGCGCCAGCAGGCAGAGCGGGCTGAGCAGCAGCTCCACCAGCAGGAACAGCCGCAGCAGCCGGGCGAACGGGTTGGGGCCGCAGGCGAGGAACTGACTCAGCCAGGCCCCCAGGCCCATCGCCGCCAGGAAGGTGCCCACCACGATGCCGGTGGCCAGGGTGTGATCACCCAGCAGGTAGCTGGCCTGGGTGGCGAGCATCAGCTCCAGCACCAGGCTCACGCTGGAGGACACCGCCGCCGCCGCCAGCAGCACCCACACCTGCAGGGGGCGCAGCGGCGGGGCGGCGGGAGCGAGGGGGATCACTTGGCTGTGCCCGGTCCGCGCCCCTGAAAGCCCGACCAATTGCGTGAGCGATCCGGCGCCGCCACCCAGCGGCCCGCCCGGTAACTGCCGCCGTAGCGCACACCGCTGAAGCTGGCCGGCGTGCCCTCCTGGCCGAGCCGGAACAGCGCGGGCTGCAGGATCGCCGCGGTGGTGCCCACACCCACGGCGCTGACGGCCAACAGCAGGATCACCGCTTGTTCGCGGGGCATGACGGGCGGGCTCCCAACCCTGTGAGCATCTCAGGCTGGAGCGCCCCGCGGCCGCAGCGGCAGCAACGGCACCCGGAATGCCGTCTTCACCCCATCCTCCACGCTCAGCTGCAGCCACTCGATCTCCCAGGGGTCGTCCTGGGGGCCGAAGGCTTCCGGCACCGTCACCCGCAGCCGATAGCTGCCCGGCACCGGCAGCCGCAGGTGGTGGGTCTGGGTGAGCGTCAGCCAGTGGTCGCCATCGTTGGCGTGCTTCACCACCGCCAGCGTGGCCTGGTGATCAAGGCGGCGCTCACCGGTGGCATCGCTGAGGCTGAGGCTGAAGGGTGCCAGGGCGAGCGGTGGCAGCTCGGGTGTGGCGCCATCGGGGAGCTCCCAGCGGGCACGCACCACCAGCTTCAGCAGGCCCGGCCCGCCCAGCGGCAGCCGCACGGCCGCCACCCCCTCCTCCACCCGCAGCAGGCGTCGCGAGCGCGCCGCGCCGTACACGGCCGCCAGCAGGCAGAGCACGATCGCCTGGCTGACCACCGCCGTGAACAGCAACAGGCCGGCATCCACGCTGTGGTTGCGCACCGTGCCGCGCAGCGTCACTGGGGCCTGCAGCGGCAAGCCGCTCACGCCGAGCAGCTCATCGAGTGTCACCTCCAGCTGGAAGCGTCCGCTGGCCTGGGGGCGCAGCTGCAGCTGCAGCGCTGTGTCCCGCTCCTGCCAGCTGCCGCTTTCGCCGCCTTCCACCCAGACACCGCTCTCACGCCAGCCGTCCTTGAACAGCTCCAGCACCGGGCGGCCTGTGGCATCCAGCAGGCGCACCCCCAGCTCCACCGTGCTGTTGTCTGGGAGCTCCGCCTCCAGCGCAATCCGTGGGCTGCCCAGCCAGCCATCGCGCAACGTGAACATTTCGCTGCGGGCCGGTTGCTCCTCCGTCGTCACCAGCAGGAGCCGCTGGGGTGGTTCGAGCGCCGAGAGCGCCAGCACCGCGAGCGGCAGCAGCAGGCCCAGCAGCGGCCAGCGCACGCTGGTGTCACCGGCCGCACCGCCCGGTCGGCCTGGTTCCAGGGAGTCCCTACCCTGACGGCGAAGGTGTGACGGGGTCATGGTCAAACCGCTGCTCCAGTTGCTGCTGACGGTTGGCTGGACGTTTCTGGGCGTCATCCTCATCTACGGCGGCCTGCTGCTGTTCGATCGCCTCTCGCCGATCGACTACCGCAACGAGATCCGCAAGGGCAACACCGCCGCCGGCCTGGTGCTCGGCGCCGTGATCCTGGCGATCGCCGCCGTGGTGGTGGCGGTGCTCTCCAGCTGACGGGCGGCGACCCGTGGCCAGCCGCAGCGGCGCCCCGCTCCGCCCGATCGAAGACTGGTTCCGCCAGCAGGGCTGGCGGCCGATGCCGTTTCAGCGCCAGTGCTGGAAGGCCTACCTGGAGGGCCGCGACGGCCTGATCCAGGTACCCACCGGCGCCGGCAAAACCTATGCCGCCGTGATGGGGCCGATCGCCAGCCTGCTGGCAAGTCCCGGACCGGGCGTGCGCCTGCTTTATCTCACGCCGCTGCGGGCACTCAGCCGCGATCTGGCCCTGGCGATCCGCGCGCCGATCGAGGCGATGGGCTGGCCGCTGCGCGTGGGCATCCGCAACGGCGACACCGCCAGCGCTGAGCGCAGCCGCCAGCTGCGCCAGCCGCCCCAGATCCTGATCACCACGCCCGAATCGCTGTCGGTGCTGCTGGCGAGCCCGAAGGCCGCCGAGCTGTTCGGCGGCCTCGAAACGGTGGTGCTGGACGAATGGCACGAGCTGATGGGCAGCAAGCGCGGCAGCCAGTGCGAGCTCTGCCTCAGCTGGTTGCGCAGCCACCGGCCCGCCCTGCGCACCTGGGCGATCAGCGCCACGATCGGCAATCTCGAGGAGGCGGCGCGCGCCGCGGTGGGGGCGCAGGCCGCAGCGCCGTTGATCGTCAGCGCCAGGCTGCGCCGCCACACCGAGATCCGCAGCCTGCTGCCCGAGCAGATCGATGGCTTCCCCTGGGCCGGCCACCTGGGCCTGCGCATGTACGAAGAGCTGGTGGCGGCGCTCGATCCCGCCATCTCCACACTGCTGTTCACCAACACCCGCAACCAGTCGGAGCGGTGGCATCAATGCCTGCGGTATGCCTGCCCGGAGATGGAGGGAGCGCTGGCCCTGCACCACGGCTCGATCGACCGGGCCGAGCGGGAGGCGATCGAAGCGGGGGTGAAGGCGGGCGGGATCCGCTGGGTGGTGTGCACCAGTTCGCTCGATCTGGGCGTCGATTTCCAGCCGGTGGAGCGGGTGGTGCAGATCGGCTCCGCCAAGAACCTGGCGCGTCTGCTGCAACGGGCCGGCCGCTCCGCCCATTGCCCCGGCGGCACCTCCCAGGTGCTGTTCATGCCCACCAACGCGCTGGAGCTGCTGGAGGTGAGCGCGATGCGGCGCGGACTGGCGGCGGGGCTGGTGGAGGTGCGGCGGCCACCGCTGGCCCCGCTCGATGTGCTGTTGCAGCACCTCACCACGCTGGCCTGCGGGCCGGGCTTCGAACCTGAGCAGGAGCTGGCCAACGTGCGCAGCGCCTGGAGCTACCGCCAGCTCAGCGACGACGACTGGCAGTGGTGCCTCCGCTTCCTGGAGCACGGCGGCGACTGCCTCGGCGCCTATCCCCGCTACCGCAAGCTCGAACGCGAGGCGGCGGCGGCGCCTCAAAGCACTCCGCCAGAACAGGACCCTCCAGACGCTCCGTTCCGCTACCGCGTGCGTGAGACCGCCATCGCCCGCCTGCACCGCCTCAACATCGGCACGATCACCGCCAGCCGCTCGATCACGGTGAAGGTGGTGCGGGGCGCCACGCTCGGCCACGTGGAGGAGGGATTCGTGAGCCGGCTCAAGCCCGGCGATGTGTTCTTCTTCGCCGGCCGCCAGCTGGAATTCGTACGCCTGCGCGAGATGACCGCCCTGGTGAAGGCCAGCAGCCGCAAGAGCAGCCTGGTGCCGGCCTGGGCGGGCGGCCAGATGGCCCTCTCCGATCTGCTCAGCTCACACCTGCGTCAGGAGGTCGATCGCTGCGCCCGGGCCCTGGCGGCCAGCGACCGCAGCGGGAGCCACGAACAGGAGGGCACTTCCAGGCTCGACACCCCCGAGCTGCGGGCCCTGGAGCCGCTGCTGCGCCGCCAGCACGAGCTGTCGGCCTTGCCGCGCGCCCATGAGTTTCTGGTGGAGATCACCCGCAGCCGCGAGGGCAGCCACCTCTACGCCTATCCCTTCGAGGGTCGCTTCGTGCATGAGGGGCTCGGCTTCCTCTGGGCCGGTCGCCTGGCCCGGATCCAGCCCGGCACGATCACGGTGTCGGTGAACGACTACGGCTTCGAGCTGCTGGCCCCGCGCGGCTATCCCTTCGCCGAGCTGTTCGAGAGCGAGGTCCCCACCCTGCTGGCCATCGAACGCCTTCAGGAGGATCTCGAGGCTTCGATCAACCTCTCCGAGCTCTGCCGCCGCCGCTTCCGCGCGATCGCCCAGGTGAGTGGCCTGGTGCTGAACGGCTTTCCCGGCCAGAACAAAACCGGCGGCCAGCTGCAGATCAGCGCCTCACTGCTGTTCGACGTGTTCCAGCGCCACGAACCCGGCCATCGGCTGCTGGCCCAGGCCCGCCGCGAGGTGCTCGACGAGCAGCTGGAGCTGGGCCGCCTGCAGGCGGCTCTCACGCGCCTGCGCTCCAGCGAGCTGCGCCTGGAGCTCACGCCGCGCCCGGGGCCGTTCGCTTTCCCGCTGCTGGCGGAGCGGCTCAACAACCGCATGAGCAACGAGTCGGTGCTGAGCCGGCTGGAGCGGCTGATGGCGGAGGCCAGGCGGGCTGAAAACCACATCCCCGCCTAATCTGATCTGGATTGATCAGCAACTTGTGCGCAAGGTCATCTACTGGCTGATGGGGGATCGGGCCGGCCGGGTGGTCGTAGGCAGCTGGCGCTGGCTCTGGGGTCTGCCGGTTGAATCCGGCGGCAAGGTGGCTGTGGCCGTGGCCGAGGAGTCGCTGCAATCGATGCAGGAATCCGTGCAGAAGCTGGCCAGGGCCGTGGCCCAGCAGGTGGGTTCCTACGAGCGGGCCAGGAACAAGTACCAGGAGAAAACCCGCGAGCTCAGCACCTATGAGCACCAGGCCCGCCTGGCCAGGGACTCCGATCAGATCGATGCTGCCCGGTTGGCGATGGGCCGGGCCATCCAGATCGAGAAGCTGCTGCCCGCCCTCGGCGAGCAGGTGCAGCAGGCCGAAGCGTTCGTGAAGGCCTCCAAGGACAAATTGAACCGCGAGCGCCTCAAGCTCGAACAGTACAAATCCGACATGCAGAACATGAAGGATCTGGCTGAAGTCAACGCGGCGCTCGAATCGATTGCCAAGGTCAACAACGATTTCGACATCGGCTCTGCCCGCTCCTCCTTCGAGGCCGCCAGAAATGCCGTGGAGGGCCGCCACCTCACCAGCACCGCCCTCGCTGAACTCTCCGAGAATCCCCAGGAGAAAATGGCTGCCGATCTCGAGCAGCTCAGCCTGGATGAGGAAGTGTCCCAACGCCTCAGTGCCCTGAACCCTGCCCCGATGCGGCGCCTGCCGGAACTCCCACCACCATGAGCAGCAACGATGGCGGCAGCACCCGCAGCGGGCCACCCCCGATCATTTACATCCTGTTGCTTCTGGTCGGACTGGCGGCGCTCTGGACCTACCGGCCGCGTCTGGCCAATCTGCTCAAGGCCGGAGCCCCGTTCCCCAGCCTGCCCGGACTTCCCCAGGCTTCACCAGGCGGCGGCGGCCAGGGCGATCCGGCGGCGCTCTTTCCGCTGCCGGCAAGCGTTCCGGCCGGCACCACCGTCAGCATCGATGGCTCCACCAGCATGGTGCTGATCAACGAAGCACTCAAACTGGGGTTCGTCAGCGCCTTCCCCGGCACCGAGGTCAGCACGGCAGCGGTCGGATCCGACAACGGCATCCAGGCACTGCTGGGAGGCAGCATCACCCTGGCGGCGATCTCCAGACCGCTCACCGCCGAGGAGCAGGGCCGCGGCCTGGCCGCCATCCCTGTGACCCGTGATCGCATCGCCCTGGTGGTGGGAGTGGACAACCCGTTCCGCCGGGGGCTCTCGCGCCGCCAGGTGCAGCAGATCTTCCAGGGCGAAATCACCAGCTGGACCACCCTGGGGGGCGTCGATCGGCCGATCCGGGTGCTGAACCGGCCGAGCGTCAGCGGCACCCACACCGCCTTCCAGGCGATCGTTCTGGAAGGCAGGCCGTTCGGCACAACCGCCAACATCACCAGCCTCGCCCGGGACGCCACGACGCCGATGCTGCGCATGCTGGGAAGCGACGGAATCGGCTATGCCACCTACGGCCAGGTGGCTGACCAGCAGACCGTGAGAGTGCTGGCGATCGACGGGAACACGCCGGAAGCAGCCACCTACGCCTTCCAGCGTCCGCTGTACTACGCCTATCGCCAGCCAGCCGGTCCAGCGGCGAAAGCCTTTCTCGGCTATGCCCTTTCCGAGGCCGGCAGGAAGCGGATCGAAGCAGGGGTCCAAGGTCCCTGAGGGGGCCGGACCCATCCTGATCGCCGGATCTCTCCGACGCTCCGACGGCACACAGCCGGGGTTCAGGCCTTCTCCAGCCGCTTGATGATCACGCTCATCAACACCAGTGAGCCGACCAGGGCAATCAGCAGGGCGACAGTCATCGAGAAACGAGGCGGTTCAGACGGATTATCGCCGCTGTGATCAACCCTGTTCCGCCACAGGGGGCTGGGGATCCAGACAACGCTCGCGCAGCAGGCGGGAAACCGTGAGGTTGGCGCAGGGCGGATCGGTATCCATCTGGAGCAGCCACTCCGCCATTTCCATGCGCAGGGCGTAGGCATCTTCAAAGCGTTCCACCTGCTCAAGGCCGTGCAGGCGTCGCTCCATCCACTGACGGGTTTCGCTGGGCAGTTGGCGCTGAAACCGACGTTGGCTCACGGGGAAACTCCCGGTGGGTGTGCTGATCCTGCCTGATGGACCGCGATTGTCGGTAGCCAACCGAACACATTTCCAGCTGCGCTGCCGCCCGGATCCCAGTCGCTCAGAGCGTCACACCCACCAACCAGCGTCCCCCGACCCCGATCGCCAAGGCTCCCAGGCAGGCCAGCCAGACCAGCCGGCGGCTGGGCAGGAGCAAGCGGCGCAGCACCAGCCAGGAACCCGCTCCACCGACCAGCAGCACCAGGCTCTGGCAGAAGGCGATCACGTGGGGATCAGCGCTCCAGCTGGGCAGCGGCAGCTGGAAGCTGACCGGCAGCAACCGGCCCGCTTCCGCCATCCCCACCGGCAGGTGCCGCGCCAGCAACAGCCCCCAGAGCAGGGGCAGCACGCCATAGAGCCCGAGGCGCAGACGCCGGGCAGCCCGCTCCGGCGGTGCCAACCAGCTCCCGATCCGAAGCGCAAGCAGGGCCAGGGCCGAAGGCAGCGCCAGGGCCAGGGCGGCGAAGGCCAGGCGCGGCAGCAAGGGGCCCGCCTGCAGGCTGTCGGGGGCCAGGGGCAGACCCCCCAGCAGCCGATCCCAGAACTTCAGGCAGACGCCGCCGGCGAGCACCAGGATCAGACCAGCCTCCCCGTCGGGTGGCGCCATCTCCCGCTGCAGATCGGCGGCGGGTGGCCGCAGGCTCAGCTGCACGGAGCGGTGCGGGCAGGCCTGGACGCAGGTGAGGCAGAGCACGCAATTGCGGTTGTCGGCCAGATGGGCGGGGTGGGTGCCGAGCGGGCAGCCGGCCGTGGCCAGGCCCTCCCCCTCGGCAGGGCCGCCCTTGAAGCAGGCATAGGTGCTGCAGCTACCGCTGCAGGTGCCCTGCTGGGCGCGCAACTCCAGAATCGAAAGCTTGGCGAACAGGCCATTCATTCCCCCCACCGGGCAGAGATAGCGGCACCAGAAGCGCTTCTCGAAGCGCAGCGAGCCGATCACCGCGCCCGCCGTGATCAGCAGCAGCAGGGCGCTGCTCAGCCGGGCGCTGTTCTCGAGATCGGCCAGCTCCTCCCAGAGCAGAATCGCGGCAAAACCAGCTGCCAGGGCCGGCGCCGCCCAGGCGTCGGTGTTGCCCCGGGGCCAGCTGGCCGGTTGCCAGCCGAGCGCCCGTGCCAGCCGCTGGACGATCTCACCCCAGACCATGAACGGGCAGAACGAGCACCAGAGCCGCCCCACCAGGGGATAACTGAGCAGGATCAGCGGCCACCACCAGGCCCAGAACATGTTGAGCCCGCCGTTGTGGCCCCGGTCCTGGGGCCCCAGCCAAAGCCAGAGGTTGACCAGCACGAACACCCAGCTGACCAGACCGAACAGCAGGCTGTTCCAGAGCCGCGGCGAACGCATCCACTGACGCAGCGGCGGCTTCCAGCGCCAGAGGTCGAAGCGCAGCCGCTGGGGCCGTGGCGTCAGCCAGAACACCTCCTCGGGAAGCTGCAGCGGAGGGTTCCGCTCGGCTTCAGGCAGGCTGGGGACCGGCACCTGCCGCAGCGCCCGCTCCACCAGGCCTTCGAGTTCCCGCACATTGCCGGGGAAATCGTGGATCTGCAGCCGGCGGATCACTTCCTCACCCACCACCGGCGACACCGACCAGCCCAGCGCCCGGCTGCGCAGCCGCAGCAGGTAGCGCAGCCACTCGCCCAGGTCCTGGCGCCGCACCCGCAGCGGTGGCACCCGGATCACCGAGCAGCAGCGATCAAAGTCGGGCAGGGTCGTTTCGGTGGTGAAGAACAACCGGCCGGCGAAGCGGCGGGACGTGGAGCCGGCTCCGGGGGGGCTCCAATCGCCACTGCGGGCCAGGCTGAGCAGGGCCGGCAGCAGGGCCGCATCGACGCGGTCGAGCTTGTTGATCAGCAGGCTGCCGGCGCCGATGTCATCGAGCAGCGAGCCGACGCCATCACTGCCGGCACTGCCGAACAGCTCCGCCCCATCGCCCCGCAGCAGGGCCCCATCCAGCTGCACCATCAGGTGGCGGCGGGTGGTGGAGCCGAAGTGGATCAGGGCGGCCACATCATCTTTCTCCAGCCCGGGCTCACCGGCGATCAGCACCGGCCGGCGCTCCGGGTCGGCGGCGGCCTGCCGCACCCGCTCCCTCAGCCCTGCGGCATAGCGGCTGCTGCCGACGATGCCCCGCCGGGCCCGGCCGACCAGGTGGGGGGCCAGGCGCTGGAAGCGCTCGGGGACGTGGAGCGGCTCGGAATCTGTCACCGTCTCTCCTGTTCGATGGCCGTCACAGTGACCTGGGAGCGATCCGGTGAGCAGGTGGGCTCTGCCAGTCTGAAGCCGGTCTGCAGGATGATCGACAGATGACCCTGACTCTTTACGGTGGCGCCCGCAGCCGGGCCTCGATGCCCCGCTGGTACCTGGCCGAAAAGAGAATCCCGTTCCAGTGGACGCTGCTGGACATGGCCGCCGGCGAGCACCGTCAGGAGTCGTTCCTGGCGCTCAACCCGTTCGGCAAGGTGCCTCTCCTGATCGACGACGAGGCGGTGGCGGCCGATGGCGGCAGCCTCAGCCTGTTCGAGAGCGGTGCCATCCTCCTTTACCTCGCCGATCGCTTCGGTCACGAGTTCAGCAGCCCGGCCCAGCGGGCCGAGGCGGAGCAGTGGGTGCTGTTCGCCAACGCCACGCTGGCCACGGCCCTGTTCGTCGAATCGGCGCGCCAGAAGGAGTTTCCCCGCTTGATGGCGGCCCTGAACAACCGGCTGGCAGGCGGCGCCCCCCTGCTGGGCACGGCCTGGGGGGTGGCGGATTGCGCCGTCCAGGCCCATCTCGCCTACCTGCCGGTCTTCTTCCCCCAGCTCGACCTCAGCCCCTACCCGAACGTGCAGAGCTGCATCGCCGCCACCCAGGCTCGCCCCGCCTACCAGGCGGCGATGGCCACGGGCTGAGCGATCGGATGCCCAGCCACCATCCCTTCGTCTGGCGCGGTCATCGCCTTGAGCTGCTGGCAGCCAAGGCGATCTGGGATCCGGCCCAGGGCCTGCTGCTGCTGGCCGATCTGCATCTGGGCAAGGCGGAGACCTTCCAGATCCACGGCATTCCCCTGCCCAGCGACGGCGATCTGGCCACCCTCAATGCGCTGCTGGCGCTCGCCCATCACTGGCGTCCCCGCGAGGTGGTGCTGCTCGGCGACCTGATCCACAGCCGACTGGGGCTCACCGCTGAGCTGCGCCAGAAACTGGCGGCCCTGCCGGAGCTGCTCGGCTGCCGGCTCAGCCTGATCGGTGGCAACCACGAAAGGGGCAGCTGGCTGGAAGGGTTGGCTGCCGGGCCCAGCGGCGCCAGGGGGCCGCTCTGGCTCAGCCATGCTCCGGAGCGGGCGCCGGCCGGCGGGGTGGAGCGGCTCAATCTCTGTGGCCATCTCCACCCGGTGGCGGTGGTGGGCTCCGGCGCTGACCGGCTCCGGCTTCCCTGCTTCAGCCTGGACCCAGCCGTCCCACGGCTGGTGCTGCCGGCCTTCGGTCAGCTGACCGGCGGCCACCCCTGCGATCCGCACCAGCCCTGCTGGCTGGTGGCCGATGGTTCGATCGTGGCCTGGCCAGGGGCGGGAACTAGAGGCTGCCGGCCAGGGAACGCACCACATCGCCCCGGGTGAGCACCCCGACGAGCTTGCCGCCATCAAGCACGAACAGGCGCTGGGTGCTGCGGTCGTGCAGCAGCCGGGCCGCCTCAGGCAGCGAAAGATCCGCCTCGCAGCTGTGGGGATGCTCCTGCATCAGCTCCCCCACCGTGCTGCCGAGCACCTGGTGCACCTGCCTGTCCCAGTCGAGCGGGTTGCGCAGATAGATCACCGCATCGAGCAACATCACATAGGGGCCGGCATCGAAGCCGCTTTCCTTCACCATCAGGTTCTGTTCGGTGAGTTCCCCGACCAGGGCGCCGCTGCCATCCACCACCGGCAGGCCACTGATGTGGTGGTCGGTCATGAGCTGCACCGCCTCCTGGAGCGGGGTCGCCGGGGTGACACTGAACACGGGGGTCGTCATCGCATCCGTCACACGAACGGCGGACGGGGAGTCGGTTGTCATCGGCGCGGCGCGGCTGCAAGGGTTCTAGGCCAGCGGGGCGCGGTTCGAGAAGCTCCGCCGCCGATCCAGGGGGAACGGCGCCGCTGCCCGATCAGACTGGCGGTCTCAGCCGGTGATCGACCGTGTCGCTCCGATCGATGCAGCAGGCAGGGCCACCCGTCGCTTCCAGCCGGTCGAGGGCCCTCGCCGATGGGCTCACCGTGGCGCGCGCTCTGATCGGCCTGCCCCTGCTGCTGGCCCTGCTGGCCGGACAGGGCGGGCTGGCCTGGAGCCTGCTGCTGCTGGGCGGCCTGAGCGACTGGGCCGATGGCGTCCTGGCCCGTCGGGCCGGCGGTGGCTCCGCCTGGGGGGCCCGCCTCGATCCCCTCACCGACAAGATCCTGATCAGCGCCCCGCTGCTCTGGCTCGGCTCCAGCGGCAGCCTGCCGCTGTGGGCGGTGTGGCTGCTGCTGGCCAGGGAGCTGCTGATCTCAGGCTGGCGGTCCGGCCAGGGGGACGGCGGCCCCGCCTCCCGCGCCGGGAAAGCCAAGACCATCCTCCAGTTCAGCTCCCTGCTGCTGCTGCTCTGGCCCGCCGAGTGGAACCCTGGGGGCCTTGAGGTGGCCAATGCCCTGCACAGCCTGGGATGGTGGCTGTTCTGGCCCTCCCTGCTGCTGGCGCTCAGCTCGGCGCTGGGGTATCTGCGCGCCGACCGTCGCAACTTTTAAGATTCAGACACTCACCTCAAGCCATGAGCAGCTCGGTCAGCCAGCACGCCATCGCCCCCGCCCAGGTGCGGCGCGGCACCGGGGCCTGGCCCGAATCCCTGCCCAGGATCGCCGCCCTCTGCGCCCGCCCGCTGCTGCTGGGCCGCTCTGCAGCCACCGCCGCCCTGCGGGCCAGGCTGCTGGCCGACCTGCGCGGCGCCGGACTGGATCCGCTCCAGGCGGAACTGCAGCACGACTGCTGTGAGGAGGATCTGGCCCGCCTGGCAGCGGTGGTCCTGGCGGCCGCCGAGCCGGGCGCCGCCGTCGATGCCGTGATCGCCGTCGGTGGCGGCAAGGTGATGGACGCCGGCAAACTGCTCGCCCACCGCCTCGGCCTGGCCTGCATCACCGTGCCCAGCAGCGCCGCAACCTGTGCCGGCTGGACGGCTCTGGCCAACCTCTACACACCAAACGGTGCCTTTCAGGGGGATGTGGCCCTGGAGCGCTGCCCAGATCTGCTGATCTTCGACCACGAACTGGTGCGCCAGGCTCCGGCCCGCACCCTCGCCAGCGGCATCGCCGATGCGATGGCCAAGTGGTACGAGGCCTCGGTGAGCAGTGGCGGCAGCAGCGATGGGCTGATCCAGCAGGCGGTCCAGCAGGCCAGGGTGCTGCGCGACCAGCTGCTGCTCGATGGGCTGGAAGCGATCACCTCCCCCGGCAGTGAGGCCTGGGTCAGGGTGGCCGAAGCGGCCGCGCTCACCGCCGGCCTGATCGGCGGGGTCGGTGGTGCCGGCTGCCGCACCGTCGCCGCCCATGCCGTCCATAACGGCCTCACCCAGCTGGTGG
The DNA here is from genome assembly GCA_025128135.1 of Synechococcus sp. CS-1325. GTDB lineage: Bacteria > Cyanobacteriota > Cyanobacteriia > PCC-6307 > Cyanobiaceae > Regnicoccus. Next base: position 31,892 of record JAHLYW010000015.1, read on the forward strand.
CCAGCCATGGCGCCCTGCATGGCGAGAAGGTGGGCTTCGGCGTGCTGGTGCAGCTGCGGCTGGAGGAACTGCTCTGCTCCAGCCAGCTCGCCGCCCAGGCGCGGCGTCAGCTGATCGGCCTGTTCCGCTCCCTTGCCTTGCCGGTCCGTCTCGACGAGCTGGGCCTGGCCGGCGCCACGCTCGGCGAACTGCAGGCGGTCTGCGCCTTTGCCTGCCGGCCCGGCTCCGACCTGCACCGTCTGCCCTTCCCGGTGACGGAAGCCGATCTGCTGGCCGCCCTGGTGAGCACCACCGCCGGAGCGCTTCTCCCGGAGGAACGCTCCGCCAGCCGTGAGCCGGTTTCTTGAGCCCCGAGACAGCAGCGGCAGGGGCCTCCGGCCGGGAGCTGCTCGCCTGGGCCGCCCACTCCCTGGCTGACCCCCAGGGGCGGTCGCTGGCCGCAGCCGTGCAGTGGTGGGAGCTGCCGGGATGGCCGGATCGATGGCCGGTGGCCGTGCTGGGCAAGGGGGAACCGATCCTGCTGCTGCACGGCTTCGACAGCTCCCTGCTTGAGTTCCGGCGACTGGCGCCCCTGCTGGCCGAACGGGCGCAGCTGTTCATCCCCGACCTGTTCGGATTCGGATTCAGCCCCCGCCAACCCGATGGCGCCGATGGCCCGGCCGGGGTGCTGGGGCATCTCGATGCCGTGCTGACGGCCATCGCCAGCCTGGATGCCAGGCCCGTGGGTCTGATCGGTGCCTCGATGGGTGGTGCCGTGGCACTGGAACTGGCCCGCCGCAGTCCGGAGCGGATCGGCCGTCTGCTGCTGCTCGCCCCAGCGGGGCTGACCGGCCGTCCGCAGCCGATCCCACCCCTGCTCGATGCCCTGGGTGTGTGGTTTCTGAGCCGGCCTGCGGTGCGGCGGGGCCTCTGCCGCCAGGCTTTTGCGAACCCGTCAGCCAGCGTGGGACCGGCCGAAGAAGAGATCGCCTCTCTGCATCTGCGCACGCCGGGCTGGGGCAAAGCGCTGGGGCGCTTTGCCCGCAGCGGGGGCTTCGCTGGCTGCGGTGATCCCTTGCCGCCGCAACCGCTGCAGGTGCTCTGGGGCGCCGACGACAGGATCCTGCGGCCACCGCTGAAGCGGGCAGCCCTGGCCCTGCTCGGCGATCGGGTGCAGGAGCTCAGGGACTGCGGACATCTTCCCCATCTGGATCAGCCCAGCAAAGTGGCCGCCTCCTGGTGAACCGAAGGCGGCCCTGGGTTCACCAGAGACCGCGGATAGGCTCAGGTGCAGGAGCCGGCTGGAAGACGGGTTCGGGGGCGGGAGCAGGCTGCATGATCGGCTCCGGAGCGGGGGCTGGCTCCACAACAACCACAGCGGCGGGCTGCCCGAAGCGGTAGCGGAATCCGAGCTTGGCGCCGAAATCGTTGTAGGAGTCGTAGCGGAGGTTGTCGCCATCGAACCCCGAGGCACCGGAATAGGTGCCTTCCACATACACGTCAGCGTTGTTGCTGACCCCATAGCTCACGCCCAACTTGGCCTGCCAGCCGAACAGGCCCTGGTTGTCGCTGCCGGTGGAGACGCTGTTGCCGTTGCCCGAAAGCCTGATCCTCGGGGTGCTCAGGTTGGTATAGCCGATGCCTCCACCGAGGTAGGGAGTCCAGCGGCTGCCGGTGCTGATGTCCCAGTAGGCGCTGGCGAAGATGTCGTTCTTGTTGATGATGCCTGAGGAGCCGATGTTGAAGTCGTTGCCGTTGTCCGAGACGCTCACATCGTTGACGCTGCCGCGGGTGTAGCCGTAGCTGAGCTCCGTCCGGATGGCACCGAAGTCGTAGCCGACGGCCAGATCACCGGAGAAGCCGCCGCCAAAGCTCACATCCCCGTTGACGTTGTCGAAACCCTGATTGTCCAGATTTCTGGTGCGGACGCCCAGCTCGCTGGGCCAGGCGGCGCCGAGACCGATCCCGACATACCAGCCGGTGGATTGTTCGTAGACCACCGACTCAGGCGTTCCGAAGGCCTGGGCAACCGTGCCATTCCGATTCATGCCCGGTTCGGTGGCGGACAGTGCCGCGATCGGTGCGCCATCAGGGCTCAACAGGGCGGCACGGCCGGGAGCGGCCTCAGCGGCCGGCTCGATGGCACGGGCCGGGACGGCGAAACAGGTGCTGGCTGCCGTGAGCAGAACGCCCCCTAGCAGGGCCGCGCGGCTGGAGTTGTTCATTGGAAACGTTTTCCTGGATAATTCTTTCTAATCACGCCCCTTCCTTGCACTGCCAGCAAAAGGCCACTCAGCAAGCTGTCTGTCCGTGGGGGGGCAGGGCGGGCTCTGTTAGGAGAACGGCAAGCATCTGCTGTTGGCATGGCCGGCACCGAACCTGCGGACACATCCATCCACCAGGGAAGCGGCCCGCTGCTGCAACTGATCGCAGCGGGGCTGCAGGTCTGGATCCGCAGCCAGTGCGAGGCGGTGGAGAGCCTTGAGCTGCAGTTGCACGGCACGGCCATCCAGCTGCTGCGAGGCCGGCTGGAGGGGATCACCCTGATGGCCAGGCGCGTGGTCTACCAGGAACTCCAGATCGAGCTGGTCCAGCTGCGCAGCGATCCGCTGCAGCTGCGGCTTGGTCAGGTGCTCAAGGGCGAGCCGATCCGACTGGATCACCCGTTTCTGGTGCGGGGCCAGGTGGCCTTCACCGCCGCCGGCCTCAGCGGCTCCCTGGTCCGGCCGCGTTGGCAGTTGCTCGCCGATTTCCTCGGCGAGCAACTGCTCGGTCTGAGCCCGTTGAAGGGCCTGCGGATCGTGCGAGACACCCTGGTCTTCACAGCCCAGGCGGCAGGGGAAAGCCGTCTGATGGAACTGGAAACCAGGCCGGAGGCCATCGCCGGCAGCCTCGGCATCCTCTCCCTTGACGGCGACCTGAGGCTGCGCCTGCCGATGGATCCGAACATCCGGCTCGAAACCGCCAATCTCGAAGGGGGCATGCTCCAGCTGCACGGCGAAGCACAGGTGACCCCCTGACTGCCGCCGGCCGCTCAGCCCAGCAAGGGCAACACCAGGGTCACGTAATAGAACACCACCGCCGGGGTGAACAGATAGCTGTCGATCCGGTCGAGGATGCCGCCATGGCCGGGGATGGCATCACCGGAGTCCTTCACCCCCGCATCCCGTTTCATCATCGATTCGGTGAGATCACCCACCAGGGCGAACACCGACACCAGCCCACCGAGCAGCCCGCCCACCGCCCAGCCCCAGGGCCAGCCCAGCACAACCCCACCGAGCCCACCGACCAGCAGGGAGCAGGCCAGCCCCCCCAGGGCCCCTTCCACGGTCTTGCCAGGTGAAATCGGCGAGAGCGGATGCCGACCCAGCCGGCGGCCGATCACATAGGAGCCGATGTCGGTGGCGACCACCAGCAGGCAGGCCAGCAGGGTGAGCAGCATCCCTGGGCTGACGTCCCAGCCGGCCGTCTCCAGGTGGGGGGCCAGGGAGCCGGCGCTCAGATCGCGCAAGCGCAGCCAGTGGCTGGGCAGAAAACCGAGATAGAACAGCCCGAAGATCGAGGCGGCGATGTCGGCGATCGTGCCGGTGACCGGCTGCAGAAGCAGCCAGGCGCAGATCGCCGCTCCCGACACCGGCAGCACCGCCGCCGCCAGATCCGCCGCCATGCCGCCGCCGCTGGCCCACTGGGTGGCGATCAACAGCAGCTGGCAGACCACCAGGGTGGTTTTGGTGGCAGGCCTGATGCCCTTGAACTGGGCCAGCCGAAAGAACTCCAGCAGGGCCAGGTGCACGATCACCCCGACCGCCAGGGTGAACCACCAACCCCCCAGGCCAACCACCAGCAGGCCAAACGCCCCTGCCGCCAGCCCACTGACCACCCGCGGTTGAGAGGTTGGCGCTCTGGTGGATTCGCTCACCCGTGCCGCTCTGCCGCGATCAGGAAGAGGGGTTCGGCCGCCGCCAGGCGGGCCTGGCTGCCACGCCGCTGCATGCGATGCACCGTCGCCTGCACAACCTGCACATCCAGGGCTTCCAGCTGGCCGAGGGTATCGGTGGCATCCACCAGCCCCTCCAGATTCGCCGTGCTGATCACAAGGCGGCCGCCGGGCTGAAGCGCACTCCAGACGGCGTTGAGCACGGAGGACAGCGGGCGGCCCACCTCCAGCAGCACCCGATCGGGCCGGCCCGGCAGGATGTGAAGGTCGTCGGGAGCCTGCCCGGCGTGGATGTGCAGGTTGGCGATCCCGAAGCGGCGCCGGTTTTTCTCCAGCAGTTCAATCGCCTCTGGATCCCGCTCGAGGGTGTGCACCACGCCGGCGGGCATCAGCCGGGCAATCTCCAGGGCGAGGGCCCCGGTTCCGCCGCCCACATCCCAGACGAGCGAATCAGCCCGGGGCCGCAGGTGCGCCAGCAGCATCACCCGCAGCTCCATCGGCGTCGGGCTGAAGCCCGGCGCGTCCTCGAAGGCGCCATCCGGCAGGCCCGGGGTGACGAAGTCCCAGGCGAAATCTGAACCCGTTCCTTCACCGGCTGTTGCCCCGGAACTGCCGTCCTCGCCGGAAGCGCCCATTCGCAGCGCCATTCAGGCCACAACCTTCAAGCTATCAGCGATCTGGTCAGGCCAGAGCCGCCGCTGCTCCAGGAGCCAGTCGGCCCGGGGCGGGTCGATCCGCTCTCCGGGGATCAGCAGCGGAATGCCAGGCGGGTAGGGGCAGACCGGCTCCGCCGCCACCCGGCCGGCTGCAGCGGCCAGGGGAACGACCTGGCAGGGTGCCCGCCAGGCCTGCCCGACCGGCAGCTCCGGTTCGCCGACCAGGGGCAGGGGAGGCGGCTGGAACGCCGGCAGGGGTTGGCCACCGAGGGCGGCGTTGAGCTGCTGCAGCCGACGACCCAGGCGCCAGCCCAGCCCGAGGGGTGGATGCATCCCCAGGCAGAAGGTGAGGCAGCCGGGTTCCGGCAGCTCGGCGATCACGCCCCGCTCGAGCAGCCACTGATCGGCCTGCAGGCCACTGATGCCCAGCGCCGCGGTGTGCAACACCAGTCGCAGCGGGTCCTGGTTGGCCACCAGCGGCAGCCCCGCCGCCGCCAGGCTGCGCCGCAGCTGGCTGCCGATCCGCAGGGCACGGGCCAGCTGCGCTCCACCCTCACGGCTGTGGAGCTGGGTGATGGCCGCTTCAGCGGAGGCCAGCAGCAGGGCGCTGGGGCTGGAGGTCTGCAGCCAGAGCAGCGCCCGCTCCACCTCCGCAACGGCGACCCGGCCACCCTGCAGCAGCAGCGCGGCGCTCTGGCCCAGCCCACCGGCCGCCTTGTGCAACGACTGGACCACCAGATCGGCGCCGGCGCCCAGCGCGGAAGTCGGCAGGAGATCGGGGGGCAGGGCGGCGGCACCGAAATGGGCGCCGTGGGCCTCATCGACCAGCACCGGCAGGCCGTGCTGGTGGGCCAGCTCGATCAGCCCCGCCAGTTCAGCGGCCAGGCCCTGGTAGGTGGGATGAACCAGCACCAGGGCAGCCACAGAACCGGCGGCGGCGAGGACCCGCTCCAGCCGGGCCGCTGTGGGCGGCAACCAGAGGCCGGTGGCGGCATCGAAGGGGAGATCGAACAGCACCGGCCGCAGCTGGGCCAGCACGCAACCGTGCAACAGGCTGCGGTGCAGATTGCGGGGCAGCAGCACCCTGGAGCCCGGCGGGGCCAGGGCCAGCAGGCCAGCCTGCAGCAGGCCGCTGGCACCGTTCACGCCGAACCAGCAGCGATCACTGCCGCAGAGGGCCGCCGCAGCGCCCTGGGCCACAGCCACGGCGCCATCGGCTTCGAGGGGGCCGCCGATCCAGGGGAGCTCGGGCAGATCCCAGCGGCCCGGGGGGCCGGCCAGCAGCTGACGCAGTCCCGGCGCCAGACCCCGGCCCCGGCCATGGGCCGGCAGATGCAGGGCCAAGCCAGGCCCCGGGGCGCGCAGAGCGTGCAGCAGGCGCATGGCCAGGGCGGGAATGTTCCTAGAGTCTGGGGTCAGATCCGTGGCTGCCCGGGAGTTTCCACCATCACCACAAGCGTTTCGTCACCCCCGGCCCGCTTCGCCTCCCTGGCCCCGGAGCCGAGCCCCATCTACGACCCCCGGGCCGATCGCCGCTGGCTGCTGCTGCGGCCCTGGATCCTGATCGCCCGGTTGGTGGAGGTGCTGTGGCAACTGCTCGGCCTGGCGGTGCTCCTGGCCGTGCAGGGGGACAGCCGGGATCCGGCCGTGCAGCAACGGGTGGGGAAACGCATTCTCACCACCCTTTCGGGTCTGGGCCCCTGCTTCATCAAGGTGGGGCAGGCCCTCTCCACCCGTCCCGACCTGGTGCGTCGCGACTGGCTGGACCAGCTCAGCCAGCTGCAGGACAACCTGCCCCCCTTCCCCCACGCCGTTGCCCTGGCGGTGATCGAGGCCGAACTGGGCGCACCGGCCGAGCAACTCTTCGAGCACTTCCCCTCCTATCCGGTGGCAGCAGCCAGCCTCGGCCAGGTCTACAAGGCTGAGATCGCCGGCGGCCACTGGGTGGCCGTCAAGGTGCAGCGGCCCAACCTGGCCTTTCTGCTGCGACGGGATCTGGTGCTGATCCGCCTGATCGGCGTGCTCGGCGCCCCCTTCCTGCCGCTCAACCTCGGTTTTGGCCTCGGCGACATCATCGATGAATTCGGCCGCAGCCTGTTCGAGGAAATCGACTACTGCCGCGAAGCCGACAACGCCGATCGCTTCGCCGCCCTGTTCGCCACCAATCCGGCCGTCACGGTTCCGACGGTGGAGCGGCTCCTCTCCAGCCGCAGGGTGCTCACCACCAGCTGGATCAACGGCATCAAGCTGCAGGACCGGCAGGAGCTGGAGTCCCACCATCTCGACCCGGAAGCCCTGATCCGCACCGGCGTGATGGCGGGCCTGCAGCAACTGCTGGAGTTCGGCTACTTCCATGCCGATCCCCATCCCGGCAACCTCTTCGCCCTGCCCGGCAAAACCGGTCCGATGGGCCATGTCGCCTATGTCGACTTCGGCATGATGGATTCGATCAGCAACGCCGACCGTCTCACCCTGACAGCGGCGGTGGTGCATCTGATCAACCGTGATTTCGAAGCCCTGGCCAGGGATTTTCAGGTGCTGGGCTTTCTGAGCAGAACCGCCGACCTCACGCCGATCGTGCCGGCGCTGGAAACCGTGCTCGGTGGCCAGCTGGGTGAGAACGTGGGCTCCTTCAACTTCAAGGCGATCACCGACCGCTTCTCGGAGCTGATGTTCGATTACCCCTTCCGGGTGCCGGCCCGCTTCGCCCTGATCATCCGGGCGGTGGTGAGCCAGGAGGGCCTGGCGCTGCGGCTGGATCCGAGCTTCAGGATCATCCGGGTCGCCTACCCCTACGTGGCCAGGCGGCTGCTGGCTGGGGACACCGCCGAGCTGCGCGAGAAGCTGCTGGAGGTGCTGTTCGACAGCCAGGGCAGGCTCCAGCTGGAGCGGCTGGAAAATCTGCTCAGTGTGGTGGAGCAGGATGAAGCCAATGCCGATCTGCTTCCCGTGGCCAGTGCGGGGCTGCGGCTGCTGCTCGGGCGCCGCGGCGAGAGGCTGCGTCAACGCCTGCTGCTGATGCTGGTGCGTGACAACCATCTGCACACCGAGGATCTTCAGGCGCTGCTCGGGCTGCTGCGGCGCACCTTCTCGCCCCTCAAGCTGGCAGGCGGCATGCTGCAGCGCCTCAACCCCCTCGCGCCGGCCGCCTGAGCCGGGGCAGGGGTCCAGGCAGAGGATCGCTAGGGTCACTGCTTCAACCCTTGCCAGCCGTCGCCGTGATCTCCGAGCCGATCGATCTGAGCGAGGCCGCCAGCCTGCTGGCGGGCGGTGGCTTCGGCGATCTCGACGCCCAGGAGATCCTGCTGCAATACGTGCCGGTGGGCCAGCCGCCGTTCTTTCTGGCCGGCGTTGGCCTGTTGATCAGCCTGCTCTGCGGCCTCACCTTCTCCAGATTGGTGCAGAACCGGCTGGATGGCTGGAAGCAGGATCGCCTGGCCTTGCTTCCCCTGGGAACGGCCGAAACGGTGGCTTCTTACACCGGCATCATCATGGGGGTCACCCTGTTCATCGGTGGCAGCCTGCAGGTGTTCGGCTTCGGGGGTGGCACCGCCCTTCTGGTGGCCTTTCTGCTGTCGTTGCTCACAGCCGGTGGCCTCTGGATCCAGCTGGAGCGGCTGATGGGCCAGGTGCAGGACGGCAGCTTCAGGGCCGTGGACTTCGATAACTTCGATCAGTTTTTCTAAGCGACCAGATAACCCTCCAGCCGGCGGGACTGGGAGCGGATGCCGTCCAGGGCGCGGCGCTCCAGGTTGCGGGTCTTGTCGCGGCTCATGCCCAGGGTTCTGGCAATCGACGTGAGGCTCATCGGCTCTTCCACGTCGATGCCGTAGCGCATCTTCAGCACATCACGCTGCAGCTCCGGCAGTTGCTCCAGCAGCGCCCGCATGTCACCCCGCAGGCACTCGCTGTCCACGTTCTCCTCCGGCAACGTGCCATCCCCCTGCAGCAGATCCAGCAGTTCGGTGTCTTCGCCGTCGCCCACCTTCGTTTCCAGGCTCACCGGTTGCCGCGCCCGGCAAAGCAGATCCTTCACCTCCTCCTCCGGCAGCTCCACAGCCACCGCCAGCTCGCTCAGGGTGGGTGTGCGGCCCAGCTCCTGGCTCAGTTCCCGCTGGCCTTTCTTCAGC
>JAHLYW010000016.1 GCA_025128135.1 Synechococcus sp. CS-1325
ATCGCGGCGCGGGTGGGGATCGCCTGGGGGTCGAGGGCGTGGATGTTCTTGCCGCTGGGCAGCACACCCGGGTTGCGGATCGGATCACCGCCGGGGCCGGGGATCACGTATTCGCCATCAAGCGCCCGCAGCAGGCTCTCCATCTCCATGTCGGCGCAGATCTGCTCCAGGCAGAAGCGCAGGTAGCCGAACAGGTTGTCGAGCTCCGCGACATCCACGGCAGGAAAACCCGCTGCCCGACAGGCGCTCAGCCAGGGGCTGGGCAGACGCATCCCGAAGCGCTCCAGCAGGGCGAAGAACCAGCCGAAGTTGCCGCGCAGATTGACGCGGCCATCGGTGCCGGTGACGGAGCGCACCATCGAGGCCACGGCCTTGCGGCAGGCCTCGGTGATCGTCTGGTTGAGCTCCACATCCGCCAGCACGCCGGCGTCGTTGCTCTTGTAGACATCGGTGATGGTGCGGCCGATGCTCTCGGCCAGCAGGGCCGGCAGGCTGCGGTAGCCCTCCTCCTGGCGCTCCAGCGCCGCGATGCTCACCAGGGTGGCGATCGCTTCCTCGGCGGTGGGGGGTTTGCCGATCGTGTGCAGGCCGCAGGGCAGCAGCCGGCTCTCGATCTCCATCAGCTGGCGGTACACCGCTCCCACCACACCGTCGCGGCCGTCAAGGTCGAGCTGGGCGGCCTCACCCTCCGGCAGGGTCACATCCTTGTCGAGATTGCACTGGCGGGCCGTTTCCACGATCGCATTCACGATCTGCACCCCCCGGCTGCTCTCACGCAGCTGCTGATAGGAGCCCACCAGCTCACCCAGCTCCTTGAGGCCCCTGTACAGGCCAGCGTTCTCGGCCGGAGGGGTGAGGTAGCTGATCGTGGCGGCGTAACCACGCCGCTTGGCGATCGTGGCCTCCGAAGGGTTGTTGGCCGCGTAGTAATAGAGGTTGGGCAGGGCGCCGATCAACGAATCGGGATAGCAGGTGTCGCTCATGCCCATCTGCTTGCCGGGCATGAACTCCAGCGAGCCGTGGGTGCCGAAGTGCAGCACCGCATCGGCGCCCCACACCTTCTCCAGATAGGTGTAATAGGCGGCGAAGCCGTGGTGGGGGCTGGCGCTGCGCGAGTAGAGCAGCCGCATCGGATCGCCCTCGTAGCCGAAGGTGGGCTGCACCCCCACGAACACGTTGCCGAAGTGGCGGCCGTAGATCAGCAGGTTGGTGCCATCACTGTTGAGGTTGCCGGGGGGCTTGCCCCAGTTCTCCTCCAGCCGCTCGGAATAGGGGGTGAGCCGCTCGTATTCCTCCACGCTCATGCGGTGGGCGATCGCCAGCTCCGGTGCACCTTGGAGCGCCTCAGGATCGTTGATCACCGCCTCCATCAGCGCCTTGGAATCACGCGGCAGGTTCTGAACGTCGTAGCCCTTGAGCTTCATCTCCTGCAGCACCCGATGGATCGAGCCGAACACATCGAGGTAGGCGGCGGTGCCCACATTGCCCTTGTCGGGCGGGAAGCTGAACACCGTGATCGCCAGCTTCTTGGCGAGGCGGGGCTTGGTGCGCAGCGAAGCCCAGCGGATCACCCGCTCGGCGATCGCCTCCACGCGGTCCTGGAGGGTATGGGCCTTGCCGGTGGCATCGTCGCGGCCGCTGAGCACGATCGGCTCGATGGCGCCATCCAGCTCGGGGATGGCGATCTGCAGCGCCACCTGCACCGGGTGCAGGCCCAGATCGCTCTCCTCCCATTCCTGGGTGGTCTGGAACACCAGCGGCAGGGCCACCATGTAGGGCCGGTTGAGCCTGGAGAGCGCCTCGATGGCGCGGGGATGGTCCTGACGGGCCGGGCCGCCGATCAGGGCGAAGCCGGTGAGACTCACCACCCCATCCACAATCGGCTGCTCAGGGTTGAGCGGGTCGTAGAAGAAGGCGGCAACCGGCTTGCTGAAATCCAGGCCGCCGCAGAACACCGGAATCACGGTGGCGCCGCGGTATTCCAGTTCCTGAATCACCGCCACGTAGTGGGCCTCATCGCCCGTGACGATGTGGCTGCGCTGCAGCACCAGGCCGATCACCGGGCCGCCCCTGGCCTTCTCGCTCAGGTCGGCGCGGCTGGCACTCCAGTTCAGATATTCCCTGAGGTCTTCGAACATCCCCGGCGCCATCGGGTGCCAGATGCCCAGATCCGGGAACACCACCGGCTCAGCAACCTCCAGCAGCGGCCGGCCTGTGTCGCTGCGGGGGAACACATATTTATCGGCCAGCATCAACAGGAAGTTGCGCAGGTTGTCCGGTGTTCCCCCCAACCAATACTGAAAACTGAGCATGAAGGAGCGGGCATCCTGCGCCTTCTCCACCGGCAGATACTTGAGAACGGTGGGCAGGGTGTTGAGCAGCTTCAACATCGCGTCCTGGAAGCCGGCCCCATTGGCCTCCTTCCGCTTCTTCATGAAGCTGGCGATGGCGCTCTTGCTCTGGCCCAGCTGGGCCATCGAGAAGGTGCCCAGCTTGTTGAGCCGCATCACCTCCGGCATCGAGGGGAACACCACCACCGCTTTGAGCCGGTCGCGGTGGGGCGCCACCGCCTCCACCACCTTCTGGGCCAGATCCTCAATGAAGATCAACGAGGCGATGAACACATCGGCGGCGGCCACATCGGCGCAGAAGGCGGCGTAGTTCTCCGGATTGCGCAGCTCCTCGATCAGGTAGCCGCTCAGCTCCACCGCCAGGGCGGGATTGTGCTCATTCAGGCTGACAGCCGCCGTTGTGAGGGCGTTCTGGTACTGGGGTTCCAGCACCACATACACCGCTTTCATCACGGCGCGGCCGTCGCTGCCGGCAGGGAGGGCGCAATCGGCAGGGTTGACCCGGCGGCTGGCGGAGCGGACCTGCGTGAACATCGGCGCGGAGGTGGAGGGCAGTGCAGAGCAGCTTACGAAGGTTGCTGTGGGGGCGCGGCTTCTGGGGCCCAGCCTGCAGGCCGCGAAAGGTGCCGTGGCTGTCGGCGGCCATAGGCTCAGCTCACCTCTGTTGATCGAGAACCACCATGGCCGCCACGTTGGAGGACCCCGCCACGCCGGCCGCACCGGGGCAAGCGGCCGCCCCGATCGCCGTGGTGGTGGCCGGCGCCCTGGGCCGCATGGGGGCGGAGGTGGTGAAGGCCGTGGTTGCCGCGCCGGATTGCGCCCTGGTGGGGGCGATCGACACCACGGCGGAGAAGCAGGGCGCTGATGTGGGGCTTGAGCTCGGACTGGGGGAGCTAGAGGTGGCGATCAGCGCCGATCTGGAGGGAACGCTCTGCCAGGCCAGCCAGGCGGTTCGCAGCCAGCCCCATGGCGCGGTGCTGGTGGATTTCACCCACCCGAAGGTGGTCTACGAGCACACCCGCGCCGCGATCGCCTACGGCGTGCATCCGGTGATCGGCACCACCGGGCTCAGCCCCAGCCAGCTGGCCGATCTGGCTGCCTTTGCCGAGAAAGCCGGCATCGGCGGTGCCGTGATCCCCAATTTCTCGGTGGGGATGGTGTTGCTCCAGCAGGCTGCAGCCGCCGCCGCCCGCTTCTACGACTTCGCCGAACTCACCGAACTGCACCACAACCGCAAGGCCGACGCCCCCAGTGGCACCTGCCTGAAAACCGCCGAGCTGATCGAGGAGCTCGGCAAGACGTTCAACGCCCCCCAGGTGGAGGAGCACGAGAGCCTGGCCGGTTGTCGCGGCGGCCTGCGGAGCAGCGGCCTGCGGCTGCATTCCGTGCGGCTGCCGGGGCTGGTGGCCCATCAGGAAGTGATGTTCGGCGGGCCGGGCGAAACCTATACCCTGCGGCACGACACGATCGAGCGCTCGGCCTACATGCCGGGGGTGCTGCTCACGGTGCGCCGGGTTCGGCAGTTGCAGAGCCTGGTCTACGGCCTCGAACGCCTGCTCTGAAACGCCTGCTCTGAATCGATGCTGTTGCGATGCTGATTCCCCTCAAGCCCGGCGAGTTGCAGCGCCTGATTCCGGCGGTGGCCACCGGCCCCCAGTTCAATGCCTGCAGCGGTGATCCGGGCAAGATCCTCCAGCGGGTGCTGATCTCCGTGATCGGCGGGGTGCTGTCCCTGCTGGTGGCCCAGAGCCAGTTCTCCTATCGCTTCGGCCCGGTCTGGCTGGTGGCGGGCTTCGTTTTTCTGCTTTACATCCTCTGGGGCCCGATCCTCGAAGCCGGCCGACGCAATTCCACCCTGCGCCGCTTTCCAGCCGGGGCGATCTTCGAGGGGGAAGTGGCTGATCTGTTCACGCGGGAGCGGATCGAGCAACGCAACGAACAGGCCGACAAGAGCGGCCGCCTTGAACTGGTGGAGAACCGGCGTACCTGGCTCTGCCTGGAGCTGGAAGACGACGAGGGTTACCTGGGCCAGGTGCGGTTCCCGATGGACAAGAAGCACAAGCTGATCCGCCGGGGGATGACGATCCGCTGCCTTGTGCTGAGCGAGCGCCCTGATTTCTCCAGGATCGGAGCCCTCAGTGATGCCTGGATTCCGGCCCTGAAACTCTGGGTGGGTGAGTATCCCTACTTACTGAGGCCAGCCTTCGAGGAGCTCTGCCTGCGCCGGCTGCGCTGAATCCGCCAGACTTGCGTTACGAAGCGAAACAATGTGTTACATTTCTGTCATCCCACCCCACGAAGCACCCATGGCCCAAGCCACCACCTTCGCTCCAGCCGCTGATCGCGCCGCCATCCGTGGAGCCACCGTCACAACCGAAGACGGCGGCCGTCTCAATGCCTTCGCCACGGAGCCACGGATGGAAGTGGTGGCCGCCGACCAGGGCTGGGGCTTCCACGAGCGTGCCGAAAAGCTGAATGGCCGCATGGCCATGCTCGGATTCATTGCCCTGCTGGCCACCGAATTCGCCCTCGGCGGTGAAGCCTTCACCCGCGGACTGCTCGGCATCGGCTGAGGTCGGCCGGTTTTCCCGACCCTCAACGGCGCTGTCCCTGTCTCGGTCAACCTCTCCGCCGCAACAGAATTCTGTTGCGGCTTTTTGATGACGTGCCTGATGGCCGGGATCGGTTGCTGATGCGTTCACCCCTGGTGGCCAGGGTTCGGGGTGCGGGCCCGACCGGTGCCCTCGCCGCCCTCGCCCTCTCCAGCGTGGGCTGGGAGGTGGAACTGGACGACCCCCTGCCCCCTGAGCAGTTGCTGGCCCGCGGCCGCGCCTACGCGCTCAGCCATTCCAGCCGGCTGCTGCTCTCCGAGCTGCAGCTCTGGAATCCGCTGGCCGCGGACCTGGTGCCGTTCCGCTTCCTGCAGCTCTGCGATCTGGAGCTGGCCGAGCGGGTCCCGTTTGATGGCTCCGATCTCGGCAGGGCCACTCAAGGTCTCCAGGGCGGCGAAGCGGTGGGCTGGGTGCTCCAGCACAGGCCGCTGATGGAACTGCTGCTGGAGCGGCTGAAAGCCGATCCAGCGATCCGGCTGAACCTGGGCAACCCGCAGGCCATCGTCCCCGACGCAACACCTGTCGACCTGATCGTGGCCGCCGACGGAAGCTCCTCCCCCAGCCGTACCGCCCTGGGCATCGGCCAGTGGCGGCTTCCCTACCACCAGGCCTGCCTGAGCGTGCAGGTGCGGTTGCGCGGCTCGGCGGCCGACCAGGCCTGGGAACTGTTCCGCGCCGAGGGGCCGTTCGCCGTTCTTCCCCTGGGTGGCGACCACCATCAGCTGGTCTGGAGTGCCCCCGCCGGGCGTCTGCGGCTGCTCGAAAGCCTGGATCCGGCCGCCTTCCTCGACAGCCTGGCCGGGGCCCTGCCTGACCGGTTCCAGGTGGATGCCCTGCTCGATGCCCCCCGCGCCTTTCCGGTTGCCCTGGAGCTGGCCCGTGGCTTCCAGCGCGGCAACACCGTCCTGGTCGGTGAAACCATGCATCGCTGCCACCCCGTCGGCGGCCAGGGCCTGAACCTCTGCTGGCGGGATGTGCGCGTGCTGCGGCGGCAGGCTGAGCGGGTGGCCAGGGGACGGCTGGGCCTGGCCGCGATCGGCCGGGCCTATGCGATCCGGCGCTGGGGAGATGTGTTGCTCACCCTGCTGATCACCGATCTGATGGTGCGCCTGTTCTCGAACCGTCAGCCCCTGCCGCTCGGCTTGAGGCGCCTGGTCCTGGCCCTGCTGCGCCGGCTGCCCCCCCTCCGCCGGCTGAGTCTGAAAGCGATGAGCCTGGGCCCTTGCCAGCTGCTCAGCCGCTGGTCAGAGTGAGGCCCCCTTTGCCTGGTCCCGGCGTCATGGTGATCAGCAGCTCACCCCAGCCGGAGCCGCCATCGGCGCTCGTGGCCTACCTGCAGCGCGAGCTGGGCCTCACCCAGAGAGCCCTCGAACTCGGCATCAGGCAGGCACGGCTGGAGCAGGCCCCCCTGCCGGTGATCCTGTGGCGTTTCGGGCTGATCAGCCTGGAGCAGCTGGATCTTGTCCTGGCCTGGCAAGAATCACAGCCCTGAAGGATCAGGCGTAGACGATCAGGGATTCAACCGGATGGTCCCCAGGCAGCCGCTGACGCCCCCCCAGGCCGGCCAACTCAGCCACGAAGCCATAGCCACAAAGCTGGCCGCCGGCCAGTTCCACCAGGTGAGCACAGGCCGCAGCGGTGCCTCCGGTGGCCAGCAGATCGTCGACGATCAGCACCCGTGGCTCTCCGGCCAGGGCATCGTGCTGGATCTCGAGGCGATCGCTGCCGTACTCCAGGTCGTAATCGACCCCACACAGTTCCCCGGGAAGCTTGCCCGGCTTGCGCACCGGCACAAAACCCAGCCCCACCACCGTGGCCAGGGCCGTGCCGACGATGAACCCCCGCGACTCGATGCCGACGATCAGGTCGGGCTCGACCCGCTCGCAGACCAGGGCAAGCTGCCGCATCACCTCGCGCCAGCCCTGGGGATCACGCATCAGCGGCGTCAGGTCGCGGAAGAGGATGCCGGGCTTGGGAAAATCTGGAATGTCACGCACCAGCTGGCGCAGATCGGGTGCCCTGGATGGATCAACCGGGGAGGAGCTGGGGGGCATGGCAAGCGGAAGAGGTGACGGATCGGCTCCGGCGCTGGCATCATCGCAGCCATGGCCCAAGACCGATTGACCAAGCCTGATCGCCATTCCGGAATCTCCCGCCGGGGTCTTGAGCGGCTGGATCTGATGCTGCTCACCGTCGAGGCCCTCGATCTCAACGGCGGCGAAGCGATGCTGTCGATGGCCGGGCAACTCGGCTTCAACGATCTCTTCCCCAACCGGGTCGAGCTCTGGAAACGGCGCTGCTACAACCCCCTGAGGCTCGCCTGCCGGCGTGGTGAACTGAGCGAACCCGAAACCGATGCCCTGATCTCCCTGCTCTGCGCCCTTGCCGACCGCCTCTATCCGATGCTGCGTCAGCTGCTCTCTTCCGCCGAACCCGCCCAGGTCACGGCCGAGCGCTGGGGGTTGTTCCAGAAGCGGCTGGATGAACTGATCCGGGAGCGGCTCAATCCCCGCCGCGGTGGGGTACAGAAGCTGCTCGACCCGAAGGAGGGTCCGGCGTTGCGGCTCCAGTTGATCCACGGCCTCGCCTTCGGGGCCGGCAGGGGCGGCTTCGATCGCCTCAAAGCCAGCCTGATGGACGCCTCGGCATGAAAGTGAGCCACCGCTTCGAGCAGACCAGCTGCCGGCTCAGACTCGACGGCCTGCCGGACCTTTCAGCCGGCCAGGCCGAGAACGTGATCGGCATCCTCTCCGGCTGGCAGCTGGCCCTGGCGGGCCACACCGAGCTGGAGGGAAAACGGGAGCACCTCCTGGCCCTGCTGGATGTGGTGCTTCCCTATGCCCGCCACCTGCTCAGCGGCGTGCCACGCCGCTTCGGAGCCGATGCGGGTCCGGTTCAGATCGAACCGGTGCGGGAGAGCGGCGCTGGGCGCTGCCATCGCCTGCGCCTGTTCAGCAGCCAGCCCGACACCCCCCCCCTGGAGCTCAGCCTCGATGACGCCGAGCTCTCCGATCTCGTTCGCTGCCTGGATCAGCTGCGGCTCGATCCACGGGTTCAGCTCGGTTTCAAGCTGCCTGCGGAGCGACCGCTGCCAAAACGGGAGATTCTGGAGCGCATCCCCCTGCGCCAACGGTTGTTCTCCCCCCTGGCGGCTGCGACGGCCCTGGCCGTCACCGCTTCGATCAGCCTGATGGTTCCGCTGCCACGGCGGCCGACGGCCCCATCGCCCAGTCCAGCCGCCGTCCCCACGGTCCCGCTCAGCCCAGCGGAACCCAATCCTTGAGACAGGCCTTCAGCACTGCGCCGTTGACGCGGGTTCCACCGGGGCCAGACTCCTGCATGGGGGCCTCGGGCTCCGGGCCCACTGCAGACGGACGATGACGAAAAGCTGGTCGGAACTGCGACGCCGCGTCAGTCGCCTCGGAGCCTGCCTGGATGTCGTTGTGCGCAGCGATCCGGAGGTGTGCGGCCTGAGCGGCAGGAACTTTCACCTGTCGCTTCACCATGGCGGCCAGGGGGATTGCACGGTAGAAGGGCTCAGCCTGGTGGACTGCCCCAATGAACTGGTGCTGATCGAGTTCGAACGCTGGATGCGGGGCGCCGGCTACAGCCTCGATGTCTGATCCGGAACCGATGGACAGCAGCCGGGGTCTGGGGATCACGCCATGAATCGCCTCAGCGAGCCGGCCTTCAAACCACTCCCCGCCCGGAAGGTGTTTCGCAAGCGTCGCAGCCGCTCGCCCTGGCGGGAAGCCCTCTTCTCCCTGCTCAACATCGCGGTCGGCAGCGGTGTGCTGGTGGCCTTGCTGCAGTTGCCCGCCCGGATCGACTCACTGCTGGTGGTGAGCAAGGTGATCAGCACCCTGATCAAGGCCATCTCGAGGATCGGCGAGGGGATCCTGCTGCTGGCCGCCGGCCTGGCCCAGACCTTTGCCATCCTGCTGGTGGTGAGCCTGGCGATCGCCGCCTTGCTGCTGCTGGCCAATGGCGTCTTCCGGATCCTGAGGCTGGGCATGCCCGGCCTGGGCAGCGTGCTGGGCGTGCCGCTGGAACTGGCCCGGATGCTCTGGGCTTTTGTCCAGATCCGCCGCCCGGATCGCCATGAGCCGTGAAGTCCTAAGGGCGGGGGGAAAGCGAACGGCGAAAGTCCCAGAACTCCTCCAGGCTGACGTTGCCGTTCCGGTCACGGTCCATCTCGCTGAAGCGCTTTGCCAGCCAGGGGAAGGAGGCCGCTTCCGCCTGGCTCAACTGACCATTGCCATCCCGGTCGGCCCGCTGGAAGCTCTTGCGAAGCCGTTCGCCGAGGAAGTGGTTGTTGGCCGGAGCCAGATCCTGGGGCAGCAGATATCCCCGACCCGTGGAGTCGAGCCTCTCGAAGTTCATCTCCAGAAAGGGATAGCCCTTGCTCTCGAATGGGCTGATCCGGCCATCGCCGTTGCGATCGATCCGGTGAAACCAGTTTTCCAGGCGCTTCTCGTAGCGCTCCAGCAGCCGGGAGTCCTGGGCCTGGGCGGGGCCTGGCGTCAGGCTGCCGCCGATCAGCAGCTGCATGGCCAGCGCCAGCAGACCGCCGGCCACGGCAGGGCCGCTGCCGAACAGGTGGGGCGACGGGGAGACAGGGGGCATGGGCTCACCCTATGGAGCGGAGGCCAGCGGGTTGCGGCATCGATGCGTGTGCTGGGTGGCAGAACCATGACCGGATCCGACTGGTGAGGCTGCCAGTCATGGCTGGACAGTTCCAGGCGCTCGCCAGGGCAGGATCAATCCTGGGCCATCGAGCCTCCCTCCATACAGTTCAAGCAGCGATGATCCACGCCTCTTTGCCATGAGCCGATCTCACACCATCTGGGTCGTGGATGACGACCCGGAGCTGCGGCAGCTGCTCGGCACCCACCTCACCGAGCAGGGCTACGAGGTGCGTTGCCTCACCGATGGCCGCCAGCTGGTGGCCCGCCTGGAGTTCCAGCGCCCCGATCTGCTCGTGCTGGATCTGATGCTGCCGGGCGACGATGGCCTCACCCTGCTGCGCCGTCTGCGGGATGGCGGCGATGACCTGCCGGTGGTGATGCTCACCGCCAGGGCCGAGGCCGTCGACCGGATCATCGGCCTGGAGCAGGGCGCCGACGACTACCTGGCCAAGCCGTTCCTGCCGAGGGAGCTCACCGCCCGGATCGAAGCGGTGCTGCGTCGGCGCGGCAGCCTTCCGGCCGGCACCCCGCTGGCGGACGGGGAAGTGGTTCGCTTCGGTGTGAACAGCCTGGATCTCTCCGCCCGCACCCTGGAGCGGGATGGGGAGGCCGTGACGATCACCAGCGGCGAATTCAGCCTGTTGGCCGCCTTCGTGCAGCATCCCCACCGCCCGCTCTCGCGGGAGCGCCTGATCGAACTGGCCCGGGGCCCCTCCAGCGAGACCGACAGCCGCAGCATGGATGTGCAGGTCTCGAGGGTGCGGCGCCTGATCGAACCCGACCCCAGCCGTCCCCGCTACCTGCAGACCGTCTGGGGCTATGGCTACGTGTTCGTTCCCGACGGCGCCCCACGGAGCCGTTGAGCGATGGTCGGCTCCTTTCGCTCGGCTGCCCTCCTGCTGCGGCTGGGGGGCTTCGCGCTGGGCGGCTGGGGGATCAGCCTCGTGTTGCTTCAGGCTTTGCTCGGAACCCGGATCGGCCAGGCCCAGGTGGCCCAGATGGGTCCCCAGGTCGCCCTCAACCTGCGATTGGCGGAACTGGCGCTGGAGCGTTTTCCACCGGCCGCGGTGTCGGTGTTGAGCGGGCTGCAGCTGGGGGTGGGTGAACCGCCCGCACCGGATCCAGCCAACGGATTCCTCGGCCTCGGCCATGACGGCCGACTGGAGGTTCAGGCGAAGCAGTTGCGATACGAACTCTGTCGCCGACTGCCGCGCTGTCCCCAGGTCGTTCCCACCCCGGGGGAGGCCCGCGGCGTCTGGATCGAACTGGCTTCGCCCCTGGAGCCCGTCTGGCTCTATGCCGGAATCAGGCCCCAGCTGGGCTGGCCGCCGGATCCGCTGCTGGTCAGCCTCTCCCTGGTCAGCGGCAGCGTGGTGGCCGCCGCCCTGTTCCTGCTGCTGGAGGTGCAACGGCCCCTGCAGCAGCTGGAGAAAGCGCTCGGCGGCGTCGGTCGGGTCAGCGAGCCCAACCCCCTGCCCCAGCGGGGCGCTCCGGAAGTGCGTCGCCTCACCCGCCATTTCAACGCGATGCTGGAGAGGCTCTCGATCAGCGAGCAGGAGCGGGCCACGATGCTGGCCGGCATCGCCCACGACATCAAGACACCCCTGACCCGCCTGCGTCTGCGCTTGTCCCTGGGTGGGCTCGGTGCCGAGGCACGGGAGAAGGCTGAGGCCGACCTCGATGACCTCGAGCGGATCACCGGCCAGTTTCTGCTGTTCGCCGGCGGCGGCGGCACCGAGCTGGCGGTGGAGGTGCCCCTGCAGGATTTTCTGGCCGAACTGGCCGCCCGCTACGACGGTCAGCCGGTGGAACTCGAGCTCACGCCGCTGACCGCCTCGATCCAGCCGATTGCCCTGGGCCGGGCCGTGGCCAACCTGATCGACAACGCCCTCAGCTATGGCCAGCCACCGGTTCTGCTGCGGCTGCTGCCCTGGCAGGACGATGGCTTCGAGCTGCAGATCTGGGACAGGGGGGAGGGGATCGCCGAAGGGCAGCGTTCCGAGGCGCTGATGCCCTTCCAGCGGCTCGACTCAGCCCGCGGCGGCCACGGGCACTGTGGCCTTGGCCTGGCGATCGCCCAGCGGGTCGCCCGGGCCCACGGTGGTGACCTGCGGCTGGGCTCGCCTCAGCCGGCGACCCAATCCAGCGGCTTCTGCGTCAGCCTCACCGGCCACTCCATCGAGATGCGCCCGGAGGCCCGGCAACAAGGGGTCTCGAAATCTGTATCAATCGAGCCGTCAATCGGCCCGAATCCCACTAAGGGTGGGACAACCAAGTCGAGCAGGGTTGAGTGAATGGGCAAGGGAAAGGATGGCAAGAAGGCCAAGGAGGCCAAGAAATCCAAGGCTGAGAGTGCCCTTGGCACCAATGGGCTGAACGATCGGTATCACCCCACCGCCCTGCTCGACGACCTGGATGAGGGCCCGGCCGGAGCCCCGCCTCATGGCGGCCAGAAACGGCTGAGCAAGAAGTTCTACGAAACAGAGCTCGAGCGTCTGCAGATCGAGCTGGTCAAGATGCAGTACTGGATCAAGCACACCGGATTCCGGATGATCCTGCTGTTCGAAGGCCGTGATGCGGCCGGCAAAGGGGGAACGATCAAGCGAATCACCGAGCCGATGAATCCCCGTGGCTGCAAGGTCGTGGCACTGGGTACCCCTTCCGACCAGCAGAAAACCCAGTGGTATTTCCAGCGATACGTGGAGAATTTCCCCTCAGCCGGTGAGTTGGTTCTGTTCGACCGCAGCTGGTACAACCGGGCCGGCGTTGAGCGGGTGATGGGCTTCTGCACCGATGAGCAGGTTGATCAGTTCATGAAGTCCTGCCCTGAGTTCGAGCGGATGCTGGTGAATTCAGGCATCGTTCTGCTCAAGTATTGGTTTTCGGTGAGTGATGAAGAGCAGGAACTTCGCTTTCAATCGCGCATTGACGATCCTGCCCGCCGCTGGAAACTGAGCCCCATGGATCTCGAATCAAGGGATCGCTGGCTGGAGTTCTCCAAAGCCAAGGACCAGATGTTCGCCCACACCAACATCCCCGAAGCCCCCTGGTTCACCGTCGAAGCCGACGACAAGCGACGGGCACGGCTGAACTGCATCCGCCATCTGCTCAGCAAGGTGCCTTACGAAGACATGACCCCGGCTGCGATTGAGCTGCCTCCACGCAAGAGTGGTGGCGATTACCAGCGGCCGCCGATGAACGAGCAGTTCTACGTTCCGAACGCCTACCCCTACGGCTGAACCACCGCCCATCGATTCGGCCATGTCCGAGCCCACCCCCGATCCTGCCTGCCTGCCGGCCACGGCCCCCCTGCGGGGTCCCCGCGGCTCCCTGCTCTATTCCGGCAGCGATGGCAACCAGTACATCGTGGCCGGTGGCCCCGCCCATCCTGGCGATGCCCCCCTGGCCCAGGCTTTCCAGGCGCTGAGGGCCGGAGCACCGGAGTTGGACCTGCTCAGCCATCGGTGCCGGCAATGGGTCGAGGCCGCAGGCAGCCATGGCCTCACCCAGCCCCAGGCCGCCGCCGTGCTGCTGGGCCAACTGGCACTGGCCCTTGATCTGGGCGAGGAAGGCAGGCCCCTGCTTCCCTAGGACCCGGGCCAGCTCAGTGGAGTTGCTGGAACCAGAACCCGGCCAGCTGCCAGCTGCTCCAGAGAAAAATCAACAGGAAAAGCCAGTTCAGCCAGGGCGGACGGGTGTTGTTCTCTGCCATGGCGCCTCGGTGTCGCAGGAGCAAACCTATCGGGCCCGGTCATCGGGGCTGGCAGGGCACAAGCTGGCCTGCTCCATCTGGCTGGCAAAGTCCCCACAGCCGGCCGTCGGTTTCGTCGCTCCAGCGAACCACCCTGGCGCCAGGGTCGTACCCAGGCCAGTCGTTCGTCGTGATCACCGAGAGGCTGTACGGGGCCTGGCTGTAGTCATAGCGGCAGTAGCCCAGTCCCGCACCGGAGCAGGCGCTCAGACTGGCCAGACGATTGCCGGCCCGCTGTCGATCCAGGTCATCAGGCTGCCGCTGGGGTGACGGGCGCCAGCCGCTGGCCTGGAGGCGTTGATCGGCCGTGCCGATCGGTTCACCGACGCGAAGCAGGCTGGAGAACTCCAGCCTGCCGGCACCCGCCAGCAGGACGAGGGGGCTCAGCAAAGCGAGCGCTCGCAACAGGGAGTTGTTGATGGGCAGGGCTCTGATACGCCGCGGGAACTGACCGGATGGTTCTTCCTTCACTTGCCGCAGGCCATGGCCACCCGCGCTGTTTTCTCCTTCCTCGGCTTTCCTGGCTGGGCTCCGTTGCACCTGGTTCTGCCTGAGAACGGATACCCGGCCGGAGCAGCCCTGCGCCTGGCGGCGGCAACGCCCGGAGGGGGTTCGGGAGGCCACGAAGCGGCGGGATTGCTGAATCGGTTTCTGCGCAGCACGGATCAGGGGGAGCCGGTCGCTTCCCCGGTTCTCTGCGGAGATTGTGACTACCGGTATCTGATCATCTATCGCCAGGGAGGCGTGTGGCCGCTGCGGATCTCAGCCTGGCGGCGGGAGCTGGATGGCCCGGGCTGGAGTCGCCGTTGCCAGCCGATGCCCCTGGAGATGTTCCTCAGCCGGTTTCATCCCTGCCGGCCCCGGCCGGTTCGGGGGTGCTCTGGCGCTGGGCCCGCCTCAGATCATGGAGGCCTTCCAGTTGGTTGTAGACCGCCAGGAGTTGCATCCTGATGTGGTCGGTATTCTCCAACCGAATGAGATTGGCCAGGGCGGCTTCGATCTGTTCCTTGCTGTCGATCAACAACCGGCACTCACTGGTACCGGGCTCGTAGCTCATGGTGAATGGCTCTGAATGGTGGGCAGGAGGCCCTTGTTCACATTACTCAAGCCAACCGGGCTGAAGCGTGCTGTTGGATTGACCACCATCTCAATCAGCGGAGCCAGGCTCCGGAGAAGCAGCCGCCGCCGCGAAACTGCCTGGCACCAGCACCAGGAACAGCCACCACCAGAGCAGAACGGCAGCCACGACGGGCGTGGTGATCCACCAGCGCTGCAGCAGGAGCCAGCTGGCCAGGCTGACCCCCGTACCGGTGGCCACGATCGTCCAGGGCTGACACCAGAGGGGTTTGGTCTGCCAGAAGGAAACCGGCCGATCCTGAGGCTGGCTGATATCGGTCGGCTCGACCATCACGTTCCCGGGCGGCAGACGGGAAGTCTGCCGTCTTCAGGAGTGAAACAGCAGCACCAACCCCTTGGGGATCTGGTGAAACTCACGATCCTCGCGGCTGAGATCCAGTCCCACCAGCAGCCCCTCCTTGAGGGCATCGGCGTAGGGGGGCTGGCTTGGGGCCTGCCCGGCCAGCCAGAGCGCCGCAATTCCAACCGGCGTGGCATGCCAGCTGAACGAACGGGTCAGGCCGATCGAGGGTTCGTCAAGGGCGTCTTCCAGAAGTTCGCGAATCGCCATGGTGGGCAGGAACTGCGTTCAGCATCCGGATCAGCGCCCAAGAGCGCAATCAGCTGAGAGCATTCGTGACGTGCACGGTCCGACGGTGCGACGTACGGTGCCGCGATGCCTTCCCTTCCAAGCCGGATCGCGCTCGTCCATGAATGGTTCACCCCACGCTCGGTGGGAGGGTCCGAGCAGGTGGTGCGGGAAGTGGACCGCCTGCTCAGCCCGGAGCTGTTCGCTCTGGTGGATGGGGAAAGCGGGAGCTCAGAGAGCTGGTTGGCAGGCCGCCGCATCCAGACCTCCTTCATCCAGGGACTGCCCTGGGGCAGCAGCCATGTTCAGCAATACCTGCCCCTGCTGCCCCTGGCGATCGAACTGCTGGATCTTTCCAGCTATCCGCTGGTGATCAGCAGCAGCCACCTGGTGGCCAAAGGGGTGCTCACCGCACCCGACCAGCTCCATGTCAGCTATGTGCACACGCCGGTGCGCTACGCCTGGGACCAGATGCCCGCCTATCTGGCCGGCTCCAGGCTGGCCAGGGGACCGCTTGGCCCGCTGGTGCGCTGGCAACTGCACCAGCTGCGTCAGTGGGACGTGATCAGCAGCCAGCGGGTGGACCATCTGATCGCCAACTCACGCTTCACGGCCCGGCGGATCCAGCGCTGCTGGGGCCGATCCAGTGAGGTGCTGCATCCACCGGTGGAGGTGGAGCGGTTCCGCTGGGATCTGCCTCGCGACGACTTCTACCTCTCGCTCGGCCGCCTGGTCCCCTACAAGCGGGTCGATCGGGTGATTGAAGCCTTCAACCGCATCGGCCTGCCATTGCTGGTGGTGGGGGATGGTCCGGAGCGGCGGCGGCTCGAAGCGATGGCCGGCTCCGGCGTGCGTTTTCTGGGTCGCTGCGATCCCGCCCGGGTCAGCGAGCTGATGGGCCGCTGCCGCGCCTTCGTCTACGGGGGGCTGGAGGACTTCGGCATCGCCGCCGTGGAGGCGATGGCGGCCGGAGCGCCGGTGATCGCCCTGGGCAAAGGCGGGCTGCTCGATAGTGTGCGCTGCCTGGCAAGCGGCGCCTCCCGGCCCACCGGCCTGCTGTTTCCCGACCAGAGCACCGCCTCCCTGGTGGCGGCGCTGGAGCACTTCGAGCAGGGACAGCTCTGGAAGCGTCTGCCGGCGGAGAGCCAGCGGGAATGGGCCGAGCAATTCGCTCCGGAACGGTTCAGACGCCGGTTGCTTGCCCTGCTCGAGCGTTACTGGCAGGGCCATCTGGCCGATCTGGAGCAGGCTCGGGAGCCCCTGCCTGATCCCTTGCCCTGAACCCTCTGTGCCTCTGGCCTGAGTGACCTTCCGAACTGGCCGAAGGGTGAATGGATTTTTACAGTCTCGACATCAAGGGGACCGTGATGGCCTTCTGTCACCCCAATTCGTTCATCCCGGAATCACTGATCCCGGAATCACTGATCCCGGAATCAGTGATCCCGAAAACGTTGATGCCGGAATCACTGATGCAGGAACCGTTGGGCACCCTCTCTGCGGTCAGCACCGTGCCTGGTTCATCCAGTTTTCGCCAGCCGCTTCGATCCGAGCGGGCTGAGCCGGTGGCCACGGCTCTCAGCCTGGCGGCACCGGTTCTCTCCGCCCAGCAACTGATCGCCGCCCAGACCAAACTCTCGAGAACCCTCAAACGCAGCGGTGATCTGGCCTTCTCCCTGGCGGTGCTGGGCCTGGGCAGCCCCCTGTTCCTGCTGCTGGCCGCCCTGGTGCGGATCAGTTCACCGGGGCCCGTCTTTTATGTTCAGCGACGCATCGGTCGGGGCTACAGGGAGTTTGGCTGCATCAAATTCCGCACGATGCGGCCGGATGCCGATCGCCTCCTGGGCAAACTGCTTGCCCAGTCTCCTGAGCTGAAGGCTGAGTTCAACAAGGATTTCAAGCTGAAATCCGATCCCCGCATCACGCCGATCGGCAGGTTTCTGCGTCGCTCCAGCCTCGACGAACTGCCCCAGTTTCTCAATGTTCTCAAGGGAGACATGAGCCTGGTCGGTCCCCGCCCGATCGTTCGGGCCGAACTCAGCCGTTATGGCCGTCGGATGGATGAGGTGCTGGCGGTACGACCCGGCCTCAGCGGCCTCTGGCAGGTTTCCGGTCGCAACAACCTGTCCTATTCCACCCGCGTGAAGCTGGATGTGAGTTACGCACGCCATCGCAGCGTGTGGCTGGATCTGGCCATCATCGTGCGCACGGTGAGTGTGATTCTCTTCCCGAGGGATCGCGGCGCCTACTGAGCCAGCAGGGAGGCGGCAGCGACCATCAGCGGCAAGCTGACCGCCAGCCAGAGCAGCTCGAGGCGATTGCTCAAGGCGAGGATCCGCTCGACAGCCGGGCGATCAGCCGGCGGATAGGAGGCTCCCAGGATCGGTTTGGCCCGCGCCACCCCGCCATAGCGGTTGACGCCTCCCAATCGCACGCCGGCCGCCTGGGCGTAGGCAGCCTGGGAGAGCCCGGCGTTGGGGGAGGGATCAGGGCGGCCCTCCTGCCTCGCCAGGGCCACTTGGCCGAGCAGCCGGTGGGGACGGCGGCTGACCAGGGGAAGGCTGAGCGCCACCAACCGGCAGGGCAGCCAGGTCAGGAGATCGTCGAGACGGGCACCGGCCGTGCCGAGCCATTCCAGCCGGCCGCGGCGATAGCCGAGCATCGAATCGAGCGTGCTGGCGGCTTTGTAGGCCAGGGCCAGGCTGAGCGGCCCTGGGGGCTGAAGCTGTCCCCCGGGCTGCCAGCTCAGCAACGCCACCCCCACCAGCATCCAGAACAGGGGGCCGAACAGACCGTCCACCCCGTTTTCGGCGGCCGTTTCCGCCACCGCCCGCAGCATCTCCGCTTCACCGAGACCCTCCACATCGCGGCCCACGATCCTGGCCAGCCGGCTGCGGGCCCTCTCAATACCGTCGTTGCCGCCGGAGAGAGCGTCGAGAACACCACGCACAGCCCGCTCCAGGCTTCCAGCCGCCAGGCAGCTGGCCAGACACAGCCACAACAGCGGATACCCCAGCGGTGGCCATCGCCAGGCCAGCATCTCCACGCCCCAGCCCACTGCCCCGCTGACGCCCACCAGCAGCAGGGTGATTGCCCCGCCGCCCAGCCTCAGCTTCCAGGGTCGATCGCCCGCCCAGGTCTCCACCTGCCCTCGCAGGAGCGCAATCGACCAGCCCATCACCTGGACCGGGTGCAAGCAGCCGGCGGGATCGCCGACCACACGGTCGAGGCCACACGCCAAGGCCACAGCCAGCCAACCGATCGCCGCTGGGGACCCGCTCAGATTGATCAAGAAGCTGGACGGGCAGCCCCCCGGATCGCCAGGGGCAGCGCGGCGGCCAGAAAGGCCACCACCTGAAGCGGCAGCGCCAGGGGCAGTCCGAGCCACTGGGCCAGGCTGCCCATCACCAGACTGCCGACCAGGGCACCCACGGCGCTGGAGCGCTCCAGGGTCTGCCAGCGCAGCGGCTCGTCAGCCAGATGGGCCAGGGAGGCCGCCAGCCGGGCATCACTGGAGCCGGCCAGGGCCCCCATCGGCAGGAACAGGGCCAGCGAGCTCCAGCCGGGCAGCCACTGGGTGGCCGCCAGCAGGCCGGAGAGCAACAGGTAGCGCCCTACCCCGGCACCGGGGAAAGGCAGGGAAAGAACTGGCCAGGAGGCCGACAGCAGCCTGCCCAGCCCATAGGCGGTGAGCAGCATGCCGAAATCGAAGCAGTTGCCGGCCCCCTGCTGGCGCACCCAGAGCGGCAGCAGGCTGAACAGGCTGCCGAACAGAACGCCCTGCAGACAGCAGCGCCAGTTCAACCCCTGCTCAGAGGAGGCCAGGGCCAGATCAGGCGCCGAGGGCTCCGCTCTGGCTGGCCTGGCCTGGCCGGATTGCAGCGCCGCGGGCAGCAGCGGCAGCAG
Organism: Synechococcus sp. CS-1325; assembly: GCA_025128135.1. GTDB lineage: Bacteria > Cyanobacteriota > Cyanobacteriia > PCC-6307 > Cyanobiaceae > Regnicoccus. Next base: position 19,011 of record JAHLYW010000016.1, read on the forward strand.
CAGCACAAGGGCCTGGGAGAACTGCAGAACCGCCTTGCCGATCGGGAACAGCAGGCCGGTGAGCAGATGACCCAACAGGGCTCCCAGATCGGAGCCGGAGCGAAGCCGCCGCATCGAAACCCCCTGGTGGCCCACCAGATAGCGCTGCAGAGGAAACTGGGCGATCTGCAGCCCCAGGCCGAACAGCAGCACGGCCAGCAGGGCCAGGATCAGCAGCCAGAGGTTAGCGCTGCCGCCCCCATCCAGCCCGGCAGGGACAGGGGCCGCCAGCCCGACTCCCACCAGCACAAGGGTGGCCGCCATCTGTACCAGGCTGCCGAGCAGGGGGTGCTGGGGCAGGGGCAGCAGGCTGGCCGCCGTGCCGAAAACGGGAAGCAGGCTGTTGACCAGGGGTGACGGACTGAGGCCGCTGACCAGCCAGGCGCTGGAGGCCAGGGTGAGGCTGGCGCCAGCCTGCGCGCTGCCCCAGGCCAGAGAAAGCAGGCCCCTGCGCACCGCTACCGCCTCGCGATCAGGAGGTCTTCAGCCAACTGAACATGGAGCGCAGGCCCTTGCCGACCTGCTCGATCGGATGCTGGGAATCCCGCTGACGGGCCTCGGCCATCGCCGGCTTGCCGGCCTCGCACTCCGCAACGAAGTTACGGGCGAAGGTGCCGTCCTGAATGTCGGCGAGGATGCGCTTCATCTCCGCCTTGGTGTCGGCGGTGATCAGGCGCGGGCCGCTCACATAGTCGCCGTATTCGGCGGTGTTGGAGATCGAATCCCGCATGGCGGTGAGGCCACCCTTCACCATCAGATCCACGATCAGCTTCACCTCGTGCAGGCACTCGAAGTAGGCCAGCTCGGGTTGATAACCCGCCTCCACGAGGGTTTCGAAGCCCGCTTTCACCAGCTCGCTCAGGCCACCGCAGAGCACGGCCTGTTCACCGAACAGGTCGGTTTCGGCCTCTTCCTTGAAGTTGGTTTCAAGAATGCCGGCCCGGGTGCCGCCGATCGCCTTGGCGTAGGCCATCGCCAGGCCGCGGGCGTTGCCGCTGGCATCCTGCTCGATCGCGAACAGGGCGGGCACTCCCTGGCCGTTCTGGTACTCCCAGCGCACCGTGTGTCCTGGGCCCTTCGGCGCGATCATCACCACGTCCACATCGGCCGGGGGCACGATCAGGCCGAAACGGATGTTGAAGCCATGGGCAAAACTCAGCACCTTGCCGGCGCTCAGATGGGGCGCGATCTCAGCTTCGTAGACCGACTTCTGGGTTTCATCGGGAAGCAGCACCATGATCCAGTCGGCCTTGGCACAGGCCTCGGCCACGCTCAGCACCTCCACGCCATCCACCCTGGCCTTCTCGGCGGATCGGCTGCCTTCGTAGAGGCCCACCACCACGTTGACGCCGCTGTCCTTGAGGTTGAGGGCGTGGGCATGGCCCTGGCTGCCGTAGCCGATGATGGCCACCGTCTTGCCGTTCAGAAGGCTGAGGTCGGCGTCGGAGTCGTAGAAGAGCTGGGCCATCCGGGCTGGGGCTGGGGCAAGGAGCAGGGCCCGAGCTTACGCAAGCGGCAGCCGATACCCGGCGGAAGCGGAGCGCCGGGCCGGGAGCCTCTCAGGCCGTGGCTTCACTGGGATGGGCGATGACCCGGTCGATCAGGCCGTACTCCTTGGCCTCGGCAGCACTGAGGAAGTAATCACGATCCGTGTCCTTGGCCACCTTCTCCAGGCTTTGCCCGCACATGTCGGCCAGGGACTGATTGAGCATGTCCTTCATGCGGAGGATCTCCCGCGCTTCGATCTCGATATCGCTGGCCTGGCGCTGGCTGGTTCCCCCCAGGGGTTGGTGGATCATGATCCGACTGTGGGGCAGGGCCACGCGCTTGCCTTTGGTGCCGGCCGCCAGCAGAAAAGCGCCCATGCTGGCCGCCAGGCCCACACAGATCGTCACCACCTCCGACTTGACGTACTGGATCGTGTCGAAGATCGCCAGGCCCGCCGTGACCGAGCCGCCCGGGGAGTTGATGTACAGGTAGATCGGCTTGCTGCTGTCGTCAGAGTCGAGGTAGAGCATCTGGGCCACCAGACTGTTGGCGATCCCATCGTTGACCTCCTGGCCAAGGAAGAGAATCCGCTCCACGCCCAGCCGGGTGTAGATGTCCACCCAGCGCTCGTACTGGCTGCCAGGCAAGCGGTAGGGAACGCTGGGGGTGCCGATGGGCATGGTGCGGAAGTGGTGGTTTGGGAAGAGTGGAAGGCTGAGTCAGGCGGTCAGGCCGCCCCGGCCAGGGCCAGGGGGGGCACCTTCTGGCTGGTGAGGATCCTGTCGATCAATCCGTATTCAAGGGCTTCCGGTGGAGTGAGATAGGTCATCCGATCGGAGTCTTTGCTGAGCTGGGCAACACTGCGACCGGTGTTCTCAGACAGCATCTCCAGCATGGTGCGCTTGTTCTGCAGCACCTCCTGGGCCCGGATCTGGATGTCGCTGGCCTGGCCGCGGGCACCGGAGCGGGGCTGGTGCAGCACGATCGAGGCGTGGGGCAGGGCGGCCCGATGGCCCTTGGCACCGGCCGAGAGAATCATCGCGGCGGTGCCCATCGCCTGGCCGATGCAGATCGTGTGCACCGGTGGCTTCACATAACGGATCGTGTCGCAGATGGCGAAGGCTTCGGTTTCGAAGCCGATCGCATCGCCGGTGTACCAGCTGGTGCCGGTGGAATTGATATAAAAAAAGATCGGCTTCTCCGGATTGTCAAACTCCAGGTAGAGCATCTGGGCGACGATCAGCTCGGTCACGTCAACGCCCATCTGGCGCTTGGCGTCGTCGTCGGAGAAGAGAGGCAGGCCGAGGTAGACGATCCGCTCCTTCAACAGCAGCGACGGCAGATCCGGCGGCGGGGTACGCATCACGGCGGAATCGCCGTAGTAAGGGGCCGACACCGACATCCGTTCACCTGCTCCACTGCCAGGGATCAGCCTAGCGGGGGTCTGGAGTGGGCTGGATGGCGGCTTCCCGCTTCGGGCCGTCGTGGTCGCAACGGGCAAAGACCATGCGGCCGGTCGGGGTCTGCAGGGCACCGGTCACGGTGACCGGCAGCCGCTGACCGATCCGCCGGCGGGCCGCCTCCACCACCACCATCGTGCCGTCCTCCAGATAGCCGACTCCCTGATCGGCCTCCTTCCCCTCCCGCACGATCTTGAGTTGCAGGGCATCGCCCGGCTGCACCTCCGGCCGCAGGGCGACCACCAGGGCACTCAGGTTCATCACCTTGAGGTCCTGGACCTCCGCCACCTTGGCCAGGTTGTAGTCGGCGGTCAGCAGGGTGCCACCGGTATCCGCAGTGAGCTTGAGCAGCTTGTCGTCAGCCCCGTTGCCCTCGTAGCGGGTGCTGTTGACCACCAGACGACGGCCGTAGCGCTCCCGCAGCGCCGCCAGGAGATTGAGGCCACGGCGCCCCTTGCCCCGCTTCTCGTTGTTGCCCGAATCGGCCAGCTGCTGGAGTTCATCGATCACCGCCTGGGCCACGATCACCTGCCCCTCCAGCAGCCCTGATTCCAGCAGGCCGCGGATGCGGCCATCGATGATCACGCTGGTGTCGAGGATCTTGGCGGTGGCGGGCTGAAGCACCCCTTCCGCCACCAGCAGGGCATCGGTGCTGGATGGGTTGAACAGCCGCAGCAGGGTGCGTCCATGCACCTCGGCCAGGTTGTAGCCCAACACCCCGAAGAACACATTGCTGAGCACCGCGGCCAGTGGTTTGACGAAGACCACCTCCAGGGGCAGGGAGAGCAGCAGGATCGGCGCCAGCAGCAGGTTCGCCACCAGCAGGCCGAGAATCAGGCCCACCGCCCTCGAGAGCAGCAGGTCGGTGGGCATCGAGCGCACCTGCCGCATCAGCCGACGGCGCAGCAGCTGAAAGAAGAAGCCGGCCAGCAGCCCGAAAAACGCCCCGAAGCCAGCCAGAACCCAGCGCAGTCCCTCCAGATTGGTGACCTCGGCGAGCACCCGCGCCGGAAGCAGGTCCACCCCCAGCCAGCCGGTGGCGGCACCGGAGATCAGGAACAGCAGCAGGATCAGCGGGTCCACCATCGGTTGGTCGGGGGCTGACCATGGCTCGAACCATGCAGCATGGTCGATTCCAGCCGATTTGCCTGGATCTGGTATCCACACCTCTGAGCCCCACATCTGGCCACCCCCCTGAGCCAGCCACCAGGAATGCCCCTGCCCCCTCCGCGCAGCGCCTATCTCCACATCCCCTTCTGCCAGCGGCGCTGCTTCTACTGCGACTTCGCGGTGGTGCCGCTCGGCGACAGGGCCGATGGCGCCCACTCCGGCTCGATCCAGGCCTACCTGAAGCTGCTGCAGAGGGAAATCGCCTCCGCCCCGGCCGGTCCGCCCCTCTCCACGGTGTATCTCGGCGGCGGTACACCCTCCCTGCTCACCCCTGACCAGATCGGCGGCCTGCTGGAGGCGCTCGCCGTGCGATTCGGCCTGGCGGCAGGGGCGGAGATCAGCCTGGAGATGGATCCGGCCAGCTTCGACCAGGCGCGCCTGGAGCAGGTGCTCGCCACCGGTGTGAACCGGGTGAGCCTGGGTGGCCAGAGTTTCGATGATCCGGTGCTCGAGCGGCTTGGGCGGCGCCACCGGCTGGAGGATCTGCTGGAGGCGGCCGCCTGGCTGGCCGAAGCGCGGCGCGGGGGAAGGCTGCGCAGCTGGAGCCTCGACCTGCTGCAGGGCCTGCCTGGGCAAACCCTGGAGCACTGGAGCGACCAGCTCGGCCAGGCCCTGGCCCTTGATGCCCCCCACCTGTCGATCTATGACCTGATCGTGGAGCCCGGCACCGTGTTCGCCTGGCGCCAGCGACGGGGCGAACTTCCCCTGCCAGACCCCGACCTGGGAGCCGACCTGATGGCACACACCTCAGAACGCCTGCGGGAGGCGGGGTACGGCCACTATGAGATCTCCAACTACGCCTGGCCGGGCCACGTGTCGCGCCACAACCGCGTCTACTGGAGCGGCGCCGGTTGGTGGGGATTCGGAATGGGGGCCACCGCAGCGCCCTACGGAAGCCGGCAGGCCCGCCCCCGCACCCGGGCCGCCTATGCGGAATGGCTGACAACCGCAGGGGAGGCCGGGGACCTGGGAGGCCCCAGGTCGGCCATGCCCTTCGACGAACGCGTGATGGTGGGGCTGCGCCGCCGCGAAGGGGTGACCATGGGCCAGCTGGCGGGCGAGCACGGCATCCGGCCGGCCGAGCTCGAACAGCTCAGGCAACGGCTGGATTCCTTTCTGGATCGCCGGCTGCTGTTGATCGAAGGCTCCCGTTGGCGCCTGAGCGACCCGGCCGGCCTCGCCCTCAGCAATGCGGTGCTGCGGGAGCTGCTGGCCTGGTGGGATGGGCGGCCTGGTCCTGCAGCCAGCCCCGCAGGGCCTCGACGGCAAGACCACGGCCCTGCAGCAGCGGCGGACTGAACGGGGGTTGGCGCGGGCTGAACCCGAGCAGGTCGGCGGTGACCCGCACCTGGCCGTCACAATCGTCGCCGGCACCGATGCCGATGACGGGGATCGCCAGCTGTTGGCGCAGACTGCCTGCCACGCCATCGGGCACGTGCTCCAGCACCAGGGCGAAGCAGCCGGCCGCTTCCAGATCGAGGGCCTGGCGCCGCAGCCGTTCCTGACTGATCGGATCCTTGGCCTGGCGGCGCAGGCCGAGCCGATGCACCGACTGGGGGGTCAGGCCCAGGTGACCCATCACGGGGATACCACTGCGAACCAGCCGATCGACCACCAGGAGTGTTTCCGGCTCACCACCTTCGAGCTTCACGGCGGCGGCGGCCGTTTCCTTCAGCACCCGGCCGGCCGCGGCCACGGCCGCCTCGGCACCGCATTGATAGCTGAGGAAGGGCAGATCACAGATCAGCAGCGGTTGCTGATCGCGAGGGCGACTCAGACCCCTGGCCACGGCCAGGGTGTGGTGAATCATCTCGTCGAGGCTGACAGGCAGGGTGGTGGGATGGCCCAGGACGACCATGGCCAGGGAGTCACCGACCAGCACCGCCTCGACGCCCGCCTCCTCGACCCAGGCTGCCGAAAGGGCGTCCCAGGCGGTCAGCATCCGGATCGGCAGGCCCGAGCTCTTGCGATCGATGAGATCACCGGGACGCAGGGGCACAGCAGGGAGGAGCGGTGGATGATTGCTACTATCGACCCGACTCGGACCGATGCGGCCGGGACGCCCAAATCTGGTCAGAACCGGAAGGGGGCAGCCACACGGGATGCTCCAGGCAGGCGTCGACTCCGGGTCACCCCCTTGATCGCAACCGCTCCACTCACAGGACACGCTGCGCCTCCACTCACAGGACACGCTCAGAGTGGAGACTGTGAGTGGAAACCCTGAGTTCCAGTCAACAGGTCAGGTCGATCAGCTGTCGCTGGCAGGACGATTCTGACGGTTGAGCAGGAACGGTGGAATCTTGGCGCCACGATGGTCGTCGCCAGGCTGGCTTGGCGGGGTCTGGGGACTGGTGAAGCTGGGGACCTGCTGATCGTGGCGGTAAGCGATGCCGCTCTCGAAGCCGGTGGCGATCACGGTGACGTGGATCTCGCCCTCCAGCTTTTCGTCCACCACAGCCCCGACGATGATGTTGGCGTCGGGATCAACCATGTCGTAGATCACGTCGGCGGCGTTGCCCACGTCTTCAAGGGTCATGTCCTTGCCGCCGCAGACGTTGATCACGCAACCCTTGGCGCCGTCGATCCGGCCCGACTCCAGCAACGGGCTGCTCATGGCGGCCTGGGCCGCTTCGGTGGCACGGGAGCGGCCGGAGCCCACGCCGATGCCGAGCAGGGCCGTGCCGGCCATGGTCATCACCGAGCGCACATCGGCGAAGTCGACGTTGACCAGACCAGGCTTGGTGATGATGTCGCTGATGCCCTTCACCCCCTGGCGAAGCACGTCGTCGGCGGCACGGAAGGCCTCCTGCAGGGGAGCACCGGCGATTGCGTCGCGGAGCCGGTCGTTGGGAATCACGATCAAGGTGTCCACGTGCTCGGCCAGGCGGGCGATTCCCTCCTCGGCCTGCTTCTGCCGCTTGCGGCCCTCGAAGCTGAAGGGCTTGGTGACAATTCCTACCGTGAGGGCACCACATTCCTTGGCCACCTCGGCAAGGATCGGAGCCGCTCCGGTGCCGGTGCCGCCCCCCATGCCGGCAGCGATGAAAACGAGGTCGGCGCCCTCAAGGGCAGCGAGCAGCTCAGGGCGGGATTCTTCCGCCGCTTTCTGGCCGATCATCGGATTGCCGCCGGCACCGAGACCCCGGGTGAGCTTCTGACCGAGCTGCACCCGCTTCTGGGACGCCGACTGGAGCAGCGCCTGGGCATCGGTGTTGAGAACCCTGTAGCCCACACCCTCGAGGTCGGAGGCGATCATGCGGTTGACCGCATTGCTGCCTCCCCCGCCGACGCCGATCACCTCGATCCGGGCGGACTGGCTGGGGACGATTCCGTTGCTGCTTGGGGAAGGGAGGGGGGTGGTCACGGAGAGGGGGTTGGAATCAGCGGGGGGAATGGTCGCGGTGGCGTGAGATGCAGTCTCCACGAAGAACCCTCTTCCGTTCACGATGGGCTGCATTATGTCGGTGATTGGCTGGCACCAATCTGTTCAGAGGACACTTTTGTCCAGATGATTGTTTCATGATTACGAGCGTTCGCTGGCCTTGTGTTTCCGCATCAACGCTCCCTGTTGACCAGCAGGAGCCATGAAACCCGGCCATTTTTTCAAATGACTTTAATCCGCACCGTCGCCTGATGCCGAGCTTGTCTGGGCTGTGGCGCCTGGAGCCTGCCCCAGCTCCGGCTGGTCGGGATCGCTCAGATCAACGGACCGGAATGAACGCCCCTTGAGCTGGGCGGGAAGCTGGCTGGAAAGGTGCTGAAGCACATCCAGTCGTCGAGCCAGCAGAGCGTCCGGCGGGCCCAGCCGAACCTGACCCAGGGATTGGGTGATCAGCAGGAGATTGCCGTTCGGCTCGAAGCGAATCTCCCGCAGCGGACTGCCCAGCCGGCCGCGGCGCTCCAGGATCTCCACCAACGTCTGGCGGTGCCGTTCCTGCCAGCCCACTACCCGCACCTCCAGGGCTGGCTTGTCCCGGGGCCTGGCCACCTGCTGCTGCCCCAGGCTCATCCAGTTGCCGAGTCGATCCACGTAGCCCTGTTCAAGACCGGAGGCCGTGCGTCGTTCGGCCCGGGCGACCGCCTGGCGGTCCACCAGGGCGATCCGCAGCCGTGGTGGCAGCATCAGCCGCTCCACCCGGACCTGCTCGACCGGCAAGGTTGCGGACAGTCCGTCCTGCAGTTGCCTGGGCTGGAGGCTGAGCAGCAGCACCGGAAACCGCAGCCCGGCGGCGCGGATCACCTGGTCCCGGCTGACCTGCTGGCTGCCTAGCACCTCCACCTGGGCCGGGCTGCGCAAGCTCCAGCCCTGACGCAGCAGGCCATAGCCAAGCGCGGCGGAACAGGCCGAAAACACCAGCAGCCGCCAGGCATTGCGCAGGCGTTCCTTGCGTCGCTGATCCCGCAGCTGACGCCGCCGCTCAACGCCGGGAGGTTGAAGATTGGGTGCCCTGGAGCGCGAACTCACAGCTCACAGCTCACAGCGAGATCGTGCCATCAGATCTTGCATCCAGCGGCGGGCCCGTTCGGCATCGGAGAAGGCCAGATCCACCTGTTCACCCTTGCCGACCAACCTGATGCGGCAATGGCCCTGACTTTCCTCGGTGAGGGGGGCATCGCCGGAGCCCAGAGCCATCAGCTCGAGCAACTCGAGCTTGCTGATCACGAAGCTCCCCTGGGGCTTGAGCTGGCCCGCCTCGAAGCTGCTCCAGGTCAGCACCCCGTCCTGCAGGCGCGCCGCGCCGCAGCCATCCAGCTTGGCCAGTTCGGAACCCTCCGCCCAGCTCCGGAACAAGCGCTGTCGCCGGCGCTCCAGCCAGCCGAGGGCCGTGAGCAGCACGAACACCACGAGCAGCGGCAACCAGAGCAGACCGTGACTCATGGCACCAGCCTCAGCCCGTGCCTCTGCTCGGGAGCCTCTCCCGCCGCCACGATCAGTTGATGCACCAGATCCTCAAGCGATACACCACTGGCCTGCCAGAGCATGGGAAACATGCTCTGACGGGTGAAACCCGGCAGGGTGTTGATTTCGTTCAACCAGATTGTCCCATTGGTTTCATCGTAAAAAAAGTCCACCCGCGCCAGGCCGGAAGCGGCCACGGCCTGGCAGGCCAGGATCGCCAGTCGCCGCAGCTCCGCGCTGACAGGCTCCGGAAGGCGGGCCGGGATTTCGGTGCTGCTGAGCCCCTCGGTGTACTTCGTTTCGTAGTCGTACCAATCCGCCTCAAATCGGATCTCACCCACCACCGACGCCTGCAACGGGCCTGAGGGCACCGAACCCAGCGTTCGCACGGCGCATTCCAGCTCCCGTGCCTTCACCCCCTGTTCGACAACCAGGCGGGGATCAAAGGCGGCAGCCTGGCCCAACCCGGCCAACAGCGTGGCTCGGTCGGTGGCCTTGCTGATCCCCACCGAGGAGCCCAGGTTGGCGGGCTTCACGAAGCAGGGGTAACCGAGCTGCTGCTCAAGCCGATCCAACAGGGATTCCGGATCGGCGTCCAGTTCGTCGGACTGCACGGCGGCATAGGGCACCTGGGGCAGACCGGCGGCGGCAAAGGCCGCCTTCATCGCCTGCTTGTCCATGCCCACCGCAGAGCCCAGCACACCCGACCCGACGAACGGCACCTGCATCAGCGAGAACAGGCCCTGGATGGTGCCGTCCTCCCCGTTCGGGCCGTGCAGCACTGGAAACCAGACCTCCACCTCGCTGGCCCCCTCCGGCAGGGCCTGGAATCCCGCCCGCCCCGGCAGGCCGGGCAGCTCGGCCGCCGTGGCGGGCAGCCCCTTGAGCAGCACCGCCTCAGCCACGGCGGGGGGCCACCAGTGCCCCTGTTCGTCGATGTAGAAGCAGCGAAGCCGATACCGCTCAAGATTCGCCCCACGGCGCAAGGCGCCCGCCACAGTCATCGCCGAGCGGATCGAAACCGCATGCTCCCCTGAGGCCCCCCCGAACACGAGGCCAAGACAGCGGGGAGCGATGGGCATGGAACGGATGCTGGGCCGGATCGGGCCCAAACGTATCAGCGATCGGTTCTTCGACCAGGGGGCGCAGGGATCAGCCGGACACTCGACCGCTCAGGGAGAAAGGCCGCACCTGCTCGATCGTCACGGTCACCAGGTCCCCTGGCCGATGGACCACACCATCGGGGCCGGCGGCGGGGAAGAAGGTGAGACGGTTGGTGCGGGTGCGCCCCATCAGCTGGGCAGGATCCCTGGAGTTGACGCCCTCCGCCAGCACCTCCTCGTGGCGCCCGAGATAGCGGGCGCTGCGGCTGTGGGCGATGCGCTCCACCAGGGCGTTGATTTCCTGTAAACGCTCCACCTTCACCGCCTCGCTCAGCTGATCGCCCCAGGTGGCGGCAGGCGTGTTCGGACGGGGCGAATAGGCGGCGGTGTTGACCAGATCGAAGCCGATCTCCTCGATCAGATCGCAGGTGGCCCGGAACTGGGCGTCGGTTTCGCCGGGGAACGCCACGATCACATCGGCGCTGATCGAGGCATCCGGCATGCGCTCACGGATGCGGGAGAGAATCCGCCGATAACGCTCCACCGTGTAGCCCCGCGCCATCGCCTTGAGCACGGCGTCGTCGCCGCTCTGAAACGGGATGTGAAAGTGCTCGCACACCTTCGGAAGCGCGGCGCAGGCGTCGATCAGGCGCTCGGTGAAGTAGCGGGGATGGCTGGTGGCGAAACGGATCCGCTCGATCCCCTCCACATCGTGAACATGGTGGAGAAGGTCGGTGAGGGTGTGCTCACGGCGGCCCGCCGGGGTGATGCCGGGCAGATCGCGGCCATAGGCGTCGATGTTCTGGCCCAGCAGAGTGATCTCCTTGAAGCCCCGTGCCGCCAGCCCTTCGATCTCCAGCCGGATCGCCTGCGGGGTGCGGCTCTGCTCGGCGCCCCGCACCGCCGGCACCACGCAATAGGTGCAGCGCTCGTTGCAGCCGTAGATCACGTTGACCCAGCCACACACGGCACTGTCGCGGCGGGCGGTGGTGATGTCTTCGAGGATGTGGTGCTCGTCGGTGGCCACCACCTGCTGGCCGCTCTCCACCTGCTCCAGCAGGGTGCCCAGCCGGTTGGCGTGCTGGGGACCCATCACCAGATCCAGCTCGGGCACCCGGCGAAGCAGGCTCGCCCCTTCCTGCTGAGCCACGCACCCCGCAACCACCAGGGTGAGCTGGGGATTGAGCCGCTTGCGTTGGGCCTGACGGCCCAGGTAGCTGTACACCTTCTGCTCGGCGTTGTCGCGGATCGTGCAGGTGTTGTAGAGCACCAGATCGGCCGTGTGCTCATCGCTGCCCAGGGCGTAGCCCATGCCTTCGAGGATTCCGGCCATGCGCTCGGAATCGGCCTTGTTCATCTGGCAGCCGAAGGTGGTGATCCAGTAGCTGCCCCGGCTTGCCAGGGTGGATGTCATCCCTCCAGTGTCATTCATGGCTGAAACTGGGGGAATGCAAGGGCGCCTGCGTCGATTTTCGCTCACCAAGCTGGTGCCCCTGGCAATCAGCCGTGGCACCACCACGAGCGTGGAGCGACTGCTGGTGGAGGTGGAACATGAAGGTGTGGTGGGCCAGGGCGAAACCGGCGGCTTCGATACCGGCCACCGCCGCTTCAGCACCGACAGGCTGGAGCGAGAACTGGAAGCCGTGTTCCCCCTGCTTGATCAGGGCACCGATTCCGATCCAACCACCTGGAACCCTTCCAATCTCCAGGCCCTTGAACCTGTGCTGGCCTTGCTTTCACCGCCGGCCCGCTGCGGCCTTGATCTGGCGCTCAGCGATTGGTGGGGCAAGCGGCTCGGCCTGCCGCTCTGGCAGCTCTGGGGGCTTGATCCCCAGGCCTGCAGCGCCACCAGTGTCACCCTCGGGCTGGGTTCGGCGGAGCAGGTGCTGGCCAGGCTGGAGCGGTGGAGCCAGCAGCTGGGCCTGCGCCCCAGCCGGGTGAAGCTCAAGCTGGGCAGTCCCGACGGCCCCGACCATGACCGGACACTCGTGCGGGCCGTGGCGACGGCCCTGGCGGCTGAACCCGCGGCGGGGCAGGCGGAACTCCAGGTGGATGCCAACGGGGGCTGGGATCTGGCCACCGCCCAGGGGCTGATCCCCTGGCTGGCCGATCAGGGGGTGGTGCTGGTGGAGCAGCCCCTGCCGGCCCTGGCCGATGCCGAGGCCGACACCGCCGGGTTCGCCGCCCTCGATCTGCACTGCCCGATCGCCCTGGTGGCCGACGAGAGCTGCTGGGACCTGGCGGATCTCCTCCGGCTGGCGCCGCATGTCGATGGTGTGAACCTCAAGTTGCTCAAGAGTGGCGGGCTCAGCGAAGCCCTGGTGATGGCCCGTACGGCCCGTCGGCTGGGACTGGATCTGATGCTGGGCTGCTACTCCGACAGCGCGCTGCTCAACGGTGCCGCGGCCCAGTTGCTGCCGCTGGTGCGCTGGCCGGATCTCGACAGCCACCTCAATCTGCGCGACGACCCGTTCGAGGGTCCGATTCGCTCCGGGGACCTGTTGCACCCCTCGCCTCGCCCCGGTCTGGGGGTGGTGGCGGCGAAACCATGCTGAGCGCCAGCGCCCCGGTGGTGCTGCTGCTGCACGGCGGACTCGACAGCCTCTCCGGCAAGACCGGTCTGGCGATGTTGCGCTACCGGTCCGGTCCGATCGTGGCGGTGGTGGATCCGGCCTGGGCCGGCTCCGACCTGGAGGCGGTCACCGGGATCAGACGTGCGGTCCCCGTCGTGGCTGATCTGCAGGCAGCCCTGCCCTATGCACCACAGGTGGCCGTGGTTGGACTGGCTCCATCCGGCGGGCGCCTACCGGCGGGGTTGCGCGCCGATCTCGTGGCCGCCCTGGCAGCGGGGCTTGATCTGGCCAGTGGCCTGCACACCCGGCTGGGCCACGACCCGGAGCTGGCAGCGCTGCTCAGGCCTGGCCAGTGGATCTGGGATCTGCGTCAGGAGCCCGCCGGCCTGGTGGTCGCAGCCGCCCGGGCGGCGACCCTGCCAGGCGAACGGTTCCTGGCGGTGGGCACCGACATGGCGGTGGGCAAGATGAGCGCCTGCCTGGAGTTGACCGCGGCGGCGCAGCGACAGGGCCTCGATGCCCGCTTTGTCGGCACCGGACAGGCGGGCATCCTGATCAGCGGCGGCGGTGTGCCCCTCGATGCGGTGCGGCTCGACTTCGCCGCCGGCGCCGTGGAAGCCGCGGTGCTGGCTGCCTCCAGAGGTGCTGGGGCTGGCACCCTGCTGTTCGTGGAGGGCCAGGGTTCCCTCTGCCACCCGGGCTCCAGCGCGACCCTTCCGCTGATCCGGGGAAGCCAGCCCACCGGCCTCCTGCTGGTCCACCGGGCGGGACAGACCGCCCTCACCAATCAGCCGGCGATTCCGTTGCCGCCCCTGGTCCAGTTGATCAGCGCGATCGAGCAGCTCGCAGCCCTCGGCCGGGCCGTCAACGCGCCTCTGCCCCGGATCCGCGCCGTGGCCCTGAACACGGCAAAGCTGGGCGCGACGGAAGCCGAATCAGCCTGCGAGGCGATCAGCAGAGAAACCGGACTGGCCTGCGCCGATCCGGTCAGGAGCCCTGCCGCCGCCGATTGGCTGCTGGATGAATTGAGGGCGAGCGAGGGGATTCGAACCCCCGGATGGCGGCACCACAAGCCGCTGCCTTAACCACTTGGCGACGCCCGCCGTGATCTTTGCCAATGTATCAAGCAGACCAACCCTCCTGTCTTGCCGACCGCCCCGCCCACCCCCCGTCGTCGCTGGAGGACATTGCTCCTGGCCGCTGCCGGGCTGGGCGGAGCCAGCCTGGCCCTGGCGGCGAACAACCCCGGCCCGGCCGACTTCGAGGCATTCGCGGCCGGGCAACTGGTGGAGCGGGCAACCGCGGAGCTCTGCGGGCCTGACGGACTGCCGATGGCCCTGCGGCTGGTGATCCAGAACTGCCCGGAGCTGATCCGGAGCCAGCGCGACCTGCTCGGATCCCTGGCGGCGCAAGGCAGTGAACGCCAGAACTTCGTGGTGTTCAGCCTGTACAGAACCGCGATCGGCGGCCGCAAGGTGCTCCCCTTCCTGGGGCTGCCGACCTACCGAGCCCTCACCCTGGCGGGAGCAGGTCAGTTCGTGATCCTCACGACCTCCAGTGATCGCAGCGAGCCCGCCAGCCGCCAGCAGGGCCCCTAGCCGTGGAATCCACCACCCTGCCGCCCCTGCTGCTGCCCCGCAGCCTGATTGACCCCCTGCGAAGCGACCTGCCCGCCCCGAACCCCGATGGCCTGGTGGCCGTGCGCCTGGAGCATCGAGACGGGCTGATCACCGGGATCCGCCCCCATCAGGGCCGGCCCGATCAGCCGCTCCCCCTGGCCCTGACCCCGCTTGTCGAGCCCCATGCGCACCTCGACAAAGCCTTCAGCTGGGAGTCGCACCCGAATCGGGGCGGCAGCATGGCCGGCGCACTCGCCGCCAACCAGCGGGAGCACCTTTCACGCACCCAGGAGGAGGTGAGCCATCGGGGGGAGCGGGCCCTGCAGTGCGCCTGGCGCCAGGGAACAAGAGCGATCCGAAGCCACGTCGACAGCCTTGGCCCCGGCGCCCAGCCGAGCTGGGAGGCTCTGCTGGGAGTGCAAGCCCAGTGGAAGGAACGGCTCAGCCTCCAGCTGGTGGCCCTGGTGCCCGTCGGCCACTGGGCGACGGAGGAGGGAGCCCGACTGGCCAGGCGGTTGAGCAGCCAGTCCGGTTCGGTGCTGCTTGGCGGTGTGCTCGGTGCCCCCTTCCCTCCCGACGGGGCGGACCGGGAGGGGCTGCTGGCCTTGCTGCGACTTGCCGATGGCCTGGGCTGTGGCGTCGACCTCCATGTGGATGAGAGCGCCGCCGGTGGCGGGGCGGGTGTGGCCCTGGTGGCCGAGCTGGTGCGGCATCAGCGGATCGCCATTCCCGTCACCTGCAGCCACAGCTGCAGCATGTCCCTGTTGCCGGCACGCCGCTGCCAGCAGCTCGCTGAGCGGCTCGCAGTGGCTGGGCTGGCGGTGGTGGCCCTGCCCACCACCAACCTCTGGCTGCTCGGTCATCGGGAGGAGGACACGCCGATGGCCCGGCCGATGGCCCCGATCCGCCAGCTGCAGCGTGCGGGCGTCACAGTGGCGGTCGGCGGGGACAATGTGCAGGATCCCTGGTTCCCCGGTGGCGACTTCGACCCCCTCGAGCTGCTGCGGCTGTCGGTGCCGGCGGCCCATCTGGCCCCCTGGCAGCGTCAGGGGCTGATGCCCTTCACCACCGCCGCCGCCAGGTTGATGGGACTCCAATGGGATGGGGTGCTGCGGGAAGGCGCGCCAGCCGATCTCGTGGTGCTGGCAGCCGGCAGCTGGAGCGACCTGCTGGCGCGCAGTCCCCAGCGGCGGATCCTGCGCAGGGGCACCTGGCTGCCGCGCCTCGATCCACCGGTGCTGGCCCCCCTGCTGGAGGCCCTGCCGCTGTGAGCGATCAACCCGGAGCGGATCTCTTGCCGATCAGCCTGCCAACGGGGCTGACGCCCCGGGCCAGTGCCCAGCAGCTGGCGGCGATCACCGCGGAGCTCCGGGATGGCAGCCTCGCCCTGGGATCTCCACTGCGCCTGTTGAGCAGCGGCGCGGAGCTGGAGCGATTCTCCCGTGATCGCTCCGACTTCTCCCCTGTGCTCGCACCGCTGCTGAGTGCACAGAGGGCCCAACTCGTGGTGCAGGCAGCCACCACAGAGCAGGTGCTCCTGGTGGCGAGGGCCTGCGCCGGGCAGGGTGTCGCCCTCACTGTCCGAGGAGCCGGCACGGGCAATTACGGCCAGTGCGTGCCCCTGGCCGGTGGGGTGGTGATCGACCTCAGCGGCCTCAATCGGCTGCGCCAGTTCGATGCCGCCAGCGGCATCGTCACGGTGGAAGCAGGCTGCCTGCTGGCGGACCTGGACCGGCAACTGAGTGCTTCAGGCCGGGCGGTTCGTCTGGCACCCAGCACCTGGCGGAGCGCCACCGTGGGCGGCTTCATCGCCGGCGGCTCTGGGGGGATCGGCTCGCTGCGCTGGGGATTTCTGCGGGACCCAGGCAACCTGGTCGGCCTCGAGGTGGTCACGATGGAGAGCGAACCGCGCCTGCTCCAGCTCGACGCCCCCGCCAGTCGCGGCCTCAACCATGCCTACGGCACCAATGGCATCATCACCGCCGTGAGCCTGCCGACAGCGGCCGCGGTGGCCTGGCAGCAGGTGGTGGTGGATTTCGAGAGCTGGGACTCCGCCCTTGAAGCGGCGAGCCAGTTGCCGGCAACGGCCCTGCTGCTGAACAGCCTCTGCCTGCTGGAGGCGGCTGTGGCGCGCCTCCTTCCCGCCCCCGGCGGCAACGGGCCAGGCGGCTGCCCGCCGGCCCGGGGGCATCGGCTGTTGCTGCTGGCCGCAGCCGACGCGCTGAGCACCCTGGAGCCGCTGCTGCGGGAACTGGGCGGTGAGCTGGTCTGGCAGGCGGCGGAGCGGCGGGAGCTGGGCTTGCCCCTGCGGGAACTGGGCCTGCCCCTGCGGGAACTGGGCTGGAACCACACCACGCTGCACCTGCGGGCCCACGACCCCGGCTGGACCTATCTGCAGTTGCTGCTGCCCCAACCCGCCGCCACCGCCCTGACGGCGCTGAAGCGGCGCTGGGGTGATGAGCTGCTCTGGCACCTGGAGGGGGTCCGCCACCAGGGGAGCCAGCGACTGGTGGCCCTGCCGCTGGTGCGCTGGCGGGGGCGGGCCGCCCTGGCCGATCTGATCGGCCAGGCCCAGGCCCTCGGGGCGGTGCTGTTCAATCCCCATTCCCTCACCGTGGAAGAGGGGGGACTCGGTGTGATCGATGCCGATCAAGTGGCGGCCAAGGCCGCCCACGATCCAGCTGGCCTGCTCAACCCCGGCAAGCTGCGCGGCTGGCTCGACCGGTCAACCCTCAGCGGCAGTCAAGGCTGAGCCTGGTGCTGACCCCGGTGATCGGGTGGGTGCCATGGGCCCGCTGACACAGCTGCCGCTGATCGGCACGATCGAGCAGGGCATCGGTGAAATCAGCGTTTTCGATCAGGCTCTCGCTGAAGCTGCTACCTGAGGCGATCGCCCCCTGCAGCAGGGCGCCGCGGAGATCGGCCGCCGTCAGGTCGACCCGATCCATCAGGACATCGGAGAGATCGGCGCCGTTGAAACTGGCGCGGGTGAAGGTGGCCTGGGTGAGGATCGCTCCGCGCAGATCAGCACCGGCGAAGTTGGCATCCTGGGCCTTCACCCCAGCGAATGAGGTGTTGCGAAGCTGCTGGCCGCTGAAATCCTGCCCGCTCTGGTCGGTGAGGGTGTACTCGACGTGATCCTGAAACAGGGCCCGCTCCTGCAGGCCCACGCCGGCCGCGGTGTCGAGGGCGTCAAGGGGCAGAACCGCCGTGCTCAGCAGCAGCAGCAGCAGGGCGGGGATGGGAAGCAGATCACGCAGCGCTCGGCTGAGCTGTCTGGTCAGGCGCATGGCTTGAGCTGGCGAATCCTGCTCTCACTCTCCCTCGGCGATCGACAGGAAACTGCCCAGCAGATACAGGGATCCCGCCACCACCACCGGCTGATCGCCGGGTGAGGCGGCGATCGCGGCCGCCAGGGCGGTGCTGGGATCGCCGGCGGCATCGAGCTGGTCGCCCAGGCTGGGCGAGGCGGCAAGGAGGTCGTCCCGGCTCCAGCAGGCGTGGCCGGGCACCGGCACCAGCCAGGCCCGATCGCCGGGAGCGAGCAGAGCTGCGAGCAGTTCAGGCCCCTGCTTGTTGGCCAGCATCCCCACCACAAAGCACCAGGGCCGCCGATCTGCCTGCTGTCCTGCCGAGCGGTGATCCAGCTCAGAGCGCAGGGCCTTCGCCGCCGGCACGTTGTGAGCCCCATCAAGCAGCAGGGGGTGCCCCCGCCAGCTGGACGGCTGCAGCCGGGCGGGCCACCTGGCGGCGGCGAACCCAGCCGTGATCGCCTGATCGGGAATGGTCCAGCCGCCCTGGCGCAGGAGTCGGAGCATGCCGAGGGCCACGGCACTGTTGCAGCGCTGCACCTGGCCCGGCAGTCCGCTGCGCCAACGCAGCGCACCGGCCACAAACGCCTCGCCGCAGGTTTCGAGCGGGTCAACCCAGTGCAGGCGGCAGCCGAGGGCCACGGCCCGCCGCTCCAGGGCAAGTGCCACCTCCGGATGCTGGGGTCCACTCACGGCGGTGCCGCCCTTGATCAGCACTCCGGCCTTCTCGGCGGCGATCAGCCCCAGGCTGGAGCCGAGATACTCGGCATGGTCCATGCCGATGGGGGTGAAGCCCACCACCTGTCGACCGGGATGAACGGTGGTGGCGTCGAGTCGTCCGCCCAGCCCCACCTCCAGCACGACGATCTCCAGATTGGCCGCCGCGAAGGCCTGAAAAGCGGCCGCAGTGATCAGCTCGAAGGGGGTGAGGTCATGACGGCGAGCCAGTGGCTGAAGCTCGCTCAACAGGGCACGGAGCCGGGCCGGGCTGATCAGGTCAGGGCCCAGTCGGATCCGTTCACACCAGCTGACCAGATGGGGCGAGGTGTAGAGGCCGCAGCGGAGCCCAGCGGCCGAAAGGGCCGCGTGCAGCAGGGTACACACCGATCCCTTGCCATTGGTGCCCGCCACCTGAACAGCGGCGAACCGGCGCTCCGGATGTCCCAGCTCGGCCAGGGCGGCACTGAGCCGCTCCAGGCCCAGGTCGATGCCCCGCCGGCTGAAGGGTTCGATCAGGTCGGCAAACGAATCCGCCGGGGGGGCCACGCTCAGGCGGAGGCGATCGCCTGAAGGGCCAGCTCAAGCCGCGACACCGCCAGCCTGAGCTGACGGGGCTTGATCACCAGGGGTGGCACCAGTCGCACCACCCTTGGTCCCGCTGCCACCACCAGCAGGCCGGCCTCAATGGAGCGGAGCACCACGTCAGCCGCGGCCGGGCCATCAGCCCGCAGCACCAGGCCCTGGAGCAGGCCCCAACCCCTGACGCCTTCGAGCTGCTGGGGGCGGCGACTGACCAGATCAGCGAGCAACTGCTGGAGGAGTTCACCCATCCGCTGCACATGGGGCACCAGCAGGCGCCGCTCTAGCTCCTCGGCCACCGTGAGCGCGGCGCGACAGGCGAACGGGTTGCCGCCGAAGGTGCTGGCGTGGTCACCGGGTCGGAAATGGTCAGCGGCATGCTTCACGGCGAGGGCCCCGATCGGAATCCCTCCCCCCAGACCCTTGGCCAGGCTGATCGCGTCGGGCTCCACACCGAGCTTCTCGTAGCCCCAGAGCGAACCGCTGCGGCCCATGCCGATCTGCACCTCATCGAAGATCAGCAGGATGCGGTTCTGATCGCAGAGCTCCCTGACGCGACGGAAGAAGGCGGGATCGCCGGGATTCACCCCGCCCTCCCCCTGCAATGGCTCCAAGAGCACCGCAGCCACCCTCGGACCGTCGGCCTCCGCCGCCGCGAGCAGGGCCTCGAACGCCGCCGTGTCGTTGTAGGGGAAGAAGCGGAACCCTTCCACCATCGGCTCGAAACCCTGGTGGTAACGCGGCTGGCCCGTGGCGCTCACCGCCGCCAGGGTGCGGCCGTGGAAACTTGCCTGGGCGGTGAGGATCAGCGGCCGCTCAATGCCCCGCACGATGTGGCCATGCTTGCGGGCCAGCTTGATGGCGGCTTCGTTGGCCTCCGCACCGGAATTGCAGAAGAACACGCGGTCGAGGCAGCTGCGGCTGGTGATCCAGGTGGCGAGCAGCTCCTGTTCGGGGATCCGGTAGAGATTGGAGACATGCTGCAGCCGACCGAGCTGGCGGCTCAGGGCACGACGCATCGCCGGGTCACTGTGGCCGAGGGTGCAGGTGGCGATGCCGGCGACACAATCGAGATAGCGGCGGCCCCGGGTGTCCCTCACCCAGACGCCGCGCCCCCTGACCAGTTCCAGGGGCAGGCGGGCATAGGTGTCCATCACCGCGCTGAGCGGCTGAGGCGGCGGGCCCAGGCTGCGGATTTCGGGCTCAGGACCCGATGGGATGGGAGCGGTGGGACTCGAACCCACAAACCCGAAGGCGCTCGATTTTGAGTCGAGTCCGTCTACCAATTCCGGCACGCTCCCTTGAAAACGACCTTAACCCTGGCTGGCTTCAGGCTTCCACACGACGGATCCTGGCACCAACGGAATTGAGCTTGCCTTCCAGATCGGCATAGCCGCGATCGAGGTAGGAGAGGCCCTGCATGGTGGTGGTGCCCTGAGCTGCGAGTCCGGCGAGCACCATGGCCGCCGAAGCACGCAGATCGGTGCCCTTGACCGGGGCGGCGCTCAGTTGCGGGACCCCTTCGATCACGGCGGTGTTGCCCTGGAGGCGGATATCAGCCCCCATCCGCTGCAGTTCAGCCACGTGCTGAAGACGGTTCTCGAACATCGTTTCAACGATGAAGCTGGTGCCGGGAACCGTGGCCAGCAGGCTCATGAACGGGGCCTGGAGATCGGTCGGGAATCCTGGGAACGGCTGGGTGCGGAGATCGACGGGACCAAGGGTGCCGGGGCGGATCGTGAGGCCATCGCCGGAGGATTCGAAAGAACAGCCGATGTCTTCGAGCTTGGTGATCACAGCGCCGAGATGCGCGGGAATGATCGGCCCGACGGTGAGCACGGAGCGGGTGATCGCCGCCGCCAGTAACAGGGTGCCCGCCTCGATCCGATCGGGGATCACGGCGAAATCGGCGCCATGGAGGCTCTCGACCCCAACGATGGTGATTGTGGGGGTGCCGGCTCCACGGACCTCGCTGCCCATGGCGACCAGCAGGTTGGCCAGGTCGACGACTTCCGGCTCCAGGGCCGCGTTCTCGATCACCGTTTCGCCGTCGGCCAGGGCGGCCGCCATCATCAGGGTTTCCGTGGCTCCGACACTGGGGCAATCCAGGTGAATGCGCCCACCGACCAGGCGCTGGCTGCGCCCGGGCATGGCCGCCGAGACCACCCCATGCTCGATGGTGACCTGGGCCCCGAGCGACTTCAGGCCCTTGACATGCTCGACGACCGGCCGGGTGCCGATCTGGCAGCCACCGGGCAGGGGCACGTTGGCCATGCCGAGCCTGGCCAGCAAGGGGCCGATGCAGAAGAAACTGGCCCGCAGGCTGCTGACCAGCTCGTAGGGAGGCATCGACCTGTTGAGCTGACTGGCATCGAGCTCCACCCATCCGGCACCGCTGCGAACCTTGACGCCCATCGCCGAGAGAATCTCCCCCATGGCGCCGATGTCGGTGAGGGATGGGACGTTGCTGAGACGCAGGGGTTCAGTGGTCAGCAGGCAGGCCGCCATCAGAACCAGGGCGGAATTCTTCGCTCCTCCCACCCGGACCTCACCGGCCAGACGGCAACCGCCCTGGATTTCCAGCTGGGGCACCGTCTGCAGCTGGGAAGGGGGAGGGGCGATAAGAATCATGGTATTGACTGTTGTTGCGTCTGGGCATCTTGACAACCAAGCCGGTCGCCGTCTAGGCGTCCGCCCGAGGAAGTGTCTTAATCGGTCACAACTTTGACATCAGGCGACTCTGGTGTTAGCGGCCTGAGTCAAAGGATCAAGCCAAGGGGCGGGCCTTCGATGTTTTAAGGTTGGATTTCCACTTCGGTGGTGAGCCAGCGGATGTGGCGGAATTGGTAGACGCGCTAGTTTCAGGTACTAGTGGCAGCAATGTCGTGGGAGTTCAAGTCTCCCCATCCGCACTTTTTTCTCCCCTCACTGGTGGCCGCCTCTCAATCAGCCGCTAACCTCTGAAAACCTTGTTCCAGCTACCTCTCGCGGTTCTGGCTGCCCGATGATCGTTCTCAAGATCACCAATGCATCCGAGGTGGTCGCGGGCAAAATCGGCAAGTTTCTGGAAAGCCTCACCCCCGACAGCTTCGATCAGGCCACCATCGAAGACATCGTGCTCAAGAAGCTTGTCGAAAATCTCCAGTCGGAGGGCCTGAAGGGCGAAGTGGCCTCGATCAATGGCCTCGACATGGTCGACTCCAGCCTCGTGATCAACGATCCAACCGTTGTCAGGCGTCATCAGTCCTTCTGAGCGCGTGGACGATGCCCCCCCGGATCGCAGCCCTCCCGCGGGGCTGATCAGCAGCCGTCGCAACCCCCTGGTCGCCAGGTTCCGTGCTCTTCACGGGGCCGAAGCCCGGCGGGAGCAACGCCTGCTGCTGCTGGAGGGCACCCATCTGCTGGAAGAGGCGCTCGGACTCGGCTTGCGGCCCGCCGAGATCCTGGCCACCCCGGCCTGGCTGGAGCGCCATGGGGCCAGGAGATCCCTGGCCGATGTGCAGCTGGTTTCCGAATCGGTGCTCGAGGCGATCGCCACCACCCGCCATCCCGATGGGGTGGTGCTCAGCCTGCCCTGGCCGGATCCGGCCAGCCCATCCCGGTGCGGATTCGTTCTGGCGCTCGACCACCTCCAGGATCCGGGCAACCTCGGCACCCTGATGCGCACCGCCCTGGCCGCCGGCGTGGAGGCCCTCTGGCTGGCAGGCGGCGCCGATCCCTGGCAACCCAAGGTGCTGCGGGCCTCCTCCGGTGCAGCCCTGGCCCTGCCGCACTGGCGCTCTGACGACCTGGCCCCACGCCTCCTGCAGGCCCGCCGCGAGGGGGCCCAGGTGGTTGCCGCCGTTGTGCCCGGCAGCGGGGCGGCAACCCAGCCCTACTGGCAGCTCGACTGGACCCTGCCAACCGTGCTGCTGCTCGGCAACGAAGCGGCCGGGCTGGGGGCGGAACTGCTCGCCTGCTGCAGCCACCGGGTGACCATTCCCCACAGCCCCACGGTCGAATCCCTCAATGTGGCCGTGGCAGCCGCGCCGCTGCTCCTGGAGCGCTGGCGTCAGCAGCAGGAGAGAATGCCGGGCATTCCCAGCAGCGCACCGCCGTGAGTTTCGACTTCGATGTGATCGTGATCGGGGCCGGCTACGGCGGTTTCGATGCGGCGAAACACGCCGCCGAGCATGGCCTGCGCACGGCGATCATCGAATCCCGTGACATGGGGGGCACCTGCGTAAACAGGGGTTGTGTTCCCTCCAAGGCCCTGCTGGCCGCCAGCGGCCGGGTGCGGGAACTGGCCGATGCCGAGCACCTCGAGGGCTTCGGCATCCATGCCGGGCCGGTGCGCTTCGAGCGCCAGAAGATCGCCGACCATGCCAACCAGCTGGTGGAAGCGATTCGAGCCAACCTGACCAGAACAGTGGAACGCGCCGGCGCCAGGATCCTGCGCGGCAAGGGGCGACTCGACGGCCCCCAGCGGGTGGCCGTTCGTGAACCGAACGGTGTCGAGAAGGTCCACACCGCCCGCGACGTGATCATCGCCACCGGTTCCAACCCCTTCGTGCCGCCCGGCATCGAAACCGATGGCCGCACCGTGTTCACCAGCGATGAGGCGATCAGCCTGGAGTGGCTGCCCCGCTGGATCGCGATCATCGGCAGCGGCTACATCGGGCTCGAGTTCGCCGACGTCTACACCGCCCTGGGCTGTGAAGTCACGATGATCGAGGCGCTGGATCGGATCATGCCCACCTTCGATCCCGACATCGCCAGGATCGCCGCCAAGCGGCTGATCGAGGGCCGCGAGATCGACACCCGCGCCGGACTGCTGGCCCGCAAGGTGAGCCCGGGCAGCCCCGTGCGGATCGAGCTGGCCTCGATGGCCAGCAAGGAGCTGGTCGAGGTGCTGGAGGTGGATGCGGTGCTGGTGGCCACCGGCCGGGCTCCGGCGAGCGGCGATCTCAATCTGGCCAGCGTCGGGGTGGAAACCAGCCGTGGCTTCATTCCGGTCGACGACGCCCTGCGGGTGCTGGTCAACGACCAGCCCGTGCCCCATCTCTGGGCCGTGGGTGATGTGACCGGCAAGCTGATGCTGGCCCACACCGCCGCCGCCCAGGGAACCGTGGCGGTGGACAACATCCTCGGGCACAGCCGTCTGATCGATTACCGCTCGATTCCGGCCGCCACCTTCACCCACCCGGAGATCAGCTCGGTGGGGCTCTCAGAGGCGGAGGCCAAGGCGCTGGCGGCCGCCGAGGGATTCAGCCTCGGCACCGTGCGCAGCTACTTCAAGGCCAACACCAAGGCCCTGGCCGAACTGGAGAGCGATGGGCTGATGAAGCTGCTGTTCCGCAAGGACACGGGCGAGGTGCTGGGCGCCCACATCTACGGCCTGCACGCCGCCGACCTGATCCAGGAGATCGCCAATGCGGTGGCCCGACGCCAGGGTGTGCGGGAACTGGCCAGCGAGGTCCACACCCACCCCACCCTCAGCGAGCTGGTGGAGGTGGCCTACAAGCAGGCGGCGGCCCAGCTCTGAGCAGCGGCCCAGCCGACCGATTCCTACGATCCAGTCGTTCGATCAAGTCCTTCGCCTTCGGCTCTTGGAGATTCGCCGCCGTCCCCCCAACCCGCCCGTCAAGGTGGCCCATCTGCAGTACGGCATCCCCCACTCCGAGGCGGAGCCCCGTCACATCCTCGAGCAGATCGTCTGGGAGAAAGACAGGGAAATCTCAGCCGCCAAGGAGCAGCTCAGCCTGGCCCAGCTCCAGGAGCAGGTGGCCAAGCTGCCTCCGCCCCACGACTTCATCGCGGCGCTGCGGGCCAGCTGCCGCAAGCCGGCGGTGATCGCCGAGATCAAGAAAGCGAGCCCCAGCAAAGGCGTGATCCGCGAGGATTTCGATCCGGCGGCCCTGGCCCGGGGCTATGGGGCCGGTGGGGCGAGCTGCCTCTCGGTGCTCACTGACAAGACCTTCTTCCAGGGGGGCTTCGACGTGTTGGTGGACGTGCGCCAGGCGGTGAGCCTGCCACTGCTCTGCAAAGACTTCATCCTCTCCCCCTACCAGCTGTACCAGGCCAGGGCGGCAGGTGCCGATGCGGCTCTGCTGATCGCCGCGATCCTCACCGATCAGGATCTCACCTATCTGCTCAAGGTGGCGGCCAGCCTCTCCCTCGCGGTGCTGGTGGAGGTGCACGACGCCGTCGAGCTGGAGCGGGTGCTGGCCGTTGACGGGGTGAAGATGATCGGCATCAACAACCGCGACCTGACCACGTTCGCGACGGATCTGGCCACCACCGAGCAGCTGATGGCCAGCCATGGCGAGCAGGTGCGCCGCCTTGGCGCGCTGCTGGTGAGTGAATCGGGGCTCCTCAACCGCGACGACCTCGACCGGATGCAGAGCGCCGGCGCCGATGCGGTGCTGGTGGGCGAAGCCCTGATGCGGCAGCCGGATGTGGCGGCCGCTCTGGAGTTTTTGATCGGGATCTGAGCCTGGCCGGCACCACCGGGCTGCCGGCTTGAGCCCATCAAAAAGCCCCTGCCAATCGCAGGGGCAGACGACGGTGCAGAAGGGCTGATTCAGACCTTGCGGCTGTAGAACTCCACCACCAGCAGTTCGTTGATCTCGAGCGCCACCCATTCCCGCTCGATGCGGGCATTGACCTTGGCTGTGAGCTTGTTCTTGTCGAGCTCAAGATTGGGCGGAATGTTGGCAAGGCCGGGAAACTCCAGGTTGCCCTCGGCCAGTTGCTTGCTGGCCTTGCGTTCCCGCACCACGATCAGGTCGCCAGGGCGGCACTGATAACTGGGGATATCAACCACGCGGCCGTTGACGGTGATGTGGCCATGGTTGACAAGCTGCCTGGCACCGGGGACCGTCGGTCCGAACCCGAGCCGGAAGCAGATGTTATCGAGACGATTCTCCAGGAGCTTGAGCAGGTTGGTTCCGGTGGAACCCTCCTGGGCCCGGGCTTTCTTCACGTAGCGCACAAGCTGACGTTCGGAAATGCCGTAGTTGAACCTGAGCTTTTGCTTTTCTTCGAGGCGGATGGCGTATTCGGAGCGCTTGCGACGGGCTTGGCCGTGCTGACCGGGGGGATAAGCCCGCTTGGCGGACTTACGGGTGAGACCGGGAAGGTCCCCCAAGCGCCGCGTCACCCTCAGGCGAGGACCGCGGTAGCGAGACATGGATGAATCAACAAAGGGCAGGCGTTCAGGTGGGCCAGGCAGGAGGCAGGATGGGATGAGTCCCGCCTGCCACCGGCTGTGGAGCACCAACGGTCGATCCTATCGGTTGGACCTGCTGCCCTCAGCGGGCTGCTCAGGTCGTTCCTGCTGGCCTTGATCAGCGGCTACCGCCGCTGGCTATCACCCCTGCTGGGTCCGCGCTGCCGCTTCATCCCCTCCTGCAGCGCCTATGGAATCGAAGCGATCGAACGTCACGGGCCCTGGCGTGGTGGCTGGCTGACCCTGCTCCGGCTGCTGCGCTGCCATCCCTTCACTCCCTGTGGCTGCGATCCGGTGCCGGACTGAGCCATGCAGAGCCGGCCTTCCCTGATCCTCTACAGCCGGGCCAACTGCTGCCTCTGCCAGGGCCTTGCCGAACGGCTGGGTGCCCTTCGTCCCGCCCTTGATCTCCGCGTGGTGGATGTGGATGGCGATCCCGCCCTGCAGGCCCGCTACGGCCTGCAGGTGCCGGTTCTGGCCGTGCAACGCCAGGGAACATGGCACGACCTCCCCCGGGTCTCGCCCCGGCTGACCGGCGAGCGGCTGGCCCGGTGGCTGCAGGAGAGCCTCGCGGCCCTGCCGCCCACGGCCCCCTGATCAGCGGCGCACCGGAGCCGACCGCCTAAAAAGGCCCGAATCCAATCCCAGACCATCCCCCCGTCATGCCCGTTCTGCTCCATTCCCTCCTGCAACAGATCGGAGCGGAGATTCCCGTCGGCCTCGCCGATGGCGAGGTCACCGGAATCAGCTGTGATTCCAGGCGGATCGGCTGCGGCGACCTGTTCATCGGCCTGCCGGGCCACAACGTCGACGGCGGACTGTTCTGGCCGGCGGCCGTCGCAGCCGGGGCGGTGGCGGCCGTGATCACGCCGGAAGCCGCGGTGGCCCGGCCGCCGGCGGGGGGTGATCCGGTCCTGGTGGTCGGGGAGCCCCTGGCCGACTGGGCCGGCCAGCTGGCCGCCACCTTCTGGCGGGAGCCCAGCCAGCGGCTGGGCCTGATCGGCGTGACAGGCACCAACGGCAAGACCACCACCACCCATCTGATCGAACACCTGGCAACCTGCTGCGGGCGTCCCACCGCCCTGTTCGGCACCCTGGTGAACCGCTGGCCGGGCCACCACGCCCCCGCGACCCACACCACCGCCTTTGCCGATGTGCTGCAGGGCCAGCTGGCAGCCGCGGCCGAGGCCGGCAGTGAACTGGCGGCCATGGAGGTGAGTTCCCACGCCCTCGACCAGGGTCGGGTGGCGGGCTGCCGCTTCGCCGGAGCCGTGTTCACCAACCTCAGCCAGGACCACCTCGATTACCACCCTTCAATGCAGGCCTATTTCGAGGCCAAGGCCCGGCTGTTCAGCACACCGCTGCTGGAGGGAGCGGTGGTGGTGAACATCGATGACCCCTGGGGCCGCCAGCTGGCCGATCAACTGACAGGGAGCCTTGGCGAGCGACTCTGGCGCAGCTCCCTGTCTGCCCCCAGCGCCGAGCTGCGGATGGAGAATCTCTCATTCGGCGCCGAGGGAGTGAGCGGCACTCTTTGCACCCCGCTCGGCAGCGGTGCCTTCCGATCGCCCCTGGTGGGGCGCTTCAACCTGATGAATCTGCTGCAGGCGGTGGGGGTGCTGAACCAACAGGGCCTGGCCCTGGATCCCTTGCTGGAGGCCATCCCCAGTTTTCAGGGTGTGCCCGGGCGCATGGAGCGCGTGGCACTGGGGGAAACCGTTGGCGAGGCCCTGCCCGCCGTGCTTGTGGACTACGCCCACACCCCCGATGGGCTCGAGAACGCCCTGGCTGCCTGCCGGCCCTTCTGCCCAGGCAAGCTGATCTGCGTGTTCGGCTGCGGCGGCGACCGCGACCGCGGCAAGCGTCCCCAGATGGCGGCGATCGCCGCCCGGCTGGCGGATCGGGTGGTGGTCACCTCCGACAACCCGCGCACCGAAGATGCCCAGCGGATCCTCGACGACGTGGTGGCCGGCATCCCTGCCGGCACCGCTCTGGTGGTGGAGGGTGATCGGGCCAGGGCGATCGCCCTGGCCATCGCGGCAGCGGTGGCCGGGGATCTGGTGCTGATCGCCGGCAAGGGCCACGAGGATTACCAGATCCTCAGCACCGGCAGGATCCACTTCGACGACCGGGAAGAGGCCGAGCAGGCCCTGGCTCTGCTCAGGCGGCGCCTTCGCGACTCCTCAGCAGATTCCAACTGATCACAGCCAGGCCGATCGGCAGCAGCAGCCACCAGATCCGGCCACGGTTCAATTCATCGGCCGCGCTGACCGTGGTGGCCATCGACTTGGCGAAGTTGTCACCGAACTTTCCCACCCCCTGAGTGACGCTGTAGGGGCAGGTGAGCCGGGCTGTGTTGGTGCCGTCCTTGGTGAGATCAAGAACCACCTGCACCTTGTCTGCGTCAAGGGCCTTGCTTGAAATCACCTTGGCCAGATCGGCGCGCCAACCCTCCTTGGCGGCAGTCTCCAGGCAGCCCGCCTCGGCAGCCTTGAGCATCTCCTGGGGCGACATCGCCCGTCCAGGCGCGGCCGTGGCGAGCAGGCCGGCGATCAGGGCCGAAGGAATCAGGAGCCTCGAGAGAGGAAAAGGAGGAACGCGCATCGAGGAAGATTGCATTTTTCGTCTGTTGCAGGGGAGCAAGAAGCCCCAGGCTGGATCGAATCCGCAGAAAACCTAATCGGCTCCCTGGCCGAAACAACTGTTTCGTTGAATGAATCCACCGTTTCAGGAGCGGAAAACGGGAATGTGCCCTCCAGCCATACCGGCCCGTGTGTCCCTTCTCACCAGCACCGGCAAGGGGCTGCCCCGTTATGTGACAATCTGCCCTGATTATTTCCGCTTTCTCCATGGCCGCTGGTGTTCCACTTTCGAAGAAATTCCTTGCTGAGTTGATCGGCACCTTCTGGCTGGTGCTGGGTGGCTGCGGAAGTGCTGTGCTGGCGGCTGTCTTTCCCTACGACAGCGCCGCGGCCAATCCGCTGGGTCTTGGCTTCCTGGGCGTTTCCCTTGCCTTCGGCCTCACCCTGCTGACGATGGTCTACACCTTCGGCCATGTCTCCGGCTGTCACATCAACCCGGCCGTGAGCTTCGGCCTCTGGGCAGCCGGGAAATTCCCCGGCTCGCAACTGCTCTCCTATGTGGTGGCCCAGGTGCTCGGCGGGATCATCGCCGGTGGGGTGATCATGATCGTGGCCAGCGGCAGGGACGGCTTCGCCCTCACCGGCAGCAACCCCCTGGCCACCAATGGCTGGGGTACCCATTCGCCCGGGGGCTATGGCTTCTGGTCGGCGCTGCTGATCGAGCTGATCCTCACCTTCGTGTTTCTGCTTGTGATCATGGGTGCCACCGACCGCCTGGCGCCCGGAGGATTTGCCGGCGTGCCGATCGGTCTGGCCCTCACCCTGATCCACCTGATCAGCATCCCCGTCACCAACACCTCCGTGAATCCGGCCCGCAGCACCGCCGTGGCGGCCTGGGTGGGAGGAGATGCGATGGCCCAGCTCTGGCTGTTCTGGGTGGCGCCGATCGCCGGTGCCCTGCTGGCGGGCTGGGTTCACCGCAAGCTGATGGCCTCCGACACGGTCGGCTGATCGCCCCCACCCTGCAGCGGCTCAGGCCAGCTCCCGCAGGGCGTCCAGCAGCTGATCCACCTCGGCGGCGCTGGTGGTCACATGGGTGCAGGCCCTCAGGCAGGCGGGATCATCGAGGCTGCGCAGCCAGATCCGCTGCTGCCCGAGGGCCTGCACCACCGCCTCCGGGCTGCGCCCCTCCAGCTGAAAGCTCACCAGACCGGCAGGTGGTGGCCCGCTCAGCAGGGGGGAGATTCCATCGATTGCCTCCAATCCGAGCCAGAGCCGGTTGCTGCCTGCCTGAATCGTGGCCAGCCGCTCCGCACAGCTCCCCAGGGATCCGAGCAGCGCCAGCGAGGTGCTGAGCCCGGCCAGCAGGGGGGTGCAGGAGGTGGCCACCTCGAAGCGGCGGGCATCCCTGTGCCATTGGCTGGTCCCGTCGCTTTCACTGGCCAGGCTGCGCCAGCCACCCAGCGTGGGCTGCGATTCCAGCAGCAGCCGCTCGGAGAGGGCGACTCCGCCCAACCCTTCAGGGCCGCAGCACCACTTGTGGCCCGTGAACGCGTAGATATCGGCGCAGCTGGCCGCTTCGGCCACCGGCAGACTTCCTACCGACTGGGCCGCATCCACCAGCAACCAGGGATGGCGAGGCTGTTGCTGCAGCCGCGCCGCCACCGCCGCGATCGGCATCACCAGGCCGGTGTTCCAGAGCAGATGGGAGAGCACCACCAGGCGGGTGCGGGGCGTGAGGGCGGCTTCGAGGGCCGTCAGCACGGCGCCAGCCACTGCGGCGGCCGAATCCCCGCGAACCTTCTTCACCGCCAGGCTGGTGAGAGTGAGCCCTTCGCGGCGCGCCAGCTCACGGCAGGCGGCCACGATGCCGGGGTGCTCGCAGTCGCTGATCAGCAGTTCATCACCGGGCTGCCAGGGAAGCCCCCAGAGCGGCAGCACGCAACCGCTGGAGACGTTTTCGGTGAGGGCCAACCGTGCTGGTGCAACGCCGCAGAGCGCCGCCAGTGAACCGCGCAGGCCACTGACCTGCTGGGAGACCCACGGCCAGATGTCGGAGCTGAAGGGGCCCAGCTCCTGGATCCGCTCCCAGCTCGCCGTGATCGCCGCCAGAGCCGGGGTGGGCAGCGGTCCCTGACCGCCGTAGTTGAAGTAGGTCTTGTTGGCCAGGGCGGGCATGAGCTCGCGCAGATGGGCCGGGGTGTGGATGTCCATGGATGGCACCGCAGTGGCCTCAGGTGAGCACGGAGCCTTCCACAAAGGGCTCAGCCGCCGCCAGGGCCCGGAGATTGGCTCCCGTGATCTGGGCGATGTCGCCGAGGGCCTCATGGGTGAGGAATGCCTGATGAGCCGTGATCAGCACGTTCGGGAAAGTGAGCAAGCGGGCCAGCAGGTCGTCCTGCAGCACATGGCCGGAGAGATCCTCGAAGAACACCCCCTCCTCCTCCTCGTAGACATCCAGCGCCACCCCGCCGAGGCGCCCCGACTTGAGAGCCGTGATCAACTCCGTGGTGTTGATCAGCCCACCCCGGCTCACATTGACCAGAATCACCCCAGGTTTCATCCGCTCAATGGTTTCGCGACAAATGATGTGGTGGGTTTCGGGCGTGAGTGGAACGTGGAGGGAAATCACATCACAGATCGAAGCCAGGGTGATCGGATCCAGATAGGTGATGCCCTCCCGCGCTGCCCAGGCGGCATCCGGGTAGGGGTCATAGGCCACCACGACCATCCCGAATCCATGCAGGATGCGAGCCACGATCTTGCCGATCTTGCCCGTTCCGACGATCCCCACCGTTTTCTGATTGAGATCGGTTCCGACCAGACCCTGCAGAGAGAAATTCATCTCCCGTACCCGGTTGTAGGCCCGGTGAATCTTGCGATTCAGGCTGAGCAACAGGGCCACGGCATGCTCCGCCACGGCATAGGGGGAATAGGCGGGAACGTGGGTGACCGCGATTCCACAGTCGCGAGCGGCAGCCAGATCAATGTTGTTGTAGCCCGTGCACCGCAGGGCCACGAGTTCGGTGCCCTGGGCGGCAAGCTGCTGAAGGCAGGCCCGGTCGACAAGATCATTGACGAAGACACAGACACCCCTGGCACCATGGGCGGCAGCGGATGTTTCAGCCGTGAGGCGAAAAGCCAGGAAGCGGAGCTCCACATCGGCACCTGTGGCCGCCGGGAGGTGCAGACGGTCGTAGGGCTTGGTGTCAAAGACGGCAACAGCCAGCCTCGGATCACCGCTCATGGTGATCTCCGCTGCGCCCGCTGGGGCCCTGTCCTGAGGGTCTGCCGGAGGACAGGCGCGACCATCGGCAACTCCGGTGCGGGGCGATCGTGATCAACGATAAGGATGGGAACGGCAAGGCCTCCGCGGAGATCTTGCAACGGAGATCATGAGAACCTCACGATCAAGAGAATTCCACGATCAAGGCCATCCCTATTCCACCCAGAGGGCATCCCTGCAGCAAGGCTCTTCTGAATGAAGCCGGGAAACCGGCCACCTGAACCACTCAGGGGGTGGGCTTCAGAGCACCTGGCCAACCATCACGGCGGCGAGAGCGGAGAAAACGGTGATTCCCAGAGCCGTGAGCGGATTCTGCCCCTGGGCCACAGCGAAGCTGGTGATCACACCGGCACCGAGGAAAGCCACGGTGATCTGGGTGGCGGCGGAAGGACGATCCAAGGGGTGGTGGGCGATTGCAGGCACCGTAGGGATCAATGGCCTGCCCGCCATGGCCAGCCGGTTGTTTCGTTACCCGGCGTCGGGCTTCGTTACGGGGCGTCAGCTTTCGTTACACCACGCAACCTGGAGGCCGGTCGGGCCCGGCCACTGCTGGCCCACTGCTTCAACGACTCAAGCTGCTCCCGTGCCGTCCGCGACAGCGGCACGAGATCGCTGGCGGCCCGGATCAGGTCGCTCTCGCCGAAATCGCGATGGTCACCGAAGGCGAGGTGCATGGCCTCCACAACAGTCTGCTCGAGTTCGGCTCCGGAAAATCCTGCGGTGCGATCGACCAGCACCTCCAGGGGAATGCTGTTCCCCGGCCGCCGCCGCTGCAGCTGCAGGCTGAGGATCGCTCGCCGTTCCGCCGCGTCGGGGAGATCAAGCAGGAAGATCTCATCGAATCGACCCTTGCGCATCAGCTCCGGGGCCAGGTTGGCGACCCCGTTGGCGGTGGCGACCACGAACACCGCCGAGGTCTTCTCCGCCATCCAGGTGAGCAGGCTGGCCAGCACCCGCTGGCTGGCACCCCCGTCGCTGCGGCTGTCGCCACCGAAGCCCTTGTCGATCTCGTCGATCCAGAGCACGCAGGGGGCCATCGCCTCGGCCCGCCGGATCATGTCGCGGGTGCGGGCCTCGCTGGCTCCCACCAGGCCGGCGAACAGGCGGCCCACGTCCAGGCGCAGCAGGGGCATCGCCCAGCTGTGGGCAATCGCCTTGGCGGTGAGCGACTTGCCGGTTCCCTGGGGACCGACCAGCAGCACACCCCGCGGCAGGGGCAGTCCATAGCGTTCCGCCTCGTCGCTGAAGGCCAGGCGACGCTGGTCCAGCCATTGCTTGAGCGCCTCCAGGCCGCCGATGTCGGCAGGGCTCGCCTCGGTGGGGCAGTATTCCAGCAGTTCGCTGCGGGCGATCGCCTGGCGCTTCTCCTCCAGCACCTCGGCTAGATCCTCGGAGCCAAGCTGGCCACGCCGGGCGAGGGCCCTGGCCGCCACCTGGCGGATGCGCTGCTCGGTGAGGCCACTGCAGCAGTGGATGAGCTGCTCAAGCTCGGCGGCGGGGGGCGTGTGGCCGCTGGCCCGGGCGATGCTCTCCAGCAGCCCTCGAATCTCGATGGCCGAGGGCAGGGGAAGATCCACCACGGTGAGGCACTCTTCCAGCTCCCTGGGGACCTGCCATTCCGGGGCGGTGATCACCAGGGTGCGCGGTTGTCGGCGCAGGCTGGTGGAGAGGTTGCGCAGGCGTCTGCAGATGCCGGGGTCCTCGCAATAGCGGTGAAAATCAAGCAGCAGCAGAATGGCGGGTTGGTCCTGCGGCAAGGCCTGCAGACTTTCGAGGGCGGCCATCGGGTTGCGCGCCGCCTCACCGGAGCGGTTTGGCAGCCCGGCCAGGCCATCGACGAAGTCCCAGCGGAAGAGTGTGCGGTTGCCGAGTCGCTCCGCCGCCTGATTCAGGAGAGTTTCGACGCGCTCCTCCTCGGGCGAGCGGATCCAGAGAATCGGCGCCCGGGCCCGGATCAACAGATCGAGGTGATCCGACCAGGACTCAGTCATGGGAGGTCAACCATCGGCCTGGATCAACCAGGACGGCTCAGCTGGCTCAGCTGGGCCCAGCGGGGATCAGGCAGGGGCGCCGCCGCCAGCAGCGGGCCTGGGCCCGGGCAGGTGGCACCGCAATGGTTGCGGCAAGGCCGCTGCAGGCTGAGCTGCTCAACGAACCAACGGGCCGGCTCGAAGCTTCCCAGGGGATCGAGACAATCCACCGGCTGCTCGGAATCGGCGGGATCGGCACCATCGGGTGATTCGGCCGACTGGGCTGATTCGGCAGCGGATTCCAGCCAGGCGCCTGGATTCTCGACACTGAGGGCAACCACCTCACTGCAACGGAAGCGGAGCGGCTGGCTGAAGGGGTTGAGGCAGCGATCACAGCGCAGAGTGATGACCGTGCGGCCCTCGCCGCTGAGCTCGATCCGGTGGCCGGCATGGATGGCCGTCAGCGTGCCGCGCACAGGGGTGAGGCTTTCCAGCTCCGGCAGGAACTGATCCACCGACCAGCTGGCCCCACCGGCGAGCAGGCGCAGCTCCTGCACAGGCACCGGCCGCAACGGCAGGTTCTCCGGGCGGAAGGGCCGGCTCGGCTGGGTCATTTCCTGCCCTTCGGCTCGAAGGGCAGCCGCTCGATTCCAGAGCCGCTGGTGGCCGTGACAGCCACGGTCTGCTGGGCCAGCTGCTGGTCGAGGATCTCCTGAAGGTTGTCTGGGAGAGCTTCGCGGGTGAGCAGAAAGGTCTGGAGACCCTGGAAGATGTTGGCCACCACCATGTAGAGCAACACGCCGGCGGGCAGCGGGAAGAACAGGAACATTCCGGTGATCATCACCGGGGTGATCTTGTTGGCGGTGGATTGCTGGGGGTTGGGGGGCATTCCCATCCCGGAAAGGATCTGGGAGACGAACAGGCTTGCCCCGAAAGCGCCCACCAGGATGGCGATGTCCCAGTTGATCGCCCCGTCGGTGTAGAAGCCGACCTGGCCGAGCGCCTTGATGAACAGGAAGCCGCTGCGGGCCGCCAACCCAGGCACCTTGGCCTCGATCGTGGCATCGCCAGGGCTGAGGGCTTCGATCCGGCCGGTGTCGCTGACCCGGACCACTCCTTCACCTTTGGTGATGCCCCAGCTGGGCAGGTAAGCCGAGCCGTTCTCCACATTGGCCAGGGAGGCGGCGAAGGGCTCGCCGTCCTTGGTGTGAAGATCGATCTGAGCCGTGTCGCCGACGCCGAGTTTGGTTCCCTGCTCCAGGCTGGCGATCACCGGCACGTGGCTGGTTTCGGTGATGAAGATCGAATGGCTGGCGGTGTTGAACGGCTTTGGCTCCACCGTGGCGATCTGCTCGGCCGGCAAGACCTTGAGATTCAAGGTGTAGGGCACATCGGCGAACGGTGAGCCCCGCAGGGTGGCGAACAGGGCAAAGAGGATCGGCATCTGCACCAGCAGGGGCAGGCAGCCCGCCAGGGGGCTGCCGAATTCCTTCATCAGCTTGCCGAGCTCTTCCTGCTGCTTCTGGGGGTTGCTGGCGTAGCGCGCCTTGATTTCCGCCTGCCGTTTCTGCATCACGGGCTGGGCGATCCGCATGCGACGGGCACTGCGGATCGATCCGGCACTCAAGGGGAACAGGGCCAGGCGGATCACCACCGTGAGGGCAATGATCGCCAGCCCGTAGCTCGGCACCAACCCGTAGAAGAAATCGAGGATCGGGAGCAGCAGATTGTCGGAGATGTAGCCGATCACGGCGGGGTGGCGACGGGGGTGGGAAGGTTCTTCAGGACAGTGTGCCCCAGCAGGGGGCTCAGGCGCCGGACGCCAGGGCGTCGCCGAATCCCTTGCTCTCCGCGGTGCGGAGACCCGAACCATTCGACGGGTTGCGGGCGGCCATGCGCTCAAGGATGTAGGCCTCGGTCTCCCGGAAGCGGGGCAGGGAGCGCATTTCCAGCTTGGCGCCGTCGTTGAGAACCAGGACCATGTCACCCCAGGCACCGAAACCGCGGGACACCGAGCGCACCTCACGGATCTGGGCGTAACTGATCTGGCTGCGGTCGCGGCCCAGCCAACCACCACTCACCGAAATCCGGCGGCTGGTGATCCGATAGCGCAGCCACAGGGCTCGGACGATGGCGCCGACGGCGAAGGGAATCCCGATCAGGGTGAGGCCGAAGACCAGATTGAAGATCAGATCTCCCCTCGCCGGTCCGCCCTCATAGAAGACTGGCTCCAGCAAAGGCGTGGGGGGGGAAGAGCTGGTGCCCTGGGCTTCCGGCGCTTGACCTGTCATCGGCTCAGACCTGCCTTCCGCAACAACGATGCACATTCTCCCAGCAAGGCCTCGGGGTCGGCTTCGGCGCAGCCCGGCTTGAGACTGAACAGCAGCCACTGGGGTGGGTCGGCCAAGGCAGCGGCAGAACCGCAGTGGACCTGGAGCCAGGCATGAATGAGCCGGCGCAGCCTGTTGCGACTGACCGAACGCTTGCTCACCTTGCTGCTGATCACAACAGCGCAGCGCAGGGGGCTCGTGGGCACGGCCGCCAGGCTGCTGCTCAGCAGGCTCTCCTCCGCCTTCAGGGTGCGCAGCACCATCCAGGTGCCATGAAAGCGGCGTCCGTTCCTGTAGAGGCGGTCGAAGGTTCTGTGACCCCGCAGACGCAGGTTCGGCGGCAGGGCCATGGTGCCCGCCGGCTGGGGCTCAAACAGCCAGACGGGCGCGGCCGCGGCGGCGGCGGGTGCGGATCACCCGACGGCCCGTGTGGGACCGCATCCGAACACGAAAGCCAGACACCCGCTTGCGCTTGCGGCTCGTTCCTTCCAGGGTGCGCTTCGTCATGGTGCGGCTCTACTACTCGCTCAGGGTCGATGAACCAACGTATCAGTCGGCCGGTCATTCGATCGGTCAGTTGGTGGGATCGATCTGAATCAGCCAGCTGCCGAGGTATCCGGCGAAGGGAACGTCGCCGGGCGCCTGGGCCAGGGCATTGAATTGATACATGCCGATGTTGAACGGATTAAAGATATTCATGTAAACGCCGATGGTGCGCTCATCCGAAACAGGCCGATCCGGGAAGATGTCGATCGAGCGGCCATCCTTCGAAATTTCAACCGTGGCAGGAATCTTTTCCTTGCAACCTGTGCGCGACATCATGCCTCCTTCCTTCATGAAGCAGAGCTGTACATCCTCCGGCGAAATCTTGACATCAAAATTCTGGGGCACCACCACGCTGAGTTTGAGGATGGCCGTGTTGCGATCCTTGGGCCGCAACAGCAGGTAGTACTCCGAGCGCTTGAGCCGGGCCGTATCGGTGATGAAGTAATAAAGCCGCCGGTAATCCTTGCTGTTGTCCCAGCGGAACTCGACCAGGCCCGGGGTGCCCTGGGCCTGGGCCGAGCGGGGCGCTGAGGCACCCAGCAAGCCGGCCCCGAGTGTCCCGAGGGCGATGCCGGCCATCGCCGCCATCGCCAGGCGCAGGCGGCTGCGAAGTGGCCGTGCCGGGGAGTGCTGCGGCCGATGCTTCAGAACAGACATGGGGAGGGGCAGGCGACGGGTCGAACGATCATCGATTGGATTCTCGGACCAGGCCGCGGACCAGACCGGTCGGCAAGGGCAGCCACACAGCTGTCAGGTGTGACCGGATCTGTCCGGCCGGAGCCCGGCGGCCTCGCGAAGATAGGGATGGGCCGGGGTGCGGCCTGTCTCCATCCAGGCATGGGCCAGCAGACGGATGCAGCGGCACAGATCACCATCCACGGCCATCTGCTGGCAATCCAGCAGGGCCACCCCATCCCAGCCGGCCTGGCGGCGGGCGATCGAGGCGGGGAAGCAGGCGGTCAGATCCGCCGTCACCGAGAAGGTGACCGAGAGCACCTGGGATCCCCGCAGACCGTTCTGGCGGATCAGGGCATCGAGCAGCTCCTCAACCGCGGCGACGATCGCGGCCACCGTGTTGGCCTCCGCGGTGGTGGCACCCCGCAGGGCCCGCAGCTGCTGCCCGCCGCTCATGGCCGCCAAAGCCAGAGCGGCATGCCGCACCAGGCCAGCTCCAGGCTGAGGGCCTGGTGCAACGGGCCCAGCAGATTGAAACCAGGAATCAGGGAGCTGAGCCGCTTCGGTGGCTTGCCGAAAGTGGTCGGCCTGATCTTGTCCTCATCCAGTCCGACCAGGCGTGCCAGCAACCGCCGTGCATCGTCTTCGTCGCCCAGGGCATCGACGAGGCCGAGCGCCTTGGCCTGGGCGCCACTGAACACCCGGCCGTCGGCGAAGCCTCGCACCACCTCCTCGCTCAGACCACGGCCCGTCGCCACGGCTGCAACGAACTGGCCGTAACTGGAATCGATCAGCTCCTGAAGCAGATGGCGCTCGTCGGCGGTGAGGGAACGATCCGGCGAAAGAATGTCCTTGTAGAGGCCGCTCTTGACGGTTTCAAAGCTGATGCCGATCCGCTTGAGCAGCTCGGAGAGGTTGTTCCCCCTCAGAATCACGCCGATCGAACCGGTGATCGTGCCCGGATTGGCCACGATCGTCTCGGCCGCCACCCCCAGATAGACCCCGCCGGAAGCGGAGATGTTGCCGAAGCTCGCCACCACTCGGCAACCCTTTCGGCGCAGCCGCAGCAGGGCACCATGGATCTCCTGGCTGTCGCCCACCGTCCCCCCCGGACTGTCGATGCGCAGCAGCAAGGCCGGGCATTCCCGCTCCTCGACCTGGCGCAGGGCCTTGAGCACCCGCTCCCGGGTGGCCCCGGCGATCGGTCCCTCGATCGCGATGCGCGCCATGGTTTTCCGAGACTTGCGGCGCCAGGGCCAGGGCATTCGCTTCGATGCGTGGTGGCTGGATCTTAAAAAGGTGGTCGGCGGCTGTTTCGATGATTCCAGGAATGACGTGGCTGCTGAGGCTGTTGCCCTTTGCGCTCTGGGGCACGGCGATGGCGGCGATGAGACCCCTGCTGGATGGGGCGGGCCCCCTGACGGTGGCCTGGATGCGGCTGATTCCAGCCGGGGCGGCGGTGCTGGCTGCGGCGGTGCTGATGGGCCGCTCCCTGCGGGTGGATCCAGCTGACCGGCTGTGGCTGCTTGCCTTTGCCCTTGTCGACGGCGCCCTTTTCCAGGGCCTCCTGACCAGGGGGCTGGGCAGCACCGGGGCCGGCCTGGGCTCGGTGCTGATCGATTCCCAGCCCCTGCTGGTGGCCCTGCTGGCCCGCAGCCTGTTCGGAGAGGCGATCAATCCGGTGGGCTGGCTTGGCCTTGTGCTCGGACTGGCCGGGATCCTCTGCCTGGGGCTGCCGGCTTCGCTGCTCAGCCACTGGTGGCTGGATGGGCCGCAGAGTCCCGCCGGGCTGGCCTGGAGCCATGGTGAACTCTGGATGCTGGGGGCGGCGGTGGCGATGGCGGTGGGGACCGTGCTCTGCAGGTTCGCGATCGGCCACAGTGATCCTGTGGCGATCACCGGCTGGCATCTGTTGATCGGCGGCGTGCCTTTGCTGGCCGCCAGTGCGCTCGGTCCCTGGCTGGATCCCGGGCTGGCGCCGTTCTGGCCCCACTGGAGCCGCCTCGACTGGAGCCTGATGACCTACGCCAGCCTGCTGGGCAGCGCCCTGGCCTATGGACTGTTCTTCTGGTTCGCCCGTCGGGGTGATCTGACCGGCTTCAGTGCGCTCACCTTTCTCACCCCGGTCTTCGCCCTGCTCTGTGGGGTGATGTTTCTTGATGAACGGCTCCGGCCCCTGCAATGGATGGGGGCCGGTCTGGCGCTGGGATCCGTCGCCCTGATCAACCAGCGTCAGCGGCTCTGGGAAGGGCCGCGGGAACCATCGCCGGAGCCCCTGCCATGAGCCCGCCCTGCCTGCGGCTGCTGGTGGTGAGCACCCCGGTCGGCACCCTGGGCAGCGGGCGCGGCGGCGGTGTGGAGATCACCCTGACCGGCCTGGTCGCCGGCCTGATCGCCCGCGGTCATCAGCTCACGGTGCTGGCCGCTGAAGGCTCCCGGCTGCCGCCGGGCTGCGAACGGGCGGCGCTGTGGACCCGCCCGGGAGTGGAGCAGCCCAGCTGGCAGCACCAGCCCCGCGATGGGTCCGTGCAGATACCAGCCGATGCCCTGCTGGCGGCCCTCTGGGATTGCGCCCTTAAGCACCAGGCGGATTTCGACGCCATCCTCAACCTGGGCTACGACTGGCTGCCGTTCTGGCTGACCCCCCATCTGGCCGCCCCGCTGTTTCATCTGGTCAGCATGGGATCGGTGGCCGCGGTGATGGATGGGGTGATCCAGGCGGTTTCCGGCTGGGATCCCAGCCGGCTCGCCTTCCACACGGCTGCCCAGGCGGCCGATTTCGAGCTGAATGGCCCGGCGCGAGTGGTGGGCAATGGGTTTGATCTCTCCGCCTACCGGTTCCGCCCGCATGCCGATGCCCAGGCCCCACTGGGCTGGGCCGGACGGATCGCACCGGAAAAGGGCCTCGAGGATGCGGCGGCGGCCGCCGCCCAGCTGGGACGGAAGCTCGCCGTCTGGGGGTTCTGCGCCGATCCCATTTATGCCGCGGCAGTGGAGGCCTCCGTTCCGGCCGGCACGATCATCTGGAAGGGATTTCAGCCCACCGAACGGCTGCAGGCGGAACTGGGGGGCTGCGGGGCCCTGCTCAACACGCCCAAATGGAATGAGGCCTTCGGCAACGTGGTGGTGGAAGCGATGGCCTGTGGTGTGCCGGTGGTGGCCTACCGCAGGGGTGGGCCTGCCGAACTGATTCAGCCGGGCCTGAACGGCAGCTTGGTGGCCCCCGACGATGTCGGTGCCCTGGCCGCCGCGGTGGGGCCGGCGGAAGCCCTGGATCGGGGGAGTTGCAGGCAATGGGCGGAGCGGCACTTCTCCCGGGAAGCCTTCGCCGCCAGGATCGAATCCTGGTTGCGGGAAGGGCTGCTCGCAGCAGAGCGGCCCACGCCTCCGACTTAGGTTCTCAGCGCCCGAACCCGCTGCCGTGCCTTCCGCCCGCCCGCCGGCTGCCCACCGCCCCAGACCCGCCCATGGGCCCGTTCTGCTGGCTTGCCTGCTGGTGGGAACGGCCTGTTTCCTCTGGCAGCTCGGTGACACCGGCCTCGTCGATGAAACCCCGCCGCGCTTCGCCGAAGCAGCCCGGACCATGGCGGAAAGCGGCGACTGGCTGACCCCCTGGGTGAATGGTCTGCCCCGCTACGACAAACCCCCCCTGGTGTATTGGCTGATGGCCCTGGGCTACAGCCTGCCCGGCCAGGAATCCTGGAATCCCCTGGGAACCTGGGCCGCCCGTCTTCCCTCCGGGCTCGCCTCGATCGGGGTGATGCTGGCCCTCGCCGACACGCTGCTGCGCTGGCCCCAGCCCAGTCCAGGCGACCCGCCGCCCCCACCGTCCAGTCGAACCGCCGCCCTGACGGCCCTGACAGCGGCCCTGGCCTTCAGCCTCTCCCCCCTGGTGCTGCTCTGGAGCCGGATCGCCGTCAGTGATGCCCTGTTCAGTGGTTGCCTGGCGGTGGCCTTGCTGCTGTTCTGGCGGACCTGGGCAGAACCGCAGCAGTTCTGGTGGCCTGGCTGGGCGGTGCTGGGGCTGGCCGTCCTCAGCAAAGGCCCGGTCGCCCTGGCCCTGGCGGGCCTGACCCTGCTCGGCTTCGGCTGGCGACAGCAGGCCCTGTTGCCGCTCTGGCGCCGACTGAGGCCCCTGCCTGGGCTGGCGCTCACCCTGGCGGTATCGGGGCCCTGGTACGGGGCGATGCTCCTGGTGGAAGGACGCCCTTTCTGGGACAGCTTCTTTGGGTATCACAA
The DNA here is from genome assembly GCA_025128135.1 of Synechococcus sp. CS-1325. Classification (GTDB taxonomy): domain Bacteria; phylum Cyanobacteriota; class Cyanobacteriia; order PCC-6307; family Cyanobiaceae; genus Regnicoccus. Next base: position 60,811 of record JAHLYW010000016.1, read on the forward strand.
CTTCCAACGCTTCACATCGGTGGTGAATGAGCACCTGCAGCCCTGGTGGTACTTCCTGCCGGTGCTGGTGGTGGCCAGTCTTCCCTTCACCCCGCTGCTGGGGCTGGGGCTCGTTCGAGGCCTGATGGCCACGACCACCAGAAGCCTGCCCCCCAGCTCCTCACTGCGCAGCTTCGCGGCCTGCTGGTTGCTGGCGGTGCTGCTGCTGTTCACCCTGGCGGCCACCAAACTGCCCAGCTACTGGTTACCGGCCACGCCGGCCGCAGGCCTGCTGATCGCCCTGGCGGCCCAGGACGGAGTCGCCCGGGGCGGCCGCAGCCAGGCAAAAGCCGCGCCGGATCGCTGGTTTCAACGGGCCCAGGGCCTCACGGTGGCGCTAAGCGGCCTCCTGGCCGCCGCACTCTGGGCGTCCCCGGCCTGGATTCCCCTGATCGATGACCCCGAAATGCCGACCCTGCCAGGCGAGCTGCTGGCCAGCGGCTATGTGCTGAGGGCGGCCCTCTGTTTCAGCCTTGCCACCCTTGCCGGCGCCTGGTTCTGGTTGCGGACCCGGACCCCAGGCCCGGGCTGGCTGCTGGGCCTGCAGCTGCCCCTGGTGGCCTTCCAGCTGCTGGCGGTGCTGCCGATGTGGCAACTGGGGGATGGGGTGCGCGGTCGGCCCGTGCGGGCGATGGCGGCGGCGGCGGCGCAGCTGGCCCGGCCGGGGGAGAAGCTGGCGATGGTGGGGATCCTCAAGCCTTCGCTGCACTACTACAGCCGCCGGGTGGTCCTTTATGAGGGCACCACAGCCGACGGTCTTGCCAATCTCAGCGACCGGCTGCGCAGCGAACGACGCCGCAACCTGGAGCCATCCAGTTCGATGGCTGCCCCCACCGTGCTCATGGTGATCGACGCGGCGACCGCGGCCCTGCCCCACTGGCGCAGCCTGAAGGGCGCTCCCCTGTTCAGCAGCGGCCTCTACAGCCTCTGGCGCGTCGAGCGGGGTCGGCTGGATCAGCAGGCCAGCTCCCTGGTGCGTACCGGAAAGGCCAGGGTCAGCTGGAGGGATCCCCGGCCTGAGCGCTACTGACCTCGATCACCTGACGCTGACAGAAGCTGCAATGCCCCCAGCGACCCAGCTCTCCAGCCGGCGCCGGGCTGCCGCAGCGGGGGCAATCGGCGAGACCATGCACGTCGATGCGGCTGGGATGGGCGGCCCAGATCCGGGCTTCCTCCTCGGTGCCGGGGGTGGGGGCGCTGCCGGGATGGTGCTGCTGGAAACGCAGGTCGCGAACCGGAAATCCAGCACCACGCAGGGCACCGAGAAGCTGGTGGCGGTTGTAGCGCAGGGCCTGAAGCCACTGGGGATGGGTGGCGCCAACGCAGAGCACACCGGCCTGGAGGCTGAGTGGTTGGCAGTGGGGAGCCAGGGATGCCCCGGCGATGCGGGGCCAGGCCTGCCAGAGAGAGGCGAGATGGCCGTTGCGTTTCCACTGGCCTTGCAGGGCCGTCAGGCACTGGCCAAGCCCGGTGGCGGGCGGACGGACCGGCGAGGTCAGGATCTGGAGATTGCCGAACCGCCTGGTCTGGTCGCTGGGAGCGATGGCCATCCCCCGATCCTAGGTGCGGTCAACCGGCTGGCTCCAACCATTCCGCCACCGCTAACCTCAGATCCGACCCCACCGTGATCCATGGGCTTCTTCGATCGGCTCAGCCGCCTGCTGCGGGCCAACCTCAACGATCTGGTCAGCAAGGCGGAGGATCCAGGCAAGATCCTCGACCAGTCGGTGGCCGACATGCAGGCCGATCTGGTCAAGTTGCGGCAGGCCGTGGCCACGGCGATCGCCAGCCAGAAGCGCATTCAGAACCAGGCCGAGCAGGCAGGGGCGCAGAGCAAAACCTGGTACGAACGAGCCGAGCTGGCCCTCAAGAAGGGAGAGGAAGACCTGGCCAGGGAAGCCCTCAGCCGCCGCAAGACCTACCAGGACACCGCAACAGCTCTCACCAATCAGCTCAACAGCCAGGCAGGCCAGGTCGAAACCCTCAAGAAGAGCTTGCTGGCCCTGGAGGGCAAGATCGCCCAGGCCAAGACCAAGAAGGACATGCTCAAGGCCCGCTCCCAGGCCGCCCAGGCCCAGGAGCAGCTTCAGAGCGCTGTCAGCAGCCTTGGCACCAACTCGGCCATGGCTGCTTTCGAGCAGATGGAGGAGAAGGTGCTGCAGCAGGAGGCCCGCAGCGAAGCCGCAGCCGAACTGGCCGGAGCCGACCTGGAGAGCCAGTTCGCCTCCCTGGAGGGCGGCAGCGATCTGGATGATGAGCTCGCCGCCCTCCGGAACCGCCTGGAAGGAGGCCCTGCCGCCCTGCCCCTGCTGGCTGCCGACAGTCCCACCCCCCAGCTGGAGCCCGTCAAGGTGGCTGAGGTCAACGCCGAGCTGGAGGAGCTGAAGCGCTCGATCGACAAGCTCTGAATCGGTAAAGCCACCATCGATTCATACAATCGCCGCAGCTGACCTTCTGCCGTGGCCGTTGCCGTATTCACCGACGCGAGCTTCCAGGCCGATGTCCTTGAGGCCAGCGGCACGGTGCTGGTCGATTTCTGGGCCCCCTGGTGCGGTCCCTGCCGTCTGATCGCCCCCCTGATGGACTGGGCTGCGAACCATTACGGCGATCGCTTGGTGGTGGGAAAAATCGAGGTGGATGCCAATCCTTCCAGCCGCGACGCCTACCGGGTCCAGGGCATTCCCGCCCTGATCCTGTTCCGCGATGGCATCGAACTGACCCGCCACGAAGGCGCGCTCTCTCAATCCCAGTTGCAGGCCTTTCTCGACAGCCATCTCTGATGCCGATCTCCCAACGGCTGAGCCGGTTGGGCCAGGGGGTGTTCGCCCGCAACGACAGCCGCAAGGCGGATTACCGCCAACGGTTGGCCGCAGCAGCCGAAGGCAGCGAGCCCTTGCCTGCCCTGCTGGACCTGTCGCTCGGCTCCACCGACCTGCCGCCGCCACCTGAGGCGATCGCGGCGATCGCGGCGGCTCTGGGCCGACCTGACAGCTCCTCCTATTGCCTGCACGGCGCCACCGGGCCCTTCCGCCAGGCGGTGGCCGCCTGGGCCCAGCGCCGTTTTGCGGTACGGGTGGATCCGGACTCGGAAGTGCTGCTGCTGGTCGGCTCCCAGGAGGGCACGGCTCACCTCCCCCTGGCGGTGCTCAATCCAGGCGATGCCGCCCTGCTGCTCGACCCGTACTACCCCTCCCATCTCGGTGGCCTGCAGCTCGCCGCCGCTGACCCCCACCTGCTTGGCCTGCGCAGCGAAGAGGGCTGGCGGCCCGACTTCGACCAGCTCCCCACCAGCCAATGGGAGCAGCTGAGGCTGATGGTGCTGGGCTTTCCCCACAACCCCACCGCCACCGTGGGGGATCAGGCCTGGGTGGATGCGGCCGTTGAGCGGGCCGTTCGTCACGACATCGTGTTCGCCCATGACAACCCCTACGTGGATCTGGCCCTGGAGGGAGAGGCTCCGGCGCTGTTGCGCAATCCGCTGTGGCGCCGCTGCGGCATCGAGTTCTTCTCCTTTTCGAAAAGCTGGTGCCTGGGGGGCTTCCGGCTGGCCTTCGCGATCGGTGCCGCTCCGCTGATCACCGCCTTGCGACAGCTCAAGGGGGTGGTGGATTTCAACCAGTCGCTGGCCCTGCAGGCCGGCGCGATCGCCGCCCTGGAGCAGGCCCCTCAGTGGCCGGATCGGATCCGGGCGATCTACCTTCAGCGGCGCAACCGGATGGCGGCGGCCCTGGAGTCGGCTGGATGGCTGGTGGAGCGGCCTTCGATGGCCCTTTACCTCTGGCTGGCCCTGCCCCCGGTGGCCCGTTCGGCCGGCCTGAACTCGGAGGCCTTCTGCGCGGCCCTGCTGGACCGCACCGGCGTGGCGCTCACCCCCGGCAACGGCTTCGGCGCTGGCGGGGAAGGCTGGGTGCGCCTGGCCCTGGTCCATCCGATCGAGCAACTCGAGGCCGGTGCGCTGCGGATGGGCCACTGGCTGGGCACTCTTTCGGCATGATCGGTGCCATTGCGGCCGCCAGGCGGCGGCTACTGGCGAAGCCGTCGCTGGCGGGGAACCGGAAACAGCCGCCGCCGATCGCCTGGCAACTGCATGGCAGGGCCGTCTGCGCCAGCAGCGAAACCGTGCTCGACCGGTTGCTGGGGGCCGGCGCCAGGCCCCCTCTGGCCGTGTTCAGCCGGCACCAGCGCTTTGGCCATGGCCAGCAGGGAAGACCCTGGCTGGCCCCTGCCGGGGGGGTGTGGCTCAGTGCCGCGCTCCCCTGGGCCGGCGACCCCGGGGCAGCGGCTGACCTCGGCCTGGCCGCAGCGGTGGGGCTGGCCCTGCAGCTCGAAGATCTGGGCCTGGCGGTCGCGATCAAATGGCCCAACGACCTGCTCGTCGATGGACGCAAGCTGGCGGGCCTGCTGCCGCGGCTGCGGCTGAGCGGCGGCCGGATCCGCTGGGCCAGGGTGGGGCTCGGGCTGAATGGCTCCAACCGGGTGCCGGCCGGCGCGATCAGCGTGGCCCAGGCACTCGGCCGCTCCCTGGTGGCGGCTGAGCTGGCGGCACTCGCCGCCAGGGCTTTGTGTGCCCTCGACTGGGCCGCCGAGCATGCCGGCAAGCCCGAGACCGTGCTGGCCGGCGCGAATCAGCGGCTGCGCCTGCCAGCCGGGCCGGTTCCCTGGCAAGGGGAGCTCTGGCAACCGCTTGGGCTGAACCGGGACGGCAGCCTGGCCGTTGCACTCGGCGAGCGTCGGGCGGCGGTGACGCGGAGCTTCTGAGCTGGACAAGCTGTGCCAGTGAGCTGGATCAGCTGAGCCGGACCATCTCGGGCGGGAATCAGGCCGGCTCTCCCTAGGATCCTGCCAAATCCATTTCTGGAACTGTGTCCCGCCGCGAACCCCTGCCACTGCTCGCGCTGGGCCTGGTCTCCCTGATCGGAGCCCCCCTGGTCCTGGCGCAGCAGGAGCTGCCGCAGCCGCTCCTGCCCCCCGACACCCCACCACCAGCGGCAGCCACCCCGCCGACCGCCCTCCCCCCGACGCCTCCCCGCAGCCTCCAGCCCGTGGCGGGGGAGCCACCAACCCCCCGGCGCCCTGATCCAGCCCAGCTGCAGCAATCGCCTCCCCAGTCCTTCGATCGGGCCCTGGATCAACTGGTCCTTGATGGAACCGTCAGCCCGGCGGAGCGCGCCAGGCTCCGATCGGCAAAACCACTCCAGCCGGGTGATCCGATCGCCCATCGCCAGGCCTGCGTGGCCGGAGCCCTGACCAGGGCCGAATGCCGCGCCGTGGTGGTGCGCTGGCCCGGGGACCGCCGCGAGACCCCTGACCTCGATGGGGCCGACCTGGCTGGAGGCCTGGCCGGTGGTGGCTTCCCCTACGGCCGCCTCGGAGCCGAAGGCGCTCCTCTGCCGCCCCTCACGGTGCCGGTTTCCGCCCTGCTGGCCGGCGCAGGTGGCAACTTCCGGCTGATGGATGTGTTCCGGGTGACCCCCAGGCCTGCTCCGCGGCTGGGCAACGGCAACCGCAGCCTGCTCTTCCCCCTGATCGGTTCAGCGGTCACCACCAGCAACTTCGGCTGGCGGCTGCATCCGGTGCTCGGGAATTGGTTGATGCATGCCGGCCGTGATCTGGCTGCCCCCGAAGGCACACCGGTGGTGGCGGCCCTGACCGGGCGAGTGGTCAGCAGCGGTCTGGCCGGGGGCTACGGACTGGCGGTTGAGCTTGAACATGACGGACCGAAACGCCGCACCCTCTACGGCCACCTCTCCGAGCTTTTCGTCAAGGAGGGCGAGTTGGTCAAGCAGGGCACGGTGATCGGCCGGGTGGGCAGCACCGGTCTGAGCACAGGGCCCCACCTCCATTTCGAACTGCGTCTCCCCGAGAACGGGAGCTGGGTGGCCATCGACCCCGGCGAACTGGATCCCGGCCGTGAGGCGATCGCCGGCACCGACGCCATCGCCCTGCTGATGGGCCAGCTGCTCCAGAGCCTGGAGCGTCCTGCCGCTCTGCCGCCGGCACCGAAACCCCAAGCCGCCGGCTAAGCCACCCCTGGCGGCATAGGTCGCATGAGCAGAGGTCTCATGAACCTTCCCGCTCTCCAGGAGACCCTCCCCCAGTGGTGTTCACCGCCGGAATGATCCCAAAGGCGGCCTTGCCCGCTGCGCGGGCTGAGCCGCCGGAGGCATCATCCCGCCGGTGAACTCAACCAGCCACCCGCCCATCCCGGAAGTGCACGATCCGGTCGGCACGGGCGGCGACATCGTCTTCATGGGTGACCATCACCACCGTCATGCCCTGGTCGTGGAGCTGATCGAAGATGCCCAGCACTTCCTGGGTGGTGTGGGAGTCGAGGGCGCCGGTGGGTTCGTCGGCCAGCAGCAGGGCCGGTTCGTTGATGATCGCCCGGGCAATCGCCACCCTCTGCTGCTGACCACCGGAGAGCTCATTGGGTCTGTTCTCCAGCCTGTGGCCCAGACCCACCCGCTCGAGCGCCTGCCTGGCCCGTTCGCGCCGCTGCCGGGCCGGCAGACCAGCATAGACCATCGGCAACATCACGTTGTCCATGGCGCTCATGTTGGCGAGCAGATGAAACTGCTGGAACACGAAGCCAAGACGCTGGTTGCGCAGGTCGGCCAGTTCGTCGTCGCTGAGTTCCTCCACCGAAGTGCCGCTCAGCAGGTAATGGCCGGAGCTGGGACGATCGAGGCAGCCGATGATATTCATCGCCGTGCTCTTGCCGGAGCCTGATGCCCCCATCACGGCGAGATAGTCGCCGGCCTGGACGGTGAGACTGAGGTCATCAAGGGCGCGGACCTCGGTGTCTCCGGAGCCATAGACCTTGCTGATATGGCTCAGTTGAGCGACCGGCTCCTGCTGCCGGACGGCCAGCCTGCCTGACCGGAGCGTGGCGGTCATCCCACCGGGGCGGCGACGCCACTGGCGATCGCCTGCTGGAGCATGGGGGTTCCGGCCACGGCGCTGTTGGCCCAGTTGAACAGGGGATTGGAGAGAACGCCGCCGACGGCCGTGATCAGAACGCAGGCCACCAGGGCGGCGCGAAGCGGCTTCATGCCGGTGAGAGTCCAGCTGATCGGCGGGTAGGCCTTCACCACATCTGAAGCCTCCTGGGGCTCCTTGACCACCATCATCTTGATCACGGAGATGTAGTAATAGATCGACACCACCGAGGTGATCAGGCCCACAACCACCAGCAGGTACTGGTGATCAGCCCAACCGGCAAAGAACAGGTAGATCTTGCCGAAGAAGCCGAGCATCGGAGGAATCCCGCCCAGCGAGAGCAGGCATAGACTCAGCCCCAGGGTGATCAGCGGATCCTTCTGATAAAGACCGGCGTAGTCGGAAATCCGATCACTGCCGGTGCGCAACGAGAACAGAATGATGCAGGCGAAGGCGCCCAGATTCATGAACAGATAGGCCGCCATGTAAAGCACCATGGCCGCGAAGCCTTCTTCCGTTCCGCAGACCAGACCGATCATCACGAAGCCGGCCTGACCGATCGAGCTGTAGGCCAGCATCCGCTTCATCGAGGTCTGGGCGAGGGCCACCACGTTGCCGAGGGTCATGCTCAGCACCGCCAGCACCGTGAACAGCACTTTCCACTGGGCGTCGAAGCTCTCGAAGCAACCGACCAGCAGGCGTAGCGCCAGGGCGAAACCGGCGGTCTTGGAACCCACGGAAAGAAACGCCACCACAGGGGTCGGGGAACCTTCGTAGACATCCGGGGTCCACTGGTGGAAGGGAACGGCGGCGATCTTGAAGGCCACAGTGGCCAGCACAAACACCAGCGCCAGGGCGGTCACGGGGGTGGCACTGGTCTGGAGAGCCAGGCCGACCGCCTCCAGATTGGTGGAGCCTCCGGTCAGTCCGTAGAGCAGCGAGGCACCGTACAGAAAGACGGCCGCGGCGGCCGAGCCGACCAGCAGGTACTTGAGGGCCGCCTCTCCGGAGCGCGCATCGCGCTTCATGTAGCCGGAGAGCAGATAGCTCGACACCGAGAGGGTTTCCAGCGCCACGAAGATGCTCACCAGGTCGGTGGCCCCGCAGAGGAACATGGCCCCGAGCGTGGCGGCCAGCAGAATGGCGGCGTACTCGCCGACGGGTGTTCCGCTCTGCTCCACGTAGCGCCAGCTGATCAGGAGCGAGAGCAGGGTGGATGCGGCCACCACGCTCCGGAACGCCACCGCCAGGTTGTCGGCCAGGAAGGAGCCGAGGAAGGAGGGTTCAACCGGACCGTTCCACTGCAGGGCGAGCAGCACCAGGGCCGTGCCGAGGCCGGCGTAGCAAATCGCGGGAACCCAGCGGGTGGCTGCCTCCTCCCCGGCCAGATCCACCAGCAGGCAGATCAGCAGGGCCACGAGGATGGCGCTCTCCGGTGCGATCGCGCCGGCATTGAGCTGGAGGACCGTGATCCCCAGTTCCGGCGGTGATGCCGCTGCCGCCACAGCGTCCGCGAACAGCATGGGGAGAGATCCGAGCGGAATGGTCAAAGCTGCAAGAGACCGCCTGATGCTGCCGACTGTAGCGGCGTTGCCCGGCAGTCTTCGTAACGTTGGGCCCGTCGATGCGATAAAGAGGGGAGCGGATTTTCGCCTGCCTGTGGCGCACACCCTGGTCATCGTCGAGAGCCCCACCAAGGCGAGAACCATCCGTGGGTTCCTGCCGGCTGATTTTCGTGTCGAGGCCTCGATGGGTCACGTCCGCGACCTGCCCAACAACGCCAGCGAGATTCCGGCGGCCTACAAGGGCGAGAAGTGGGCCAACCTGGGCGTCAACACCACCAACGACTTCGAGCCCCTCTACGTGGTGCCGAAGGACAAGAAGAAGATCGTCAAGGAGCTCAAGGACGCCCTCAAGGGCGCCGAGCGGCTGTTGCTGGCGACGGACGAGGACCGGGAGGGCGAAAGCATCAGCTGGCACCTGCTGCAGCTGCTTGCCCCCAAGGTGCCGGTCAAGCGAATGGTGTTCCACGAAATCACCAAGGAGGCCATCTCCCGCGCCCTCGACCAGACGCGCGAGCTCGACATGGAGCTGGTCCATGCCCAGGAAACGCGGCGCATCCTCGATCGCCTGGTGGGTTACACCCTCTCGCCATTGCTGTGGAAGAAGGTGGCCTGGGGGCTCTCCGCCGGCCGGGTGCAATCTGTGGCGGTGCGGCTGCTGGTGCAGCGGGAAAGGGCCCGGCGGGCCTTCCGCAGCGGCAGCTACTGGGACCTCAAGGCCCGGCTCGAACAGGCCGGCGTCGGCTTCGAAGCCAAACTCACCCACCTGAAGGGGGAGCGGATCGCCACCGGCGCCGACTTCGACGAAACCAGCGGAGGCCTCAAGGACGGCAGCAAGGTGAAGCTGCTCAGCGAATCCGAGGCCCAGGCCCTCCAGGCGGAGGTGGAAACCAGCTCCTGGCGGGTTGCGGAGGTGGAGGAGAAACCCACGGTGCGCAAGCCCGTTCCCCCCTTCATCACCAGCACCCTGCAACAGGAGTCCAACCGCAAGCTGCGGCTTTCGGCCCGCGACACGATGCGCACGGCCCAGGGGCTCTACGAACGCGGCTTCATCACCTACATGCGCACCGACTCGGTGCATCTTTCCGAGCAGGCGATCCTGGCCGCCCGCAGCTGTGTGGCCGAAAAGTACGGCCAGAACTATCTCAGCCCGGCACCGCGTCAGTTCAGCACCAAGTCCCGCAACGCCCAGGAGGCCCACGAGGCGATCCGCCCCTCCGGCGACCAGTTCCGCACGCCCAGGGAAACCGGCCTCGACGGCAAGGACCTGGCGCTCTACGAGTTGATCTGGAAGCGCACCGTGGCCAGCCAGATGGCCGACGCCCGCCTCACCATGCTCAGCGTGGAGTTGCAGGTGGGGGAGGCCAGCTTCCGGGCTTCGGGCAAACGGATCGACTTCGCCGGCTTTTTCCGGGCCTACGTGGAGGGAAGCGATGATCCCGAAGCGGCCCTGGAGGGACAGGAGGTGCTGCTGCCTGCCCTGGCCGTGGGGGACAGCCCCGCCTGCAGGCAGGTGGAAGCCCTGGGCCACCAGACCCAGCCACCGGCGCGCTACAGCGAAGCCGCCCTGGTGAAGATGCTCGAGAAGGAGGGCATCGGCCGCCCTTCCACCTACGCCAGCATCATCGGCACGATCATCGACCGGGGCTACGCCACCCTGGCTGGCAACGCCCTGACACCCAGCTTCACCGCCTTCGCCGTGACCGCCCTGCTGGAGGAGCATTTCCCCGATCTGGTCGACACGAGCTTCACCGCCCGCATGGAGACCACGCTTGATGAGATCTCCACCGGCAAGGAACAGTGGCTCCCCTATCTGAACGGTTTCTTCAAAGGGGAGAAGGGCCTGGAAACGCAGGTGCAGCAGCGGGAGGGTGACATCGACCCCACCGCCTCCCGCACCATTGCGATGGAGGGGCTGCCCTGCGTGGTGCGGATCGGCCGCTTCGGTGCCTATCTCGAGGCCAGGCGGGTCGCGGACGATGGCAGCGAGGAGCTGGTCAAGGCCACCCTGCCGATCGAGATCACCCCGGCCGAACTCGATGCCGAGCACGCCGAGCAGATCCTCAGGCAGAAAACGGAAGGGCCGGAAAGCATTGGCGAGGACCCGGAATCAGGCGAGGCGATCTACCTGCTGTTCGGCCAGTACGGCCCCTACCTGCAACGGGGCCAGGTGAGCGAGGAAAATCCCAAGCCGAAACGCGCCTCCCTGCCCAAGGGGGTGAAGCCGGAGGAACTCAGCCTTGAGGCGGCCCTTGGTCTGCTGCGCCTCCCCAGGCTGCTTGGTGAGCATTCCGACGGTGGCAAGGTGCAGGCCGGCCTGGGCCGGTTCGGTCCCTACATCGTTCATGACAAGGGCAAAGGCGAGAAGGACTACCGCTCCTTGAAGCCGGAGGATGATGTTCTGGAGGTGGATCTCGCCCGGGCGATCGAGCTCCTGGCCATCCCGAAGAAGGGCCGTGGTGGTCGCACCGCCCTCAAGGATCTCGGCAGCCCCGGTGGGGAGGGGGAAGCCATCCAGGTGTTCGATGGTCCCTACGGGCTCTACGTCAAGCAGGGCAAGCTCAACGCCTCGCTGCCCGAGGGCAGCACCGCTGAAACGATCACCCAGGAAGAAGCCGTCGCCTTGCTGGCAGCCAAGGCTGGAAGCAGCAAAGCGAAAGGCCGCAAGCCGGCTGCCACCAAGGCCGCCGGCAAGACCGCCAGCAAGACCGACAGCCAATCCGCCGGCAAGGCAACGCCGGCCGCCCGGAAACCGGCCACCACCAAAACAGGCCGGCTCCGTGCCAGCGCCGTTCGAATCGTCAAGGCCGCCTCGAGTTGATGGGGGCCTCCTCAGGGCTGCTGCTGGGTACCACCGTGCTGCTGGGCCTCTCCCTGAGCAGCTGCAGTGGTAACCCGATCGGTGAACGGCTTGCCGCCGGCTTCGATCCGCCTGGCGGCGTTGCCGGCCAACCGGCCACACCAACCACCCAGGCGTCGCCGGCCCCACCCGCCGCAGGCGTCGCTCCGGCGAATCCCCCCGGCCCTGCCAGGCCAGGCCTCCCTGGCACCGCAGTACCAGGCGCCGCAGCAACGAACCCGGCAACGGCCAGGCCCAAGGCCACGGCCACGGCCAATCCAGGCCAGACGCCAAAATCGGCGCCCACCCCAAAAGTGGCGGCCAGCTCAGCTGCCGTTCCTTACAGGGTCACCCTGAAACTTCCCGCCGCCGACCCCGCCGCTCCCGCCGAGGTGGTCACCGAGGCCCTGCGGGCGGCGGGGGTTCGCTTCGAGGTGGAAACGATCGAGCGGATTCGCTCAACCAGCCCAGCGGAGGGAGCAGCCCCCACCAGCTCACAACCCGCCTCCACGCCGGCGCCGGCGCCCCGCTGAGCCAACGCTATGTCCCTCTCCCCGCAGCCAGGCCCCAGCCAGGGCAGCCCCGTCCAGGACAGCCCTTCCCGCCAGCTCAGTCGGAGACAGGCTCTGCAACTGGTGGAAACGGCCTACCTGGCGGCCGCCACGGCCCTGCTCTGGGCCGGTCTCTACTACCTGCCGGTCGGTGGTGCGCTGTTTCGCCTGGCCCTGCCTCTGCCCCTGGCATTGCTGCAGCTTCGCCAGGGCTGGCGCTGTGGCTGGGAAGGCCTTGTGGTGGCCGCCCTGCTGCTCGTTGCCCTGATGGGCCCGATCCGCGGACCACTGGTGCTGTTCCCCTATGGCTTGCTGGCCCTCTGGCTGGGCTGGGGCTGGCGGCGGACCTGGAGCTGGTGGCTGACCTGGGGTGTGGGGCTGCTGATCGGCAGCGCCGGTTTTCTGGTGCGGGTGGCGGTGCTCTCCTTGCTGCTCGGCGAAAATCTCTGGGTGCTGATCACCGCCGCCGCCGCCGGGCTGCTGGAGCGGCTCAGCGGCCTGCTCAACCTGGGGGTCGGCCCCGACCTGCAACAGGTGCAGGCCATGGCCCTGCTGCTGGTGCTGGTCCAGAACCTGATCTATGTGCTGGCCCTCCATGCGGTGGCCTACTGGATCTTTCCAAAGCTGCAGGCTCCGATCAGCGAACCACCAGCAGCATTGCGCTCCCTGGTCAGCCTTGATTCCCTCTGAATTCCCCTCTGCGTTGAGTGGCGACCCGGTCAGCGCTCGCTCCTGGTGCGAGCGGTTGCGGGCGGGAACGCCGGACGCCCAGCTGCTGCTGCTGCTGGCCGGCACCCAGACCGCCGAGGTGGCAGGGATATCCGCCGCTGGGGCGACGGCGGCATCCCGACGCCTCACCGCCGCCGCCGACGCCGAGCTGCTGCTGCGGGGACCGGGGCCTGGTCGCTGCCATGCCCTGCCGCCGTTGCCGGCCGGAGTGAGCCCCGCCCTGATCAGCCATGTGGTGCGCCGGGAGCTGGCCCTGGAGACCCTGGTGGTGGATCTGGGCTGCCCGGTGATGCCGGCGGTGCCCCATCTCCGGCTCGGCCAGTTGCCGGCCCGCTGCCTGAGCACGGGTGCCGCCATGGCACCGGAGCGGGTGAGCCGGTTGGTTCAGCTGGGGGAGAGCTGGGCCAGGGGCTGGGCCCGTCGGCCTGGCCAGCCCCCACTGGTGCTGGCCGAATGTGTGCCCGGAGGCACCAGCACCGCCCAGGCGGTGCTGAGTGGCCTGGGCATCGAGGCCGCCGGCCTGGTGAGCGGCAGCCTGCGGCAGCCGGCCCACGCCCTGAAGGCCTCCCTGGTGGAGCAGGGGCTGCGCGCCGCCGAACTCTGGCGGCTGCCGTCAGGAGAGCCGGTGGATCCGCTGCGGGTGGTGGCAGCGGTGGGCGATCCGATGCAACCCCTGGCCGCCGGCCTGGTGCTGGCCGCCGCCGCCGCTGAGATCCCCGTGCTTCTGGCCGGTGGCAGCCAGATGGCGGCGGTGCTCGCCCTGGCCCTGGCCCTGGCACCCGACGACCTGAGGCCAGGGCTGGTGGCTGGGACCGCTCTGGTCACCACCGCCTGGGTGGCGGGCGAACCTGGCAGTGATCTGTCCCTGTTGCTGCAGCGGATCGGCAGCCGTTGGCGGGTGGAGCCGATCGCCTTCGCCACCGGCCTGCGATTCCACGGCTGCCGCAGCCGTGGCCTGCGCGACTATGAACGGGGCTATGTGAAAGAGGGGGTGGGAGCCGGTGGCCTCGCCCTGCTCTGGGAGCTCTCCGGCCGGCGGCTCGCCCAGCTCAGCGAGGCCTGTGACCTGGCCTGCGAGCAGCTGGAGGGCTGCGCCTAGGGTCCGCTTCTATGCATCCGCCTTCGCCCCTGATCACGCCTCTGAGCCGCCGGCGGCTGCTGCGGTGGGGAGCCCTCGGCGGCCTGGGCCTGATCGCCGGCTGCGGCAGCACAACCGCGGCGCGGCTGCTTTACAGCCGCGGAGACCTGCCGGCGGCCTGGCTGAAGCGGTTGCCCGATCCGTGGCGCAGTCAGGTTGAGGAGAGCCCGGCCGCGGCCCTGGCGCGGCTCGCCGACGCCGATCTGCTGCAGTGGCCCGACGGCTGGCTCCAGGAGATCAGGCCAGACCAGCTGCAACCCTTCACACCTCCAGGCGCCACCGGGGCGGCGGCCCTCTTCGATGGGCTGGCCCCCTTCGCCGAACCGGTGAGCCGCCTGTTCACCGAGCCGCCGCCGGCCGACGGCCTGATTTCCAGGGCTCCGCTCGCCTATCCCTGGGCCTTCGGCACCTGGCTGCTGGTGTTGCGCAACCGCCGGGATCTGGCCGAGCGCCACGCCGAGGGCTGGAACCTCCTGCTGGATGAACGACTCAAGGGCCTGGTGCTGCTCCCTTCCAGCCCCAGGGTGGTGATCGAGCTGGCCCTGCGGCAGATCGGTCGGTCGAGCCGCCAGAGCGGTGGCCTGGCCGACCCGCGGCTCCTCCCCCAGCTCAGGCGCCTGCGGGGCCAGGCGCGGGCCTCCGACGACCGCGATGGCCTCAACCTGCTGCTGCGGGGCAAGGCCGAAGCGGCCGTGGTTCCAAGCCAACGGCTCCTGCCCCTGCTGCGCAGTGATTCCAGACTCACGGCCCTGTTGCCGGCCAGCGGCTCGCCGCTGTGGTGGAACCTGCTGCTGCGGCCCTCAGGGAGCCGCGAACCCGCCCCGCTGGCCTGGATCCGTCAGCTGGGTGAAGCGTCGCTTCAGCCCCGCCTGCTGGCGGCAGGCTGGGTTCCTCCGCTGCGGCGCGAGAGGCTGGCTCCGGCCCTGGCCCAGTGGCCGGAGGCCGTGGCTGCCCTGCTCTATCCCGAGGCGGCGGTGCTGGCGAACTGCAACTCCCTGCCGCCCCTGGCCGCTGAGGAACGCTTCCGCTACCAGCAACTCTGGGACCAGGCAGCTCCCAGCTGAGCCAGCGCTAACCCCAGAGCCGCCGCCGAGGAGACGCCGCCAGCAGTCCGTGGGTCTCGGCGAGCAGATCGGGAATCGCCAGACCATGGGGACAGCGGGGCAGGCAGGCGCCACAGCGCTCACAGGCCCTGGCATCGAGCGCTTCCCACCAGTGGCCGGCCCGGCCGATCAGGTTGTAGCGCTCCCGGGCAAAGGCCTCCATGCCATGGCCGAGCACCAGGTTCCGCAGGCGCAGCAGCTCCGGGATCGGTACGTCCACCGGGCAGGGAAGACAGGCGCGGCACTGGCCGCAGCGTTCGGCCCCCAGGCGCTGACGCCCGGCGGCGGCCAGTCGAGCCAGCGCGGCCTGCTCAGCCGTGCTGAGTGGACCGTCGGCGGCGGCGAGGCGGACGGCCCAGGCCAGATCGCCAGGCTGGGCAGCTCCAAGGCTGAGCGTGCTGATTCCTGCGCTCAACAGGAAGCGATAGGCGAGCTCCAACGGCGCGAACGGGGCGCAATCCTCCAGCAGCGAAGGCGGTGGGTCGTAGAGACGGCCGCCCTTGTCGGCAGGTGAAATCGCCAGCACACCGATCCCCTCGGCCAGGGCCTGGCGGGCCAGGGGCAGCCGCTGCTGATCGAACAGATGAAGATGGAGGCTGCAGAAGCCGAAGCGGCCGCTCGAAAGAGCTGATTCGATCAGCTCGGTGCTGCCGTGGCTGCTGAAGCCCAGCTGCCCCACCAACCCTTCGCCCAGGGCCCAGCGCAACAGCTCACCGCCTTCCCCGGTCAGGGCCCAGGCCAGGTGTTCCGGCCGATTGAGGCCGTGCACCGCCAGGTTGTCGAGCCGCTCCACCCCCAGCCGCTCCAGGCAGGCGCGCAGCTGGGCCTGCCCCTGCCGCAGGCCGGGCCCGGGCAGGATCTTGCTGGTGATCACCACCCGGTCCCGCTGCACCGCCAGCTGGCCCAGGGCCAGGCCCAGATACCGCTCGGCGGGTCCGTAGGCAGGCGCAGTTTCCAGATGGTTGATGCCGGCCTCCAGGGCGGCAGCCAGCAGCCGCTCCATCTGGTCAGCGCTCTCCAGCGCCCGCATCGTGCCGAGGCTGAACAGGGAAACGGCCGGTCCACGCCCGAACGGGCGCCGGACCGGCCCCGGATCAGCCGGGGGCACCGGAAGGGTCGCCAGGTGGATCCTGGGGGGAGGAGCCCGATGGCTCGGAACCGGCTTCCGGGTCAGGGTCGCCCTGACGCTGGGAGCGACGGACGTTGCGGATCAGCTCCGCCGGGCTGACCCGATCGAGAAAGCGGCGGAAGTCTTCCTGGTCCTCGGCGTCGGCTTCGGCATCGACGGGGATCGAGGCGTCCGCCACCACCTCCTCAAGCATCCAGATGCCGGCATCGGTGCGAAGGGCCAGGGCGATCGCATCACTGGGCCGGCAATCGATCTCCCGCCCCTCACCGGCGGCGGTGGTCAGCTTCAGCACAGCACGAAAGGTGCTGTCCTCGATGGCGTGGATGATCACCCGCTCCAGGGTGAGGCCCGCCGCCGCCATCAGGGTGGCCATCAGATCGTGGCTGAGCGGCCGGGGGGGCGCCTGGCCACCCATCCCGGCCAGGATGTTCTGGGCCTGGGCCTGGTCGATCCAGATCGGCACCTGACGGCGACCGCAGGGATCGCGAAGCAGCACGATCGGGCTGCGACTGGCCGCATCGAGGGCGATGCCGACAACGCGCATTTCCACCATGATTTAGCTGCGCCTGCCCGTTGGCCATTATGGGCAGGTCCTTCAATGGGCGGATGTTCACCGGGTTGGTTCAGGCGGTGGGTCGGCTCAGGCGCCACCCCCGCGGCGTGATCGTCGACGGGATCAACGATTCATTCACGCTCGCCCTCGGTGACAGCGTGGCGGTGGATGGCGTCTGTCTGACCGTGGCGGAGCTGCAGGCAGGCGGCTTCCGGGCGGATGTCAGCGAGGAGACGCTCAGCCGCAGCACTCTGGCCGCCAAGGCCGCCGGGGGCGCGGCGGTGAATCTGGAGCCTGCCCTGCGGCTGGCCGACCGGATCGGTGGCCATCTGGTCAGCGGCCATGTGGATGGGCTCGGCGAGGTGACCGGCATCCGGCAGCTCCCAGGCTCCTGGCAGCTGGAGCTTCGCTGGCTTGATGCGGCCTACGGCCGTTATGTCTGCGACAAAGCCAGCGTGGCCGTGGATGGGATCAGCCTCACGGTGGCTGGCGCCAGTCCCGGTGGGGATCGGTTCTGGATCGCTGTGATCCCCCTCACCTGGACAAGCACCACGCTTGAGCAGAGACAGGTGGGGGACAGGATCAATCTCGAGGCTGATCTGCTCGCCAAGTACACCGAACGACTGATCGCCACCCGAGCGGCCAGCACGCCTTCCGCCGAACCATCCAGGGTGGATGATGCCTGGCTGGCCGAGAACGGCTGGAGCTGACCATCCGCTCCAGACCCGATCCTGTCGAGAGGTTGCTCAGGCCCGGCGGGGGTTCACGGTTCGGACTAGGTTCCGATCACCTGCACCGGATCCATGCTCCTGGACCGCAAGGCGATCACCGCACTGCGCACCTTCACGACCGCGGAGGGTGTCCTGATGCTGGTGCTGGGGGTGCTTGCCCTGATTTTCCCGGTGGTCACCTCGTTCTGGATCACCGCGATCGTGGCGGTGGCCTTTCTGGTGGGGGGGATCGTCGGCTGGGTGGACAACCTCTACCGGGCCCGTCATCTCACCCGCTGGCATGCCTTCTGGCGGCTGGTGGTGTCCACCTTGTTCCTGGTCACCGGGGCCTGGATGATCAGCCAGTTCCGGGGCGGGCTGGCCGCCGCGGCCGCCCAGGTGGCAGCCCTCTCCCTGGCGATCGGGCTGGTCTTCGTGGTGGAAGGAGTGGTGGCGATTCTGGTGGCGGCCAGCCACCGCCAGCTGGCAGGCTGGGGCTGGGGTCTGGCCAACGGCGCGATCACACTGCTGCTTGGGTTGCTGATCCTGACGATGCGCTACCCGCTGCCTGTGCTGGGCATTCTGGTGGGGGTGAGTTTCGTGTTCAGCGGCATCGACCTGCTGGCCTTCAGTTCCCGCTTCCACGCCGATCCGGTTGATCCGGTCGATCCGGAACGGCCAGCACAGACCCCTCAAGCCTGAAGCGCCCAGGTCAGTTCTTGCCTGGCACGCTCTCCTCAAGGGGCAGCAGCAAGATCGAGCCGGTTTCCTGATGGATCTGGATCTCAAGCTCCTGGCCTGGTTCCAGACCCAACCGCCGGGTGTAGGCATGGCCGATCAGCAGGTTGCCGTTGCCATGCACACGGGTGCGGAAATCAGCCTGGCGTCCCTTGTTGCCGCGGCCGGAAGGGGTGTTGCCCGCCAGCCGATAGCCCTTGGCCTCAACGAGGGCGCGATAGAAACTCTTCTTGAGCAGGCGACCACTCGGACTGACATAACCGCAGGCCCTGGCGATCTCATCTTCCGAACAACTGCTCAGGGTTCGCGCCTTCTCCAGCAGGATTTTCCCTTCCAGCATTGATGTCTGCGTCATGGCGATCGGATGTCACCGAGCCTAGATGGCTCTGCCAATGTTGCACCACTGTTTGGCCGCTCGCCAGCGGCGCTTAAACCAGGTTGTTCAGAGCGGGTCCTTCAGAGCAGGTCGTTCAGAGCAGGTCGTTCAGAGCAGATAAAGGATGCCGAAGAGAATCAACCAGATCCCATCGACAAAGTGCCAGTACAGCTCAGCGGCTTCAACGCCGAAGTGATGCTCGGGGGTGAAACGACCCGGAACCCTCGCCTGCCACCAGACGATCAGGATCATGAGGTCCCCCAGGCAGACATGCAGGCCGTGAAAGCCGGTCAGGGCGTAGAAGGTGCTGGCGAACAGGTTGTCGGTCAGGCCGAAGGGCAGAGAAAAATACTCAACCATCTGACCCGCCAGAAAGGCCACTCCCAGACTGGCGGTGATCAGCAGCCAGAGACGGCAGGCCCCGTTCCGGGACTGCTTGAGCTCCTTGGCGGCACGATGGAACGTGAAGCTGCTCGCCACCAGCAGGGCGGTGTTGAGGGTGGGAAGAATCAGCTCCAGCTCGTAGACCGCGCCCGGTGGAAGGGGATTCACCGCCCGGAAGGTGAGGTAGGCGGCGAAGAAGCCGGCGAAGGTCATCCCGTCGGCCACCAGAAAGGTGGCCAGTCCGAACATCCGCAGATCGACATGCTCGGTATCAGCCGCCAGAGCTCCTGCTTCGGGAGTGGGGGATGGATCTGGAATGGAGGTGAGGATGGTCATCGTTTCAACGGCCCTCGGACCAGATCTCCAACCCTGACACGGCCTTGAGATCAATCTGACCCTCCGGGACCCCGTATCCGTAGGGATGGGTCACCAGCGGGGCCGGCCCCTTCCAGTTCTCCACCGGCGGCGGGGAACTGGTCAGCCACTCCGGAGTGAGGGCGTTCCAGGGATTGTCGCCTGCCACCTGACCGGCCAGGGCACTCCAGACCACGTTGACCAGGAAGGGGAGCGTGCTGATCGCCATCAGCAGGGCTCCGACGCTGCTGAGCTGATTGAGAAGCGTGAATTGGGGGTCGTATTCGGCCACCCGTCGGGGCATGCCGTTGAGACCGAGCCAGTGCTGAGGTGCAAAGCAGAGATTGAAACCGATGAAGGTGAGCAGGAAGTGCAACCTGCCGAGCGGTTCGTTCAACATTCTGCCGGTGAATTTTGGAAACCAGTGATAGATCGAGCCAAACACAACGAACACCGTTCCACCATAAACAATGTAATGGAAGTGTCCTACAACAAAATAGGTGTCGTGGACATGAATATCAAAGGGAACCTGAGCCAGGGCCACACCAGTGATCCCTCCGAAAACGAAATGAACTATGAAGGCACAGGAAAACAGCATGGCGCTGTTCAGGGCGATCTTTCCGCCCCAGAGGGTGGCAAGCCAGTTGAAGAACTTGATGCCCGTTGGCACAGCGATGAAAGCGGTGGCAATCGTGAAGAACAATCGCATCCAGGGAGGCGTGGCACTGGTGAACATGTGATGGGCCCACACGATCAGGCCAAGAAACACAATGCCCAGAATGGAATACACCATTGTGGTATAGCCAAACAAGGGCTTGCGCGCATGCACCGGCAGGATCTCGCTGACCAGGCCGAAGGCCGGCAGCACCATGATGTAAACAGCTGGATGGGAGTAAAACCAGAAAAGATGCTGGTAAACAACGGCATTGCCGCCCAGTGCAGGATTGAAGAATCCGGTGTGAGCAATGATATCGAAACTGAGCAGAACAAGCGTGCCAGCAAGGACAGGAGTGGCCAGAACAACCAAAATGCTGGTTCCAAGCATGGCCCAGCAATACATGGGCAACTGCATCATTCCAAGCCCTGGCCTTCGCATCTTCAACACCGTGGCGATGAAGTTGATTCCACCGAAGATTGAACTCCCCCCCAGCAGCAGAACACTCAGGATCCAGACCACCTGACCGGCAGCTGGTGTTGTGAGGCTGAGCGGCGGATAAGCCGTCCAACCAGACTGGGCAGCTCCAGCGATGAAATAGCTGGCGATCAGCAGGAAACCAGCAGGAGGGATCAACCAGAAGGCCACGGCATTGAGCCGGGGGAATGCCATATCCCGAGCGCCGACATAAAACGGAATCAGATAATTACCAAAGCCACCGTTCACAACTGGAACGATCCACAGGAAGATCATCACCGTGCCATGCAAGGTGAGCACTTCGTTGTAGGTTTCGCGAGGCATGAAGTCCGAAATCGGGCTGAGCAACTCAACCCGGATCATCCCGGCGAGGGCGCCACCAACCAGATAGAAGAAAAAGGCTGTGACCAGATACTGAAGACCGATCACCTTGTGATCAAGACTGAAGCTCAGATAACGAAGCCAGCCCTCCGGCTGCAGGTTGCTCGGGTGAGAGGTCTGGGGCGGGAGGGAGAGAGTCATCGTCGCCGGTCTGTGCTGGTGGAGGGATGGAACAAATCAGCTGGACCGTACTCAGCCTGTGGCGAGCGGGGCAGTCAAGGCAAGGGTGGCTGGGCGGTTCGAAGCCAGCCAGCTGTCGAAGGCCTCCGGCTCATGCACCACCACCGTGGAGCGCATCCCGCCGTGGTAGGGGCCGCACAGCTCTGCGCAGATGATCGGATACTGACCGGGCAGGGTTGGGGTGAAGGTGAGAACGGTGGGTTGGCCAGGGATGACATCCTGCTTGAGCCGGAACTGGGGAACCCAGAAGGCGTGGATCACATCCCGGGCCTCCATGCGCAGCTCCACGGTCTGGCCGGCTTTGACATGGAGTTCCCCACTGGTGAAATCCCCTTCCGGGTAATGAAAGAGGAAGGCGAACTGAAGCGCTGTGACCTCCACGGGCAACAGGCCTGCCTCCGTTCCGCCGGGAGAGCCGATCCCTCCCCAGAGCCGTGGCTCAACATCCTGGGTGACAAGCTCCTCGACACTGGCCGGCATCACGGCAGAACCCATGGAGCCGTGCATGGCGTGGGGATCGGCCAGGGGGATCATTCCGCCCATCCGGTCATAGATGTCATAGCTGTAGATGCCCACGAAGAGCACCACAATCGCCGGAATGGCCGTCCAGAAAATCTCCAGCTGAAGATTCCCTTCAACGGCCACTCCATCGCCGAGATCTCCATCCCGGCGCCGAAACCGCACCAGACTGAAAATCAGCAAACCGACAATTCCGAGGAAAAGGATTGTTCCGATCGTGAATAGGACGGCAAACAATTCGTCGTAAAGGGGAGCGTTGGTGCTGGCCGCCGCGGGAAGCAGATTGACGTTCTGACCAACCCAGAGTCCGCTCAGGACAAGGATCATGCCCAGAACCAGGGTCACGATGGCGGAGGGAATGGGCATGACCCGGTCGCATTGCTCCCACCCTATGGCGTGGTCGAGCTCCGGCGGGGGTTGCCAAAAAGATCAACTGCGGCGCGGCGCGATGTCGTGAGCGATTCCACACAGACGCAGGGGGACGTGTACGGAGATCCAGGTGTGGAGTTCACGGTCAAATTCGATCGCTAGCTTGTCTGCCATGACTGCTGGTTTGCTCTTTCTCAGCTCCCACCTCGTGGTGGCCCTGGTGGCGCTGGTGGGCATCGGTGGAGCCACCCGGGTGATGGAGGCCGGCCTTGCCTGTCCGGACTGGCCCCTCTGCTACGGCACCCTGCTGCCTGGCGACCGGATGACCCTCCAGGTGTTCCTCGAATGGTTCCACCGACTCGATGCGTTCCTCGTGGGCATCGGGTTGCTGGTGCTGTTCAGCCTCAGCCTGCTCCGCCGGTCCCGCTTGCCCCGCTGGTTGCCCTGGCTGAGCGGTGCGGCCTTGCTTCTGGTCGGTGTCCAGGGCGGCCTCGGTGCTTTGACGGTTCTGCAGCTGCTGCGTTTCGATCTCGTCACAGCCCACCTGGCCACGGCCCTGGTTCTGGTGGCCCTGCTCAGCGGAGTGCACCAGGGGTTGGCCGGCTGCCTTTCCTCAGAAGCCGGGGAGCCCACGCCTGCCATCCGATCCCCCCGCAGCCAGCTCTGGTGGCTGGCGGCGGCGGCGGCCGGGCTTGCTGTGTTTGTCCAGGCCCTCTCCGGCGCCCTGATGGCCAGCCAGTGGGCATCAGGGCGTTGCCTTTCCTCCGGCGCTTCCTGCGCCTGGCTTTCGGTCCACCGGCAGCTCGCCTCTCCCATCGCCGGCGCCGTGCTGCTGGTTGGAGTGGCGATCGCCCTGCTGCCAGGCCCCCAGCGGCGGCACTGGCCCCTGGCCGTGGCAGCCAGCCTGCTGGTGATCCTGCAGGTCCTGCTGGGCGTCTTCACCCTGCGGCTGGCCCTCTCCGTTCCACTGGTCACCGTTGGCCACCAGCTCACCGCCGCGCTGCTGGTGGCTGTCCTCGCCGCCCTGGCCGTGCAGGCCTGGCGGAGCTCCGATCTCAGCCCCATGACTGCCCCCAGCCCTTCCCCCCTGCAGACCTCCCATGGTTAGCGCCAGCGTGGCTCCAGCCCCTTCGGTCCAATCCCTGAGCCGAGCGGAGCTGGTGCCTTCGCGGGCCCGGGTCCGGCTGCCGGCCTGGCTTGAGATCGCCAAGCCCCGCCTGATCCCCCTGCTGCTTGCCACCACCCTGGGTGGGATGGCGTTATCGGAAGGCTGGCCCCTTCCCACCCCACGGCTGGTCTGCACCCTTGTGGGCGGCGCCCTGGCCGCCGCCGCCGCCGGTGTCTTCAACTGTCTGTGGGAGCAGGAGCTGGACGGACGGATGCTGCGCACCAGCGGCCGCGCCCTCCCCTCAGGTCGGCTCTCCCAGGCCACCGCCTTCAGCATCGCCGTAGGGCTCACCTGCCTGGCGGCCGTGCTGCTGGTCGTTGGGGTGAACTGCCTGGCGGCCGGCCTGGCCCTGCTTGGGCTTTGCAGCTATGTGCTGCTCTACACAGCCCTGCTCAAGCCCCGCACCACCCAGAACATCGTGATCGGCGGCGTCGCCGGGGCGATCCCCCCCCTGGTCGGAGCCGCGGCGGCCACCGGCCAGGTGGGCCTGGGGGGATGGTGGCTGTTCAGCCTGGTGATGCTCTGGACTCCAGCTCACTTCTGGGCGCTGGCCCTGCTGCTCAAGGAGGACTACCGCTCCGTGGGCATTCCGATGCTTCCCGTGGTCAAGGGCGTGGTGCCCACCACCCGGGCGATCAGCCATTACGCCTGGGCCACGGTGCTGGTCAGCGGGCTGGGGGTGCTGGCGCTGCCGACGGGCGGACTGCTCTATGGCCTGCTGGTTCTGCCATTCAATTCAAGGTTGCTGCAGATGGGCCGTTCCCTGGCCAGCAGCCCGAACGACCCCCTGCCAGCCAAGGGGCTGTTTCGCTGGTCGATCCTGTATCTGTTCGGCATCTGCCTGCTGCTGCTGCTGGCCCGACTGCCAGCCGCGGCCGCATTCAGCAGCCAGAGCTGGCAGTTGCTGGTGGCTGCCTATCCGTTCCTGCCGGCCTCGGCCCTCTGAGCGCGGCGCCGGAGCCCTTTCTAGATTGAGTCGTCCCATCAGCCGCTCAAGGCTGTCAGCAGCGGTGCCAGAAACGGTGATCGAGCTTGAAGAACTCCACAAGCGCTACGGCCCGGTCGAAGCCCTGGGGGGGTTCAGTCTGCAGGTTTCGCAGGGAAGCCTCTATGGCCTGCTGGGTCCCAACGGGGCCGGCAAGACCACGGTCCTGCGCATTCTCTGCACCCTGCTGGCCCCCGACAGCGGCCATGTGAGGGTGGCGGGGATCGATGCCCTGGCCCAGCCTCGCGCCGTCCGGGAACTGCTGGGGTACGTGGCCCAGGAGGTGGCGATCGACAAGATCCTCACGGGACGGGAGCTGCTCGAACTCCAGGGGGCTCTGTACCACCTGCCGGCCGATCGTCTGCGGGCCCGGCTGCTCGAACTGACCGACCTGCTCGCCATGCACGACTGGATCGATCGGCGCTGCGGAACCTATTCCGGCGGGATGCGCCGTCGGCTCGACCTGGCCAGTGGACTGCTGCACAACCCTGCCGTTCTGGTGCTGGATGAGCCCACCGTCGGGCTTGACATCGAGAGCCGGGCGACGATCTGGCAGGTGTTGCGCCAGCTGCGCGATCAAGGCACCACGGTGCTGCTCAGCAGCCACTACCTCGAGGAAGTGGACGCCCTGGCCGATCGGCTGGCCATCGTTGAAGATGGGCGGGTGATTGCCGAGGGCAGTCCCAGCACCTTGAAAAATGCCCTCGGCGGTGATCGGGTCACCCTGCGGGTGCGCGAGTTCAGCGATGACGTCGAAGCGGCGCGGGTGCAGCAGGTGCTGCAGGCTTGCCCAGGCATTCAGCAGATGGTGGTGAACAGGGCCCAGGGCCATTCGCTCAACCTCGTGGTCGAGAGCGAGGCGGTGATCGAGCCGCTGCGCCGCCAGCTCGCGGCTGCTGACCTGCCGGTCTTCTCCCTCTCCCAGAGCCGCCCGAGTCTGGATGATGTCTATCTCCAGGCCACCGGCCGCACCCTGATGGATGCGGAGCTGGCGGTGGCCGGCAGCCGTGACCCCAAGGCGGAGCGCAAGCAGGCGATGCGTTGAGCTGATCCCCCCTTCCGATCCCACCCCTTTCTTCCATTCCCTCTCCGGCGATGACCAGTGCCCCCTCCCTCTCCGCCCCCGTTCCACGGCCGGAGGCACCACAGGCCACCCGGTCGGCCCTGGCCGATCTGAGCCAGGAAATCCTCGCCCTGACCAAGCGGCTGTTCCTGCAACTGGCCCGCCGGCCCTCGACCCTGGTGGCAGGCGTGCTTCAGCCCCTGATCTGGCTGGTGCTGTTCGGAGCGCTGTTCGCCAAAGCCCCGGAGGGTCTGCTCCCCGATGGCATGAGCTACGGGCGCTTCCTGGGGGCGGGTGTGATCGTGTTCACGGCCTTCAGCGCGGCGCTCAATGCCGGCCTGCCGGTGATGTTCGACCGGGAATTCGGCTTTCTGAATCGATTGCTGGTGGCTCCGTTGCGCTCGCGCAGCTCGATCGTGATCGCCTCGGTTCTGTACATCACCAGCCTCAGCCTGGTCCAGAGCCTGGCGATCATGGGCACGGCTGCCCTGCTGGGCTACGGCTGGCCGGGGACCTACGGATTGCTGCTGGTCCTGATCACCCTGTTGTTGCTGGTCTTCGCCGTGACCGGGCTCAGTCTTGGGCTCGCCTTCGCCCTGCCGGGCCACATCGAGCTGATCGCGGTCATCTTTGTCGTCAACCTGCCGCTGCTGTTCGCCAGCACGGCCCTGGCACCGATTTCCTTCATGCCGGCCTGGTTGGGCTGGCTTGCGGCCCTGAATCCACTTACCTTCGCGATTGAACCGATCCGCGCCGCCTACGGCGGCAACGTCTCCCTGACGGCAACAGTGCTGGAAGCGCCCTACGGCGCTCTCAGCACTGCCCACTGCCTGCTGGTGCTGGCCATCCTGGCCGTCGGTCTGTTCCTGCTGATCCGGCCCCTGTTGGATCGGAAACTCAGTTGAGTGCCGCCGTGTCTCCCTCTTCCACCCTGCCGGACCCACTCCGGCCTGCCGCCCTGCCGGCACCTGAACGCTCCCTCCGCATCCAGCTCCTCGAGGCCCTGCGACAGCAGGATCACCCTGCCGTGGCCAGGCTCTCTGCCCGCTGGGCCCATCGCCATGGGGTCGAGGCCCTGGAGCGGCTGATTCACGACCAGAGCCTCCTGGAGCCCGGCCGGATCGAGGAGGAACCAACGGCCGCAGCCATCACGCCGCCACCGCAAGGGAGCTTCGACCCTGGGGAGCAACCGATGGAGGGTGCCCTCGAGGGCACCCTCAGCAACCCTCCGGCCCAGGGTTTCCACCCGATCCGGCGCCTGAAGACCCTGGTGCGCGACTGCATCGACGAGGTGGCCAGCACCTTCCAGGGCGAGACCGATCAGCGCCTGCTTGAGGAGAACGCCCCTGTCACCAGCCGCTTCAGCCTGGTCCAGCCCCTGGAGCCAACTGGCCCCGTGCCGCTCCCAGCCCCGCCGCCGGTCCATCCTGATCTGGCTGATCTGCGTTCCTGGTTGCCGGATCATCAGGACGACCACCAGCGCCGGGCCTCCTGAGCCTGCGTTCGCCGCCGCCTTCCTTCACTGTGTCCCCTGCTCCCCTACCCCAGCGGCTCAGTCGCGCCACCCTGCAACGGGGGCTGATCGTGTCGGTGCAGGCGCCGGAGGGATCGCCGATGCGCCATCCCGATGTGATCGCGGCGATGGCGGCAGCCAGCCTCGAGCAGGGGGCGATCGGGGTCAGGCTGGAGAGCCCTGAGCACATCGGCGCCGTACGGCGGCGCTGTCCGCAGGCCCTGATCGTCGGATTGTGGAAGCGCAGCTTTGCCGACAGCTCCGTTTACATCACGCCTGGCTGGGAAGAGATCCTGGCTGTCTGGGCCGCCGGTGCCGACCTGGTGGCCCTGGACGGCACCGATCGCGCCCGGCCTGGGGGCCAGGACCTGGCCGGGCTGATCGAACGTGCCCACGCCGAGCTGGGAGCGCCGCTGATGGCTGATGTGGACAGCCTGGCCAATGGACTGCGGGCGGCTGAGCTGGGCTGCGACTGGGTGGGAACCACCCTGCATGGTTACACCGAAGCAACCGCCACCTGCCGACCGCCGGCCTGGGAGCTGCTGGCTCCCCTGCGAGCGGCCCTGCCGGCCGAAGTGCCCCTGATCTGCGAGGGCGGAATCTCCAGCAGCTCCGAAGCCCTTCGGGCCCACCAGCTGGGAGCCGATGCCGTGGTGGTGGGGACAGCCATCACCGGGGTTGACCTCCAGGTGGCGGCCTACGTCCAGGCGATGGCTCGGTGAGCGGGAGGCTCACATCATCCCGGGCATGCCCATTCCACCCATGCCGGGCATCCCCATGCCTCCCATACCACCCATGCCGCCCATTCCATCCATGCCACCGGGGGCGGGAGCAGCCGCGGGTTCGGGCTTGTCGGCGATCAGCACTTCGGTGGTGACCAGCAGGGCGGCAATCGAGACGGCATCCTGAAGCGCCAGTCGGACCACCTTGGCCGCATCCAGGATGCCGGCGGCGATCAGATCTTCGTATTCACCGTTGAGGGCGTTGTAACCCTTGCCTGAGCGCAGAGCCTCTGCCACCACCACCACACCGTTGGCGCCGGCGTTGTCAGCGATCTGACGCAGCGGAGCGGAAAGGGAGCGTTGCACGATCTGGGCGCCGGTGCGCTGGTCTCCGCTCAGCCTGGCGATCAGGCCGTCGAGCGGGGCGGCGAGCTGCAGCAGAGTGCTGCCGCCACCTGGCACGATGCCTTCCTCCACAGCTGCGCGGGTGGCGTTGAGGGCATCCTCGATGCGCAGCTTGCGGTGGCGCAGTTCGGTTTCCGTGGGGGCCCCGACTTTGATCACCGCCACCCCACCGGCCAGCTTGGCGATCCGCTCGTTCAGCTTTTCGCGGTCGTAGTCGGAATCGGTGGCCTCCAATTCCCGCTTGATCGAGGCGACCCGCTCGGCCACGGCGTCGCGGTGGTCATCGCTGCCCACGATCGTGGTGCTGTCCTTGCTGATCGTGATCCGGCGCACCCGGCCCAGATCCGCCAGGGTGACCTTGTCGAGGGTCATCGCCCGGTCCTCGCTGATCAGGGTGGCTCCGGTGAGAACGGCGATGTCCTGCAGGGAGGCCTTGCGCCGCTCGCCGAAGGCGGGGGCACGCACGGCGGCCACCTGCAGAACGCCGCGATTCTTGTTCACCACCAGGGTGGCGAGGGCTTCTCCCTCGACCTCCTCAGCCAGGATCACCAGGGGTGTGCCTGCCTTCGAGACCATTTCCAGCACGGGGATGAGATCAGCAATCGCGCTGATCTTGCGATCGGTGACCAGCAACAGGGCGTTGTCGAAATCGCAGACCTGGCGATCGGCGTCGGTGACGAAGTAAGGGGAGGAGTAGCCCCGGTCAAAGGCCATCCCCTCGGTGATCTCGAGCTCGGTGGCAAGCGAACGGGATTCCTCGACGGTGATCACGCCGTCGGTGCTGACCTTGTCCATGGCATCCGCGACCATCTGACCGATCAGCTCATCTCCCCCGGCACTCACGGTGGCCACCTGGCGGATCGCGTCACCGGCCACCACCTGAGCCAGACGGGCGATGCCATCGACCACCTCGGCGGCGGCGGCCTCCATGCCACGCCGCAAGCCGACGGGATTGGCCCCTGCCGCCACATTGCGCAGACCTTCCTGTACCAGCGCCTGGGCCAGCAGGGTGGCGGTGGTGGTGCCATCACCGGCCTGATCCTTGGTCTTGGAGGCCACCTGCTGGATCAGCTTGGCACCCAGATTTTCAAACGGATCATCGAGCTCGATCTCCTTGGCGATCGTCACGCCGTCATTGACGATGTCCGGGGCACCGAACTTCTTCTCCAGCACCACGTTGCGGCCCCGGGGACCGATGGTGACCTTGACGGCGTCAGCGAGCGCATTCACCCCCCGCTCCAGGGCGGCGCGGGATGCATCCGAGAAGCAGATCAGTTTGGCCATCGGTTGGTGGTGGGGCACGCCATCGCGATACCCGGATCAGAGAAGGCCTCAGATTCCCATGGCGGTGTGGGGGATGTCAGCGGATCGGGGGTGGGGAAAGCCGAATCGCGGCTTCGGCCACGCTGCCTCGATAGGGTCTTGGCATGGAGGAACTGATCACCCCCAACCTGGCCGGTGCCCTGGGCGATGTGGCCGCCGATCCGGTGGCCGGTCCCAATGTGATGGCTTTCGTGATCATCACCGGCCTCGGCCTGGCGATGGCGGTGGTCTATGTGCCGATCCGGCTCTTTCTCACCCTGACCGCCCGCAGCCGCAGGCTGAAGCTGCTCCAGCGCATCCGTCGCCTGCGGGAGGAACTGGGCCAGCCCCTGGAGAGCTGATCAGCTCATCAGCATGCCGCCATCCACCTGGAGCACCTGACCGGTGATGTAAGCGGCGGCGGGGTCTGCGGCCAGGAAGCGAACGGCGCCGGCCACCTCCTCGGGCTGGCCGAGCCGGCCGAGCGGAATCGCCCTGAGGATCGGCTCCGGATCCAGGCCCTCGGTCATGTCCGTGGCGATGAAGCCCGGCGCCACCGCGTTGACCGTGATGCCACGGCTGGCGAGTTCCGCGGCGACGGAGCGGGTGAAGCCAACCACGCCGGCCTTGGCGGCGCTGTAGTTGGCCTGGCCGGGGTTGCCGCTCAGGCCGACCACGGAGGTGATGTTGATGATGCGCCCGCGGCGCGCCTTGAGCATGCTGCGGCTGACGGCGCGAGTGCAGAGGAAGACACCGGTGAGGTTCAGATCGATCACCGCCTGCCAGTCGGAGCGCTTCATGCGCAGCAACAGGCCATCGCGGGTGATACCGGCGTTGTTGACCAGCACGTCGAGGCGGCCACTGCGCGCCAGCACCGCCTCGATCAGTCCGTCCACCTGGGCTTCGTCGGCCACATCAGCCTGGTGTGCCCAGGCCCGGCCACCCGCCGCCGTGATCTCGGCCACCACGGCCTCGGCGGCATTGCTGGAGCTGGCGTAGTTGACCACCAGCTCGGCACCATCCGCCGCCAGGGCCAGGGCGATGGCCCGGCCAATTCCCCGGCTGGCGCCGGTGACAAGGGCGGTCTGACCCTCCAGGGGCAGGGCAGTGGGAGCGGGCATCGGGAGGGAATGCTGGAGGCAGCGATCGTATGTCGCCCGCTTCCGGCCGCATCCCCCGCGGCTGGATTGGCCCAGGTCCCCTCAATCCACCATCGCTGCAACCCCCTCGACGGCCTTGCCGAGAATGGAGGTGAAGCGCTGCAGCTGCTCCTGACTGCCCATCACCACAAGCATCTGGCCGGGCGCGAGCCGGACCTCGCTGCCGGGGTTGGCGATCAGCTTGGGCTCCTCCTGGTGATAGGTCGAGCCCCGGTAGCTGTAGGGATTGGCGACCTTGGGCGCAGGAGTGCGGATCGCCAGCACCAGGGCCCCTGAGCGGCGCCCCAGCTCCAGTTCCGCCAGGCTGCGGCCATTGAGGTCACCGAGCCGGGCACCGTCTTCACTGAGCTGGAACTCCTCCACCTCACATTCGGACGTGGAGAGCAGATCCATGAACCGCACCGCCAGCGGGCGAAGGGCCGTGGCCGCCATGGTGCGTCCGCCGGCCACATAGGGGCTCACCACCTGGTTGGCGCCGGCCTGAAGCAGCTTGCGCTCCGCTTCATCGCTGTCGGAGCGGGCGATCAGGCGGCATTGCGGAGCAATGCCGCGGGCACTGAGCACCACGTAGAGATTGGCGGCATTGCTGGGCACAGGGCCGCCACCAGGCTGCGGCAACGGTGAATTCCGGCCTCCAGCAGGGTTTCGTCGAGGGTTGCGTCGGACTGCAGCACGGTGATGCCGCGGTCTTCCGCCGCCTCCTTGCGGTCCTGATCCATTTCAATCACCAGCACGGGCACCCCTTCGCTGGTGAGCTGTTCGGCGATTTCACGGCCGATGCGGCCATAGCCGCAGAGAATCACATGGTTTTCCATGGTCATGAGGAAGCGGCGGAAACGTTGTTCTCCCATCCGGCGGAAGTAACCGGATTCACTCAGTCCGAGCAGGCTCTGGATGGTGACCTGCACCACCACCAGCCCCCCCACGAGCGCAAAGGTGGTAACGAAGCGGCCAGCCGCCGAGAGCGTCTCGGTGGTGCCATCGCTCCAGCCGAGGGTGCTGAGAATGATCAGCACCATCCAGTAGCAGTCGCCCCAGTCCCAGCCTTCGGTGAGGCGATAACCCACCGCGGCGGCGTTGACCACGAAGAAAAGCGAAAGCAGCGGGGTTTTCCACGGCTTCGGGTTCCGGGCAGACGGAGGCCGGCGGCGAAAGCGCAGGAGCAGGGGGGTGGTGTTGGAGGAGGGCATCCAGCGGAGCCGTTGGGAAATTGGCGTTGATGGAGATGCCGCTAATGGAGATGCCTCTGATCGAGGGGCCGTTGATCGAGGGGCCGCCTATCCCAGTCCCAGGGCCTGCATCACCTCGGCGACACCGAGCTGATCGAGGCCACCTGCTGTGCCGACTCCTTGTACCCCCTCACGGCGCGGCAGGCTGTCGCCGCTGCGACCCAGCGCCACCAGGGGGGTGCCTGTCAGCAGAGCCAGCTCCGTGATGCTCGGATCGCTGCTGAGCACCACATCGGCACTGGCCACCTGGGCGGCCTGCTGAACAGGACTGCCGCCGCTGGCGCGACTCACCCGCAGGTCGGCCAGCCTGGCGCGGATCGCCTCTGGCAGGGCCTGCCAGTGGGCGGCAGGCCAGTCTGGGGAGACGCTGGTTTGCGGCATCGGAGCGAGCAGCAGCAACGGGCCCTTGCCAGGCGGCAGCTGGGCGGCAGCGCCATCGAGATCCGCCTTCCGGAGGCTGAGCCGAAAGGCATCGGCATCGAGCGGCAGCTCCAGCGGCCGCAGCCAGGCCTCCAGGGCCTGACTGGGCCACCCAGCCGGGGGAGCCGGGAGCCTGGTGGTGGCCGAGAAACCGGAACGGGCGATCCGGGTGGGGATGTGGGTGAGGGAGAGGAGCAGATCCAGGGCCCAGCCGGAGGCCAGGTTGATCGAGAGCTGGAAATCCGGCTCCCGGACGGCTCCGAGCAGGTTGGCCCACTCCGCCAGGCTGACCCCGGCAGCAAAGCTGAACGGCAGAACCTTCTCAACGGCCGGCAGCAGTTTCCAGACCGCCGCGCTCTCCTGTGGGCAGGCCACCTGAACCTGGGCGTTGAGCCCAGCGGCCACGGCAGCCACGGCGGGGATTGCCTGCAGTTGGGATGCGCTGCCGCCGGGAATCAAGAAAAGAACACGCATCTGGGCGGCGGCTGGCAGGCGTGGCGCGAGCTGATTGTATGGATCGAAACCGGTTTTGCCGCCCCATCAGGAGTCGCTTGTGCATTTGCTGATCGCCGCTGCCGGCAGTGGACGCCGCATGGGCGCCGAGCGGAACAAGCTGCTGCTGCCGGTGGCAGGCCGCGCCGTCCTGGCCTGGACGCTGGAAGCGGCCCTCGCCTGCGACTCGATCCGCTGGATCGGGGTGGTGGGTCAGCCGGTCGATCAGGCTGCGGTGGAAGCCCTGATCGAGGCCGCCCGACCGGATCGTCCCGTGCGCTGGATCGTCGGTGGCGCCAGCCGCCAGGAGTCGGTGAGCCGGGGTCTGGCCGCCCTGCCGCCGGAAGCCGGCGGTGTGCTGATCCATGACGGCGCCCGCTGCCTGGTGACACCGGCCCTGATCGCCCGCTGCGCCGAAGCGGTGGAGCGGGGCGAAGCGGTGATCGCCGCCTCGCCTGTGAGCGACACGATCAAACAGGTGGATGGAGAGGCCATGATCGAGCGGACCCTCGACCGCTCCGTGCTCTGGGCTGCCCAGACCCCCCAGGGCTTCCCGGTGGAGGCCCTGCGCCAGGCCCATGGCCGGGCGATCGAGCAGGGCTGGGTGGTCACCGATGACGCCGCTCTGTTCGAGCAGCTGGGCTGGCCGGTGCGGGTGATCGCCGCACCGGCGTCCAACATCAAGATCACCACCCCCTTCGACCTGAGCCTCGCCGCGACCTTCCTGGCAGAGCGCGCCGCTAAGGCAGCAGAGTGAGCTGGCCAGCGGCGCCATCGAGCCGGACACGACAGCCCAGTGGCAAGGCGGCATTGCCGGGGGCATGACCCACCGGCAACCGTCCGACGACGGGTATGCCCAGATCAGCGCTGCGCTCCCTCAGCACCTGCTCCAGGCTGAAGCGATGTGCCGGTGGTTCACAGGATTCAGAGGAGTCGGCCGCGATGTCGGCCACACGGCCTGCCACGGTGTCAACTGGATCGTCGCAGCCCTCGAAACTGCCGAAACCGAGGCCGGCGAGCTGCTGCAGGGCGCCGCACAATCGCCAGTGGGTGAGCAATCGCTCGATCCGGTAAGGCGCTTCGCCCACATCTTCGAGGATCAGCACCGCCCCGGCCAGGGGTGGCAGGAAAGGGGTGCCGAGCAGGTGGGTGGCCACGGTCAGATTGGCCACCAGCAGCGGGCCCTCGGCGATGCCACCGCACCAGCTCTCGCCCTGCAGGGGAGGCAGCGGTTCGCCGAACAGCAGGGCCCGCAGCCGCTCGCGGCTCCAGGCCGGCTCGCTGGCGAGGCTGGTGACCATCGGACCGTGGATCCCGCCGCCGACCCCCAGCGCCAGCCGCGCCCAGAGCAGGGATGTGGCATCCGAAAAGCCGAGCAGCCAGCCCTTGTGGGCGGGCAGGTGCTGCTCCAGCAACCGGGCCGAGCCCCAGCCACCGCGCACGCAGGCCAGCAAGGGGGCGGAGCTCTGCAGGTCGGCGCAGCGCTGGCTGTCGCTGCCGGCCAGGTAGCCCCAGCGGCGGGCCGGATCAAAGGGGCGCTCCACCTCCAGCCCCCACTCCTGCAGCAGAGCCACGCCCTGCTCGAGGCGGCCCGGATCGCCGAGGGCAGAGCTGGCGGCCACCAGCCGCACCCGCTCGCCGGGCCGCAGCGCTGCTGGCATGGGCAACACCCTGGCGGCCCTTCGGCTGAACGAGTCTGGGGCGGAGCGCTCCATCAGGGCCGCCCTGTCACCAGGGCCAGCAGCAGCAACCCGCCAAGCAGCACCTGATGCCGGAAGTGCGCGGCGAAGGTGGAAGTGGCCGGTTCACCGCGCAGCAGCAACGCCTCCCGCTGCATGGTGATCGCCGCGAAACCCCAGAGCGGCCAGAAAGGCCAGCTCACCCCCTGCAGGCTGGCGGCGATCGCCAGGAACAGGGCGGTGAGGCCGTAGCAGATGGCGACGGCGGTCGGAGCGGCGGCACCCAGGCTGAGGGCACTGCTGCGCAGGCCCACCGCGGCATCGTCACGCCGATCGGCCATGGCGTACACCGTGTCGAAGCCGAAGGTCCACAACAGGGTGGCCGCCCAGACCAGCAGCAGGGGCCAGCCGCCACCCCCCTCGCCCCAGAGACCGCCGGTGGCGGCGGCCCAGGGGATCAGCACGGCGAAGCCCCAGCAGAAGGCCAGCACCAGCTGGGGGAAGGCGAACCAGCGCTTGGCGGATGGATAGAGCAGCACCGGCGGCAGGGTGGCGATCGCCAGTGCCAGGCAGAGCCCCCGCCCCCGCTCCGGCAGCAGGGCCACCACCAGCAGAGCGGCCAGCAGAGCAAGCACCAGCAGCAACGCAGCGCTGGCGACACTCACCCGCCCGCTGGCGAGGGGGCGGTTCCTGGTGCGCTCCACCAGGGGATCGAGGTGCCGGTCCCAGAGGTCATTGGCCACGCAGCCGGCTCCGCTGACGGCGAGGCCACCGAGCACGACCAGCCCGACAAGCGGCGCTGGCGGCGGCCCGGAGGGCAGCAGCCAGAGGGCCCAGCCGGCTGGAATCAACAGGATCAGACGACCACTGGGCTTCTGCCAGCGCAGCAGCTCGACCCAGCCCCGCAGGACGGCGCGGATGTGCATGGGGCCAGGTTAGTTGCGGGGACGCAGCCATCCGCTCACCCACCCGGGGCGCAATGGCAAAGTGACGCCGTTTGCGCCGGGCCATCGATCGGATGCCAGCCTCCACAGTCGCCCTGGATCCGTCGTCGGAGCTGCGCCAGGTGGCCGCGATCGACATCGGCACCAACTCGATTCACCTGCTGATCGCCGCCGTCGACCCCCAGACGCGCAGTTTCCGGATCATGCAGGCGGAGAAATCCAGCACCCGCCTGGGGGAGCGCGATCCCGACAGCGGTGAGCTGACGCCCGCGGCGATCGATCGGGCCTTCCTCGCCCTCGGTCGCTACCGCGACCTGGCCCTCAGCCATGGGGCGGAGCAGATCCTCACCGCCGCCACCAGCGCCGTGCGGGAAGCCCCCAACGGCCGCAGCTTCGTGCAGGCGGTGCAGGAGCGGCTCGGGCTTGAGGTGGATCTGGTCAGTGGGCCGGAGGAGGCCCGCCTGATCTACCTCGGAGTGCTCTCCGGCATGGCCTTCGGGGACCAGGCCCACCTGATCCTCGACATCGGCGGCGGTTCCACCGAGCTGATCCTCGCGGACGGACGTGATGCCCGCGAACTGACCAGCACCCGGGTGGGGGCGGTGCGGCTGCAACGGGATTTCGTTGACCAGGACCCCCTGACACCAGCGCGGCTGGCCTTCCTGCGGGCCTTCATCCAGGGGTCCCTGGAGCCGGCCGTCGACCGGGTCCGGCGGGCCCTCAAGCCTGGCGAGCGGCCCGTTCTGGTGGCCACCAGCGGCACGGCGATCACCTTAGCCGCCCTGGCCGCCGCCCAGGAGGAGCGGCCGCCGCTGCGGTTGCAGGGCTTCAAGGTGAGCCGCGAGCGGATCGATCAGCTGGTGGATCAGCTGGCGGCGATGACCCTGGAGGAACGCAAGGCGATCCCGGCGATCAATGAGCGGCGAGCCGAAATCATCGTGCCCGGTGCCCTGGTGCTGCAGCAAACGATGGTGATGCTCAAGCTCCGCGAGCTGGTGATCAGCGACCGGGCCCTGCGGGAGGGGCTGATCGTCGACTGGATGCTGCGCCAGGGGCTGATCGTCGATCGCTTCAGCTTTCAGAGCAATGTGCGCCAGCGCACCGTCGAGGATCTGGCCCGACGCTTCCGCGTCGACCAGGCCCGGGCCCAGCGGGTCGCCGCCCACGCGCTCGAGCTCTACGACCGCTGCTCGGGCCTGCTGCACCACGATCATGGCGAAGGTCGCCAGCTGCTCTGGGCCGCCGCGATGCTGCACACCTGCGGGCAGCACATCAACATCAGCGCCTACCACAAGCACAGCTGGTATCTGATTCGCCATGGCGATCTGCTCGGCTATTCCGAAACCGAACAGGTGATGGTGGCGGCGATCGCCCGCTACCACCGCCGCAGCCTCCCCAAGAAGCGCCATGAGGCCTGGCTGCAGGTGCCCAGCGGCGAACAGCGCCAGACAGTCAATGCGATGGCTCTGCTGCTGCGGCTGGCCGCTTCCCTGGATCGCCGCCCGACGCCGGCGGTCAAGGCGCTGAGCGTCGCGATCAGGAACGGTCAGTTGAAGATCGGCCTGGAGGCGGCCGCCGCGGGGCTGGACCTGAGCCTGGAGCGCTGGAGCCTGGAGGCCTGCGCCGAACCGCTTGCCGAAGCCACCGGCGTGAAGCTGGTGGTGCAGCTGGAGGCGGCAGCTGAAACAGGCAAGGGCCGGCCCTAGGAGCAGCAGATCAGCGCCGGATTCAAGCCGGATGAGGGCTGGTAGTCAGGTTGGACTTCGGGTTGGTTTTCAGATCCGGCGCAGGGAATCGGCCCTGTTCTTGAAATCACTGAGCAACAACTGCAGGTAGGTGACCTTTCGCAATTTGATGTTTGCGGTCAGGGACATGCCGACCTGCAAGGGAAGATCCTGGCCACTTTTCAGCTTGAGCTGCTGGGAAACGAGGCGGATATCGGCCGGGAAACGATAGGTTTGCTTCAGGGAATCGGGAGGCAGGGCATCGGAGCCGATCCGGCGAACGGCACCGGAGATCACCCCGAAATCGGAGGCGGGGAAGGAATCGATGCTGATATCAACCGGTTGGCCCACCTGAACGAAGCCGATCGAAGCGCTGGGAATTTCGACCCGTGCTTCGAGCTTGTCGAACGGAACGATCTTCATCACCGGCTCGCTCGTTTGGGCCACGAAACCACTGCCGGTTGGCTTGAGGTTGAACACCAGGCCGTCTACCGGCGATCGCACCTCCTGATAGCGGATGTTCACATTCAGTTCGATCAGCGAGGTGCGCAACTCCGCCAGCTGGCCGGCCAGCTCCTGTAGCCCCTGATTCAGGATCGCCTCCTGACGGAGCCGATCAGCGGCGGACTGTTCGAGTTTCCCCTGCACCTCCTGCACCTTGTTGCGCTGCTGCAGAAACTGCAGTTCGGCGGCGGCACCTTCGCGATTGAGCACATCGAAACGCTGAAGCACTTCCCCTTCGAGGGCGAGGGAGCGACGCAACATCGTTTGCTCCGTGGTGTTGAGATCGAGGGAACGGCCCAGTTCGGCCTGCTTGAGCTGAAGTTGCTGCTGCTTGTGGCGGATCGTTTCCCGGATGCTGCGCTGGCGATCAAGGCTGGCTTCGGTATCGAGGCGAAGCAACACCTGGCCCTGCTTCACCCTGTCTCCCTCCTTGATCAGAACGGATTTCACCACTCCGCCCACCGGCATCTGCACATCTTTGACCACACCAAGCGGCTCCAACTTGCCTGGCACGGTGACGATCTCCTCGGTCTGGGCCAGGGCCAACCAGCCCAGCGCAAAAGCCGAGAGGCCCATCAGGCTCCAGGTGATGCCCCGCACCCACACGGTGGATTGCTGAAGCACCACAGCCTCCGGCTCCGACTGCACCCCGCGTTCCAGGGCGTTCTGGGCCTGCCGGAAGGGAGACCATCGCCGAAAAGACCAGGCCATCAAGCGCTCTCCTGTTGGCGCGACTGGGCGTAGTAGCGGCCCTGAAGGCTGATCAGTTCGGCATGGCTGCCGGTTTCGACGATCGCTCCCTGGTGCATCACCACGATCAGGTCGGCGCGGCGGATCGTGTTGAGACGATGGGTGATGAAGAAGGTGGTGCAACCGGCCATCCGCTCGCGGAGGTTGTCGCAGACCCGGCGTTCGGTGTCGTAATCGAGGGCGCTGGTGGCCTCATCCATCACCAGCAGCTTCGGGTTGCCGAGCAGGGTGCGGGCGATGGCCAGGCGCTGACGCTGCCCTCCGGAGAGCGATGCCCCCCGCTCGCCAAGCATGGAGCTGTAGCCATCAGGCAACGCCATGATGAAATCATGGGCCTCCGCGGCGCGGGCGGCGGAAACGATCGCTTCACTGGTGGCTTCTGGATTGGTGAGGGCGATGTTCGTGCTGATCGAACCGGAGAACAGCAACGGTTCCTGGGGCACGATGCCGATCTGGCGGCGTAGGGAATAGAGCTCCACCTTGTCGATGTCGTACTGGTCGATCAGGATCTGCCCGGAGCTGGGGCTGTAGAGCCGGGGCAACAACTTCATCAGGGTGCTCTTGCCGCTGCCGCTCTGGCCAACGATTCCCACGAAGGTGCCTGGCTGGATGGTGAGATTGATGTTCTTGAGAACCTCCGGAGTGGCTGGGCTGAACCGAAAGCTGACGGCCTGAAAATCCACCAGACCAACCAACGGTGGCAGGGGGATCTTGGCCTGGTCGGCCTGGTTCGATTCCTCGGGTGTGTCCACCACATCGGCCAGCCGCTCGAACGACACCCGCAATTCCTGAATGTTCTGCCAGATCGAGGAGAGCCGCAGCAGCGGCTGGGTGACGAAGCCACTGATGATCCGGAAGGCGATCAGCTGACCCAGGGTGAGTTCGCCCTTGAGCACGAGGCTGGCACCCACCCAGAGCACCATCAGCTGGGAGAGCTTCTGGAGCACCTGGCTGGTTTCATTGAGGGCGGT
Source organism: Synechococcus sp. CS-1325 (assembly GCA_025128135.1). Classification (GTDB taxonomy): domain Bacteria; phylum Cyanobacteriota; class Cyanobacteriia; order PCC-6307; family Cyanobiaceae; genus Regnicoccus. The sequence goes on from JAHLYW010000016.1 coordinate 99,567, forward strand.
GCCGGTGATCGCCTTCTCGAAGCTGCGGGCGATGTATTTGCTGTAGTACTCCTGCCACTTCCAGCGACTCACCATCTCGACGTTCTGGGCCTTCACCGTCTGGATGCCGGTGAGCACCTCCACCAGATGGGACTGGGTGCGGGCGTTCTCCTCGGCGGTGCTGCGGATCTGGCGACGGATCAGGGGAGAGCCCAGCAGGGTGAGGGCGATCTGGATCGGCAGGACAGCCAGAGCGATCAGGGTGAGCAGCCAGCTGTAGAGCAGCATCACCAGGATGTAGATCACCGAAAACACCGCATCGAGCACGGTGAGCAGGGCCTGGCCGGTGAGGAAGTTGCGGATTTTCTCCAGTTCGGCGATCCGGGTGCCGAGCTCACCGACCGGCCGTCGATCGAAGTACCCCAGCGGCAGCCGCAGCAGGTGATCGATCACCTCGGCACCGAGCCGCAGATCGATGCGATTGGTGGTGTCGGTGAACAGGAAGGTGCGCATGCTGCCGATCAACCCCTCCATCAGCGTTACCACCACAAGGGCAAAACCCAGCACCTGAAGGGTGTCGAGGCTGCGCTGGGAGATCACCTTGTCGATGATCACCTGGATCAGCAGGGGATTGGCCAGGCTGAACAGCTGCACCACGAAGGAGGCCAGCAGCACCTGCAGCAACATGCCGCGATAGCGCTGCAGCGCCGGCCAGAACCAACCCGGGCCGAAACGCTGCTCGGGGCTGCTGTTGCTGCGCTCCAGCATCAACAGCTCGATCCCCTCCGGGAAGTGTTCCTCCAGCTCGGGCGGCGAGAGTTGAACCCAGCCATCCCGGGGGGAGGCAAGCCGAAGGCCTGCGGCATTGCTGGCGGTGGCAATGGCAAAGCCGCCGTTCCAGGGCAGCAGGCAGGGGGTGAGGAGGCGGGTGGCGGCGCGGGCGGGCACCTTGGCGCCGCTGACATGCAGCCCGAGCGTGGCCGCCAGCTGGCCGCAGAGCGGCAGATCCGGCGCCGGTTGGCGCCGCAGGGCACTGCGCAGGCTGGATTCGATCGCGTCGCGGCGGAAGGGAAGCTCCAGCAGCGTGGCCAGCATCTGAAAGCAGGCCAGGGTTTCATCCAGGGGGCCACTGGCGCGGATCAGGCGCAGCTGCCTGGCCGGATCGGACTGGCCGAGGTCGAGGTCGGAGGCAAGGGGTGGCCCGGCTGGATGCTCCTCGCCAGGCCCTGCATCCGGGTCGGAGAAGGGAGCGGCGACCACGGCGAGCAGGGCCGCCGGCAGGGCGATCAGCCGGGCCGGCAGGGGTGGACGGACCACGGGCAGGGGATCGCCACGGCGCAGCACCGTTCCAATCTCCGCTCCACCCAGGTTGGCGCTGGCCACCACCAGAACCTCCTCTTCGCCCAGCGTGGCCCACACCCCCGGCCCGGCCGCCAGCAGACGGGCCTGAGCGCTGGCCTGGATCAGGCTCTGCCGTTGCTGATCGGAATCGAAGCAGCGGGCACTGTCGACATGGAGCACCGTCAGCAGCGCCTGCAGCTCGGCCGGCCAGAGCTGGGCGGCACACCAGCTGCGGAAGGCCGCACTGCTGGCGTGGAGCTCCAGGATGAGGCGATCCGGCAAGGTGACGGCCCGAACGGCACTGGCGGCACTCACCTCTTCACAGGCCGCAGCGCGCAGCAGCGAGGCCAGACCAATGATGGAGCCAGGTCCGAGCCGCTCCAGGGTGAATGGCAGACCGTTGGTTTCGGCCAGCAGGCGGGCCTGGCCTTCCAGCAGCACCACCACCCGATCGGCGAGCACGTCGGCGCGGCTGATCGAGGCCCCGACGGGGTAATCCACCAGGGTTTGGGCCTCAGCCAGCCGCTGCTGATCGGCAGCGGGGAGATCGCGGAATGGGGCCAGGTCCAGCAGGGAGCCGGGGGGGAGCAGGGTGGTCATCGATCCAGGATCGACAGGCCGGGCAACTGCTGCCGCACGCTCTCCTCCACCCAGGCCTCGAACAGCTCACGGGCCATCGCCAGCTCTGTGGCGGCATCGAAACAGGCCGGCCGCAACGCTTCAAGACGCACAACCAGCCACCAACTATCGATCCGCAGGGGGAGGCGCAACTGGCCCGGCTGGCTGCTGCGCAGCAACTCGGCGAGGGCTGGATGGGCCTGGATCAATGGCACAGGACCGATCACGCCGCGGGTGCGCTGTTCCGGCCCCATGGCATGGCTGGCGGCGAGTTCGGCGAAGTCGGCTTCTCCTTCAGCGATGCGGAGGTAGAGCTCCCGGGCCAGAGAAGCCTCACGAACCCGCAGCAGGCTGTAGACCACCTCATCAAGCTGATGCTTGCGGGCCAGGAAGTGGTTTTCGCTCCGATGAGCGAAGTGCTCGCGGCAATGGGCCTCGATGCGGCTGGGAAGTTCCGCCTGCCAGGCGGCATCAGCACGGCTGAGGCCGCGCTGATGGCAGAAGGTATCCAGCTCCGCTTCGCTGCCGATGCCATGGCAACGGCACCAGCCCTGGAAAGCCGCCTGGCGATCCTGCTCTGACAGGGCAATGGCCTTGACCGCAGCAGCGATGATCTGCTTGCGCAGCAGCGGCAGCAGCAGATCGTGGCGACTGAGCCAACGCCGCTGATCAGCGGTGATGGGAAAGGTGTCTGGGGTCGCGGCACCAATGCTGAATGGCTGGATCGCCGCCATGCTTTGCCGAGATTCCATCAAGAGAATACAGAGCGCCGCCGGGCGAAGGTGTCGGAGGGTCGATGGGCTTCACACTCTGGGCAGGTGATGGCCTCGACAAGACCGAAACCCAGCCGATGAACGTGCTGTTCGTGCATCAGAATTTTCCGGGTCAGTACCGCCACCTGGCGGCCGCCCTGGTGGCCCGTGGCGATCAGGTGACAGCGATCGGCGGACCCACGGCGCAGCCGCTGGACGGAGTACTGCTGCATCGCTACAACCCCTTGCCAGCAGGTGGAGTGCCGGCCTGCCACGACTGGGCAGCCGACCTGCAGACCAAGGTGCTGCGCGGCGAGGCGGTGGCAACCCGGATCGACGTGTTGCGAAGCCAGGGGCTCAAGGTGGATCTGGTGATCGGCCATCCCGGCTGGGGCGAGCTGCTGGCCATCAAGGATGTGCTGCCCGGGGTACCGGTGCTGCACCAGCTGGAGTTCTTTTATCAATTGGCGGGTGCCGATGCCGGCTTCGATCCGGAGTTCACCAGGCCGGGCTGGCCTTCCCGGGCCCGGCTGCGCCTGCGGCGTGCGCCCCAGCTGCTGGCCCTGGAAGACCTCGACTGGGGCCTGGCTCCCACCCGATGGCAGGCCAGCACCGCACCGATCGCCTACCGCGATCGGATCAGCGTGATCCATGAAGGCATCGACACCCAGCTGGTGGCACCGCGGCAAGGTGCCGAGATTCGGCTGGAGCGGGCGGGCCTCACCCTGCGGCCCGGTGATGAGGTGGTGAGTTTCGTGGCCCGCAACCTGGAGCCCTACCGGGGCATTCACTGCTTTCTGCGGATGCTGCCGTTGCTGCAGCAGCTGCGCCCCAAAGCGCGGGTGGTGATCGTGGGCGAGGAGGGCGTGAGCTACGGGGCACCGCCACCAGGAGGCGGCAGCTGGAAGCAGGTGCTGTTGGAGGAGCTCGCCGGCAGGCTCGATCTTTCCAGGATTCACTTTGTGGGAAGGGTGCCCCATCCGGTGTTGCACGAGCTATTCCGGATCTGCGCCTGCCATGTGTATCTCACCTATCCGTTCGTGCTGAGCTGGAGCCTGCTGGAAGCGATGGCCTGCGGCGCCGTGGTGATCGGTTCGGCCACCGCGCCGGTGCAGGAGGTGATCGAAGCGGGCCGCAATGGTTTGCTGGTGAACTTCTTTGATCAGGAGGGCCTAGCGAATGCCATCGCTTCGGTGCTTGCGGACCCCAAACGTTTCAGCTCCCTGGGCCTAGCGGCCCGCCAGACAGTGGTGGAGGGCTACGACCTGGCGAGCGTATGCCTGCCGGCCCAGCTGCAGCTGGTGGATGAACTGGCAGCTGGGCGGTTGCCGTTGCTCAGGTGATGGTGAAGAAGGTGTTGGTGAGGGCTAGGTCGGGCGTGAGGGTGGCGAAGGCGATGGAGCCAATGGCACCGGTACCATCGCGGTCATAGAGCAGGGAGCCGATAGTTGAATCGTAAAGAATGCGCTGGTCAGCTGTTGTTGCTGCGGCACCGACGAAGAATGCCGAGGCCGCCAAGGTCCCCGCCGCGGCGAGGGAGGGAGCGGTGAAGAAGCTATTCTCTAATTGAATGATCTCGCCTAGGGCGATATCAAAATTAGTGATCGAATCGATATTGGTGCTGGCATCAAGAGTTGAAGCAAACCGATAGGTGTCTTTACCAAGGCCACCGGTGAGGGTGTCATTGCCTCCTGCTCCATTTAGAAGATTTTCGCCGTCGTTGCCGGTGATGATATTGCCGAGGCTGTTGCCCGTGCCGGTGATGTTTGCTGCTCCCGTAAGGATGAGGTTCTCGACGTTCGTTGTCAGCGTGTAGGCCGCAAGCGAACTCCTCACCGTATCCGTGCCTCCGAGGACGGCATCGGCGTTACTTTCAACAACGAGGTCTCCAATAGTTGCGACGGTGTAAGTGTCGTTGCCATTGCCACCGGTCAGCGTATCGATGCCGTCAACTCCGTTGAGGCTGTCATCGCCTCCCTTGAGGATGTTGGCGGCCTCATTTCCTAGTATGGCATTCCTCCCGCTGTTGCCAGTGCCGTCGATGGGCGCCAGACCGGTGAGGGTGAGGTTCTCCACATTGGCGGTGAGTGTGTAGGCCGCCAGGGAACTCAGGACTGTGTCGGTACCGCCGGCAGCAGCGGCGTTGGTTTCAACAACGATGTCACCAGCTGCGACGGTGTAGGTGTCGTTGCCATCACCACCGGTCAGCGTGTCGATGCCGTCAACTCCGAGGAGGCTGTCGGCGCCTCCCTTGAGGCTGTTAGCGAAGGCATTGCCGGTTATCGCGTTGGCCAGGCTGTTGCCCGTGCCGCTGAGGGCTGTGGCTACTGGCGCGAGGGTGAGGTTTTCCACGTTGTCTGTCAGCGTGTAGGCCGCCAAAGAACTCAGCACCCTGTCGATACCACCAGTAATCGAATCGGCATTGGTTTCCACCACCAGATCGCCCACCGTTTCAATGGTGTAGGTGTCGTTGCCATTCCCGCCGGTCAGCGTGTCGATGCCGGTGCCACCACCGATGAGGCTGTTGGCCTGGCTATTACCTGTGAGCGTATCGCCTAGGGCACCACCGATCAGGTTCTCAAAGTTTGTGGCCGAACCAAGGGTGAGGCTGAGGTTGCCGTTGACAACCTGGATGGTGGCCAAGCTCAGGTCGACGTTGACTGCGATGGTGGTGGTTGCAGTGAAATCAAGGCTGTCGATACCGCCACCGTCCTCATTGAGGATGTCAGCGCCGAGGGCCAGATCTGCATCAAAGAGATAGGTGTCGTTGTTAGCAGCACCTGTAAGTGTGTCGCTGCCACCGCCACCGGTGAGGCTGTTGGCCAATGAGTTGCCGGTGAGGGTGTCAGCGAGGCTGCCACCGATGAGGTTCTCAAAGGTGCTAGCTAAACCAAGGATGAGGCTCAGGTTGGTGGTGGCGACAACCTGGATGGTGGCTACAGCGAGGCTGAGGTTGATTGCTCTGGTGCTGGTGGCACTGAAATTGAGGGTGTCAATGCCACCACCGGCTTCATTGAGGGTGTCAGCGCCTAGAACAAGGTCTGCATCAAAGAGATAGGTGTCGTTACCGGCACCACCTATCAGGGTGTCGTTGCCGCCGCCACCGGTGAAGCTGTTGGCCGCCAAGTTGCCAGTGATCACATTGGCGAGGCTGTTGCCTGTGCCGCTGATGCCTGCTCCCTCGAGGGTGAGGTTTTCCACATTTGCTGTCAGCGTGTAGGCCGCTAGGGAACTCTTCACCTCATCCGTGCCCCCGATGACCGCATCGGCGGTGATTTCAACAACGAGGTCACCAACGGTCGCAACGGTATACGTGTCGTTGCCATCACCACCGGTCAGCGTGTCGATGCCGTCAACTCCGAGGAGGCTGTCGTCGCCCCCTTTGAGACTGTTAGCAAAGCCATTGCCAGTGATCGCGTTGGCCAGGCTGTTGCCCGTGCCGCTGCTGGGTGCTCCTCCGGTGAGAATGAGGTTTTCCACGTTGGCCGTCAGTGTGTGGGTCGCCGCGGAGCTCAGGACCGTATCAATCCCTCCAGTAATCGAATCGGCATTGGTTTCCACCACCACATCACCAATGTCGTCAACGGTATAAGTGTCATTACCGTCGCCACCTGTGAGCGTATCGGCGCCGGCAGCTCCATCGAGGCTATCGATGCCTGCTAATCCATCAAGGCTGTTGTTGCCGGTGTTGCCAAGCAAGCTGTTGTTGAGGCTGTTGCCCGTGCCGTTGATGGGTGCTCCTCCCGTGAGGGTGAGGTTTTCCACGTTGGCCGTCAGTGTGTGGGTCGCCGCGGAGCTCAGGACCGTGTCAATGCCGCCAGTAATCGAATCGGCATTGCTTTCCACAACCACATCACCGATGTTGTCCACGATGTAGGTGTCGTTGCCGTCGCCACCGGTGAGTGTGTCGGCGCCGAGGGCTCCGTCGAGGCTGTCGTTGCCTGCTAATCCGTCAAGGCTGTTGTTGCCGATGTTGCCAAGCAGATTGTTGTCGAGGCTGTTGCCCGTGCCGTTGCTGTTGGCTGATCCCGTCAGGGTGAGATTTTCCACATTCGCTGTCAGCGTATAGTTCGCCAGCGAACTCAGCACGCCGTCGACGCCGCCAGTGATCGAATCGGCGTTGCTTTCAATAATGAGGTCACCAACGGTTCGGACGGTATACGTATCATTGCCATCACCACCGGTCAGCGTGTCGATCCCGTCAGCTCCATTGAGGCTGTCGGCGCCTCCCTTGAGATTGTTGGCGGCGCTGTTGCCGATGATCGCGTTGGCAAGCGTGTTGCCAGTTCCGTTGATGGCGGCTACACCGGTGAGGGTGAGGTTTTCAACGTTGTCGTTAAGGGTGTAGGAAACGGAGGAAAGCACCTGGTCGGCACCACCGGAGGCGAGACTGGCATTCGTTTCAACTACCATGTCACCTACGTTGTCCACAACATAGATGTCGCTGCCATTCCCACCAGTCAAGGTGTCGGCCCTCAGACCACCATTGAGGGTGTCATTACCCGATCCGCCGAAGATGATATCTTTTGCTGCTGTTCCAGTAATCTGGAAGCGCTCTATGTTGCTGAAGGAAACCTGATCAAACGCATAAGCCGTTGAATAATAAGCCGTGATCTGACCACTGAGGCTAGCCAATGCAGGGTCATTAAAGTACATTGAAATGCCACTGGTCGGGGATGTGAAGGGGTTGAAATAGGTATTGCTGGAATAATTAACAATCAACAGATCGCCAGTTCCAGTGCCACCATCCACGTTGTCTATGCCAAGACCGGCATTGATCGTGTCATTCCCTCCATTGGTGGCGATCGTGTCGTTGCCCCTGACCGTGAAGGCAATGGTGTCAGCGGCACTACCGGTGCTGAGGCTGGTGAAGGCTTCGATGTTGTTGACCGTCCAGGTGCCGGTGGGCAGAACGATCGAATTGGAAAGGTTAGTGATCGTTACAGCCGCTGTAGCCGTGCTGAAATTGGCCTCTGCCAAGGTGTCGAATCCTTCACCGCCATCGATGCTGTTGATGCCACCTCGCGCATTGATGGTGTCATTGCCGGCACCACCAAGAATGGTGTCATTTCCATTACCAGTTTCGATCGAATCACCTACGCCTGTACCCGTAATTCGGAATTGCTCAATGTTGCTGAAATTAACATTATCATATGGATTGGAAGCATTGTAATAGGCGTAGAAATAGCCGCTCAAGCCGACTTGACTGGGATCGTTAATGGCTGTGCTAATACCACCGTTGTTGTTGTTGGAATAATCAACAATCAACAGATCGGTGTTGGTACCGCCATCCACGTTGTCTATTCCGAGACCGGCGTTGATCGTGTCATTGCCCCCATTAGTGATAATGTTGTCGTTGCCCCTGACCGTGAAGGCAATGGTGTCAGCGGCACTACCGGTGCTGAGGCTGGTGAAGGCTTCGATGTTGTTGACCGTCCA
>JAHLYW010000017.1 GCA_025128135.1 Synechococcus sp. CS-1325
AGGCTTCCCAAGGAATCGTCTCGGTTAGGGTCGCTAACGTAGGCTTCTTCTGCTGAAGCCTGTGGATGCGCTTCTCCTCATCCCAGAATCCACGCTGTCCCATTCAGCTGTGTTGAACTGAACCAATTCTATTGCTTATTTCAAAGTCTGTCAGGGAGCGACGTTGATTTTTTGAGGTGCCCAACAGATACTGGAGCCTCAAGCTCTTCCAGCGTGATTGCAGTCGAAGATATAATGTCTTTCTTCATATAAAGCTCCTGCTTCTTAATAAATTTGCTGGAGAGGATGTCTTCGTTAGCATAATCATTTTGGCATTGAAATTGGGTCAGTGCCAGTCCCTCGAAGCTGGGATGCTGACGCCTCCACTTCTGGATCCGCCGCTAGTTGTATCGGCTACTACCGATTGAGATGACCAAGCCCTTGGCGGCTGTGCGGGTAACAGTCTTTGGTCATGGCACGTACGGAGCCTGCAGCAGGCTTGCGAACTGTCGCCATAGGGATCCTTCGCGGCTGTTTCGATGTGCTGACCCGGCCGTCATCAGTGCTCAAAAGCGGACTGCAAAGCTGCCCTTAGGCAGCAGCTAGGCACAGAAGCTCTCTGAAGTGCTGGTATGACTGACATTCCAACGGGCTCATAATCCGCCTGAGCCGAGTTCGATCCTCGGGACCCCCATGTTCAACAGTGTGGGCCTGGAAAATCCTTCCGGCCAAACGCAGCAACCGGGAGCAGCAGCCTGAATGGGCAAAAGCTGATTAGGGTAAGCAAGCGCTCACTTCCTATGGCTCGCCCTTCCCTCCCCGCCATCCTCGACAGTCCTCGGGCGGCATCGCCCCAGGCCGAGCCGTCCCCTGGCCCACACCCCATCCCGCCGCCCTCCCGGCAGGCTGCTGGCAAGCTCCTCTGGCTGATTCCCTGGGTGGGCCTGGCCATTGCGGCCGGCATCGGTGGCTGGATGGCCCTGCACAAGGGGGCGGTGGAAACCGATGACGCGCAGGTGCAAGCGAGCCTGACTGAAATCTCCAGCCGTGTTCCTGGAACGATCTCCCGGGTGGCTGTCTCGGACAACCAGGCCGTCACGGCCGGCGCTCTGCTGGTGGCACTCGATGACCGCGACGCACGCACCCAGCTGCAGCTCGCCGAAGCGAACCTCCTGGAGGCCGAACACCAGGCCGATGCCCTGGCGGCCCAGACCGGCAGCGCCGCCAGTGCCGCACAGGCGGCCGGAAACCAGGCCAGGGCCGATCAGGAGGAGGCCAGCGCCGAGTTGATCCGCAGCGGCGCGGAGCTCAGACGCCTGGAGTTCCTGCTCAGCCAGGGGGGCGTGTCCCAGCAGGACGTGGACCGTGCCCGCGCCACCTTCCGGCAGGCCCTGGGCCAACAGACCCGCAGTCTGGCCACCGCCCAGCAGGCCCACTCCAGTGATCGGCAGGTGGGTGTGGAGGCCCAGAAAGCCGCAGCCGCCCGCGCCCGCATCGACCAATTCAGGGCATCAGTGGCTGAGGCGCGCCTGCAGCTCTCTTACACGCACCTGCTCGCGCCGGTGCCCGGACGGATCGGTGCTCGCCAGGCGGAACCGGGTCGCCAGGTCCAGACCGGGCAGCCGCTGATGCTGCTGGTGGGGATCCATCCCTGGGTGGAGGCCCACTTCAAGGAAACGCAGCTGGAGGGCCTGCGGCTGGGCCAGGCCGCCGAGATCAGGCTCGACGCCTTCCCCGGCCGGGTCTTCGCTGGCCGGATCGTCAGCCTGGCACCGGCCTCCGGGGCCCGCTTCGCCCTGCTTCCCCCCGAAAACGCCACCGGAAATTTCACCAAGGTGGTGCAGCGGGTGACAGCGCGGATCGCACTCGATGAGCACTCCGAACTGGCCCAGCTCCCCGCCGGGATCCGGCAGCAACTGGTCCCGGGCCTTTCGGCCTCGGTGCGGGTGCTGCGTCCGTGAGCACCGCCGTTGGGGCGCCTTCGCCGGAGCGGCTCAGCGCCCGGCAATGGGGCGTGGTGCTCACAGCCTCCCTGGCGGCCCTGCTGGAGGTGCTCGACACCAGCATCACCAATGTGGCCCTGACCAGCATCCAGGCCAGCCTGGGCGCCACCTTGGCGGAAGTGGGCTGGGTCGTGACCGGCTACACCATGGCCAATGTGGTGATGATCCCGCTGATCGCCTGGCTGGGTGATGTCTTCGGGCAGAACCGCACCTTCCTGTTCTCCCTGGCCGGTTTCACTGTGGCCTCGGTGCTGTGTGGCCTGGCCCCTACCTTGCCGGCCCTGGTGGCTGCCCGGATCCTGCAGGGTCTGCTCGGAGGCGGGCTGCTGGCCAAGGCCCAATCGATCATGTTCCAGGCGGTCCCGCCGTCGCTGCAGGGCAAGACCCAGGGGGTGTTCGGCGTGGTTCTGCTGGCCGGACCGGCCCTGGGACCGACCCTCGGCGGCCTGCTCACCGATGCCCTCGGCTGGCGCTGGATCTTTTTCGTGAACCTTCCCTTCGGGATCCTGGCCGTGCTGATGGCGCTGGCAGTGATGCCCCCGGAGCGGAGTTCCGAACTGTCCCGCAGCCGCAGCGGCGTCGATTGGATCGGAATCGGCCTGCTGATCCTCTGCCTGGCCAGCCTGCAGATCGTGCTGGAGCAGGGCCGCCAGCTCGACTGGTTCGCAAGCAAGGCCATTGTTCAGCTGGCCCTGCTCTCGGCGGTGAGCCTGCCGGTGTTCGTGGCCTGGGAACTGAGCCAGCGCCGACCTGCGGTGGACTTGCGGGTGCTTCGCCACCGCACCCTGGCGGCCGGCTGCCTGTTCTCGATGGTGCTGGGACTGGGGCTCTACGGCACGGTCTTCGTTGTGCCGATCTTCGCCCAGTCCGTACTCGGCTACACAGCCACCCAGACCGGGCTGCTGCTGCTGCCGGGGGCCCTGGCCTCAGCGCTCAGCATGGGGCTGCTCAGCCGCCAGGTGGCCCGCTTCGATCCCCGCCTCCTGATCGTGACGGGTTCCCTGCTCATGGTGCTGACGATGGGCTGGATTGGTGCCATCAGCCCGAACACCGGCGAAGACTCCCTCTACTGGCCCCTGATCCTGCGCGGGGTTGCCACCGTGATGATGTTCCTGCCCCTCAGCCTGGCCAGCCTGGGCTCCTTGCCCCGCGAGGAGGTGGGAGCTGGGAGCGGACTGTTCAACCTCACCCGCCAGCTGGGGGGAAGCTTCGGCATCGCATTGCTCACCGTGGTGATCGACCAGCGCAGCAGTCTGCACCGGGCCCGCCTGGTGGAGTCCCTGTCCACCACCAACCCCCTGCTGCTGGATCACCTGCAGGAGCTGCAGCAATGGTTGCAATCCCGCGGCAGTGCGGCCGGGCAGGTAAAGAACCAGGCCCTGGATCTGCTCAATCAGCAGGTGAATCAGCAGGCGGCGTTGCTGGCCTTCGGCGACGTGTTCCAGGTGGTGGGTGTGGTGTTCCTGGCCGCCATCCCCCTGGTGCTGCTGCTGGGCCGGCCGGCTGTGGCCCCAGCCCCCTGAACAGCACAGCCAGGGCCTGGCGGGTCCGGGCCGGGAGGTCGGCGAGACTGCCATTGATCAGACCCTGCAGCATCAGGCCCTGATAGACGGCGAGCACCTGGCCGGCCAGGGCTGGAACATCCAGCTGGGAATCCAGGATCCGCCGCTCCTGGGCGTTTTGCAGCAGCCGGGCCAGCCGCTGGCGGTAGCGGGCCATGAACGCTCGGCCGGTCTCCCGAGCGGCACTGGTTTCCGGCCGTTGCAATTCCGCGAACAGCATCCGCAGCAGCCCTGGATGTTCCTGAACGAAACCCACATGGACCAGCAGGATGGCCTCAACCCTCTCCATGGGGTGCTCCGGGGCACCGGAGTCGACGGCATCAAAACGTTGCCAGAGGGCCTCTGTGGCCCAGCGAACAGTTTCAGCCCAGAGGTCGTCCCGGCTGGAAAAGTGGCGGAACAGGGCCCCATGGCTGAGGCCCATGCGCTCGGCGATGGCAGCTGTGCTGATCGCATCGGGCGCCATCGAAGCGGCCAGCTCGATCAGGGCGCGCACGGCAGCGGACCTGCGCTCGGCGGCAGGAGCGGGAAGGGCCCGGGCCACAGAGACTCAAAAAAGTGAGTACTCACTTTAAAGCCCGATTGCCGCAAACCCTCCGCCTGTGGGAGAGGCCAACCCCATCCAGCTGGGCTGTCCCAGGCTCCGCACCTACCAGCTGACACCGTGCAGTTTCGGCAACGGGGCGGTCTGGCTGGTGACGGCGAACAGCCTCGGGATCCGATGGCTGTTGTACACCCGGAACTCCTCCACCAGGCTCACGCCTGCCTTGCGCACGGCCTGGTTCAGCACCAGGGAGCCGTCAGGGTCGGAAACGGAGCGGTGGAAGGTGCCCGGCGGGATCCGCAGGATGTCGCCGCCGGTGTCCAGCCGCACGATGTGAAAGGGATAGTTCCAGCCCAGATTCACCAGGAAAAAGGTGCGGCCGCCGTGCATGGCCAGCAGGTTGTCTTCCTGGTGCGGGTGCAGATAGAACTGCCAGGCCCCGGATTCCGGGTCATCGGGAGGGCTGATCGCCGGCCCGGTGTGCACCACCAGGTCGCGGGCATTGGAGGTGGGAACCGTGATATCGAAGAAGCGGACCGAGGGCGTGTCGCGGAACTTCTCGTAGGGGATCAGCTCGAACATCGGCGCCGGCCTCGGCGCTCTGGAATCGCTGGGTTGCAGGACGGAGCTGGACATGGAACAACGCCGGCCGCAAGGTGACGCCTGAAAGTTCAACCACCTAACCGAAGGCTTCCGCGTCCGAGCCGTGCGAACCGCTACGGAACCCAGCACGGGTGACGGAATCCAAGCCGGGTGGAGGCCGATGGGGAAGATTTGATCGTACAAGTCGGCAGGTACGCCTTCGGGGGAGTGGCTCTGGTTCCCCTTGCTTGAATGACGGCACACCGTGCCGCTGGAGTCGTCTGTCTTGACCGATCGTTCACCCCGCTTTCTCCGCCTGGCAGCCCTTCTGGTCACGGTCAGCCTGGGCCTGAGCAGCCTTGAGGCCCAGGCCCAGGCGGGTCGGCCGGCCAGTCGGCCTGTCGGCCGGCCCACCGTTTCGGTGCCGAACTTCAAGAACACCGTCACCCAGCGGACCTGGTGGTGGCAGGGTCCGGTGGCGGAAGATCTGGCGGCGATGCTCGCCAACGAACTGCAGGCCACCGGCGATCTGCAGGTGGTGGAGCGCAGCAGCCTCAAGGAGGTGCTCTCCGAACAGGAGCTCACCGAGCTCGGCATCGTCCGCAAGGGCTCGAACGCGGCCCAGAAGGGTCAGATGACCGGCGCCCGCTACATCGTGCTGGGCACTGTCTCCTCCTACGACTCCAACGTCGAGAACAAGAGCACAGGCAGCAACTTCGGCCTGCTCGGTTTCCGCACCAACAAGGAGCAGGTCGAAACCAAGGATTATGTGGCGATCGACATCCGCGTCGTCGACAGCAGCACCGGCGAGGTGGTGGGGCGCCGCACCGTGGAGGGCCGGGCCACCAACACCGCCGAAGCCAGAGAACAAGGCGTCAGCCTGTTGCCGGCGGCGGTCGGCGCCTTGCTGCTGGCCCCGAACATGGGCACCACCGGACAGGTGCTCACCGGCGCCGCCGGCACCTTGAACTTCGGCTCCAACGCGGCCCAGTCGCAGCGGACTCCCGCCGCCAAGGCCATCCGCGCCGCCCTGATCGATGCCTCCAGCTATGTGAGCTGTCTGCTGGCGCCCCGGGGCGACTGCATGGCCAGCTTCGATGCCCAGGACCGGGAGCGACGCCAGCGCACCGGCGAGTCCCTGAAGCTGGAGTGAGCCGGGGACCGGCTCAGAAGGGGATCGGCATCTCAACCGACGCCGGCAAGGGCGCACAGCTCGGCACCCGCTCCGCCACCACCCGGCCGATCACCACGATGGCCGGCGATTCGAAGCCCTCAGCCTCCACCCGGTCGGCCAGGTCGCCGAGGCTGGCCACCAGCTCCCGCTGACCCCGCACCGTTCCCTGCTGGACAACGGCGACAGGGGTGGCTGGATCCAGACCGCCGGCCATCAGTTCCTCGCCGATCCGACGCAGGTTGTGCAGGCCCATGTAGATCACCAGCCCGTCGCTGCTGCGGGCCAGACCACGCCAGTCGACGGCCGGGCGGACCTTGTCGAGCTCTTCGTGGCCGGTCACGAAGGTGACGCTTGAGCCGGCCCGGCGATGGGTGATCGGTATCCCCATGTAGGCGGGCGCCGCGATTCCGGCGGTGACACCCGGCACCACCTCCACGGGCACCCCAGCGGCCACCAGATGGGCGGCCTCTTCGCCGCCGCGGCCGAACAGGAACGGGTCGCCGCCCTTGAGCCGCACGATGCAGCGGCAACGCTGGGCCAGCTCCACCAGCACGGCGTTGGTGCTGGGCTGGGGAACCGAGTGGTGGCCCCGGCGCTTGCCGACGAAATGCCGTTCGCAGCCTTCTGGGGTGAGATCGAGCAGGGCCCGGGGCACCAGCGCGTCATGGACGAGGGCATCGCACTGGCTCAGCAGGCGGTGGGCCTTGAGGGTGAGCAGCTCAGGATCCCCTGGTCCGGCCCCCACCAGGTAGACCTTGCCGGTCATGGCAGCGCCTCCAGCTCGCGCACCAACAGCTGCCGGAACCGGGGCCTCTCCACCAACGGCATTCCGAGCTGCTCGGGAAGGCTTTCGGTGAGCCGGTTGGCCGCCAGGGCCAGGGGCAGGGCACCGGGATGGATCGCCAGTTTGATCTCCTGCAGATCTGCCGCAGTGTATGGAGTGGGCAGGCAGCGCGCCTGGGTGACCGACTGGAGATGGACGAGATAGCGGGCACCCAGGCCATCCTCAAGCGGATGATGCAGCAGCAGGGGTGCCTCGGGGCCGGAGTCCGCGGAACCGTCTTGCACCTGAACCATGGCGGCCAGTTCGGCAGCCAGGGCTCGCTGCCAGCTCGGCCAGGCGCCAAGAAAGGGCAGGCGGCGCACGGGGCCGTGGGCACGCCAGGCGGTGGCGATGGCGGGCACGTCGATGCGGACGTGGCTGCCGGGCAGCAGGAACAGCGGCACCAGGGTGAGCCAGGGCTGGAGGTCCGCGGATCCAGCCGGGGTGCCGAAGCTGGCCGGGGATGGCGGCGCCTGAGCCGTGAGGGCCTGGATCCGCACCGGCCGGCCCCGCAGCCGCTCCAGTTCGCTCGCCAGGTTCTGCAGTTCCCCGGGAATCACACCGCCGGCCCGGCCGTGCACGATCAGCAGCAGCGGGCTGGGGGGCAGGGCCGCCCAACGGCGGCGCAGCCGTTGCCCCACCAGCGGATCCAGGGGGCGGCGGGTGAGGGGGAACAGGGCCCAGCGACCCCGGGGCAGCCTGGCCAGCAGATCAACGGCCTGGCTTGCCAGCTGGGGCTGGAGGTCGCCCGCCAGGCTCAACAGCTGCCGGCGGAGGGCCGCCAGCGGCCAGGCGCTCAACCCCAGCGCCAGGCCCTCCAGAGCTGCCCGGCGCAGCGGCAGGGGGCCGGCCTCCAGGCTCAGCCGGGCAAGCAGGGGATAGTCGATGGGATCGCGCTGATGGCCCAGCAACGGGAGCAAGGGCAACCGCTGCTCCGGGGCGGTGCGCTCGTTCACGGCCTGGCGCAGCAGGGCGGCCGACCGGGGTGTGCGGACGCGACCGATCAGCGGCAGCAAGTCAGGGTCACCGGCCGTGGCCAGCCACCAGGCCAGCAGCCGATCACTGCCGGCTCCGTCAAGGCGCCCTGCCAGGACGGTCAGCAGATCGACTGCCGGCTCAAGCTGGCCCCGTTCGAGGGCCTCAATCCAGACGCCGCAATCCGGGTTGTCCTGGCGACGCAGCCGCTGCAGCCAGGGCCAGCGCTCCGGGCTCCCCGGTGGCGGCAGCGCGGCGGGAACCAGCAAGCGTTCCAGGGGTGAGGGTGCTGCCACGCGCTGTGGGACAGCCGGTGATGTCCAGGATGGCACCGCCGCCGACCACGGCGGGATCAGCTGATCGACGCGTAGCCGTTGATACGTTTTCTCCGGTTTCTGTGTTCGGCCCGGGCAGCGGCTTAGCAAGGAAGAAGCCAACCCCTCCCTGCGGAACCGGCGATGCAAGCCACCGTGACACCAGCCAGACCCAGCCGGAGCGCCGGCGGTTCGAACCCGGCGCGACGCCCGGCGCCCGAGGGGGCCTCCCAGGCGGAAGCGATGCTCAGCTGCACCGATCGCAAACAGCAGCAACTCGTCTTCCAGTTGGTGCGCCAATTGGCCGAGGCCCAGTTCAGGCGGGCCGACCCGGTGTTGAGCGCGCGGCTCTGGCAGGAAGTGCTGGCCCTGGAGATCGACCCGGAGCGGATCACCCGCCTGCTCTACGGAGGCCAGGATCCCGAAGACCGCCAGGCCCTGGCCGCGCTGGATCCGGCCGCTCCCCCGCTCCCGACCAGTCCCCCGAGCCGGTCCCGCTGGGCCTGGCTGGGGAGAGCAGCAGTCAGACCCCTGGGCGGCGGCGGGCCCCGAAGCGCTCCACCAGCAGCGTTTCGAGCACATCGGACAGCTGGCTGAGCGGTATGGGCTTGTCGTGCAGTTCGCCGAGACGCGGCTCCGCCGCCATCGAGCCACCCAGGAAGATCTTGGCCGCTTCCACCATCTGACCATCCAGGCGCGCCTTGGCCCCCATCAGACCGATCTCGCCCATGTACGGCTGGCCGCAGGCGTTGGGACAGCCGGTCCAGTGGGTGCGGACGGCCTGGGGCAGCTCCAGGCGCCGTTCCAGTTCCTCCACAACCGCCTGGGCCGTGCTTTTGGTGGGGATCAGGGCAAAGCTGCAGTAACGGTTGCCGGTGCAGCTCACGGCCTCGGCCTCCAGGGGGCCGGGTTCGACCCTGAACCGCTGCAGCAACGGCTCCGCCAACAGGGCCTCCAGCCGCTCACCGGGAACATCGCAGATCAGCACGTTCTGGCTTTCGCTGAAGCGCAGCTCGCCGCCGCCGTAGATGCGGGCCAATCGGGACAGCAGCGCCATGCCGGAGGCCTCCAGACGCCCCATCGGCACATGCAGACCCACCCAGTGGAGGCCGTCCTGCCTCTGGGCATGGACACCGCAGATGTCGCGGGGGGCCCGGTCCACCAGGTGGGAGCCGTCGTGGCGTGACACCGCCGCCGCTGCCGCCGCACCGGCGAACTCGCCATAGGTGTCGAGCACCTCGTTGCGGTAGCGCTCGATGCCGAGGGCATCGATCAGATACATCAGGCGGGTCTTGTTGCGGTTGCTGCGATCCCCCTGGCGCTCGTAGTGACGCAGCACCGCGAGGCTGAACTCTGGCAGCTGATCGCCGCGCAGCCAGAGGCCGAGCGGGATGGCCAGGGTGTTGCGCTGGGCCGAGAAGAACCCGCCGACCAGAACGGTGAAACCCAGTTCAGCGCTCTGGTCACCGTCCCGGTGGGCGGGCAGGAAGGCCAGATCGTTGTGAAGCAGGAAGCTGTCGGGGGCGCCACCCACCGCCACATTGAACTTGCGCGGCAGATTCTTCGGACCTTCCGGGCCGAGCAGAACATCCTGAATGGCATCCACGAGCGGCCGGGTGTCCACGAACTCCTCGGGGTCGATCCCGGCCAGGGGATTGCCGGTGACATTGCGGGGGTTGTCGTGACCAGACTGCCGACTGGTCAGCCCCACGGCTGCCATCGCAGTCACCAGGGGGCCCATGTCTTCGAGCAGAAGTCCCCGCAGCTGAAGGTTCTGGCGGGTGGTGATGTCGGCACTGCCATGGTCGCCGCAGCGGTCCACCGCCTCGGCCAGCACATCCAGCTGGTCCGCCTGGATCAGCCCGTTCGGGAGCCGCAGCCGCACCATGAACCGGCCGGGGGTCACCGGCCTGAAAAAGATGCCCAGCCATTTCAGATGGATGGTGAGGGTGGCTTCATCGAGGGATTCCCAGCCGGCCTGGCCCAGCTCCGCCAGCCTCGGCTCCAGAGCCAACCCGCAGAAATCGGCCTTGGCCTGCTCCACCTTGGAGCGCTTGGAGGAGGCCACCAGGGGGGTCGCTTCAGGCGAAGACTGACTGAGCGGCATGATGGTTCCAGCGCTTCACATTCCTGCCACACTCTCGCCTGTCCCCCCGCTTCCTTGTTGCAACCACTACCTGAGATCGGGGCTCAGCAGGCCAGCCCAGCCGCCCGGCGTCAACCGGTGATGGCGGCCGATGCCCTGCGTTTCCGGGAGCTGCTGGCCAAGGTCGGCAGTGGCGAACACACCAGCACCGGCCTGAACAGGATCGAGGCTCGAGCGGCCATGGATCTGATGCTGCAGGGGGAAGTGATGGATGCCCAGCTCGGCGCCTTCCTGATCGCCCACCGGATCCGGCGACCTGCTCCGATCGAGCTCAGCGGCATGCTCGACAGCTACCGCGCCCATGGTCCGGTGCTGCGCACCCCCGGTCGGCGGGCCCTCTGCTTCGGGGTTCCCTACGACGGCCGCAGCCGCACCGCGCCGCTGCTGCCGCTGCTGGCATTGCTGCTGGCGGCCGCCGGCCAGCCCGTGGTGCTCCATGGCGGCTCACCGATGCCGGTGAAATACGGCGTCACCCTGGCCGAGGCGTTCGCGGCCCTGGGGATCGACTGGCGAAACCTCAGCCTGAACGCAGTGCAGCGGCGCCTTGACACCCACAACCTCGCCCTCACCCACCAGCCCGCCCACTTCCCCGCCGCCGAAAGGCTGCTGCCGGTGCGCGACGCCATCGGCAAACGGCCACCGGTGGCCAGCCTGGAGCTGCTCTGGACGCCCCACCAGGGAGAGCACCTGCTGATCAGCGGCTTCGTTCACCCTCCCACCGAGAGCAGGGCCTGGGAGGCCCTTGCCACGGCGGGCGAAGCCGATCTGCTGACAGTGAAGGGGCTGGAGGGCTCCACGGATCTGCCCACATCCCGCGCCGGCATCACCGCCCGGGTGCGCAGCGGTGTGGTGAGCCGTCTCCTGCTCCATCCCCGCGACCACGGCATCACCTGCCAGGAGGTCGGCTGGGTCAGCCTCGACCAATGGCGCCAGGATGCCCTGGCCGCCCTGGGCGGGGAGGGCCCCCTGGCCGAAGGCCTGCTCTGGAACCTGGGCGCCTACCTCTGGCTGGCCGACCAGGCCGGCAGCCTCCAGGCAGGCCTGGATCTGGCCCGGGCCCTCCTGCATGCCCGCAGTGGTGAAAAGCTGCGCCAGGAGCTGGCGCGATGAACCGGCACAGCCACTGCTTCGGCTTCGAGGCGGACTTCGTCGGCGAGCTGCGCTGCATCCCGATGGCCGTGCGCCGCAAGCTCGATCTGGCCGGTGTGAAGCTCAGGCTCAACCACTGGCAGGGTCTGTCGGTGGCCGAACGGGAACGCCTGCTGGGCTGGCCCGATCAGCCCGCGGCGATCGCAGCCCTGGGGCACTGGTTGATCGAACGCACCGCAGCGATGCCTCAGGGGCAGGCCAGCCTGCTGGAGCCGGCACGGGCGACCAGCTGGCAGCAGGGCGACCAGGTGCCCACGGTGCTGGCCGATTCCTGTGAACAACTGGCGCTGATGGCGGTGTCAGCCGAGGCCTGGGCGGCACTCGATGAGTTGCAGCGCTTTGCCCTGATCAAGCTGAGCCACCCGGGCCACGAGCACCACAACCTGCCCGGCGCCCTGCGGGAGTTCGGACTGAACGGTTCGTGAACCCACGTGATCGGATCGGTTGGTAACAACCGCCACGCTCGACGAACCTTTCACCGTGGTGACATAACAGGGTTGGTCAGCTTTTGCGCCATCCGAATTCTCACCGGCTCGGTGCGCTTCGTTGTGGAGCCCGTCCGGATCGCGTTCTGCGCATCCAGATCCCCCGCACCACCGGATTTCATGGCGAATCTTTCCCGTCGCAAGTTTCTGATCACCGCTGCCGGCACCACGGCAGGTGCGCTCTGGCTCAGTGCCTGCGGCGGCAACAAGTCCACCACCACCACCACTCCGGCCACGGGGGCTGCAGGGGGCGCTGATCCGGAGGTCAAGACCGCCACGCTCGGCTTCATCGCCCTCACCGACTCCGCTCCGCTGATCATCGCCAAGGAGAAGGGATTCTTCGCCAAACACGGCATGCCCGAGGTGAAGGTGGTCAAGCAGACCTCCTGGGCAGCCACCCGCGACAACCTGGAACTCGGGGCCGAACGCGGCGGCGTCGACGGCGCCCACATCCTCTCGCCGATGCCGCTGTTGCTCACAGCCGGAACGATCACCAAGTCGAGCCAACCGCTGCCGATGGTGACCCTGGCGCGGTTGAATCTTCAGGGCCAGGGCATCTCCGCCTCCAAGGATTTCCTGCCCGAAAAACTCACCATCGACAACAAGGCAGGGCTCGGATCAGCCGTGGCGGCCGCTACCGCAAAAGGCAAGAAGTTCAAGGCGGCGGTGACCTTCCCCGGCGGCACCCACGACCTCTGGATGCGCTACTGGCTGGCGGCCAACGGCATCGATCCCAATACGAACGCCGACCTGGTGGTGATCCCGCCGCCGCAGATGGTGGCGAACATGCAGACCGGCACGATGGACAGCTTCTGCGTGGGTGAGCCCTGGAACGAGCGGCTCGTCAACAAGAAGCTGGGCTTCACCGTGGCCCAGACCGGCGAGCTCTGGAAGCTCCATCCTGAGAAGGCCTTCTCGATGCGCGCCGACTGGGTGGAGAAGAACCCCATGGCCACCCAGGCCCTGCTCAAGGGCGTGCTGGAAGCACAGATCTGGTGCGATGATCCCGCCAATCTCGAGGAGATGTGCACGATCCTCGCCAAAGACAAATACATCAAGGCCACGGTCGAAGACATCAAGCCCCGCCTGGCCGGTGATGTGGACTATGGCGATGGCCGGGTGGTGAAGGACAGCCCGTTCAAGATGCGCTTCTGGGCCGATGGTGCCTCCTTCCCCTTCAAGAGCCATGACCAGTGGTTCGTGGTCGAAGACATCCGCTGGGGTTATCTGCCGGCCAGCACGGATATCGATGCGCTGGTGAACAAGGTGAACCGGGCTGATCTGTGGAAGGAGGCCGCCAGGGCGATCGGCCAGGAGCAGGCCATCCCCGCCTCCGATTCCAGGGGCAAGGAAACCTTCTTTGATGGCGTGGTCTTCGACCCCGAGGATCCAAAAGGCTATCTCGACAGCCTCAAGATCAAAGCCCTGGCCTGAGTCCAGACCCAACACCATGACCCTCATCGCCAGCGCCGGAAAGCGGCCAAGATCCCGCCGCACGGCTCTTCTCAAAGGGGTGATGCCCTATCTGGCCTGCATCGGCGCCTTCCTGCTGGCCTGGCAAGTGCTCTCAGGAGTGCTCGGCACGGCACGGCTGCCGGGGCCGATCAACGTGGTGATCGACACCTGGGACCCCTACATCAGCCAGCCATTCTTCGACGATGGCGGCACCAGCAAGGGGCTGGGCTGGCAGATCCTCATCTCCCTGCAGCGAGTCGGCATCGGCTACAGCCTCTCGGCGCTGGTGGGGATCGCGATCGGCGGGCTGCTCGGCCTGAATCGCTTCATCGGCAAGGGATTCGATCCCGTCATTCAGGTGCTCCGGACCGTGCCGCCACTGGCCTGGTTCCCGATCGCGCTGATGCTGTTTCAGGACGCCAACACCTCAGCCGTTTTCGTGATCTTCATCACGGCGATCTGGCCGATCATCATCAATACGGCCGTTGGGATCAGGGAGATCCCTCAGGATTACACCAATGTGTCCCGGGTGCTGAGGCTGAGCAAAGCCGCCTACATCCGCGAGATCGTGATCCCTTCCACCGTTCCCTATGTGTTCACGGGTCTGCGCATCGCCATCGGCCTGGCCTGGCTGGCGATCGTGGCTGCGGAAATGCTCAAAGCCGATGGTGGAATCGGCTACTTCATCTGGGATGCCTACAACGCCGGTGGTGATTCCAGTGCCAGCCAGATCATCCTGGCGATCGTCTACGTCGGCATCGTGGGCCTGATTCTCGACCGGCTGGTTGCCTATGTCGGCAGCCGCGTGAACACCGGAGCGCACTGAAACCATGCGAGCCCTGTTCACGGTCGACAACGTCACCCAGAGCTTTCCGCTTCAGGGAGGCGGCAGCTACATCGCCCTGAAGGATGTTTTTCTCGACATCGCCGAAGGCGAGTTCGTCTCCCTGGTGGGCCACTCCGGCTGTGGAAAATCAACGCTGCTCAACCTGCTGGCCGGCCTGACCCAGGCCACGGAGGGCGGAATCCTGATGGCGGGCCGTCAGGTCACCGATCCGGGGCCGGATCGGATGGTGGTGTTTCAGAACTATTCGCTGCTCCCCTGGAAAACGGTGCGCCAGAACATCGCCCTGGCCGTCGACAACGTGATGGCTTCGAGCAGCAGAGCCGAGCGGCAATCGATCATCGAGCACCACATCAACCTGGTGGGACTCAAGGCGGCGGCCGATCAGTTCCCCGCCCAGATCTCAGGGGGCATGAAGCAGCGCGTGGCCATTGCCCGCGCCCTGGCGCTCCGCCCCAAGTTGCTGCTTCTCGATGAGCCGTTCGGCGCCCTCGACGCCCTCACCCGCGGCAACCTGCAGGAACAGTTGATGCGCATCTGCGAAGAGGCCAAGGTCACCACGGTGATGGTCACCCACGACGTGGACGAGGCGTTGCTGCTCTCCGATCGGATCGTGCTGATGACCAACGGTCCGGAGGCCTACATCGGCCAGATCATGGAGGTCGATCTGCCCCGGCCCCGCACCCATCTTTCTGCGGCGGCCCATCCCACCTACTACGCCCAGCGGGGAGAGGTGGTTCAGTTCCTCAACCAGCAGCGGCTGGCCCGGCGCCAGCGCCTCAACCCCGCCACCGCCATTGCCGCCAACCGGCTGGAGAAGGTGAATCTGGAGATCGGTTTCATCCCGCTCACCGATTGCGCCCCCCTGGTGGTGGCCCAGGAGCGGGGTTTCTTCGCCAAACACGGCCTCGACCAGGTGACTCTGCGCCGCGAAACGAACTGGAAGACCCTCGAAACAAACGTGCGCCAGAAGGTGCTCGATGCGGGCCAGATGGTGGCGGGGATGCCCTTCGCCATGACGCTCGGTGGCGGCGGGCAGCCACCTGCGCCGATGATCTCGGCGCTCACCCTCTCGCGCAACGGCAATGCGATCACCTTGCATCGCCGCTTTGCCGAGGCCGGGGTGCACAGCCTGGCCGACCTGACGGACTGGACCGTTGCCAACCCTGGTCGCAGGCCTGTGCTGGCGATGGTGCATCCCGCCTCGATGCACAACCTGATCCTGCGGGCCTGGCTGGCCTCCGGCGGCCTTGAACCCGGCCGTGATGTGGAACTGATCGTGATCCCGCCGCCCCAGATGGTGGCCACGCTGAAGGCCGGCAGCATCGATGGCTTCTGCGTCGGGGAACCCTGGAACAGCCGCGCCGTTCAGGAGGGGCTGGGCACGGTGATCGCCACCGACCGGGAGCTCTGGAACGGCCACTGCGAAAAGGTGCTCGGTGTCCGTGAAGACTGGGCCGCCGCCCATCCGCTCACCCACCAGGCCCTGATCCAGGCTCTGATCGAAGCCTGCCGCTACTGCGACGAACCCGCCAATCGCGCCGATCTCTGCGAGCTGCTGGCCCGCAGGGAGTACGTGGGCGCCGAGGCTGCCCTGCTGCGGCCCGGCCTGATCGGCCCGTTCGACCGGGGGTTCGCAGAGCCGCAGCCCATTCCGGAGTTCATCCGCTTCTACGGGGCCCAGATCAACCCACCCGACCGCAGCGACGCGGTCTGGATCCTCACCCAGCTGGCCCGCTGGGGCATCAGCCCCTTCCCGCTCAACTGGGAGGAGGTGATCGAGCGGGTGCAACGCCCCGACCTCTACGCCACAGCCGCCGAGTCGCTGGGGCTGCCGATCGAGAGCCGGGCCTCCAGGGGGCTGCAGCCGTTCGGTGCGCCACTGCTCGACCCCGGCGACCCGCTGGGCTACCTCGAGGCGCTCGGCGGCAACGGTGCGATCAGCCGCCGAACGGTGGCCTTACCACCCAGAGCCGGCCCATTGCCGGTCGCCCCGTCCTCCCCTCACCGCTGAATCGCCACGCCCATGCAGACCCAGACCGCCACGGCGCCGCTGGCCGAACAGACCCGGGAACCCTTCCTGGTGATCGATGGCGTCTCGAAGGTGTATCCCACCAAGGCGGGGCCGTACACCGTGCTCGACAACATTCAGCTCAGCGTTGCCGAGTGTGAGTTCGTCTGTCTGATCGGCCATTCCGGTTGCGGCAAATCCACCCTGCTCGACATGGTGTCTGGATTCCGCCAGCCCAGCAGCGGCCAGGTGCGGCTGGAGTCCAGGGCGATCGAGGAACCGGGGCCGGATCGCATGGTGGTGTTCCAGAACTATTCGCTGCTGCCCTGGTTGAGCGCCTACGACAACATCGCCCTGGCGGTGAACAATGTGTTCCCGGAGCTGAAGCGCAATGGCCAGGCCCGGCAGCTGGTGGAGCAGAGCCTGGCCATGGTGGGGCTCACTGAAGCGGCCCACAAAAAGCCGGCGAGCCTGTCGGGGGGGATGAAGCAGCGGGTGTCGATTGCCCGGGCCCTGGCCCTGAAGCCCAAGGTTCTGGTGCTCGATGAGCCGTTCGGCGCCCTCGATCCGATCACCCGGGAGGAACTGCAGGAAGAGCTGCTGCGGATCTGGGCCGACCACAGGGTGACGGTGCTGATGATCACCCACGACATCGACGAGGCCCTGTTCCTGGCCGACCGGATCGTGATGATGACCAATGGCCCGGCCGCCACGATCGGCGAGGTGCTGGAGCTGCCGTTTGCGCGCCCACGGGATCGGGCCCGCCTGATGGAGCAGCCGGAGTACTTCGATCTGCGCAATCGCGCCCTCGATTTTCTCTACCGCCGTTACGCCCACGACGACGAATGAGCGGCGAGTGAGCGGCGGGCGGCTCAGGCCTGGGCGGGCTCCAGGTTCACCGCCGCCGCCTTCAATTCAGGCTGCCTGGAGATCGGGCAGGCCAGGGCATGCATCAGCCGGTTGGCTTCGCAGGCATCGGCCTGGGCGGCGCCCCAGTGCATCGGCAGGAACACGGTGCCGGGCCGGATGCGATCGGTGACCAGCACCTTCGCTGTGAGGCGGCCCCGCCGCGAGCTCACCAGGGCCCAGGCGCCGTTCGCCAGGCCGTAGCGGCTGGCATCGCCGGGATTGACCTCCAGCAGCGGTTCCGGATGTTGGCGGCGCACCCGCTCCACATGGGCGGTGCGGGTCATGGTGTGCCAGTGGCCGAGGTAGCGGCCCACGGTGAGCACCAGCGGGTAGGTGGCATCGGGCGGTTCGCCCAGCCCCAGCGGCTGCTCGGCGATCAGCCGCGCCCGGCCGCTGGCGGTGGGGAAACGTCCTTCGGTGTGCAGGCGTGGCTGGCCGCCGCCGGGGGCGGTGCCGGCCGGGAACGGCCACTGCTGGGGGCCATGTTCGGCCAGCAGCCGGTGGCTGAGGCCGCTGTGGTCGCAGATGCGGCCGGCGGTGATCGCGGCGAATTCGGCGTACACCTCAGCGCTGGAGCCGTAGCTGAAGGCCTGGGGATGGCCGAGGCGCCGGCCGATCTCGGCGAACACGGCCCAATCGGCGCGGGCCTGGCCCGGTGCCGGCCGGAAGGCCGCACAGAGGGTGACGCGCCGCTCGGAATTGGTCATCACCCCGGCCTTCTCACTCCACTGGGCGGCCGGCAGCACCAGGTGGGCCACCGCCTCGGTTTCGCTGCCGGCATACGCCTCCGACAGCACCACCAGCGGGCAGCGGGCCACGGCCGCCCGCACCCGATCCAGAGAGGGCAGGCTCACCAGCGGATTGGTGGCCGCCACCCACCACAGGCCCAGCTCGCCGCGCTCCATCGCTTCGATCTGTCCCCAGACATCCAGGCCCGGCTGCGCGGCGATGGCACCGGCGGCGAAGCCCCAGTGGCGCTCCAGTTCGGCGCGGTGGGCGGCATCGGCCACGAAGCGGTAGCCGGGCAGCAGGGGCGCCAGCCCGCCCGCCTCCCGGCCACCCATGGCATTGGGCTGGCCGGTGAGCGAGAAGGGGCCGGCACCGGGGCGGCCGATCTGGCCGGTGAGCAGGTGCAGGTTGATGATCCCCGACACCGTGGCGGTGCCCTCCACGCTCTGGTTCACCCCCATCGACCAGAGGCTGAGCAGGGCGCGGCTGCGGCCCCAGAGCGCGGCGAGCATCTGCAGTTGCTGCTCCTCGATGCCGCAGAGGGAGCAAACCCGTTCGGGCGTCCAGCCCTCCAGCAGGGCGGCCAGCTCGGCGTAGCCCTCGGTGGAGGCGGCAATGAACGCCGCATCGAACTGGCCCCATTGGAGCAGCAGGTGGCCGATGCCGTGCAGCAGCACCAGATCGGTGCCGGGCTGAATCGCCAGATGCAGATCAGCGACGTCCGCGGTGGCGGTGTGGCGTGGATCAATCACAATCAGCTGCAGGGCTGCCTTCTCCTTGCGTTTGCGCTTGAGCAGCCGCTGAAACAGCACCGGATGACAGTCGGCGGTGTTGGTGCCGATCAACATCACGGTGTCGCAACTGTCGAAGTCGTCGTAGCAGCAGGGGGGGCCATCGCTGCCAAGGCTGCGGGCGTAGCCCGACACCGCCGAGCTCATGCAGAGGCGCGAGTTGGCATCGAAGTTGTTGCTGCCCAGGGCGCCTTTGAACAGCTTCTGGGCCAGGTAATAGTCTTCGGTGAGGAACTGACCGGAGCCATACATGGCCACCCCGGCCGGCCCGCGCTCGGCCAGCACTTGTTGTATCTGCGCCACGATGCGGCTGAGCGCTTCATCCCAGCCGATCGACTGCAGAGGTTGATCGATCCGCTCACGGAACAGCGGGGTGGTGAGGCGGTTGTGGCGCAGGGTTTCCCCCACCGTGGCCCCCTTCACGCACACCTGCCCGAGGGACGAGGGGTGCTGCCGGTCGCCCCGCACCGTCCAGGGATCCTGGCCGCCAGGCGCCGCCGCAGCGGTCGCCACCGCCGGTTTGAGCTCAAGGCCGCAACCCACGCCGCAGTAGGGGCATTGGGCGCGGGCAGGATGGAGCACTCAACAGGCCGCAGACAACCGCTCGCGATCACCGCTGGCCAGACGCTCCAGCCGGCGAAAGCCAACAACCAACTTTAACGAAGCAGGTCTTCAGCCAGGCCTTGCAGCTGGGGCCCTCCTGCTGGATTTCCTCTGCGCCCCAGGGAACCGGCAGCCCACTGACGAGCAAACCATTGTTGGGCACTAGCCAGAGCGACTGGCGGAATCCCGTTGCCGTGTGCGGCTGCAGATCGAGGAGTTCATTCGCAGCGCGGGGATCATCGGCGCTTGGTGTATGGATCTGGAAGGCCCCTTGGCTCCTTGGTGATCGTCCATTCCAGAGCTGGTGCCATTGATTGGCCCCATGAATTAGCTGGACACCATGACGCGGAGACGACGACGGCTCAACATCAGCAAAGGCCCTATGCTGGAAGCGATCAGATCTACTCGCCAAGGAGCCTTCTGGATCTAATTCGGCGTCAAGCACCTGGAGGGAGATGGATAAGTGCTGTTAGGCGACAATGACAGCCATGTCAGCTAGCATGGAATCTATAGAACCAGCACATTACACAAACATGTCATTCAACGGTTGCTTAAGTCAACCTAGTCACGACCAATGATCTACCAAGGCAGGCGCACGACAGCTTTCGCAATTCTTACTCCATGGCCCCACAATGCCAACAATGCAGTAGCAGATCGGTAGTCTACGATCGAAGTCTTGCCGGTCGGACTGTCTGCGCCATTTGTGGCGCGCCAATGAATGACACAAAGAGAAAGTCAAAACGACAAAGAAATAATTTTACTCAAACAACCCCTGGCAGATGGAGGCAAGCCTTTCTGTGAAGACTGTAATTGCATGGCTGCTTCCAATTGGCCTGGCTGGATGCTATCTCTATCTCATATCTAATCCACGAGCGGTATCCCATTGGCTTGCTCCATACAGCCCATCCAGCAGAAATGCGTGGTTGATCAAGACGCCTGCAGATGTAGAACTCCTAATTGGTCAAGCCCAAAAGGCAGACAGGGAAACAGTTCAGCAATCAGTTCATGGAACAATGCGTGAGTTGATTGCAGGATTACAGGCTAAAGGAGTACGCCTTCTGATTAGCGAAAACGTTATGGAGCATGCCGGTGGCGAATGGGATCCTGGTATGGCAGAAATCAGAATTCGACCTTCAACTGTAACTATGGGTAGCATGGTTCTAGCCGAAGTTCTGGCTCATGAAACAGCGCATGTATCACAGTCTTGCCGAGCTGGTGGGCTTGGGAAGAATAGTGAGCCTATGGGAATCAAGGTAAATACGGCAGAGGCTTTTCAACATCAACTTGATTCACCCTTGTACAAGGGTCCACCTTCTAGCAAGGCGATTGAGTTAGAGACATTTTCAGTAGGAGCCAACCCTCCTTGGGCTATCAAACTATTGGATTACTTTTGCAAAGGCTGAGCACACATTGCCAACTATCGCCCAACATCAAGATTCATCTGACGGCAGCATTGATGCCTGAGTTCTGCATGCCTACTTCCCGCCACTGATCTTGACCGTTAACTTTAAGGGGACCTCGAAACATTGCCACTTTTGAGGCAATATTGAGAAGCCGCAAGGAAATCCTCTGCACGTGCAGATGCTCCTGACGACTGGCATCAATTACTTTAAGTCGAGTCGTTTATCTCCCTGTCGAATGATCAGGAGGCCGGCGTTGCCTTTGAGTTGCAATGCAGGTATCGAAGAAAGTTGTAAGTCAGATTACGCAGTCCCCACCAAGCTCTCGTTCTGGCCAATCCAATCCGCCTCGTCAGCTTGCCGCGCATGCAAGTTGTGAT
>JAHLYW010000018.1 GCA_025128135.1 Synechococcus sp. CS-1325
CGGCCGCAGCATCACCTTCATCACCGCCCACGACGGTTTCACCCTGGCCGATCTGGTCAGCTACAACGGCAAGCACAACCTGGCCAACGGCGAAGCCAACCGCGACGGCGACAACCACAACAACAGCTGGAACCACGGCGTCGAGGGACCCAGCAGCGACCACGCCATCACCGCCCTGCGCAATCGCCAGCAGCGCAACCTGCTGGCCACCCTGCTGCTGGCACCGGGAGTGCCGATGCTGCTGATGGGCGACGAGGTGCGCCGCAGCCAGGGCGGCAACAACAACACGTGGTGCCAGAACAATCCGCTCGGCTGGATGCACTGGCGGCCCGATTCAGAGGATCTGGGCCTGCTGCAGTTCCTGAAACGGCTGGTGCTGCTGCGTCGTCAGCTCGCCAGCCTGCTCAACCCCGCCCAGCCCCACCCCGAGGGCAAACCGGGCCGCCCCAGCGACACCGCCAACCTCTGGCGGGAATGGCACGGGGTCGAGTTGCACCGTCCGGACTGGGGGAGCTGGTCCCACACCCTGGCCTGGAGCCTGCACAGCGCCGATCGCGGCGCCCTGCTCTGGTGCGGCCTGAACGCCTTCAGCAAGGCGATTCACTTCGACCTGCCCCCCCCCGCCAATGGCTGGATGCGGGTGATCGACACCGCCCTGCCCAACGGCGAGGACATTCCCCGCCACCCCGAGTTCTGGAGTCCGAAAGGGGTGCCGCTGGAGAGCCGCAGCCTGGTGCTGATGGTGGCCCCAAGCCTGTTGCGCTCGGAATTCAGCGAAGCGGGCGGCGGGAATCGAACCCGCATCATCAGCTTGGAAGGCTGAACCATGAATCACCCAGTCTCATTGCCCCGCCTGACTTCTCAACAAAAAACGCGCCATGTAGGACGTTTGGTGAGATGTTTTGCCTCCTGAAGCCCTTGGAGCCACAGGGGCGGGAAAACGACTGGCCGGGCATCCACGAGCCACCCCTGGCCTTATTCAAGGAATTCTGCTCTGTGTTGAATAAGCTCAAGGTGTATTCAAGGTTCGCCCCAGGGAGGCTCCATGCGGCGCGACGCAATCGGGCGCTACGAGATCACCAGCACCGCCGGGGAAGCTGTGCGGGCCTTCGTGCCGGAGCCGCTACCGCCGAACCCGCCTGTGGTGCTGGAAGGACCGCTGCAGACCCTGCATGAGCAGGCCCTTCTGGCCTGCGGTCGCCTGGATGGGGTCTCATCCCTGCTCCCCGATCCAGATCTGTTCCTTTACGCCTACGTGCGGCGGGAAGCCTTGCTCTCCTCCCAGATCGAAGGCACCCAGTCATCCCTCTCCGATCTGCTGCTGTTTGAACTGGAGGAAGCACCCGGCGTTCCGTTCGATGACGTGGTGGAGGTGTCCAGTTACGTGGCAGGGCTGGAGCATGGCCTGACCAGGCTTGCGGAAGGATTCCCGCTGTCTTCAAGCCTGCTGCGGGAAATCCACGCCCGGCTTCTGGCCCGGGGTCGCGGCGCCGATCGGCTGCCCGGGGAGTTCCGGCGCAGTCAGAACTGGATCGGCGGCACCCGGCCTGGCAATGCCAGCTTCGTGCCTCCGCCACCTGGGCTGGTGGAGGACTGCATAGCTTCGTTGGAGCAGTTCATTCACGGCGGCCCCCAGGGCGAGCACACCCTGCCGGTGCTGGTGCGCGCTGCCCTGGCCCACGTGCAGTTCGAGACGATCCACCCGTTCCTCGACGGCAACGGCCGCCTGGGCCGGCTGCTGATCGTGTTGATGCTGATTGAGGCCGGCGTGCTGGGGCAACCGTTGCTCTACCTGAGCCTGTTCTTCAAGCAGCACCGAAGCCGCTACTACGAGCTGCTGGACGGCGTGCGTCAGAACGGCGACTGGGAGGCATGGATCGATTTTTTTCTCGAGGGGGTCGAGAGCACGGCATCGGGCGCCGTGGCGACGGCCCAGCGGTTGCTGGAGCTGTTCCGTGTCGATGAAGCACGGCTGGTGGGGCTCGGCCGCTCCGGGGTGAGTGTGCAGCAGTGCTACAGAACCATGCGCCGGCGGCCGCTCACCAGCATCAACAAGATCAGGGAGTTGAGTGGTCTGAGTTTTCCAACAGCCAGCAAGGCGATCGAAACCCTGGTGGGCCTCGGCATCGCCCGGGAAATCACTGGGGGGCGTCGAAATCGGCTGTTCGCCTATGACGCCTATCTGGCGATCCTCAGTGAAGGCACCGAACCGCTCTGATCACACCGCGCTCATGGAGGGTGAGCCACTCACCAACAGTCGGAAGCGGTCTGGGCGGTGGGGTGAGGGGCGTGACGGTCAGTGCCAGGCCAGCACCTGGCACCAGGCTGTCACCGGTGAGCGAGCACCAGTGCTCCAGCACGTTCTCGAACACCGAGGTCTTCTGGGTGGCAAGCGACTGGAGCAGCGCGTAGGCCTGGCCGGCAGTGAGCGATATCTCGGTTTCGCTGCGGCCAGCGCCACGGTTCTGGGTCGGCACCAGCGCATCGCGGCGCATGGTTTCATCCAGCAGGCTCAGGTAGGCGCGGTGCTCGGCGAGTGAGCGGGCGCGGATCTCCTTCCAGTTGAAGTCCGCACCCTCCGGCAGGTCCATGAAGGTGGAGGTGGAGAGCACCAGCTGCTCGGGGGAGCGGGGTTCGCCGTCCTCGCTGCGCTGGAAGCCGTATTGATCCACCAGGCCGGAGCGCACCCCCACCGGCAAGGCGCAGCGCGAGAGCAGGTCTTCGTATTCGCTCTTGAGCCGGTAGTGGGTGAGGTACTGGTTGGCCAGGCCCAGGTGCGGCAGATCGCCTTCCCCGAAGGCCGCACCATCAGCGGCGTACCAAACCACCGGCATGGTGTGCTGGCCTTCCAGCAGCACCGCAGGCCCGAGGGGCTCGGCCTGATAGCCCGAAGGGGCTGTGGAGGATGGAACGGCCCGGTACGACTGATAGCGGAGACCATCAGCGGCCAGCTCCGCCACCCGGTAAGTCCAGTTGGAAAGGTCATAGGCCGGCGTGTTGTTCGGGGTGAGGTAATGAACCGGCACCCCCCCGAAATGGTCGGGAGTGACCGGGTTGTGAAAATCCATGCGCCAGTTCACCCGCACCGGCAAGCCGTTGGGATTGGGCAGCTGCCAGTCAAGAAAGTCAGTTCGAGGCACCAGGGCCAGCCGAGGCAGCGAAAGCCGATCACCACGGCGCAGAGCATCGAGTCGGTGACCTTCTGAGGGCCAGCGGTGCTCCGGCGGCAGCACCAGGATCAGGCAACCGCCATCGCGGAGCACCAACAGATCAGCGATGAACAGGAACACACCCAGATCCGTGCCGCGTCCGTCCACATCACCGATCACCGCCTGCAGCGAAGGCGGCAGCACCTGCCAGTGCAGAAAGGACAGCATCCCGGCGTAGGTGCGCAGCGCATCGCGGAAAAAGCCGGTGGGCCGGGCGTTCTCGATCCGGTTGCGGTACGACGAATCCGGCTACTTGACACCAGGCGGTAGGTAGACCGAGCGGCGGCTGGTGCCGTCAGGGGCGTCGAGCAGGTTCCAGCAGTCGAAGGCCAACTGCAGCCGATCGCGAAGGCCACGCAGAGTGGGGTGCTCACGCCAGGCCTTCAGCAGCGGAGCGCTCTTGGAGGCAGCGCGGGCCCGCTGCTCAGTTGGAGAGAGCGGCAACCACTTGTTGCGGGTTCGGTTGCGACTCCTGGAGGCCAAGGGCTGGATGCTGCTGTGGGCTATTGCCATTGATGATTTCGGGACCCCACCAGCAGGCGATCAGATGCGGAATGCAGGGGCCTGGAGAAGAACGCCTACATGTTGACGGCCAGGTCCCTGAGATGGGGTAGACGGCACTCCACATCCATTTGGGTCCGGCATCCGCTAGATCTTCCGCAAGGGGAACTGCCTGGATTGCATAGGCAGAGGGGCAGGTACCTATCCAACGTGAGGGCTGCAAGTCGGGTATGGCCAATCAGTTGAAGGCTGCGCATGAGCGACGGGGGGGGGGCACTCGCTCCGGCATAGATGGCTGGAGAAGTGCACCAACCAGCCGGAGTGATTGTGTAGCTATACAAACACGCGGTTCTCAGACCCGTCGACCACGTCTAATATAACAACAAGTTTGCGGAAAGCTGTTGAAGCAAGTTCTATTGAGAGCTTCCGACGACTAATCTGGCCTTAGTTCACAGAAAGGGCAGGTATGCTATTGGCGGCTCTAAGAACCGACGAATGGCTAGCTAGACTGTTCAAACAGTGATTCCCAATGTTTAAAAAAAGAGGAACTTATGGGCACCTCGAAAAATCAACGTCGCTCCCTGACAGACTTTGAAATAAGCAATAGAATTGGTTCAGTTCAACACAGCTGAATGGGACAGCGTGGATTCTGGGATGAGGAGAAGCGAATCCACAGGCTTCAGAATAAGAAGCCAACATTAGCGACCCTATCCGAGACGATTCCTTGGGAAGCCTTCAGGCCACTGCTGGAGCAGGGTTACAGCCATGAGCGGAAGAGCAATGCTGGCCGGAAGCGGATTGATCCGCTCATCCTCTTCAAGATGCTGGTGCTTCAGCAG
>JAHLYW010000019.1 GCA_025128135.1 Synechococcus sp. CS-1325
ACGACCGAGGCCAGGGCATCGATCTGGGATGGGCTGAGGAATTCGCCGCGGGCATCAGCCTGGGCAACGACCTTGGTGAAGGCGTCGAACATGTCTTGAAAGCTCCTGTTCTCGAAAGATTGGGCCGGGAGTTGGTTGAAAGGCAGAAAAGGATTGAATCCTTTTCAATCGCCGAGTCAGTTGCGTCCGACGTTGGCCTGAGCGTCAGGCCTCAGTTGGTGACCCCCGACTGGACATAGGTATTGTTGGACTTGGCCTGTCAATTGTGCGGAAGGCGTAACAAACGGTCACCGGAATGGCAAGGCCCCTGTCTTGCAGAGGGTCTTAGGGAGTACTCGGGTGGCTATCTGAGCGGTTTTAAGCTTAAGTTAACAGCCAGTGTATCAACTTGAGCAGATCTTCATCCCGATTTTCTCGTGCAGCGGGGAATCCTCGGGAAGCTCTGCCCGGTGGGAGGGGGTTCTGTTCTGCTCGCTCCAGGGGAGCCCCACCCTTCGCCGCCTGATTGGCAAAAAAAAATCACCCCGCTGGGGGGTGATGCCTGGCATGGAGCAAACAGAGTTGATCAGTTCTCGGCGCGCTTTTTGGATTTGCGGGCGGGTGGTGCCACAGCGGCGATGTCGCCACCGCTGACGGTCACGGCGGTGACCTTGCCACCAAGACGGTTGACCAAGCGCAACGTGTCATTCATGCGGACGTATGGAATCTGCATGGTGCAGTCGGAGCTGCGCACATAGCTGTTGTTGACCAAGCCGGTGACCGTGATGGTGACCTGCCGGTTGCTGCTGAAACTGCTTCCCCGGGTACCTGCAGAAACTTTCATGATGAAAAGGCAAGAGAACGAATGGTCGTGATCAATTCACAGGGGTCAGGCTGGCAATTCGTCCACCCTCTTTGTGGATCTGCTGATTGTATTCCAATAGTTTTTCAAAGGGAATAAAGCGCACCCGATTGCTGCGCTTGTGCAGGCGGTAGTTGTTGAAACCTGTGATTTCAACGCGATAGGTGCGACCCTGTTCGCCCGCGCCCACGCCCATACGGGTGACACCATCCGCCTCGACTTTGCGGAATCCAGAGCCTTTGGCATTGGGGCTGACCACCGGAATGGCGGCACTTTTGTGAACGGACGGATTCAGCCTGGACTGATTCTTGGCCAGATCACCCTTGATGGATGCTGCGACTCCTCTGGTCAGTTGGAGAAGATACGAGAACTGAAGGCCCTGTTGGCCCACGGAGTAGTTCCAGCCATGCAGGAAAGGAACCTGATCTTCCCCGAAGCGATCCTGATACTCAGCACTATCAAGGTAGGAATCAATTTCAGCATCAAAGCCCTGCTCTTGCAGGATCGTGAAATGATGGAGCATTTCACCTTTGTTTTGTGGTGCTCGACCCAGCAGGTGCTTGAAGTTCAGCTCGATGAAGCGATATGGATTGGTGCTTTCAAAGAAGCGTTGCCGATAAAGATTGCTTTTGGCAATCTGGCGCACAAACTCCCGAACACTGAGATAGCCACGCCGGAAGAGGGATTCAGGCCCTTCGAGGCGCTCGCTTTTCAAGACGTATTGATAGCCAAGAACCTGCTGGTAGACAGCCCTGATCAGGCTGGCCTTGTCGACTTCGGTGGCGTTCGACCAATCCTGCTTGTCCCTGGAATTTGTGAACCGATCGATGCCCAGATAGGCAGCGTTGACGAGTGTCATGGGCGAGTGGGCCGAGGAAGGGGGAGGGCAACGTGTTGCTGGAAGGGTGGGCTCTCTTGCTACACCTTCCTAGTGGGACACTGAATGCTATGGAATCCTATGGGTCTCCTTCCAGGGATGTCGTCGGTTTTTGGAATCGTTACAAAATCCAGGCCTGGCGAGCCGATCCAATCCCGATACCATCTCGATAACAGCGCTCCAACCGGCCAATGACGTTGACCCCGTCCAACCTTCCCTGGTTCCAGCGCCTCAGCGAGCAACTTCAATCGCTCAGTCTGCTGAGCGAAGCGCTCACCCTTCGCCTGTTGGAACTGGAGGAGCGGCTCACAGGCTGCGAGCTGCATCTCGGTCAGTTGGATGGTTCCTCGCTTTCCGCTGTCGACGGCTCCGAGGCGGTGCTTGACCTGCTTGAGCAGACAGAGCAAAGGCTTGGGCGCCTCGAAAACCTTTTGGTGAAAGATCCGGCCCCTTTCCAGCCAGGGCTTTCAGGGCAGCCCCGGCTTCAGATTCTCCATGCCCAGCCTGTGCCGATGCCGAGAAATCCAGAAGACGGGGAAGCCCAGCAGGCACTCGGCCTGGATCCGTTTCCAGAGGAGGTTGAGCAGCCGTTCATGGATGAGCTCAGCGCCTGAACAGAACAGATTCGTTGCCTGGCGCGGGTGGGATCAGCCTCCGGGCGATCCGGTGCTCAGCATGGCTGCGCCGGTGGTGATCACAATCCTCACCAGCTCCAGTCCGCCAATAGCGGCGAAAGCCAGCCAGGCTGTTTGGGCAAACTTGGGAGGCTTTCCACCCGCCCAGGCAGCCGACATCTGACCACCGACAAATGGGCTGGAAGGGGCCCGCTTGGCGCTGATGTCGCGCCAGTAAGCGTTGTAGCGGGGGGCTTGCTGGTTGAAGGGAAGCTCCCCGCCAGGTCTGCCGGCGAGCACCCGGGAGCGTTGATAGGGGACCTCGTCGTCCCCGAAGGTGCTGCGGTATTCGTCTGAGTTCAGAAGCCTGTCGACAAAGCATTCCAATCCATTCTCAGCAATCAGAATGGAGAGAGCAATCCGTTCCCGTTCGCCATGGACGGGCCGCCCCAGCACCCTGCCGATCGTCTGCTCGACAATGACGTAATTGCTGTTGCAGCGATAGAAGCCTTCTCGGAACTTTCTAGATAGCAATAGCCCTCGGATGAATTGTTTCGTGGTGATCATTCCACGCCGCAACCTTGATTCCAGAACGGGCTCGCGGTCTACCTTGAAGGCATGAAAAAAGATCTGACGATAAGCACGCTCGATCAATTCATCCATGGCCTGAGGGTTGCGTGTAGCCCCCTCTGGAGAACGGCGTGGCTCCTCTTCGCTGCCGACAAGAAAGCTCTCAACCCTGGCGTTCTGGGTGAACGGGGGAGCTTCCAGCAGGGGCAAGGCCATTGCGAATCGGTACAAGGGGGGCATGAATGTAACCCAGGTTAGTGAGCACAAACGCTCAGGCTCCCAGGCCATCACACACCTTCATGACCCGCCTTCTTGACACAGCTGCATGCCACAGCACCTCTGCCAGATGGATGGCCTGCCGGCACCGATGCTCAGCTGGAGAGCCAGACGGCAGGGATGTCTTGGCTGAAGTCATCGGTGCGCCGAAACTGGAATGGTCCGGCCACCGATCCCCACAGTTGCTCGTGGGTGGTTGGATCGTGGCCACGGTCAATGGTGCGCATGCCTTCCGAATCAAGCTCGAAACTGCTCACCAGGTAGGCGGTGCAGCCTTTGCGCTCCACCAGACAACGACATCCCGGCTCCACCTCGCCCACGAAGCCATCGCCGACTGCCCGGACCACGTAGGAGCAACCCTCCAGCGGACGGAGATCTTTGGCTTCGAGCAGGGCCATGCGCCCTGGGTCGCTCGTTGCCCCCCAGAAGCGCCGTTCAGCTTCGATGGCCTGGTTGTGGATCAGCAGGGTGTCCCCCTCCCGCACGGCCCTCAGCACCCGAATCCGGTAAGGGTCAGCCGGCGCGAAGGCGTAGGCCTGCTCAAGCAGCAGAGACCCTGGAGCCAGCTGGGGCAGCGGTCTGAACCGCACCAGGATGTGGGCGTACAGGGGTGGATTGTCGAAGGCCTGGTCCTGGTTGCTGAAGCCGGCGCTCAACATCCGCACCAGACGCTGCAGGGAGCTGTCCATCCTCAAATCCTATGGGCTCGCTCAGAGCCGCAGCAATCGAAGCCGAAATTCGGCCACCTGGCGAATCAGTTCCGGTGAACTCTCGGCGAATGGATGCCCGGCCAGCTGACCCAGGATCAACTCCAGCTTCTCCGCCCGGCTGAGTGCATGGTTCGGATTCTCCAGGTTGTGCCGGCGCCAGGCCTCATCAAAGACAATGCCGAAGCTGTCGGCATTGTTGAAGAGTTGGTTGGGATTGCGCTCGGGAGGGGTACGCATCTGGCGATCAGGCGAATGGGATGGGGGCCCGGAACAGCTAACCGCAGCGCGCCTTGCGGGATTCTCTGGCACCGACCCGCTCATGAACCCAGAGGCCAGTGTGGAGACGTTTCAGGACCACTCTTGCGGATGCCAGGACCCAGATTTGAACTGGGGACACGGCGATTTTCAGTCGCCTGCTCTACCAACTGAGCTATCCCGGCTTGCTACAGCTGTAGCAGCCATGGATCTTAGATCACGGCCCGGGGCTGGTGTCCGGGCCAGGCAGAGCAGGCCTGCCACCAGGAACCCTTCAGCCTGCAGGGCCGAGGCGGCAGCTCCGGCGGTGGCTCCGGTGGTGAGGATGTCGTCAACCAGCAGCACGGGCCTTTGCCGCCTGTTCCGGATCTCTCCATGGCGGCTGGCAGCCTCGCAGACGAAGGCGTTCTCCTGGTTGAGCAGCCGCATGGCTCGGTTCAGATGGTGTTGGCCGAGGGTGGGCCGCCGCCGCCTGAGGGGCTGGATCTCAGGCCGGTCAAGCCCCTGGCAGATCAAGTCTGGCAGTGGATTGGAGCCCCGTTTTTTCCAGCTGGGAATGGCCACCAGCACGGCCCGATCGATCAGCTCGGCAGGCACTGTCTGGCGCAGGGCTCGGGCCAGCCCCCGTAGACAGTCCGGCCGCGGGGTGCGTCGCTGGCCCAGCAACATCTGGCGAAAGGATCCCTGATACCAGCCCAGGCTCCACCAGGGAAGCGGTTGTTCTCCCTGCAGCCCGTTGCCGGGCAGCTCCAGGCGCTTGTGGCAATCTCTGCAGAGCGGCTGGGGCGGAGCCGTTTCGAGGGGCTGATGACAGAGGGCGCAAGTGGGAAGAGTGATGAGCTCAAGGCAGCCCTTGAGAAGGGAGCTGATCTGAATCAAGGCTTCCAGCCAGAGGATTGGGGCCTGCTCAGTGTTCCCCTGGCTGATCCATTTGGATGACAGCGTCGCCGCTCAGCCCCTCGGCAGAGCGCGCAGCATCGCCACCAGGGTTCGATGGGCATCTTCGCTGTCGGTGAGGGGATGGTCGAACGGGATCTCCACGGTGGTGCCGTCCACCTCCAGCTCCATCGCCTCCGGACGCACCTCCAGCATCCGAGCCGCCTGGGCAGCTTTGATCCCGCCGTAATGGCGTGCATAAGAGAGCACCGCCTCGCCGTGATCGTCGTTCATGTGAAGGCAGATCCTTGCGCTGACAGCGGGAGTGAGCGGATCGGAGGCCATGGCGCAGAAGGTGAGAAGCACTCCGATTCTGGCGCTGTGCCGGCTTGCCGTGTTTCCTCATCCCAGTCCGAATCGTTGCCAGAGCAGGACCGCAAGCCTGAGTCCACTGAAGGCCACGAACCCGGCCAGGACGACGAACAGGCCCATCGATGCCACGGTGCGGATCCGTTCGTTCATGGCGGTGGTGCCGATCAGGGTGAATGACACCCATCCTCGGGCCTGAACGGCACGGTTCGGCAGGTGATTCAGCCGCGGCCGCGCCAGGCCAGCTTCGCTGCGCCGAGGGCTGAGGACAGGGCAGGCCTGTTGAGCACCGGCACGCCAAGGGCCTGCTGCCTGAGTTGGCGCCACTGGGGATTTCTGGCCCCACCGCCCAGGCTGATCACCCGTCGGATCGGCGGGGCGCCCAGCTCCCTGAGACGCTGCCACCCCTGGGCTTCAATCATGGCCAGACCCTCCAGCAGCCCCTGAAGGTAGAGCGCGTCGCTGACGGGCCTGGGCCCCAGGATCGGCTCCAGGCCTGGGTCGTCGATCGGGAATCTCTCTCCGTTTGCCGGCAGGGGACGCAGGTTCAGACCGCTGGGGCGCTTGGAATCGATCTGGCGGCTCAGCGCCAGAAGCTGGTGATCGCTGAAAAAGCGACGCAGCACTCCTGCCCCGGCGTTGGAGGCTCCCCCCAGCAGCCACCGTCCACCGATTCGATGGCAGCTCACCCCGAGCGCCTCGATCGGATCAGGAACGAACTGCTTGAGCACCAGGGTGGTACCGAGAACGGTGATTCCATCGCCATCCCTTGGGTCGGCGGCCAGCACGGCGGCATTCGCGTCGGTGGTGCCTGCCACCACCCTGCAGTCGAGAGGCAGGTCCAGCTCCTTGCCGGCGAGAGGGCTCAAGGGACCGAGCTGGCTCCCACTGGGCACCAGTTGGGGCAGGGCGGCGCTCCAGGGCTGGTGGCTGATTCTCCCCTGCCAACTTCCCGTCAGCAGATTCCAGCCCAGACGCAGGTTGTTACCTTCCTCGCCCCAGCGCCAATGGCCAAGCAGCCAGCCCATCAGCCAATCGGCCTGATGGCGCAGCAGGATCGGTTCACCCCAGCCCTGGCTCAGCAGCCGAAGTGCCCGGGCCAGGCTGCTGCTGGGGCTTGCTGCCAGGCTTCCTCCCGGCACCAGGGCCAGAAGGGCTTCCGCTTGCTCCGGACAGGCGAGGGCATAGGACAAAGCTTCGCCAAGACTGGAGCCATCGGGTCGACAGGCCAGCAGCGTGCCTGACGTGCCGTCCAGACAGATCGCACCAACCTGCTGGCGAAGGCCACTGGAAAGGCTGAGCACCAGTGCCTTGAGGCCGATCAGCCAGCCGATTGGATCGCTGAAGGCGCGTGGGTAAGCACAGGACCGTTCAGCTCCAGCGATGGGTTTGCCCCGGCCATCCACGAGGGCAAGGCGCAACCCACTTGTGCCGAAGTCGATGCCCAGGGCCAATCTCCCAGCTGCCAGGGGCGGGGCGGGCGTTGATTCAGGGCAAGGGGGACAATCGGCAGCAGCCTGATCAGGCAGCACTCCCTGCGACAACCCGTCCGGAGGTGGCTTGACGCAGCATGGTGGCGGTGGCCTCCACGTTTTCCCAGGGCAGATTCAAGTCGCCGCGGCCGAAATGGCCGTAGGCAGCCACATCCTGATAGAAGCGCCCGCCCCGTTCGCCAGGCAGGGTACGCAGCCCGAACGACTCGATGATGGCGCCGGGGCGCAGATCGAAATGCTCCTGGACAAGGGCGGTGAGGTCGTCGTCGGCGAGCTTGCCGGTGCCGAAGCTCTGCACCAGGATGCTGACCGGCCGCGCAACGCCGATGGCGTAGCTCAACTGCACTTCCACCCTGTTGGCGAGCCCAGCAGCCACCAGGCTTTTGGCCACGTGGCGGGCGGCATAGGCAGCGGAGCGATCCACCTTGGTGGGATCTTTGCCTGAGAAAGCCCCGCCGCCGTGCCGGGCTGTGCCGCCATAGGTGTCGACGATGATCTTGCGGCCGGTGAGACCGGCATCACCCTGGGGCCCCCCCACCACGAACTTGCCTGTGGGGTTGACCAGAAAACGGGTGGAGGCTCGATCCGGCTGGATCGCCAGATCCGCAGTGGCAGGTTCAACCACGTGAACCCAGAGGTCGTCGGCAATCCGCTGGCGGATCCCGGCTTCATCGCTGATGCCATCAATCTCAGCCACGTGCTGGGTGGAAATCAGCAGGGTGTCGATCGCTACGGGTTGATCGTTCTCATAAACAACGCTCACCTGGGTTTTCCCATCGGGCAGAAGATAGGGAAGGGTGCCGTTGTGGCGAACTTCGGCCAGGCTGCGGGCCAGGCGGTGGGCCAGGCTGATGGGCAGTGGCATCAGTTCGGGGGTTTCGTCGCAGGCGAATCCGAACATGATCCCTTGGTCGCCTGCTCCCACCTTGTCAAGTGGATCGCCGTCGTGGTCGTCGGCCTCGTCCACACCCTGGGCAATGTCCGGGGATTGCTGATCCATCGCCACCAGCACGGCGCAGCTGTGGGCATCAAAGCCGCCGGCCCGGGCACCGCTGTAGCCGATTTCTTCGATCACACCTCTGGCCAGGGTTGTGAAGTCCACCTTGGCGGTGGTGCTCACCTCGCCGGTGAGCAGACACAGACCGGTGTTGACGACCGTTTCACAGGCGACTCGACTGAGTGGATCCACACTGAGAATCGCATCGAGAACAGCATCGCTGATCTGATCACAGATCTTGTCGGGGTGGCCTTCCGTTACCGATTCAGACGTGAAAACGTAGCGGCCCATTCCTGAATCTTGCGGGGTGGATTGGCGTGGAGCCTATCCCAGATTCTCGGCCAGGAACCGTGGAACCAGCCAGGTATGGATCTGCAAACCCTCAGCTCACGGTGAGCTCCGACCAATGATCGATCAGGGGGTGCCCAGCGGCCAGCACTGGTTTGTTGGCCCAGCCGGCGGTGTAGCCGAGGGCATGGGGCAGGCCGGCGGCGACAGCCATGCTCAGGTCGCTGTTGGAGTCACCAATCAGGGCGCTGGCTGCAGGGTTGACTCCCAGCTGGGAGCAGAAGCGCAGAACGGCCACGGGATCCGGTTTGGTTGGGTGGTGATCGGCGCTCCAGATGCCGCGGATGTGGTGGGCGAGGCCATGGGCGGCAAGAAAGCTCTCAATGCCGTGGGTTTGGTCGTTGCTGATCACTCCGAGGATGACGCCAGCCTGATCGAGATCTGCGAGAAGACGGCCCAGCCCGGCGGTGGTGGGGGCGACAGTTCGTGCTGTCGCCAGCCCGCCGCCGGGATCGGCTTCCGCTTCCGTGCCGCTGAACACTGCTTCGCTGTGGCTGAGGGCCTCGGGCCAGCCGCAGCCCACCTGGGCGAAGGCTGTGGCGGTGGCGATCAGGTTGTGGGACCTGCTGGCCACCGCCGTGATGCCGGCGGGATCGAGCTGCTCTCCTTTGAGGCCATAGGCCCGAATGAGCAGATCCCGCAGCGAGGGGCGGCTTTCCTTGCTCACCCTTTCCAGGCAGGCCAGCAGTCTTGATTGAGCAAGGCGCGCCAGGTTTGGTTCGCTGTGGCTCAGGGTGCCGTCCTTGTCAAACAGAACGGCTTGGATGGTGCCCAGCGGAACGCCGCGCAGCAGAAGCTGGGCCATGGGAGGAAATCAGAGCAGGACTCAATCGAGGGTGACACCCATCGGTTCAGTTTCAGCCTGCTCAAGCAGCATCTGCTTGTAACGGGCGGCCATCTCTTCGGCTTTGTCGAACACCTTCTGGGGATCGGTGAGCATGTCGCCGGGTTCCGGTTCGAGAGCTTTGGTGGAGAGGGAGATGCGGCCCCGCTCGGCGTCGAGGTCGATGATCATCACCTTCATCTGATCGTTCACATTGAGCACCGTATGTGGTGTCTCGATGTGCTCGTGGCTGATCTCGGAGATGTGCAGCAGGCCGCTGACGCCGCCGATGTCGATGAAGGCGCCATAGGGTTTGATGCCCCGTACGGTGCCGATCACCACCTCGCCGACCTCGAGCCGGTTCATCTTCCGCTCCACCAGGGCGCGGCGATGGCTGAGCACCAGACGGTTGCGCTCCTCGTCCACCTCCAGGAATTTGAGGGGCAGGAAGTCGGCAACGAGATCTTCCTTCGGCTTGCGCGTGCTGATGTGGCTGCCGGGGATGAAGCCGCGCAATCCTTCCACCCGCACCAGGGCACCGCCGCGGTTGGTGGCGAACACCTCGCTGTAGATGGTGGCGTCTTCCTTCTGGAGCTGACGCACGCGCTCCCAGGCCCGCTGATACTCGATGCGTCGGATCGAAAGCGTGAGCTGGCCGTCTTCGTTTTCTTCGCTGAGGATGAAGAATTCGCGGATCTCGCCGGGCTCCAGCACATCGCTGAGGTTCTCCACCCGGTTGATCGAGACCTCCTGCAGAGGCATGAAGGCGGCCGTCTTGGCGCCGATGTCGATCATGGCGCCCTTGGGCTCCATGGCG
This sequence comes from Synechococcus sp. CS-1325, assembly GCA_025128135.1. GTDB lineage: Bacteria > Cyanobacteriota > Cyanobacteriia > PCC-6307 > Cyanobiaceae > Regnicoccus. The sequence goes on from JAHLYW010000019.1 coordinate 9,867, forward strand.
AACACGGTTCCGTTCACCACATCGCCGGGCTTGAAGTTGTAGTCGTACTTGCTGAGCAGGGAGGCGAATTCTTCGAGCGTGAAGCCGGCGTTCTCAAAATCCCTCGGAACGGCACGGCTGGCTGGATCGTCAGCGGTGGGGACCTCTTCCAGGATGTCAAGGTCAAAGTCAGCCGCTTCTGGAGCGAGATCGCTGACGGCCTCGGTGCTGCTGATCTCGGAAGGGGTCACGGTCATGAAGGAAAGGCGGCCTGCCTTGGGCAGAACGAAGGAGAGATGCAACTGCCCGCCGACAGAACGCATCCGATCCAAGATCATACAAAAGCGGCCTCCGCCTGGCTAAACAGCCTGGGCGGGGGATCCGGACGCAGCAGCTGTCAGTTCACGACAGCAAGGCTTGGGGCGTTGCCATCACCCCGCTGACGGGAGTTGCGCCGGCTGAGCCCCTCAAGCGTGGCGACGAAGTCGTTGATGCCCTGGAACTGGCGATAGACCGAGGCAAAACGCACGTAGGCCACCTCACTCATCTCGCTGAGCTGGAGCAGAACAAGCTCACCGATTTCACTGCTGCTCACTTCGCGACCACTGCGCTGTTGGAGTTGCAGTTCGATCTCATCGACGACCATCTGCAGCCGGAGCGGCTCCAGGCCTGTCTTTTCACAGGCTCTCAGCAAGCCGTGCAGCAGTTTGGAACGGTTGAACAGCTCTCTGACCCCGTTCCGTTTGACCACGGTGATGGGCACTGTTTCAACCCGTTCATAGGTGGTGAAGCGAAATTCACAGTTCAGGCATTCACGTCGCCGACGCACACTTCTGCCGCTGTCGGCGGAGCGGGACTCAAGCACCCGGCTGTCGGTGTGTTGGCAGGAGGGACATTGCATCCCACGGGTACCCAAACAGTTTCAATCCAGTGTAAACAGTAACGCCTGAAATGAGAAGAGTTGCGCCGCAACCGATCTGGATGTTCATCGCGCCGGCTGAGTGGCTTGTTGGCAGCGGTTTCAAGCAAAAAGCCCCCCCTTGCCGATGCAGGGGGGGGCTGAGGGCTGGCTCACCAGCCCGAGGTCACTTGCCGATCTTCGGGGGATCGCGGAAGGCGATCGCGAAGAAGAGTGTGGCTAGGGCCAGCGTGAGGATGAGGATGTAGGCGAAGCTCTCCATCAGGAATCTCCGGGAGTGAAAGGATCAGCTGATCGTGCTGCTGCCAGAGGGCGTGGCTGTCTGGGCGGTACGGCGAGTGGTTCGATCGCCCAGCTTCTGGAAGAGGCCGAACTCAATCTGCTCGCCCAGGTCGGGATCGATTCCGGCGAACACATCTCGGTAAAGGGTGCGGGCACCATGCCAGATGTGGCCGAAGAAGAAGAGCAGAGCGAACGTGGCATGCCCGAAGGTGAACCACCCCCTTGGCGAACTGCGGAAGGTTCCATCGGAGTGGTAGGTGGTGCGATCGAATTCGAAGGCCTCACCCAGCTGGGCCTTGCGGGCCAGGCGTTTGACGGCAGCTGGATCGGTGAAGGTCTGGCCGTTGAGCGCTCCCCCGTAGACCGTGGCTGTCACACCGGTTTGCTCGAAGGAATACTTCGCTTCTGCCCGCCTGAAGGGGATGTCCGCTCGGACGATGCCCTGACTGTCTTCAAGAACAACGGGGAAGTTCTCGAAGAAGTTGGGAAGGCGGCGCACCTGAAGATCACGGCCGTCCTTATCGGTGAAGCTGATGTGGCCCAGCCAGCCGGTGGGCAGGCCATCGCCATTCACCATCGGACCAACCCGGAACAGACCTCCCTTGGCAGGGCTGTTGCCGACATAGTCGAAGAAGGCGAGCTTCTCAGGAATGGAGCCGTAAGCCTCTGCCTTGGAAGCTCCGTTCTCGAGGGCCGTGGCCACACGACGATTGATTTCGGTTCTGAAATAGCCCTGATCCCATTGGTAGCGGGTTGGACCGAACAACTCAACGGGGGTGGCCGCTGAGCCGTACCACATGGTTCCAGCCACGATGAAGGCTGCAAAAAACACCGCGGCGATGGCGCTGGCCAGGACTGTTTCGATGTTGCCCATGCGCAGAGCCTTGTAAAGGCGTTCCGGCGGACGGGTGGTGATGTGAAAAATGCCCGCGATGATCCCGACGATGCCGGCCGCGATGTGGTGGGCGACGATCCCTCCAGGGTTGAAGGGGTTGAAGCCTTCAGGGCCCCACGATGGTTGGACGGGCTCCAGATGGCCGGTGATGCCATAGGGGTCAGAGACCCACATGCCCGGTCCGAACACACCAGTGAGGTGGAAAGCACCGAAGCCGAAGCAGCCAAGGCCGGCAAGCAGCAGGTGGATGCCGAAGATCTTGGGGAGATCCAGGGCGGGTTCACCGGTGCGGGGGTCCTGCCAGATCTCGAGATCCCAGTAGGTCCAGTGCCAGATGGCGGCAAGGAACAGCAGGCCACTGAAAACGATGTGGGCGGCAGCTACCCCTTCAAAACTCCAGAAGCCAGGATCGACGCCGGTTTCTCCGGTGACGCTCCAGCCCCCCCAGCTGCCTGTGACGCCGAGGCGGGACATGAAGGGCATGACGAACATGCCCTGGCGCCACATCGGGTTCAGAACAGGGTCGGATGGATCAAAAATCGCGAGCTCATAGAGGGCCATGGAGCCGGCCCAGCCGGCGACCAGAGCGGTGTGCATGAGGTGCACGGCCAGAAGGCGGCCCGGGTCGTTGATCACGACCGTGTGCACCCGATACCAGGGCAATCCCATGGGGGTAAGGTCCGGGGAACAAACAGCTGCCGCGGCCAGGGCCAAGGCAATGGACGATCGATGGGATCGATCCGTTGGCTGATGGTAAGGGGTTGGGGCGACCCGGGGTGGCCGCCTTGCTCAGCTGAAATGAGCCGTGACGCTTGATTCAGGCGGGAAGCGGGGTTCGATCCGATTGATCACAGCGCAGTTACAAAACGCAACTCCGTCTTTCACAATGGGACCTGCCCTTCAGGAAGCTCCATGCCCGTCATCCGTTTTGTGCGTGAAGGTTGCGATGTGGAGTGTTTTCCGGGAGAGAACCTTCGAGACGTGGCCCTGCGCTCCGGCGTCGAGCTGTATGGCCTGAAGGGAAAACTCGGCAACTGCAGTGGGTGCGGTCAGTGCATCACCTGTTTCGTGGGCGTCGCCGACAACCTCACAGGGCCGCCCGCCCTGAGTGCCTTGACTCCTGTCGAGCAGCGAAAGCTTCGCGGTCGGCCTCGCGGTTGGCGGTTGGCCTGTCAGGCGATGGTGGAGCACTCCCTTGTTGTGCTGACAAGGCCCCAGCTGGGCTGGGCCCAGGGAGAAGGGCTGCTGGCGGCCGCTGCTGAGGCCCCGCTGCCTGCCGGTCCGATCGCCTGGCCGACTCCGCCTGAGGATCCGGCCGCAGAGACCGAGCAATCCGCAACGGCCGATGAAGCGGGAACGGATGGGCCGATTGCCGGTGATACGGTCCGGTGATTCCCGTACCTACCGATGGAAACCAACGATCTCGGTTTCGTGGCCAGCCTGCTGTTCGTGCTGGTTCCGGCGGTTTTTCTGATCATCCTCTACATCCAGACCAGCAGCCGTCAGCAGGGTTGAGGCCCGGCCGCCTCCCTGCTCAGCGGCCCCTTTCTGGTTCCCGCACCAGCAGCACAGGTGCCGGAGCATGGACCCGGATGTAGTCACTGACCGAGCTGCCCAGCAATCGATCGATATCGACCAGGCTTTTTGCCACCAGAGGTCGCCTGTCCTGGGAAGCAATCACCAGAAGATCGGCGTTGAATTCCTTGGCGGCCAGGCAAACGCCCCTGCCGATGTCGCCGGAGCGATGCACGCCGTTCAGCTCCACGCCGAAGCTGCGGGCTTTCTGAACAGCCTTCTCCAGGACTTCGTCAGCGGGGCTCCTGCCGCCCCGGCTCGGAGCAATGTCCTGGCGGGTGATGTGGATCCCGGTGAGTGTGCCCCCTGGGATCTCACGGACCAGTTCGCAGGCGATGCGCAGGGCGTCTTCCCCCACGCCGGTTCCATCGATCGTGACCAGCAACCTGTTCACATGGCGAACGTAAAGGTCATCGCGCACCAGCAGCATCGGTCGGGTGGCCAGCTGAAACACGTATTGACTGGAGCTGTTGGCGAGGATCGACTGCAGTCGTCCAAGGCCCCTGGACCCCATCACGATCAGATCAGCATTGAGCTCATCAGCCACCTTGAGCACGGTCTGCTTGGTGTCACCCTGTCGGATGATCGCGTTCACATCGCCGGGGTTGAGCCCAAGCCGCTGGATGGCCTCGGCCACCAGCCCCGCGGCCCGTTGCCAGTGGTCCTGGAAATCCTCACCGGCCTGTTCGGTCACAACATGAAGGATGTTGAGCCGAGCCTGCTGGAAGCTGGGAAGGTCGCGCAGCATGCGCACCATCTCCTCCACGTGGCCCTTGCCGGAGTCGGCGATCAGAAGGTTGCGAAACACGAGGCTGTCGCGGTTCTGCAGCAGCCTATGGCGCAGCAGCGATCCTCGTCCGCAAGGCCGGAGAGGTCGTAATGGACCAACAGCCCGGCCGAATGGGGTGGTGTCTCCGTCGGCGCGTTCTGCCACAGCACACCGACCATGCCGGCGTGATGTGGCATGGGGCCTACCTCGGCTGGCTGGAGGAGGCGAGGGTGGAGGCCCTGGCCGCTGCCGGGCTGGCCTATGCCGATCTCGCCGCCAGGGGGCTGGAGTTGCCGGTGGTGTCGCTGTCGATCAACTATCGACAGGCCCTGCGCCACGGGGACGCTGTGGAACTCTGGAGCGTGATTGAACCCCGGCGGGGGATCCGGCTTCGATGGTGCAGCCGTTTTCTCGGCCCCATGGGTGCTCTGGCGGCCGAGGCAACGGTGGACCTGGTTCTGCTGGATCTGGGCCGGGGTGGCTCGCGGCGGCTGGTGCGCACGTTCCCGCCTGACCTGGAAGCGGCGCTGGAGCAGTTGCTTGAGACGCAGGCCGCATCAGACTGATTGCCTTAGTACATTTGTACTGAAGTTCACGCAGGTGCCTTGGGCGATCTCGTTGTTGGAGCGTTCCCTCTGAAGGCCACGGGGGAGCCCGTCGTCGGGCGGCAAAGCGATCGCTCCCCCTGGTCTGATCGGCGGCGGGGCTGGTGGTTGCTTTGGTGCGGCTGCCCAGGCCTTGGCTGGAGGCGGCTTCAGCAGCTCGAAGCTGCCTTTGGCGGCCTGGCGATGGCGTGGGACGCCTCCCCGGCGCGATTGGCTCGTCTCACCGGTTTTGGCCCTGTGCTGCTGAATCGCATTGAGATCCATCGCCGTCGCTGGGGTCCCGATCCATGGGGAGGAGCCGGTCCGTCACTCCCTGGTTCTCGGCGGGTGCTCCTTCCCGGTGATCCGGCCAATCCCCCCGCTCTGGCCCGGTTGGAGCGCCCACCCCTCGGCTTGTACTGGCGGGGGCGCGGCAGCCTCTGGCCCCAGCTTCGTCGCCGCCGGGCCATTGCCGTGGTGGGTACCAGGCGGCCATCCCCGCACGGCATCTCGATGGCGCAGGCGCTTGGCAGGGCTCTGGCTGAGGCGGGATGGCCGGTGGTCAGCGGTCTGGCCGAGGGGATCGATGCGGCCGTTCACCGAGGCTGCCTGGATCGTGGCGGCCGGCCGGTGGCGGTGCTCGGCACACCGTTGCAGCGCATCTATCCCCGCCATCACGGTCCCCTTCAGGCCGAGGTCGGCAGCAGGGGTTTGCTGATCAGCGAGCAGGCTCCCGGGGCCGCTGTCCAGCGTGGGCATTTCGCTGCCCGCAATCGATTGCTGGTGGCGTTCACTCAGGCCGTCGTCGTGGTCGAGTGTCCCCACAGCAGTGGCGCCCTCCATTCCGCTGATCTCGCCTGGCAGGAGGGCCTGCCGCTCTGGGTGGTGCCGGGCGATGCGGGCAAGGCTTCTGCCGCCGGCAGCAACCGTCTGCTGGTGCGGGGGGCCACCCCGTTGCTCGAGCCCGCCGATCTGATCCGTCAGCTTGGCGGAGGTCCGCTTGCCCCGATCGCCGATCCGGCACGCTGTTCCATCCCTGCCGCTTCGGCCGATTCCCCCTCGGATCAGGATCTGCTGGCCACTCTCGGGGCGGGCGCGTCCATTGAGGAGCTCGGCGGGGCGTTGGGGCTTTCGGTGGCCGAGCTCTCCACTCGCTTGCTGGGCCTTGAGCTGGCCGGGCGGATCAGGGCGGAGCCGGGCCTCTGCTGGCGGCCGATCTGAAGGTCGTTTTCTAGGCTTCGGCGAAATCCTGAGGCATCGTTGCGGCGTGCACGCATCCGCTGAAGAAACCCTTTCTGGAGCCGGTCTGTTGGCCTGGCGCCGTGCCCTGCTGCTCCAGGGTGGCCTTGCCGCAAACTTCGACTGGTTGCTGGATCTGGCTGGCGGGCTCGACGGGCCAGCGCGTCAACGGCTGTGGTTGGATCCCCACCAGCCTGTCCCTCTGCATCGCAGCCGGGCTGATCTTGAGGCTCTCTGGTTCCGGCATCGGCGTGATCACACACCTCTCCAGTACCTGGTGGGGCGCTGTCCATGGCGCGATTTTGACGTTCAGGTCGGCCCTGGTGTGCTGATCCCTCGCCCGGAAACCGAGCAGCTGATCGATCTGGCCGTGGAGGCGATGGGGCCAGCAGCGCTGAAGGCCCCCCTCCGCTGGGCCGACCTGGGCACCGGATCCGGCTGCCTGGCCCTGGCCTTGTCCAGGCTGCTCCCAGCCAGCAGGGGTGTGGCCGTGGATTTCAGCGCGGCGGCACTCCTCCAGGCTGAAGCGAACCTGCAGGCGGCCGACCTGCTGCACCGCGTTGACCTCAGGGAGGGCTGCTGGTGGTCTCCGCTGGAACCTCTTGACGGTGGGCTGGATCTGGTGGTCAGCAATCCGCCCTACATCCCGTCCCCGTTGCTGCCTTGTCTCGATCCTGTCGTCCGTCTTCACGAGCCCTGGCTAGCCCTGGACGGTGGCGAGGATGGTCTGGAGGCCTTGAGGCAGATCATTCAGAGCGCGGGGCGGGCACTGGCCCCGGGGGGATGGTTGCTGTTGGAGCATCACCACGACCAGGGCGAATCGGTGCGGGGCCTGTTGGCGGCCGCAGGGCTCGAGCAGGTGGGCTCCCACCAGGATCTCGAGGGCCGTTGGCGGTTCAGTGGCGCCCGCCACGGCGAAGTTCCCTCTGCCTGCTATCGATGAATCCTCCAGTCGATCTTGAACGGGATGGGCGGTTGCTGGATGGGCCCAGCCTGGCCGCCGCCCTGGCTGCCGGTTCAGCGGCCCTTTTCCCCACCGACACCTTGCCCGCCCTGGCCTGCCTTCCCGCCACGGCCAGTCAGCTCTGGGAGCTCAAAGGCCGGCCCATGCAGAAGCCGCTGATCCTGATGGGCGCTGAACCGGAAGCCCTGTTTGCCGCATTGGCCTTGCCTGTGCTGCCTGCCTGGCGATCGATGGCGGCCCACTGCTGGCCCGGTGCCGTAACCCTCGTGCTGCCAGCACAGGGCGCCATCGTGGCGGCGCTGCAGCCTGAGGGCCCCGCCGCGGGCGCCAGCCTTGGGCTGCGGATTCCTGCCTGTGGCGCTGCCCTTGCCCTGCTGGAGCGAACAGGCCCTCTGGCCACCACCAGCGCCAACCGATCCGCTCAGCCGCCCTGCCTGGATGCAGCTTCAGCGGCAGCGACCTTCCCCTCCCTGCCTCTGCTCGCGCCGGTTCCCTGGCCCGTCGTTCTGGGGGAGGCCAGCACGGTGATTCGTTGGAATGGCGAAAACGATTGGCAGGTGTTGCGTGCCGGTGCTGTGATTCCTGAAGGCTGCCGCCCCTAGGCCGCCGTTGCCCACGTCCCGGTGCGCCCATGCTTGAGCTCTGCCTGATGATTGCGGTGCTCTTCACTGTTTTTCATGGGGTGATCGAGCCCCTGATTCAGTGGGGAACACCCCTGTTTGAGCTGCGTGGCTGGATCTGGCTCCCTCTCCTGCTGGCGGGATGGTCGCTCGCGGGCCAGCGCCGTTGAGCGGGCCAACCCATGCAGGGCCGCTTCAGCTGCGCTGCCAGTCGTCGGGAGGATCGGGCTGATCGTTGCCACTCAGGGAGGGGAACGTGGCCCTGACCAGGGCCAGCAGATTGCTGCGAACACTCGCTCGGAAGGATCTGGCGGCTTCAGCGTCCAGGACGGGATAGTCCTGAGGGCCTGCAGTCGCGGCTGATCGGATCGACTTCCAGCTCGTTTTGCCTGTTTGCCGGAGAACCTCCAGCGGGGCCTCGAAGTCGTAGGTGAGGATTCGGGCTTGTGCTGCCGCTTCGCTCACCCATTGCTCCCGGGCGGGAATGAAGAGCTTGGCCTTGTGGGTGTCGGCCAATCCGAGCACCGGTTCGAAGTAGTCGAGCGCGCGCAGTTCCTCTTCCAGGAGGATCGGCCAGGCGCCCTGTTCACCAGCCTCAATGCCGGCCACAGCTCCAGGCTGTGTCATGGCTTCGAGATGGAAAGCGAGCCAGCGGTAGTGCGATTTTTCCTGGGTGGTCTTCTTCTGGGAGCCTCCTTGGCCGCTGGCGACCCGTTTGGGAAGCTCGCTTTCAGCTTTTCTGAGGAATCCCCGCTCTTCGGGATCAAGGTTGATGGCTCCCCAGCGCTGCCTGTATTCCCAGAGCCGCTCGTACTGGCTGATGGCCTCTGCGGGCCAGCCCAGAGCCTTCAACTCAACCGCACGACTCTCCTGGACTTTGATCAAAAGAGGGATATGCGTAGCAATCAACAGCCTAGATGGACCCTGCTGCACAACCCCAAGCCGGCTAACGGATTTGAACCGATGGCCTTCGCTTTACAAAAGCGCTGCTCTACCACTGAGCTAAGCCGGCAAGGCACGAGCTTATCGCTCGCCGAGGGCCCAGAGCAGCAGCTGGCTGCGGTTGCTGCAAGCCGTTTTGGCCAGCAGCTGCGACACATGACTCTCGACCGTCCGGGGGCTCAACACCAAGGCTGCGGCGATCGCCTTGTTGCTCAGCCCGTGGCGCAGGTGCTCCAGGACTCTCAGCTCGGCCGGGCTGAGGCAGGTGGGGGCTGGGAGCTGGGCCATGGCTGGGTGAGCAGACTTCAGCCAGGGTTCCCAGCTTTCGTTCCACTGGTTCGCTCGGGTGGCCATGCCAGCGGATTTGCCAGTGGATTTGCTCAGGCAGAGGCGACTGAGGCTGGCAATGGTGTGGTGCGGGCCCGCTTGATCGGCAGGTTGGCCACCAGCGCCGTGACCCGATCCTCGGTTTCCAGGCTCACATCACCCTCTTCCAGGTCGATTTCCACGTAGCGCGAAACCACCTCGAGGATCTCGCGGCGCATCTGCTCGAGCAGTTCAGGGTTGAGGTCGCTGCGGTCGTGGGCCAGCACGAGTTGCAGACGCTGCCGCGCTGTGTTGGCACTGGCCGCCTGGCGGCCCAGGAGTTTGTCGATGAAATCGCGCAGGGTCATCACGGATCAGAAGATCTTGGTTTGCATCAGCCGACTGAACCGGGCCCGCAGACCCTGGGGTTCCTTGCTGGGATCGACGATCGGCACCTCCTCGCCACGCAGGCGCCTGGCCACGTTGGTGTAGGCGAGACCGGCGGGGGAGCGGCTGCCATTGAGGGTGAGCGGTTCGCCCCTGTTCGTTGAGACGATCACCTGCTCGTCTTCCACCACCAGACCGAGCAGCGGCAGAGCGAGGATGTCAGTGACATCACCGACCGCGAGCATTTCCTGGTTGGCCATCATCCGTGGCCGCACCCGATTGAGCACGAGCTGGATCGGTTCGATGGCACGGGTCTGCAGCAGGCCGATGACCCGATCGGCATCGCGCACCGCCGAAACTTCCGGTGTGGTCACCACGATGGCTTCCCTGGAAGCTGCCGCGGCATTCTTGAAACCATCCTCGATGCCGGCCGGGCAGTCGATCAGCACGAAATCGAAGCGTTCCTCCAGCAATCCCACGATTTTCTGCATGTCGTCGGGGGTGAGCCACTCGAGCATCCGAGGGTTGCCGGCCGGCAGAAGGGAGAGGTTCGGCTCCTGCTTATGCCTGACCAGAGCCTGCTCCAGGCGGCAGCTCTCGGCAAGAACCTCCTGGGCCGTGTAGATGATCCGATTTTCGAGCCCGAGCAGGAGATCGAGATTGCGCAGGCCGAAGTCGGCATCGAGTACGGCGGTGCTGGCACCTTGCCGCGCCAGGGCGATACCCAGATTGGCGGTCAGGGTGGTTTTACCAACCCCGCCTTTGCCGGAACAGATCAGAATCGTGCGGCTCAATGCGGAAGTCTCGACACTGTCGGGGATCACCCCAGGCTAAGGCCTGTAGAACAGTGCCATTCGAGCTTCCTTGCAGATGGCCGTCTCCGGACTCCAGTATCAACAGTTGCTGGTGATGCCCGATGACGGTGCACCAGCAGTGGTGGCCCTGATTGATGCAGCCCGTACGAGCCTGCTTCTCAAGCAGTTCAAGCTTCAGTCGGAGCAGATCGAGCAGGCCCTGCTGCGGGCCCATCAGCGCGGCGTGGTGGTGCAGGTGATGCTCAACCCCCACACCTCCGGCGGCGACCGCTGGAACGATGAAGCCTTCACCTGGCTGCAGGCCAACGGCATGGCGGCGGCCTGGACCAGCGAGGCTTTCCCGGTGACCCACGAGAAATCCATGGTTGTGGACCGGAGCCTGGCCCTGATCGCCAGCTTCAATCTCGCTGATAAGTACTTCACGGAAACCCGTGATTACGGAGTGGTGACCCAGGCCAGAGCGGTGGTGGATCAGGTGATCGCCGGTTTCGAGGCTGACTGGAACCGCACCGGCTTTGATCCGGATCTCGGGGTTGGCCTGGTCTGGAGCAGCCTGCACAGCCGTGGTCAGATGGCCAGGTTGGTGGATACCGCCAGGGACTCACTCTGGATCCAGCACCCCAAGTTCGTGGACGCGGTGATTCTCGATCGGATCATCTCCGCCAGCGAGCGGGGGGTGAAGGTGCGGGTGCTCTGCGGCGGCAAGCACGGCATCAGCGACTGGGACATCTACGACACGTTTTCGTCGCTGCGGGTGATGGAGCGATTCGGGGTCAAAGTGCGCCGCCAGAAGCATCTCAAGCTGCATGCCAAATTGATCATGGTGGATGGTGCCTTCGCTCAGACAGGCTCCATGAACATCGATCGCAGTGCCTTCGATCTGCGCAGAGAGCTCGGCATCGAAACCGATGCGCCTGCCGTGGTGGAGCGGCTCAGGGAAACCTTTGAGGCGGACTGGGATCAGGCAAGCCACTACCACGCCCCCGATCCCCTCGATCCCAGCCTGCACGAGCAGGGAGAGTTGCCGCCTGATCCACACTTTGTGCACGAGTAGCCATGCCCCCTTCCCTGCCCGCGGCCGTTGAGCATCTTGCTCCGGCCCCCGGATTGGCTGATCTGTTCATCGGCATGCAGGAGGTGGCCCTCTCCTCCTTCGGCGGCGGGCTTTCGGCCTGGAGCCAGCGAATCGTGGTGGAGCAGCGGCGTTGGATGACCAACGAAGACTTCCTCACCGGACTCACCGTGGCGCGGTTGTTCCCTGGACCCAACCAGATCAACATGGCGATTTACATCGGCGCCCGTTTCGGTGGTTTGCCAGGTGCCCTTGTGGCCCTGGCGGGGATGCTTCTGGTGCCGTTCAGCCTGCTGATGCTGCTGGGCCTGGTCTACTTCCAGGTCCACCGGATTCCCCAGGTGGACAGGGTGCTGGCCGGGGTGGTGGCCGCGGCGGCCGGCATGGCTCTGTCGATGGGATTCAAGATCCTTGACACCTACCGACAGGACCCGGCGGCATTGGTGCTGGCGGCCGGCATCTTCGTGGCCATGGTGTTCTTCCATGTTCGCCTGATTCCGCTCGTGCTCGTGGTGGCCCCCCTGGCGATGGCCTGGTACTGGCCGCGCTCTGCGAAACCTGAGCTCCGATGATCGGGATCGGGCCCGACAGCCTGGCTGCGGCCGCGGCGCACTGCACCCCCGCTTCGCTCTCCGATCTGGGTCGGCTGGCTCAGGTGATCTGGACCTTCCTCTCCCTGTCGCTGTTTTCCCTCGGCGGCGGCAACACCCTGCTGGCGGAGTATCACCACCTCACGGTCGATCAACTCTGCTGGCTCACCAGCGCCCAGTTCTCCGATCTCTATGCCCTTGCCGAGGCGGCCCCGGGGCCCAGCTCGATGATCGTCGGCCTGCTCGCCATGGGAGCGGCCTGGAAGGAAGGCCCGCTCTGGGGCCTGCTGAGCGCCTTCAGCGGCGAGCTGGCGATCCTGCTCCCCTCCACCCTGCTGATGGTGGCGGCCTCCCTGAGCTGGAATCGGCTCAGGGATTCCCCCTGGCGGGTGGCCTTCGAGCGGGGCCTGGGTCCGATCACCCTCGGCATCCTGTTCGCGGTGGGGCTGAAGATTCTCACCACGGCGAACCATGGCCCCCTGGCCTATCTGGTGTCCTTCGTGGTGTGCGCGCTGATGCTCCGCACGCGGATCTCGCCGCTGTGGTTCATGGCTGTGGCTGGCGTGCTCGGTGGCCTGGGCGTGATCAACCGCTGAGCAGCCCTGGGCGGGCGGAACTCCTCCTGGCTCCGGCATCCTCAGACCGGCTTCATCGTCCGAGCGGCCAGAGGGGTGGGGCGGGCTCGATCAGGATCTGTCCATCGACAAGTCGGGCCTGCTCGGTGAAACCGGCTGGCGGTGGATCAGCGGGACCTCTGGCCACGGCTTTGCCGATGCGGAGCTGAAGGGGGCGGAGTTCCAGCGCCACGATCCTGGCCTCTCCATCCCCTCGGCAGCCGGCATGGGCGATGCCCCGCAACCGCCCCAAGATCAGCACGTGGCCCACGGCACTCACCCGGGCGCCGGGATTCACATCTCCCAGCACCAGCACCGACCCCTCAACCGTCATGTGGTCACCGGAGCGCAGGGTGCCGCGGTGGATCGTCAGCCTGGCTTCGTCAAGCCGGTTGAGGTTGTCTTGCTCTTCAGCCGGGCCATCTGCTGGAGACGGGCTGGTGCGGGTGTACAGGCCAAGGGCAGCGGCTCCAACCAGGGTGGTTTCGATCCTGCTGTTCACTTCGATCAGCTCCAGCGAGCGTTCGCTCAGGTGCCCTTGCAACTCCCTCAGTGCGGGCAGGGTCAGCGGCCAGTCGCCGCTGTGGAGCACAACAGGGCCAGAAGGCGGGCGGGAGCCCAGCCCATGGATCACTTCCTCCAGGGCGCTGCCGGTGCGGTTGGCTCTCTGAGGCAGCAAAAGCTGGTGGGGAAGACCTGACCGTTCGGCCCGAATGAAAACGGCAGCCATCGCCGCACCCGAAGGCGATCAACTTAATCAGCTGGCTGCCTGGGTTCTGTTCTCAGGCTGTGCTCGGCCTGCTTCAGGGCGGTGCCGACCTCAGCTGGATGGATCAACCAGGCCAGCGCCACCGGTTGGGTGAGGCTGGCCACCAGGCTCGAGCTTGCTTCCAGAGCCCTGAGGGATTCACCATCCCAGAGCCGCAGGCCTCCTTTGTAGGGGTGATATCCCTGACTCTGACGTTGATGCAGGGCGCAGCAGAGGCCTGAATCGAGGCCAGCCTCGCTGCTCAGGCGCTGGGCTCTGGCCAGAAGCTCCAGTTGCTGGCCCTGGTCAAGCCGGCTCACGTCGAGGGCCTTGAGCAACTGACGCTCAAGGATCCGGCGGCTGACGGTGGCCAGGGCCTCCGGACCTTCTTCTTTCCAGCGCATCAGGTGATAGCCCGTGCGCACATCGTCGTTGGCGAGGAAGCTCGTCAGGTCGATCGCATCCGGTCGCCAAAGCCAGCGGGCCATCACCGCGTCGGCGAACACCTGGGAGGGGCCAAGGGCTCGGGCCAGGGTGATCGCCTGGTTGAGCAGCCAGTTGCACACCACGTTGAGGCGGTGGTTGTAGACGCTCCGGTACATCAGATCGCGAACCACCAGGTAGTGCTCCACAGCCATCAGGCCCTTGGGATGAATGGCGAGACTGCCGTCAGGGGCGATGGTGAGAGCGGCGAGAATCCGCTCCAGATCGAGCTGGCCGTAGCAGGTTCCAGTGCTGTGGCTGTCGCGCAGCAGATAGTCGAGTCGGTCGCAGTCCAGTTGGCCGCTGACCAGAGCCGCCACGGCGGGGCAGCAATGCTGTCCGTGCTCGAGCAGCTCGGCCACAGCCATCGCACTGCCGGGCTGGAACTGCTCCAGCCGGTCGCGCAGAGCGGGATGTTCGCGCACCAGTCGCGCTGACCAATGCTCATGACGCAGCCCGAACATGTCCTCGCCGGAGTGACTGAGTGGGGCATGGCCCACGTCATGGAGCAGGGCAGCGGCAAACAGCACTCCTTGATGGCTGCTCAGATCGGGTTGCTGGCGGCAGAGCTGAGCCAGGGCGCGGCGTGCAAGCTGCAACACGCCGAGGCTGTGGGTGAAGCGGCTCGATTCGGCTCCATGGAAGGTCAGGAAGGCCGGGCCCAGCTGGCGAATCCGACGCAACCGCTGGAACGGAGCCGTCTCGATCAGATCCATGACCAGGGCCTCTGCCGGCAGGGCACGATCCAGGCGGATGGCCCCATGCAGCGGATCGTGGTAAGTGCGGCTGGTCATGTTGTTTCAATCAGGGCGTTCAGCTGCTCCTGGGCCTCAAGCAACCAGGTGTCGCCCTCGCCACCGGGGTTGAGCGGTTCAGGCTCCCCCAGTTGGAAATCGGGAGCGATCCCGAGGTTCTGGATGTCCCGACCGCTGGGGGTCACGTAGCGGGCCACGGTGATCGCCAGGCCGCTGCCGTCTCCCAGGCTGATCAGCGTCTGGATCAGGCCCTTGCCGAAGGTTCGCGTTCCCAGCAGCAGAGATCGGCCGTCGTCCTGGAGGGCACCGGCCAGGATTTCGCTGGCGCTGGCGGTGCCGCCATTCACCAGTGTCACCATCGGCCCGGCATACCAGCTGCCTGGTGAGGCCTGGATCGGATCCCGGAGGCCCTTTCGATCCAGCGTTTCCACGATCGGCTGCCCATCCAGCAGCCCATTGGCCACCGCCAGGCCCGCCTCCACCAGCCCCCCCGAGTTGTTGCGGAGATCCAGAATGAGGCCGTCGATGCCTCGGCCGGAGAACGCCTGCAGGATCCGATTCACCTGCTCCGGCACCTGCTGACTGAACTGGGTGATCCGCAGATAGCCCAGGCGCTGACCGTTCCGCTCCAGCTCTCTGCTGAGGACAGGGCGAAGGTTCACCTCCCGCCGCTGCAGCAGGAGCTGCCTTGTCGATCCTTCTGGAGATCGCAGCAACAGCTGGACCCTGCTGCCGGCCGCCCCCCGCAGCCGACTGGCCGTGGCCTCGAGTCCCATGGCCACGGCCGAGGCCCCATCCACTTCCAGAATCTCGGTTCCCGAGCTGATCCCGGCTTCGGCGGCGGGTGATCCTTCCAGGGAGGTGATGGCCACGATCCGTTGCCCCGGTCCGCTGCTGCCAAGTTGAAGGCCGATGCCGCTGACGCTTCCCTGGGTGGCCGAACGCAGCACCTTGTAGTCGTCAGGTCGAAGCAGGCGGGTGTAAGGGTCGGCCAGGGGGGCCAGCATTTCGGTGATGGCCGCATAGGCGGCTTCGCTGCTCTCGATCGGCCGCTCGAGGGCCTTCTGTCGCAGCTGGGGCCAGTGCACCACTTCGAAGCGGGCGGGATCCACATAGCTCTGGTTGACCAGCCGCCAGGCTTCGACGACGAGTTGCTGGCCATCGTTGAGGGCGAGGAGTGAGCCTGACGGGACCGACAGGATCGCCACCACCACCAGGGCGAGGAAGCCTCTCCAGCAGGGGCGAAACCGGATCGCGCCGGCTGCACCCGGATCGGTAGACTCTGCCAACCCCAAACCTCCCGTTGCTTCATGGCGAACTCGTCTCCCGCCTCCCAGTCGTCTCCGGTGTACGACTGGTTCGAGGAGCGCCTGGAGCTCCAGGCGATCGCAGACGACATCTCCTCCAAGTATGTGCCGCCGCACGTCAATATCTTTTATTGCCTCGGTGGCATCACCTTGGTTTGCTTCCTGATCCAGTTTTCCACTGGATTTGCAATGACGTTTTACTACAAGCCCACCGTTGCTGAGGCCTACAGCTCGGTCCAGTATCTGATGACCGATGTGAGCTTCGGATGGCTGATCCGCTCTGTTCATCGCTGGAGCGCCAGCATGATGGTTCTGATGCTCATTCTTCACGTTTTTCGGGTTTACCTCACCGGGGGCTTCAAGCGCCCACGGGAGCTCACCTGGATCACCGGCGTGACCATGGCTGTGATCACCGTTGCTTTTGGTGTCACTGGCTATTCTCTCCCCTGGGATCAGGTCGGTTACTGGGCCGTCAAGATCGTCTCCGGAGTTCCTGCGGCTGTTCCTGTTGTGGGCGATTTCATGGTGGAGCTGCTTCGTGGTGGTGAAAGCGTTGGCCAGTCCACTCTTACCCGCTTTTACAGCCTCCACACATTTGTGATGCCATGGCTGCTCGCGGTTTTCATGCTGATGCACTTCCTGATGATTCGCAAGCAAGGTATTTCAGGTCCGTTGTGAACCGCTAAAGCCTCCCCGATCCGCTTAGATTCCGAGTTCACACCCGTCTTCATTCATCGTCTCTTCGGCTCTCGCCATGCACATCCTCAAGAAGCCTGATCTCAGCGATCCCAGCCTTCGCGCCAAGCTCGCCAAGGGCATGGGCCACAATTATTACGGGGAACCTGCCTGGCCCAACGACCTGCTCTACATCTTTCCGGTGGTCATCCTGGGAACGATTGCTTGCGTCGTTGGATTGGCCGTGCTTGATCCAGCCATGCTTGGCGACAAGGCTGATCCGTTTGCAACTCCGCTGGAGATCCTGCCTGAGTGGTATCTCTATCCTGTTTTTCAGATTCTTCGCGTTGTTCCGAACAAATTGCTTGGCATTGCCCTGCAAACGATGGTTCCACTTGGCTTGATGTTGATTCCTTTCATTGAGAGCTTCAACAAGTTTCAGAATCCTTTTAGGCGGCCCGTTGCCATGGCAGCTTTCCTGTTCGGAACCGTGTTCACCATCTATCTTGGTATTGGTGCTGCCATGCCGATCGACAAGTCCCTTACCCTCGGATTGTTCTGATCGGAGATTGCTCTCAGCCAAGTTGCCTGGGTTGGGCTCAATAAAGATGCTGTTTCGCTCTTTCGGAGCAGTACCCCCTCAGTTTGATTCAGCCCTTATCTGACCCATTCATCCACTACCTCTTCACTGCGGCTCACCCCGCAGTTTTTTTGTGGTTTTTTGCCGGTGTTCAACGAAACGCAGGGCAGATCCAGCCGTTGCATTGGCAAGGGTGCTGGCTCAATGGCCTCTGGAGGGTGCCCCTGGGCCTCTCGTCCGCCCCTGATTGGCCAACGGGTCAAGGAGGGGCTTGCTGCTTCATGCAGTGGCCCCAGCTCCCCGGTGGTGTGTCGGCGGCTACAGAGCCGGCAACCATCTTCGAATGCTTCTCCGGTGCTCAACCTGCGCGCCCCTGGTTCCGCTTGGAAGCGGCCGCAGCTCGCGGCTGTGCGGCAATGGCATCAGGGGTGTCGACACGCCAGTTGGGGATGGCTGGGACTCCCCTGGGCAGAAGCACTAGTGGACGAGAGCTGATGTGATAGGTTATTGGACTGCGCGTGAGCCGGAAGGCAAAGCGCTGCAGGGCTTAGGGCAGAGGGAAGCGGAAGCCCCCGATGCTGTAAGTTTCAGAAGCGGCTG
>JAHLYW010000020.1 GCA_025128135.1 Synechococcus sp. CS-1325
CAGATCCCATCCAGCCACCATGCGCCCGCCCCGTTTCTCCACCACCTTGATCGGGCTGTTCAGCAGCCTTGCCCTGGTGGCCCCCGCCCTGGCCCAGCTGCCCGGTGGCATGAATCACGAAGGCCACCACGACATGCCGGGGATGCCCCCCCCGGCCCACGCCGGCCACGCCCATGACGTCGGTCCGGCCGGCGCCACCTACGACCTGCGATTCATCGACGGCATGGTGCAGCACCACACCGGGGCGCTGCGGATGAGCGAATTGGTCTTCGGGATCGGATCCCCCGGCGTGGGAGCCCTCGGCAAGACGATCTGGCGCGATCAGGCGGGCGAGATCCGGGCGATGGGCCTCTGGCGCAAGGCCTGGTACCCCCAGGCGCCCGTTTACCCGGTGGCGCTGGCGAGCGGCGGTGATCCCAACAGCCTCTCCGGCCTCACCCGGATGAGCCAGGCCCAGATCGATGGCATGCGGATGATGGGTGAGCTCCCCACCAAGGACAACCGGGTGGTGTGGTTCCTGGAAGGGATGCTCGATCACCACGGCGGGGCGCTGCTGATGGCCCACGACGCCCTGGCCAAGAGCACCAACCCCACCATCCGGCGCTTCGCCAGAGGGGTGATCGTGGCCCAGCGGGCCGAGATCATCGAACTGCGGCGGATGCTGGCGGTGGAGGGACTACGCAAACCCGACTATCACAACTACGACGCCCTGTTCCGGTTCTGATTCCAGCCGGGTCCTTTCAAGAATGTGTTCCGGCCCTTGAATTCCTCTCCGCCGGTGTGGGCGGCTTCCCCCCGCTCCGGCGGCCCAGCAACAAACCGATTCCAGAGCCGGCGATGAACAGGGTGAGCACCCCCAGAACCGTGGAGTAATAAGGCTGCAAGTTGACGGCACCGAAGTTGCCCGTGTGCAGCTTGATCAGCCAGAACGCCTCGATCTCCCGGGCCGACAGGGCGCCGTAGAGCGAACCGGAAAGAGCCGTGAGCAGGAGCGGCAGCGCCGCCAGGGGCACGAGGCTGCGGTGCAGCCGGCGCAGCAGGTGAAGGCGGCTCATTCGTTCTGAAGTGCCTTGTGCAGGGCCTGCTCATTGGCGCAGGGCATCCACATCGAACCCATCGCAAACGTGCCCTTGCACTTCAGCTCGGCGGCGCGTTTCT
Organism: Synechococcus sp. CS-1325; assembly: GCA_025128135.1. Classification (GTDB taxonomy): domain Bacteria; phylum Cyanobacteriota; class Cyanobacteriia; order PCC-6307; family Cyanobiaceae; genus Regnicoccus. The sequence continues at coordinate 1,159 of JAHLYW010000020.1, forward strand.
GCGCTTCCTGCCTGGTCTTGTACATGCCCTTTATGTGAGCCGCAGCGGGCACGATGCTGAGCAAAGGGGCGATGACCAGCGCCACCAGGGCGGCCAGCAGGGCCCAGCGGTGGAGCTGCGGTCGGGGGCTGCTGGGGTGCGATGGCATCGGGCGCTTGGGGGAACGGCTCAGAGCAGGACGAAGGAGTGGTGGAGTCACTTCTTCTTGGCGACGGCTTTCTCGTTGAGATCGAAGTTCTGGCAGGGCATCCATTCCTTGCCGATCGCAAAGGCGCCGCTGCAGTTCAGTTGCTTGGCCCGCTGAGAGGAGCAGGGCCAGAGCGACGGGATTCACGGACTGCCGGGGGAGGAGAAGTGGGCGAATAGAAGCTTAAACTCTCCTTGTAGGTGGAGAGTCAAGAGGATGGCGGCCGTTGGCATGAAGATCGGAGCGCTGGCCGGGCGCAGTGGACTCCCGGTGAAAACCCTGCGCTACTACGAGGATCTGGGCCTGCTGCCAGCAGTCGGCCGCAGCGAAGGGGGCTACCGGCTGTTCGCAGAAGAGAGCCTGCGCCGACTGGGCTTCATCCGCCGGCTCAAGACCCTCGGGCTGAGCCTGGAGGAGATCCAGAACTGCCTGGCGGTGCACGATGCCGGTGAGCTTCCCTGCGACGACATCGCGATCCAGCTGGGGCGCCAGATCGAGCGGATCGATGGCCAGATCAGCGAACTGATCCAGCTGAGAACCGAACTGCAGCAGCTGCTGGCCGGCTGGCAGAGCGATCCCGTCAGGAGCAGCACGGTGATCTGCCCGAACCTGCAGGTCTGAACCCGGCAGGCCACGGAGCAGCGGATGTGGTGGTTAGGTTCCTCTGGACAAAATTCTTGTTACGGAGTGCTTCGGGTGGTTTTGATTCATTGATGACAACGACCATCCCTCGCTCCGCCCCCTTCCCATCCCCGTCAGCTCCTCCACAATCACAGTCTGATCCCGGCAGCGGCAACTGGCCCACGAAGCAGCAACTGCTGGCCTGCCTGCCTGCTGACATCACCGACAAGAACAGCGCTCGGGCCTGGCGAAAACTGGCCTTTTCGCTCTCCACATCGCTGCTGGCCTACGGACTCGGTTGTCTGATTCCGCTGCAGTGGGCCTTTGCCCCGCTCTGGCTGGCCTATGCGGTGGTGGCTGGAACACTGGCAATGGGTTGCTGGGTGCTGGCCCATGAATGCGGCCACAACGCCTTTCACCCGAACCGAACCATCGAAGCGGGCGTGGGACTCGTTCTCCACAGCCTGCTGCTGGTTCCCTATTTTTCCTGGCAGCGAAGCCATGCAGTGCATCACAGCCACTGCAATCACCTGGAGGCCGGTGAAACCCATGTGCCGTCGTTGGGGGAATCCCCCTGGGCCGGTTTCACCGTGAAACTGAAGCGAGTCGTCGGCGAATCTGCCTATGGAATGGTCTCCATCCTGGTTCATCTTCTGCTGGGCTGGCCGCTCTATCTCCTGTTCGGGATCACCGGCGGCCCTGAACAGGGATTTCCTACCTCACACTTCATCGATTCGAAACCGTTCAACACCGGCCGTCGCCCATTGTTTCCCGGCAAGTGGAAAGATCTCATGCATCTCTCCAATGCCGGATTGATCGTGGTTCTGGCCCTGCTGCTGCTCTGGGCCTCGCAGACGTCGATGGCCAGGGTTCTGTGCGTCTATGGATTGCCCTACCTGATCATCAATGCCTGGTTGGTCTGTTACACCTGGCTTCAGCACACCGATGCGGAAATCCCCCATTTCTCCGAATCCGACTGGGACTGGGCCAAGGGTGCGCTCCAGACCGTGGATCGCCCCTATGGGCCGCTCCTGAATCTGCTGCACCATGGCATCGGCTCCACCCATGTGGCGCACCATCTCAACCCCCGCATCCCCCACTACAACGCCTGGCGCGCCACCGAAATCCTGCGGGCAGCGTTCCCGGAGCATGTCCGGGTTGATCCCACCCCGATCCATCAGGCGCTCTGGAGAGTGGGCCGCCACTGCAGTTACGTGACCCGTGACGAACAGAATGGCGGCTATTACTACAGCTGAACGGTTCCATTTCAGCCTGGTCTGCTGGTCCAGCGGGACATGGCATTGCGGAAAGTTACCTTCCTGTAGTAGTTCTTACTGAAATGATCCTACTTGAATTCACCTACTGAAATTCAGCCAATGAAATTCAGCCAATGAAAGTCTCCAACTGAAATTCTCCTACTGAAAGTAAAAGCCGGTGGCCACGATCAGGTAGGCCGCCAGCAACAGAACGCCCTCCAGCCAGTCGGAGCGGCCGTCGAGGGTGACCAGGTTGCTGATCACCACCGCGGTGATCACCGCCACCAGTTCGTAAACATCAAAGCTGAGATCCAGCGGGTGGCCCAGCAGCGGCCCGATCAGCACCAGCACCGGCACCACCAGCAGGGCCACCAGCAGGGTGGAGCCGAGCACCACGGAAACCGCCAGATCCATCTTGTCCTTGCGGGCCAGGGAAATGGCGGTGATGTATTCCGCCATGCCACCCAGCAGCGGCAACAGCACCACGCCGGTGAACAGCCCGGATAGTCCAAACCCCTCGGTCACCGATTCCACAACCCCGACGAACAGCTCCGATTCGTAGGCAAGCGCCGCCGTGGCAGCCAGCAACACCAGCAGCCAGGGAAGGGCAGCTGGCTTGTGACCCGGGGCCGCTCCGTTGTCGTCGGCAAGATCTGCCTCGGCCACCGCGTAGAGCGAGCGATGGGTACCGAGTGAGAAAAGCAGGGTGAGGCCGTAGACCACCAGAAGCACCCAGGCCACGAAGGTGGTGAAGCTCTGGGTGCTGGCCACGGAATGGCGGGCCGCCAGCACCGAGAGGCTCGGGATCAGGATCGCCAGCAGGGCCAGGGTCATCGCCGAACCGTTCACCCGGGCCACCACCGGATGGAACTGCTGTTCGCGGCGTCCGATCCCACCCACCAGCATCGAGAGACCAAGCGCCAGCAACAGGTTGGCCATCACCGTGCCGGTGATGCTCGCCTTGACGATGTCGACAAGGCCGGCCCTCAGCGCCACGATCGCGATGATCAGTTCGGTGGCGTTGCTGAACACAGCACTGAGCAGGGCTCCGAGCGAGGGCCCCAGGGACAGCGACAACTCCTCCGTGGCGGTACTCAGCCAGATGGCCAGTGGAATGATGCCGATCGCCGCGGTGACGAAAACCGAGACGTCTCCCCAGTGGAGCCGATCAGCCGCCACCGAGATCGGCACCATGGCCAACAGGCCGATCGAGGCTGTCTTGCGGAGGGTCATGCTGGCTGCCCCGACAGCGGTGGCATCAACGCATCTCGATGGCGTTGAGTCGATCCCGGAAACTCATCGACGCTCCTTCGGCGCTGTTGTCGAGCGAGGGGCTGAAGCCGGCCGACTGGGAGCTGGAGGAGGATCCGTAGCTCCCCGAGCGCCGCGAGCGGACGTAGCCCATCGGCTGGGGACGCAGTTCGATCGGGCCGGTGCCGAGCCCACCGAGGCCGCCGCTCTGGTCCTGGGGCACACCCTTCTGGCGGGGCAGAGGGTGGGCCTTGATCTCGGCGCGCAACTGGTTGAGCAGGCGGAAATGGCCGGTGGTGTTGAACTTGCGCAGGATGGCTGGATCCCAGGGCATGGAGCGGAGTTGAACTGGATGGCTCCGAGCTTAAGGGGGCCGCCTCCGGCTGAAATCCGTGATAACTTGTGATCAGCTGCAAGTGGTAGTCGGTCCGAGTTCGGCCTGCCTTTCCAGCTGTCTTCCCTTCCCTTTTCACAACGCTATGACCGTCAGCGCTTCCCTTCGCGTTGGTCAGCCGGCCCCGGATTTCACCGCCACTGCCGTGGTGGATCAGGAATTCAAGGAGGTGACCCTGTCCCAGTACCGCGGCAAATACGTGGTGCTGTTCTTCTATCCCCTTGATTTCACCTTCGTCTGCCCAACCGAAATCACCGCCTTCAGCGATCGCTACGCCGATTTCAGCAGCCTCAACACCGAAATCCTCGGGGTGTCCGTCGACAGCCAGTTCTCTCACCTCGCCTGGATCCAGACCGATCGCAACCAGGGCGGTCTCGGTGAGATCGCCTATCCCCTGGTGGCGGATCTCAAGAAAACGATCGCTGCCGACTACAACGTGCTCGATCCGGAGGCCGGCGTGGCCCTGCGCGGCCTGTTCATCATCGATCCCGAGGGAATCGTTCAGCACGCCACGATCAACAACCTTTCGGTCGGTCGCAACGTCGATGAAACCCTGCGGGTCCTGCAGGCCTTCCAGTACGTTCTGGCCCACCCCGATGAAGTGTGCCCCGCCAACTGGACGCCGGGCGAGCAGACCATGAAGCCCGATCCGGTGGGAAGCAAGGAGTTCTTCGCCGCCCTGGGCTGAGCTCAGCCCAGCAGGCTGGCCAGCAGCCGGCGGCCGTCC
>JAHLYW010000021.1 GCA_025128135.1 Synechococcus sp. CS-1325
CATCGAGATCATCATCGCCGGACTGGCCAGTCAACCGATCGGCCCCGTCTTCTCCAAGCAGGCTGTCATCCCCCGAACCACCAAAGACTTTGTCGTCGCTCAGTCCCCCGTTCAACAGGTCGTCGTCGCCTCCACCGCGCAAAACATCCGCGTCCAGCCCGCCATAGAACTCGTCGGCCTTCGCTCCACCAAAAAGAGTATCCGCGCCGGCATCGCCGAACACGGCCCCGGTTATTTGCCCAAGGCGGCCATCGTAGAGATCAGTTCCCCCGCCCAGCGTGACAGTGCCCAGCAGGGTGCCCGCATTGACCACCTTTTCGATCCCGCTCCCGCCAAGGATCGCGCCGAGCGACCCGGTGATCGTGCCGGAGTTGTTGACCGTCATCGCGCCGCCCAGCGATTGCACGCCGTATCGCTTGCCGTTGATCTGGCCGGAGTTGCTCACTTCAGTTCCGGTACCGGCAAGGGTGATGGCATTGCCCGTGGTGGAGAGCACCGATCCCGTGGCCATCACCGTCACATGATGTCCGCCCAGACCGGTTGCGAGGCCCGTCGCTGTACCGGTCAGTGAAATCGCATCGCGTCGGCCAGATGAAGCCAGTGTCTGCACAGCACCTAACATCACCACCGCACTATTCGTGGCATTGGAATTGTCAGACCTGATCGCGGAGGCGTTCAGCGTCACCAGCGTGGATCCCGACAGGACCGAGATCTGACCGTAGTCATCCATCAGCCGCGGCAGGGTGTCAGTGCTGGAGATCACCTGCAGCACCCCCACACGTGGATCAATAATCTGCGCGCGGATCGCGGTGATGAAGTTTCCAGGTGTGTTTTCGTCCCTCCAGGTGATGACAAACCGCCCGTCTGCCAAAGCAGTGGTGCTTGGCTGGGACTGATTGTTTATCGTGGTGGTGTTGACCAGAAACTCTGCGCCGGCCTTGCTGCCATTGGCATTGAACACCTGCGCGCGGATCGCGGAGCCCAAGGTGTCGCCTCCGTTTGCGCTTGCGCTGAAGTCCGTCCAGGTGATGACGAAGCGCCCGTCTGCCAAAGCAGTGGTGCTTGGCTCTTGCTGATTGCTCGCGGTGTTGGTGTTGACCAGAAACTCTGCTCCGGCCTTGCTGCCATTGGCATTGAACACCTGCGCGCGGATCGCTGAGCCCGAGATGTCGCCTCCGGTTGCGCTGTCGTCCCTCCAGGTGATGACGAAGCGCCCGTCTGCCAAAGCAGCGGTGCTTGGCTGGGTCTGAGAGTTTCCCTTGGTGGTGTTGACCAGAAACTCTGTGCCGGCCTTGCTGCCATTGGCATTGAACACCTGCGCGCGGATCGCGCTGCCCAAGATGTCGCCTCCTGTTTCGCTTTCGTCCGTCCAAGTGATGATGAAGCGCCCATCTGCCAAAGCAGTGGTGCTTGGATCGAACTGAGAACCTGCGAGGCTGGTGGGGACCAGAAACTCTGCTCCGGCCTTGCTGCCATTGGCATTGAACACCTGCGCGCGGACCGCGCTGCCCAAGGTGTCGCCTCCGGTTGGGCTTAAGCTGAAGTCACTCCAGGTGATCACGAAGCGCCCGTCTGCCAAAGCAGTGGTGCTTGGCTGGTTCTGATTGTTGGTCGTGGTGGTGTTGACCAGAAACTCTGTGCCGGCCTTGCTGCCATTGGCATTGAACACCTGCGCGCGGATATCGGAGATAAAGATCTCGAGAGAGTTGTTGCTTGCGCTGAAGTCCGTCCAGGTGATGACAAACCGCCCGTCTGCCAATGCAGTGGTGCTTGGCTCCCTCTGAGAGTTTACCGTGGTGGTGTTGACCAGAAACTCTGCTCCGGCCTTGCTGCCATTGGCATTGAACACCTGCGCGCGGATATTGATGGTCGCGTCGGGGAAGACTCCGCTTAACTCTGTCCAGGTGATGATGAAGCGCCCGTCTGGCAAAGCAGTGGTGCTTGGCTTGGTCCCGTCTTTGTACGAGGTGGTGTTGACCAGAAACTCCGGTCCATCGAGAATGGGTTGGGGCATGATTTTGATTTCTTATGTTGTGAGCATGCCAACAAATTGGCATGGTTGGTGATCTTTCAGAGCAGGATATTGGGTCGCCAAGATACACAGGTCTTAGGCCGGCTCCACCAAAAAACCTGCAAGACCGCTGTCGCTTGGATCGCCCTCTAATAGCTCTGCCAGCTCTCTACACTGGATTGCCTCCTTCCGCCAGGAAGGTTGACCTTTCTTCTCGCAACCACGTGTGCCGCCGCGAGGTTAATGGCTGACTGACCAACACAAGCGGTGACTGCCTGGGAAGATGTTGCCCCGAGCGTGGCCAGGGATCCCCAAGCTCAGAGCAGCTGGAGAATCCCTTCTCCGTAGTGACGAAAGCGGGGCAGAGGCTCCAAACCATGCAGCTCCAGCACCGCCATGAGGCGCACGCTGGCCTCCGGCAGCCGCTGGAAGGGGATGGCCGGAAAAGCGTGATGGGCAGCGTGATTGGGCAGCCCACCCAGGCAGGCATTGAGCCAGATGCCTGCTCCAACACTGCGCGAGGAGCGCAGCTGGGTGAGTCGATGGCCTGGAGAAGGGTTCCACAAGCCGTGGTGCTCAATCAGCCCCCGGGTCTGGACAATGGCGCCGATGATGCGCTCCACAACCAGCCAGAACAGCACATAGCGCAGCACCACACCATGGGCGATCGCCACCCCGAGCATGGCCAGCTGGGCCAAGATCACGCCAGCCAAGTCAAGACGTAACCGGGCCGGGAGCCTGGGATCACAGCCGCGCAGTACGACTCCTTTGTGAACTGTGTCGATGATCAGTCCGACACCTCCCAGCAACAGGGCCCTGAGCCAGAACGGATGGCGCTGATGCCAGCGGCGCAGGGGGCCTGCCTGCTCAATTTCCTCACGCAGGGGTTCGACCCGTTCAGGATCCCGCTCGTCACGCCCGTTCCAGCGGTGATGCAGCCGGTGCAGGGAGGCGTAGGTAGCGAAGGGCCAGGCCATCGGCCAGCTGATCAGACAGGAAAAGGCGAACTCAAGTCGCGGCCGCCCGAGCAGGGTGCCGTGCACCGCCTCATGGGTGGTGATCAGCAGCAGGGCGTAGGCGATGCCGGCGACCGTCACGGAGCCGATCGCCTGCCAAGGGTTCGCGGTGCTCCAGAACAACCAGACACCCCCGATCAGCAGACCGCCGAACGTGGCCACCCTCAACAGGCCCAACAGCGGAACCACTGCGGTGAGATCGGCCACCGCCTCGCACAGATCAATCTCCAGCTGATGCAATGAAGATCCTTGGAGCTCGGCGCCTCTCCCCATGAAACGGTGTGCCCGCTGCTCCTCAGGTTATGGCTTTCAGTAGGCGTTGGAGCCGGCCAGGTCCTTTGAGGCGGGCAGCAGTGCCGCAATGGTTCGTGGCCGAGGTGATCAGGGAACTGAACACCAACCTGACGCTGGTGAAAGACGGCATGGCCTATCCGCTCCCACCTCAGCCAGAAATCATTTCAAACGAAACCTCCACTTGACAACGATGACCGAGCGAGTGGTTTATGCCATCTGCAGCTACACCGCAAGGCCGGAACGCATCTTGAGGAAGGCGTGGCTAGCTACCTAATCAAGTGAGGTCTTGGTACGGAGTGACGTGCCAATTCTTGCGAACTGGCACCATTTTTTCAGCGGAACAACGTGATAAAATTACACATTTAGCCAGGCCATGTCGGTAGTCCTCCACTCAGCAAGGTGCCTCGATGCCGCCAAAGGACTTCGGGCTTGATCGTGATGCCATTGGAATGGGCAAGCTTCACGGCCTCCCCGGTGGAATGGCTATCCCGAAGAGCAGCAGCAAAGGCGGGATCTCGTTGTGTGAGCTCTTTGATCCGATGCAGAGCATGTTTCGCATCTCCAGATGCGTGGCCTCTAGGGAGTGATGTGGTGCTGCAGGTGTCCATGGCAATGTCCTCCTCTTTTCTAAAAGTCTATCAAGATCAGATCAGTCGATTGATAAGTAGAAGTACCCCTATGACCTGAGCCATCAACGGAGTACGATAATCCTTGGTATTAGTGCTGCCTAAAATAAGCTTTGGCCTTGCCAATGTCTTCACATGTAGATTCCGCTTACGGTGAACGCGCCTGAGCGCATGCCTTGGGAAAGCTGGGCAGATCCATAAACGCTGTCCGCAACGACTCCGTCTTGGCTGTGACGTAACGGAAGGCCCTTCTAAGCTGCGATTCCCGCAAAATGGAACGAGCCGGGTCAATGGAACGTGCAGATCCTTGGTATCGACCATGTCGTTCTGCGCTGCAGGGACTTGGGCGTCATGCTCAGGTTTTACACCGATGTGCTCGGCTGCAGCGTTACCAAGCGAAATGAGCGCTTTGGGATGATTCATCTCCGTGCTGGCGTGGCCCAGATCGACCTGGTCAGTACCGATGGCGAGCTGGGCCTGGCCGGTGGCGCCCCCCCTGGCATGGAGGGCCACAATGTCGATCACATCTGCTTTCGTATCGAACCATTTGATCTTGAGGCCCTGAGAGTTCACTTTCTCAGTCACGGAATCGATCTAGGAGCGGTTCACCATAATTTCGGTGCCGAAGGGTATGGCTCCGCTGTATACCTCAAGGATCCCGAAGGAAATTCGATCGAACTCAAGGGCCCTTCCGTTCAGGAGGCAGGACGCAACAAGGAGCCTGTCGGGCATAGATCAGCGCCCGAGCTCTCCACAGACGCCCCTGAATTTGCCTAGAAGTCAGTGACAGCAATGGTTTTTGCTACGAAGATGAGGTATGTAGAAGCCCAAAGCCTTCCTTCCCTGGCAGCCGGAGCAGACCACCTTGTTGCCGCCATCTCTTAACGATTCGCTCACGGATGATCACCGTTTCCTCCAAGCCACCTGTGTAGGCAGGTTTGCAGGCCCTACGAAGAAGCTTGTACCCTACTGATTGCTATTATTCCTGCCAAGGTTAAAGTAGTCCTCAAATCTGGCGGCTGCACTTCCGTCATAGAAATGAGCATTTCTCCTGCTGGCATCAATTCAGTCATTGTCGATCCTCTATTTCCATGGAGGTGATTGCTGGTGAGGACGAGCATCTGCTCAGCCCAATGGGCGAGCGGATCGGTCGTGATGGTCATGGCCAGCTCCGCCTCCAGCTGGGCGCGGCTACGGGTCGAGCGCGCCAGGATCGCCTGGGCCTCCGCTTCACTGATCTCCAGCACCCAGTTGGCGAAGCCGGACAACTGATCCACGAAGACGCCGCTGTAGCCCCCATGGGCGTCAGCATCGAGCAGAGGGCGGCGCTCGCCTGCCGACACCACTTTGGTCACGGGCAGGGAGCGGCGACGGCTGTTGACCGCCCCACTGGTGTCAGTGGTACTGATCGGACCGTTGCCAGTCACCAGCACCATGCCGTCATAGACAAAATCGCAGGCTTGATCGCTGTAGCGGCGATCGGCAGCAATCAGGTCTCCGCCGGTGAGCGCCTTGAGCACGTTCAGGGAACCGTTGTAACCGTGGGCCTCGGAGACCACGGTGAGGCCCATGTTGCGTAGCTTCTGGGTCTGGAACAGCAGATTGTGGTTCTCCAATTTCTCCAGGTCGATCGAGACGGTGTTCTTGGCCCCCGCCAGGGCGATCAACAGGTTGGTGAGCACCGTCTTGCCTGTGTTGGCCGGGCCGTGAAGCTCAAGGAACACCTTGGCCCGACAACGCTGCACCAGCAGCCGAGCGAAGGCCTGGAACGTAGCCACAGCATCCTCATCCCCCAGTCGATCCTGGAGGAACGCCACCACCGCATCGGCGCGGGCCTGGTCGTCGTAGGGGTAGGGAAGGGTCCAGGTGTTCCCCCGCTGTGGGTCATGGGGCAGCAGGGTGTGGTCGCTGAGCCGCAGACAGCCGTTGGTGAAGGGGATCAGGCCAGCCATTGAGTGGGAGTTCAGCGGTTGCTGCTGGCACCGGATCAGTTTGAGAATCCCGTTGAACAGGCCTGGCTCACTTTGCTGAATCCCTGCCGCCGGAATACCACTGCGATCTGGTTGAGCAGCAACTGATCTCCGTCGACATGCTGCCAGTGTGTGCGTTGCCAATGGAACCAGGCCCGGTCGTTCACGAATTCGGGCTTCCAGATGGGTGCCAGCTCCATCTGCACGAATTCCGCGTAGGCAGGGGTGGCTTTGGGTTCGGTGGCGAAGCAATACTTGCGCTTTTCATCGTCGCCTTTGAAGCAAGGGACGCGGTGGCGACTGAAGCGCTGAAAAGCTTCTGGGCCATGCTTGTCAATCAGCTGCTTTGGGCTGAGCGGGTCACCGGCTGGATCGAGTGGCAGGAGTTCGACCTCCACCTGCTTGGCCCCTTCAGCATTGAGCTGCCACGCCCGGAGTTCCAGGGTATTCAACCCTGCTTGGCTGCAGTGGAAGCCGCTCGGCAGGCAGATGCGGACATGCCGCTGCTGGAGCACCAGGCCCTTGAAGGAAACGGGCGGGAGATAGGGGGTTCCACCAAGACCTGCCTGGGAGTTCCTGATCCAATGCGTGAACTGCTCCACCGAGATCGTCAGCACACTGGGATCTCGTTCGGACAGCAGCTCAGCGTCCTGGGGAGATTCAACAATCCGTAGGGGGATGTTGAAATCGCTCAAGCGTGCGTCCTCCGCGTCCTTCGGATGGAAGGTCAGACGTTGATGTTCGACGTCCGAGACGCTGTCGACTGCAACGCAGTTGGTCGGCATGTGGGAAGGCGGCCAATCCTGAACGTCCAGGAATGTGGTGGGCGAACCTCCACACTCCTGCGTGAGCTGCTCCACCTCGTTGTTCGGGTGGTCTGCGGATGCCGAACCCGGCTCCGTTGTGCTGTGTCTTGTTGTGCTGATTTGAGTGTTCATTGAACCTCTGAAGTTGTAATCGGCTCTGTCATTGACATCACCACATCCATCAATACAACATCCAGCCCCCAAATAGCCACATTCACGCGTGCGTCTTTTCAGGGTTGCGTGCATGCATGCGTGCAAGGAAAGACGCACGCGTGCAGACTTTACGAAAGCACCCATTCAGCAGTTCTGAGCTATCCCAATCCCTGCTAAAGATGATTCATTCAAATCCACGGACATGGCCTCACCCTCACCCCCTCCCCACGACGACCACGCAGAGCAGCGCGCAGCCATTAATCAGGCGTTGCAGCGCATCAATGCCCGCCTGGAGCTCAGGCCGAGCAACCTGAAAAGCCCCTGGCTCCCGCTTGCAGATGCTGCTCAGGCGCTGAACTTTCGCAGCAGTCGAGTACTGCGCGCTGCCATCAACAGGGGCCACATTCCGCCCCAATTCATCCGCTCAAGGACGGGGCCGAGCGGCAAGCGCCGCACCTTTTACGTCAATGCGGAGGAATATACCCCACATCTCAGCAACAAGTGAGGCCATCGAAGCGCTGTCGAACCAGCGCTGGTACAGCGTTGTGTGCATCGTCAGGCAATGGCCGCCGCTTTTGGCGGCGAATGAGGGACCCAGCAGTCAGCCATTGGCATGGCGGTCAATCTGTTCAAGAATGATGGACTTAATCTTTACGTTCGCCACCTCAAGACGTTGCGCTGAGCATCACCTGCAGCGACTCCATTTCGTGTGCATCAAACCAGCGCTGGTAGACGCTGCCGTGTACCGCCAGGCTGTGACCCATCGATTTGGCCGCCAGGGAGGGGGAAATCTTCGGGTTGTGAATCGCCCGCACGGCCCAGGCATGGCGCAAGTCGTAGGGCTGGAACTCCGCCTGCGCCCGGCGGAAAGCCTGCCCCATCAAGCCCCCGATGTCGCGATGGCTGCGATCCTGATTGAAGGCAGGCAGCCGCTTGCTATTCAGCGACCAGCGCTGAATCCAGCCTGCAGGCAAAGCCAGAGCCTGGCGTGCTCCTGTTTTCCCATCGGTGATGCGCAGCACACCTGAGGGCTGAACGTCAGCAAACAACAGCGCCTCATGGGGCCTGCATCCATACGTGGCCGCCACTGCTGCCGGCCACTGCCAGGCGGGTGAGAGGCGATCGATCAGTGCCTCGATCGCCTCTTCCTTGGGAAGGTCACGTGGCACCTGGCTACGGGCAGCGCTGTATCCCTTGCCGAGTTCCCGCAGGCGGGACACCAGCTCATCAGGCCAATCAATCGCTCTGGCTACCGTGGCTGCGGCCTGAGAGGCCCTGCGTCGCGATCGCGTGCATGGTGCGGCGGCCTCCACCAAAGCCAGCAAATGGCCCGGCTGCAGGGGATTGATCTCCAGCAAAGGAGCCAGGGGCGCCTGGTAATCCACCATCCAGCTGTCCTCTTCCGAGGGGCCCCGACGACGTTGCCTGCCCCACCACTCGCGAGTCAGGCGAATCACCCTTCTCCCGCTGATGCCCTCCGGTTCCCCAGGAGCCAGCGCATGGGCCTTGTGACGGCCGAGCGACAGCCAGGGCTCCCAATCAAAAGCCTCGACACCCCTTCCGATGGCGCTCCAGGGCATTGCCCAGGTGCTCGGCCAGCTGCAAGGCCTCCGTGGCCTGATCCGGATAGGCAAGACCGGTGCTGATCCGCTGCTGCTTTGGTTCTCTGCCCGGTGGATCTGTCGGGCGCGGCGGCATGGTCGCCCGCAGGCGCACCTTGGCCCCTGCCACATCGAGCGTGACCCCATGACCCTTGAGCTTCAGGGCGGCGTTCTGGCGAACCAGCCACGGGTCGGAAAGAGGCACCCGATTTGCCTAACCATTTGCCTAATCGTGGTCGACCCGGGGCGATTTGCCTGGTTTTTTGCCTAATGGCATAGGCCGGCGGGAGCCTCTTCCCAGGTCGGCGAGCCTCAAGACTCCCTGGCGCAACTGGGGTTTCGTAGAACGGGGCTGGCGGGACTCGAACCCACGACCTACGGTTTAGGAAACCGTCGCTCTATCCGGCTGAGCTACAGCCCCAATGGCTTCCATTATCCGCATGGGTGGGACGCATCACATGGGTGGGGCGGATCGGTGAGCTGACGGATCACTGCCTAAACTCGCAGCTGAAAGCAGGCGAGGTGGTCGCAATCGGAGCGGAAGTCCGGCCTTCGGGGCGGAATGCCGGGTCCGGTTGAGGAAAGTCCGGGCTCCCCAATGGCCAGGCCTGCTGGGTAACGCCCAGTGCGGGCGACCGTGAGGACAGTGCCACAGAAACACACCGCCGATGGCGCCGGGTTCGCCCGCCGCACAGGCAAGGGTGCAAGGGTGCGGTAAGAGCGCACCAGCAGCATCGAGAGGTGCTGGCTCGGTAAACCCCGGCTGGGAGCAAGGCCCAGGGACAACGGTTGGCCATGACACCCGTCCCGACACAAGCGCGCCGCTCGAGGCCGTCGGTAACGGCGGTCCCAGATAGATGACTGCCCCGGTCCGCTCCGGCGGGCTGGAACAGAACCCGGCTTATGTCCTGCTTTCACCCCCTTCCGCGCCAGGCAGCAGCGCATGACGCCTCCGATCTCCCCAGCAGCGCCCCTTGCCCCGGAGCGGCGGCGGCAGTTGCTCCACTTTCTCGTGGCGATCGGCGTTCTCGATCCAATTGGCCCGGAGAGCGCGGCAATCGGGTGGCCCGAACCCGATCTGGAGCCGATCGACGAGGCCCTCACCCACAGCTCGGCGGGCCTGAGCCGCAACCACGAACGACTCGAATTCCTCGGCGATGCCGTGCTGCGCCTGGCGGCGGCGGAACACCTGCAGCAGCATCACCCCGAGCTCGGCGTCGGGGCCTGCTCGGAGCTGCGCGCTCAGATCGTCAGCGACCGCTGGCTGGCGGAACTGGGCGAGAGCTGTGGCATCGAGGCGGTGCTGCGGCTGGGCCCACTGGCGATCGGTGATCCAGCCGGGCGCCGCACGATCCGGGCTGAAACCTGCGAAGCGCTGGTGGGTGGGCTCTATGAAGCCTTGGGAAGCCTGAAGCCGGTTCACCGCTGGCTGGCCCCCCACTGGCGGCGCAGCATCGCCGAGCTGCTGGGCGATCCCCATCGTCACAACTGGAAATCGGCCCTGCAGGAATGGAGCCAGGCCAGGGCCAGCGGCCTGCCCCACTACCGCAGCGAAGAGCGCAGCCAACGCCACGGCGATCCCCAGCGATTCATCTGCTGGGTGGAGCTCCTGGGCGATCGGCTCGGCGAGGGCTGGGGGGGCTCCCGCCGGGAAGCGGAGCAGCAGGCGGCCCGGGCGGCCCTGGCCCGGCTCAGCCCTGCTCCAGGGTGCTCAGAGGAATCGTGACCAGCTTGTCCCAGTTGCCCCCCTCGAACAGCACGGCGGCGCGAGCACCGCTGATCCGCTGCACGAAGCCGCGATAGCCGTTGTAGATCGAGGTGATGTCGCGAACGGTCACGGTGCTGCCCGGCAGGATCGGCAGGAGTGGCAGATCTGTGGCGACCATCGGAGCAGTTCAGCGGTGGGTCCATTATCGAGGCCGATGGCGAAAACAGGGCAAAACGCCATGGGCGGCAGTGAACAGGCAAAGGCGCCGGGTTCCGTGGCAGACGATGCAGCGGATGACTGGCTTGTGGTCGGCCGGGTCGTCGGGGCCCAGGGGTTGCAGGGAGAGCTGCGCATGCTCCCCCGCACCGACTTCCCTGAACGCTTCACCCGGCCCGGCCGCCGCTGGCTGCGCCTCAGGCAGGAGGCGCCGCGGCCGGTGCAGCTGCTGAGCGGCCGCCAGTTGCCCGGCCGGGAGTTGTTCATCGTGCGGCTGGAGGGCATTGCGAGCCGCGAGGCCGCCGAGGCCCTGGTTTCCCAGGAGCTGCTGGTCTCCGCCGACGATCGCCCCCGCCTGGCTGAGGGGGAGTTCCATCTGCTCGAACTCCAGGGGCTGGAGGTGCGGCTGGCACCGACCGGCACGCCGATCGGCACCGTGGTGGATCTGATCCACGCCGGCAACGATCTGCTGGAAGTGGAACTGAATGACAGCGCCGGCATCACCCCGGCCGGCGGACAGGCCAAGCGGCGCCGGGTGCTGATCCCCTTCGTTGAACCGATCGTGCCGCGGGTGGAGGTCGGCGAGGGCTGGCTGGAGATCACACCCCCACCGGGCTTGCTCGACCCCTGACATGGCGGCGGGAAAGCTTCTGAAACCAGGGCCTTTCCATACGATGGGGTGAGTGCGGACCGCTAATCGATGGGACCAACCGCCTGCTTGGTGCCGGTCATCCTCTGCGGCGGCACGGGCACCCGCCTCTGGCCACTGTCCCGGGCCACCTACCCCAAGCAGTACTGGCCCCTCGCCGGCGATGGCGACGAGACCCTGTTGCAGCAGACCCAGCAACGGCTCGAAGGGCTGACCAACCTGGCTGCTCCCCTGCTGATCTGCAACGAAGACCACCGCTTCATCGTGGCTGAGCAGATGCGCCAGATCGGCGTCGATCCCGCCGCCATCCTGCTGGAGCCGATCGGCCGCAACACGGCGCCGGCCATCGCCGTGGCGGCCCTCCATGCCAGCGCCCGGGGCGAAGACCCCCTGCTGCTGATCCTGGCCGCCGACCATGTGATCCGCGACGCCGCCCGGTTTCGCGCCACCGTCGAGGCCGGCCGCGACGCCGCGGAAGCCGGCCGGCTGGTCACCTTCGGTATCGTGCCGACGGCTCCGGAAACCGGCTACGGCTACATCGAAGCTGTCGAGCCCCTGAAGGTCGGCGAGGCCGGTGGCGTGCCATCGCCCCAGCCGATCGCCCGTTTCGTCGAAAAGCCAGATCCCGCCACCGCCGAGCGGTTCATCGCCACCGGTCGCTTCACCTGGAACAGCGGCATGTTCCTGTTTCGCGCCAGCGCCATCCTGGCGGAACTGGAGCGGCTGGCCCCGGAACTGGTGAGCTGTTGCCGCTCAGCCCTCGATCACGACAGCGCCGACCTCGAGTTCCTGCGGCTGGAGCGCGAGGCTTTCGCCAACTGCGCCAATGTGGCGATCGATGTGGCGGTGATGGAGCGCACCTCGCTCGGCTCGGTGCTGCCCCTTGAGGCCGGCTGGAGCGATGTCGGCAGCTGGAACGCCCTCTGGGAAACCGCCGATCAGGACGCCGCCGGCAACGTGCTGCGCGGCCGGGTGATCAGCGAAGGTTCCCGCAACTGCTACCTGCGCAGTGAACACCGCCTGGTGGTGGGGCTCGGCGTCGACGACCTGGTCGTGGTGGAAACGGATGACGCCGTGCTGGTGGCCCACCGGGACCGTGCCCAGGAGGTCAAGACGATCGTCCGGCAGCTGGAGGCGGTCGGCGCTGCCGAGGGCAAGGCCCATCGCCGCATCTACCGCCCCTGGGGCTACTACGACGGCGTGGTCGAGGGGGAACGCTGGCAGGTCAAGAAGATCCAGGTGAAACCGGGAGCGTGCCTGTCGCTGCAGATGCACCACCACCGGGCCGAGCACTGGATCGTGGTCAGGGGCACCGCCGTGGTGGAAAAGAACGGGGTGGAGGAACTGGTGGGGGAGAACGAAAGCACCTACATCCCGCTCGGTGCCAGGCATCGACTCTCCAACCCCGGCAAGATCCCGGTGGAACTGATCGAAGTGCAGAGCGGCCCCTACCTGGGCGAAGACGACATCGTTCGTTTCGAGGACCGCTACGGCCGCTCCGACGCCGGTCGGCCGCCCGCCGCCGTTGCGGTGCCGGCGCCCTGATCCCTTCGAGGCGCCGGCACATGGCCGATCAGGGCGGCCTCAGCAAAGCCGCAGGCCTTCACGGCGGCCAGCGCGGCATGGCAGAGCTCCGCCGGCAGGGCCGCCAGGAGGGGACCACAGGTCTGGGGGTCGATCAGCAGCTCCCGAGGCATCAGCTCGGTGCCCTGCTGCCGGATCCGCACCCGTCCCGTTTCGAGCAGCGCGAAGGCCCGGCGGTTGGCGGGCGCCAGACTGCTGGCAAACCCCTGGCTCAGCAGCTCCCGAACCCCTGGCAGGACAGGAATCGCCCCATCCTCCAGCACGACGCTGAGCGATCCCGGCGCCGCCTCGAGCATTTCCCCCAGGTGGCCCAGCAGGCCAAAACCGGTGATGTCGGTGCAGGCCCGGCAGCCATGGGCCGCCAGTCGCTCCACCAGGGGCGCCTGGCTCTGTTGCATGACCTCCAGGGCGGCATCGATCCAGCCGGGCTGGGCCGCCCCGGCCATGGCGGCGGCGAACAGCACTCCGCTGCCGATCGGCCGGGTGAGCAACAGGGCATCGCCGGGCCGCAGGCCCCCCTTGGACCAGAACCGCCCCGGCGGAACCGTTCCGTTCACGGTGAGGGCAAGACTCAGCTCGCCATCAGCCTGCCGCTGCTGAAGCGTGTGCCCACCGAGCAGGGCCGCCCCCAGGGGCTCAAGCACCGAGCAGACCCCGGCCAGGGTCTGCAGCAGCAGCTCCTCCTGAACTGACTCAGCCGCCCGGGGCAGGGTCACCAGAGCCTGGGCACTGCTGACCCTGCCTCCGCAGGCCCAGAGGTCAGAGCAGGCATGCAGGGTGGTGAGTCGACCATTCAGCCACGGGTCGGCCACCAGGGCCGGGAAGCCGTCGAGGCTCTGCAACTGCAGCTCGCCATCGGCCCCGCTGCCCACCACCACCGCATCCTCCGCCCCCGTCGCCGGGGCGCTGGCCTCGCCAAGGGCAGCCAGGCCAGCCAGGGCTCGGGCGAGGGGATCGGCCGGCAACTTGGCGGCGCAGCCCCTGCAGGCCATCGCACCCACCAGCGGCCGGCCGGAGCCCATCGGCGCCAGGGCCGTGAAGCCGGCCATGAAGCGGTGATCGATGGCGGCCTTCCAGCGCCAGAGCCAGGGGCTCGGCCCCAGGGCCAGCGGACCCCAGAACGCCACCGCCCGCGGCCGGCCACCGGTGGGATCGCCAAGCAGCTGCAAGGCACGCCGCTGGGGGCGCCAGCGGCGCAGGGATCGGCCATCGGCCACCAGGCTGCGGCGCAGATTCACCGCCAGCACCGGAGCGGCCCGCACGGCCCAGACGCCGCTGGGGGGTCGCGGGTCTGCCTGGACCTGAGCACAGTCGCCGCTGGCAAAAATCGCCGGGTGCCCTTCCACCTGCAGGGTGGCCATGGTGAGCACGCGGCCCGTGGCCGGATCAACCGGCAGACCGGCCGCGGCCAGCCAGTGCGGCGCCCTGCTGCCGGTGCAGCGGACAGAGCTGACCGCAGCGGCGGACTCCTCCCAGATCGGAATGTCGGCATCCTGCAGCAGCCGCTGGCCGCAACGGTTCGCCGCGGCCGATCCCAGCCGCAGGCCCTGGCCGCGCAGGGCCAGCATCACCGGGCGGCGCTCGCCGAAGCGAGCTTTCAGGGCCAGCACCACTTCCAGCCCGGCTGCGCCGCCACCCCGCACGACTAGGGGCTTCTGTTCACGGCGATCCGGGCAGGAATCCTGCAGCACGCACCAGGCGAGGAAGGGCTCCAATGGTTTGATCGGCCGGTCATCGCCGGAATCA
This sequence comes from Synechococcus sp. CS-1325, assembly GCA_025128135.1. Taxonomy (GTDB): domain Bacteria; phylum Cyanobacteriota; class Cyanobacteriia; order PCC-6307; family Cyanobiaceae; genus Regnicoccus. The sequence goes on from JAHLYW010000021.1 coordinate 14,381, forward strand.
GCGGCGGCGGCGGGCGTCACGGCACCGACATCGAGGCTGAGCCGGTCCCAGCGGATCGGCGGGCGACCGGCGAGCAGCAGCTCGCGCCGGAGCCGATCCAGGCCAGTGATCTCAGCGCGAACAAAACCCACGCCAGCCAGCTCGCAGAGTCGGCGCAGGTCGATGCGGCAGTGCTCAAGACCGTGGAGCCCGGCGATCAGGCCGGGCACCATGCCGCTGTAGAGCGCCGTGCTGGCCCGACTCACCAGACTGATCCGGGCCCCGGGCGGCGACCCCTGCATGACCCAGCGGCGCAACACCAGCGCGTGGCTGTGCCCCCCGCCCGCCAGCACCAGATGGTGGCTCGGATCGGGTCGCACGCTCAATAGCCGCTGGGATTGGCCTGCTGCCAGGCCCAGCCATCCCGGCAGATCTCATCAAGTCCCCGGCTGGTGCACCAACCCAGCCGCTGCCGGGCCAGGCCGGGATCCGCCACGGTGATCGCCACATCCCCGGGCCGGCGCTCAACCAGCTGGTGGGCGATCGGATGACCGCAGGCCCGCTCGAAGGCCTGCACCACCTCCAGCACGGAATGCCCCTGCCCACTGCCGAGGTTGAGGGTGAGCTGCTGGGGCGGCGCGGCGAGCAGCACGTCGAGGGCGGCGCGGTGGCCTTCGGCCAGATCCAGCACATGGATGTAATCCCGCACCCCGGTGCCATCCGGGGTGGGCCAGTCGTGGCCGAACACCTGCAGCTGCGGCCGCCTGCCCACCGCCACCTGGGTGAGAAAGGGAAACAGGTTGTTCGGGATGCCATCGGGGTCCTCACCGATCCGGCCACTGGGATGGGCTCCGACCGGGTTGAAGTAACGCAGGCAGGCGATGCGCCAGCCCGGTTCACTGGCGGCCAGATCAGCCAGCATCCGCTCCACGGCAGCCTTGGTGTGGCCGTAGGGATTCACCGGTGCGAGCGGGGCCGTTTCGGCGATCGGCACCTGATCGGGCAGGCCATAGAGGGTGGCACTGCTGCTGAACACGATCGTGCGGCAACCGGCGGCAGCCATCGCCGCCAGCAGCTGACGGCTGCCGGCGACATTGACGTCCCAGTAGCGGAGTGGATCGGCCACCGATTCCCCGACGGCCTTGAGCCCGGCAAAATGCAGCACCGCATCGATCGGCGCAGCGCCGCCGAAGGCACGAGCCAGGTCGGCCGGGTTGCGGAGATCCCCTTCAATCAGGTTGAGCCGCTGCCCCGCAGCGGGCCCGGCCAGCTCGACGACACGACGCAGGGCCTCCGGGGAACTGTTCGAAAAATCATCGAGCACCACCAGGCGATGGCCGGCCTCCAGCAGCACCAGAGCGGTGTGACTGCCGATGAAACCGGCGCCTCCAGTGATCAGCAGGGTGGACATCACGAAGCCTGGGTCAACCCAGGCGCAGATCGAGCGTCCTGCCGCCGGCGGGCGGAGCACACCAGTCGGGACGCTCGAGACTCCAGGCCCCATCCAGCTCAGCGCTGGAGCCGGCCACAGGCACCATCTCCCCATCTCCACCATCGAACTGGAACCTGGCTACCGGCTCCACACCGGCCGGCTGACGGCACGCCGGGCTGGTTTCGATCACCAGCTGCAGCGGCAGGTGGGGATCGATGCAGGGGTGCAGGGATGGGTAGAGGCTGGTCTGGCGATAACGGAGCCCCAGCCAGCCGTCGCCGAGCGGCAGAAGCCCACCGTTGAGGCGCAGGCGGTGGCACTCGAGAAACGCCTGGTTGGCCCTGATCTCAAGACGTTGCAGGGAACTGTCCACGAAGCGGCTGGTGCTGCCCCCCTGAACCGGCGTGTCGCAAAGCAGGGGCCAGGGCTCGAGGGCCTGGCGAATCTCCAGGCAGGCATCATCCCGTTGCCAGTCGAGCAGGAGGGGAAAACGCCATTCCCAGATCTGGCGATACGGTTCCGCCTCGATGTCGAGGCCGTCGGCCTGGAGCATGGTGAGCACCTGCTCCAGATCAGACCACAGGGCCGCAGGCAGCTGGAGCTCATCCGCCAGCCGCTCAGCGAAGGCTTCCAGGCTGGTGGGGCGATGGGAGGGCTCCAGCAGGTAGGCGGCCAGGCAACTCCAGAGCAGGGCGATCGCCGCGGTCCATTCAGGCCGGGGCAGGCTTTCGATCGCCCGGAATTCGATCAGCCCCTGGCAGCCGCCACCCCAGGCAGGGTTCCAGAACTTGTCGAAGCTGATCTCGCTGCGGTGGGTGTTGCCGCTGCGATCGGCATGGATGTGACGCAGCGTCTCGCTGATCAACAGCCGCTGGTCGCCCTCCGGCAAGGCCTCGATGGCGGCATGGGCAAGGTTCAGATCGAGGCGGCTGGCGCTGCCCTCGTCCAGGCGCGGCGACTGGGAAGCCGGACCGACCGAACGGTTGCCGAACAGATAGGAGAGGCTCGGGTGATGCTGCCAGAAGCGCAGGATCCCCACCAACCAGCCCGGCCGGCTGAAGAATGGATTGGCCTCCAGGCTCGGTCCCCCCCAGAGCAGATGGTTGCCGCCGCCGGTCCCTTCGACCCGGTTGCCGTTCTGCTTCCAGGAACGCAGCCCGACCAGCTCACCGACTTCATCGAGGGTGTGGATCCAGCCGGCGTAGGCGATCCAGCTGTGGCAAACGGGCAGATTCACCTCCAGCACGCCGGGATCGGCGGTGAGCCCGAGCACCTGCCAGTGGCCATCGACATCGATCGGCAGCACTCCGCTCAGGTCGGGGCGGCTCCAACCGGCACTGGCGGCGGCGATCAGCTCAAGCAGTTGCTGCAGGGGCTGCCGGGCCAGGGGGGGCAGGAAGAGGCTCCAGCCGTCGTCGTCGATTTCCAGGGTGAGCACCTGACGCAGCACGCCCTCGGGGAAGACCTGCAGGGGCAGGCGCAGGCCGGCCGGACCCGCGGCGGGCAGCAGCTCCCGCAGGGGCTTGGCGAGTGGCCACTGGGCTGCCTGCCATCCAGAGGGTCCATCGGCTGAATCCGGCTCGCCCAGGTGGCAGAGCGGCACGGCCCAGACCCGGTGGTCGGGTGCGAGCGGATCGCGCAGCTTGAGCGGATGAAGGGGGCAGCCGAGCGCATCGCCGATCGCCGCAAGAAAATCAGCGGCCCGTTTGCCCGGCAGCGGCTTGGCCTTCTTCAGCTTCCTGGGACGGCCGGCGGCCGGCGAGGACGGCGGATCACCATCCTGGGGCCAGCGGACCACGGGATGGCCATCGGGCCCGGTGATCAGCCGCAGCGCCCAGCGGGGGTTGACCTCACCGTCGTAGCGCTTGCCGGGGCAGTACATCAAGGTGCTGCCCGGCCAGACCCGACGCTGCAGCTCCAGCGCCAACGCCCTGGCATAGCTGAGCTTGGTGGGCCCATCGGCCGCGACGGTCCACTCGGCGCCCACCGGCTCGAAGGGCACATAGGTGGGCTCGCCACCGAGGGTGAGGCGGATGCCGGCCGCCTGCAGCCGGGCTTCCGCCTCTGCCGCCGTGGCCAACATCCAGTCGCTGGTCTGGGGCATGAGGGGAGCCAGGTCCGACACCACCATCTCAGCTTTCGCCCCTCGGAGCGGAAGGAAGCAGGGTGCAGGCATTGATCGGCACCGGTTTCACCTTCCAGATCCGCTCCGCATACTCAGCGATCGAGCGATCAGAGGAGAAGAAGCCACAACGGGCGCAGTTGAGCAAGGACATCCGACTCCAGCTGGCACTGTTCTGCCAGGCCTCATCCACCGCACTCTGGGCGCGGCGGTAATCGCCGATATCCGCCATGACCCGGAACGGATCCTGGGTGCAGAGGTTGGCGAGCAGGGGATGGAAGAGCTCCCGGTCGCCTTCACTGAAGTGACCCGAGCCGATCAGATCGATCGCTTCCCGGGCGATCGGATCACTTTCCAGCCAGGGCATCGGGTGGTAGCCGTGCCGGTTGAGGGCCTCGATCTGCTCGGCGGTGTGGCCGAACAGGAAGAAGTTCTCATGGCCGACCAGATCGCGGATCTCCACGTTGGCGCCATCGAGGGTGCCGATCGTGACGGCACCATTGAGAGCCATCTTCATGTTGCCGGTGCCGGAAGCCTCCTTGCCGGCGGTGGAGATCTGCTCGGAGAGGTCGACGGCGGGATAGACCTTCTGGCCGAGGCTGACACTGAAATTGGGCAGGAACACCACCCGCATCCGCCCATCCATGGCCGGATCCATGTTGACGATCTCGGCGATGCCGTTGATCAGACGAATGATCAGCTTGGCCATCGCATAGCCGGGAGCCGCCTTGCCTCCGAAGATGTAGGTGCGGGGTGGGAGGTCTTCGCCATTGCGCAGCCGCAGATAGCGCTCAACGATCTGCAGGGCCGCCAGGTGCTGGCGCTTGTACTCATGGATGCGCTTCACCTGCACATCGAACAGGGAGGACGGGTCCACCAGCACGCCCAGCTGCTGGTGGATCACCGTGGCCAGCCGCTGCTTGCCCTGATCCCGAACCGAACGCCAGCCCTCCAGGAAGGCGCTGTCGCCGGCGAAGGATTCGAGCCGCTGCAGTTCGGAGAGATCACGGCGCCAGGTGCTGCCGATCGCTTCATCCAGATAGCTGGCCAGCGGCGGGTTGGCCACGGCGATCCAGCGCCTCGGCGTCACCCCGTTGGTGACGTTGGTGAACCGGTCGGGCCAGAGAGCCGCAAACTCGGGAAACAGCTGGGTGCGGACCAGATCGCTGTGCAGGGCCGCCACCCCGTTCACCCGCTGGCTGCCGACCACGGCCAGATTGGCCATGCGCACCTTGCGATGGGGCCCTTCCTCGATCAGCGACATCCGCTCCAGCAGGTCTGGATGGCCGGGATAGCGGATGCGCACCATGCGCAGGAACCGGGAATTGATCTCGTAGATGATCTCCAGCTGGCGGGGCAGGAGCCGGGCAAACAGGTCCACCCCCCAGGTTTCGAGCGCCTCGGGCAGCAGGGTGTGGTTGGTGTAGCTGATCGCCGCTGTGGTGATCGTCCAGGCCGTGTCCCAGTCGATGCCGTGGTCGTCGATCAGCAGCCGCATCAGCTCGGCCACGGCAATCGCCGGATGGGTGTCGTTGAGCTGAACGGCGAACTTGGTGTGGAACTCGGTGACCGCCAGCCCCTGTCCTTTGAGGATGCGGAACATGTCCTGCAGGCTGCAGCTCACGAAGAAGATCTGCTGGCTCAGCCGCAGCTGCTTGCCCTGCTCCATCTCATCGTTGGGATAGAGCACCTTCGAGAGCGTTTCCGACTGCATCTTCTGAAGCACGGCCCGGGTGTAATCACCGGCGTTGAAGGAGGCGAAATCAAACGACTCCGGTGCCTGCGCCGACCAGAGCCGCAGGGTGTTGGCGGTGTGCACCCCATAGCCGAGGATCGGTGTGTCGTAGGCCACCCCCATCACGGTGTGGTCGCCGATCTTGACCGGGTAGGTCCACTCCGGCCGGATCACTTCCCAGGGGTTCCCCTGGGCCAGCCACGGGTCGGTGCTTTCCACCTGATTGCCGCAGCGGATCTGCTGGCGGAAGATGCCGAACTCGTAGCGGATGCCATAGCCGATCGCCGGGAGTTCGAGGCTGGCCATCGACTCCTGGAAGCAGGCCGCCAGGCGGCCGAGGCCGCCGTTGCCCAGGCCAGGCTCCGGCTCCTCCTCGATCAGCTCCTGCAGGTCGAGGCCCAGTTCGGTGCAGGCGGCCTGGGCGGCCTCCCTCAGACCGAGATTGACCAGATTGTTCTCGAGGTGGGGACCGAGCAGGTATTCGGCGGAGAGGTAGGCGACAGTGCGGACGTGGGCCTCGGTGTAGGCCTCGGCGGTATCGACCCAGTTGTGCAGAAGCTGATCGCGGACGGCCAGGGCGAGGCAGCGGTAGAAATCGTGGGTGGTGGCCAGGGAGGCGGACTTGGCCTGGCTGGAGAAGAGGTGGTGGCGCATCCCTTCGGCCAGGTCGTGCCCATCCGAAGGACCGGCGGCAGCACGGTCGGTGGGAGGGGCGCTGGTCGTTGCCATGGAGCGATACCGAACGTCATTGACCTTCATGGTGCGGGACCTTGCCCTGACGCTGCTCCAACGGTTACCGATTCCTGTTGATGCAGGGTCTCCCTGACAGTTGCCCGGCCGGGCGCTCTCCAGGCCGGCGCTCAGAAATGGAGCAGATCCGGCACGGCCGGGACCTCGCTTAGCACCTCGGCCTCGATCGCCCAGCTCAGCTCGCTCTCCACTCCCGGCGGCCCACTGAACGAGCCCGAAACAGCGGCGGTGAGGCTTGGCTTCGAGGAGGTGGCCAGGGGGATGTAGCGGTCATCGACGGCGCCGATGCCGCTGGGATCGAAGCCTCGCCAGCCTGCCCCGGGCAGGTAGACCTCCGCCCAGGCATGCAGGTCGTAGCGATCCGGCCTGGGCTCCAACAGGTGGTAGCCGCTCACGAAACGCGCCGGCAGGCCGACACAGCGAGACGCCTCGATCATCAGCACCGCCAGATCCCGGCAGGAGCCCACCCGCTCCTTGAGGGTGCGGCCCGCCGGCCAGGCAGGCCCGGCATGGCGCTGGGTGTACTTGACCCGGTCCTGGATCATCTCCACCAGGTTCTGAAGGAACATCAAGGCGCGTTGGTCGCTGCCCATCAAGGCTTCCTGGGCCAGCTCGACGGCGGCAGGCTCGTGTTGGCCGTTGGGCAGCCAACCCTCCAGGCTGCCCATCAGATCGCCGTTCAGGTGGCCCACTGGATACGGAAGTTCCGGTTCGTTCTGGGCCAGGCAGACCTCAAGCAGGGGCGCCACCTGGGTTTCCACATGGCTGATCGCCTGGATCTCAAGGGAATCGGTGAAACCGAAGAAATTGGCACGGAGGATGTCGTCGCCACTGGCGGCGATCAGGGGATGGAGCCGATGGGGATCCGGCGAAAAGCTCAGATCAAAGCTCAGCAGCCTCTGAAAGCCGTGGGCACGGGGCTTGAGACAGAGGCGATGGGCTCCCAGCTGGACCGGTTCGCTGTAGCGATAGGTGAGGGTGTGCCTTATGCGGGCGCGCATGCCTGGGACGTGGGAGCAATGGGAAGGGTGGTGTCCTGAGTGGCGGCCTGATCGGCTCCGTCGCTGGGATGGATGCAGGCGGTTGGCCCGGGTGCCGGTTGGCTGGTGATGAAGTAGCGCTCCTCGATCTGCGCGTGCAGGGTGTTCAGGTCGGTCTGGAAGTGGTCGATCGCTTCATGAAGGCCGCGATTGACCAGATCATCGATGCGCACGAAGCTCCAGTTGGCCAGCATGAGCCCGGCGAGGCATTCCAGATCATCGGGAGGCCCCGGCACGGGGTTGCTGCGGATCACCCTCAAGGATTTGTTGATGCCCTCCAGGCAGTAGCGCACCGAACGGGGGAAGATCGGATCCAGCAACAGGAAGGCCGCCACCGCCTTGGGGGCGATCGCCTTCTGCTGGGACTGCCGGAACATCTGATAGGCCCCGGCACTGCGCAGCAGTGAGATCCACTGCAGTTCATCGAGGACCCCACCCACCTCCTCGGAGCTGGGCAGCAGCAGAAAGTACTTCACGTCCAGGATGCGGCTGCTCTTGTCGGCTCGCTCCACCAATCGCCCCAGCTTGCTGAACTGCCAGGACAGATCACGGCTGAGCGTGGCATCGGTGATGCCATAAAACAGCTGACAGGCGTAGCGAATCTCATGGAGCTGCTCCTGGGCGGGCTGTTGCCAGAAGCGATCACTCTCATGAACGGTGAGATAGATCTCATTGAGCTGCTCCCACATCTCGGTGGTGATCACCTCGCGGATCTGGCGGGCATTTTCCCGTGCCGACGCGATGCAGTTAACGATGCTGCTGGGGTTCTCAGGATGGTTGACCAGGAACCGCACCACATCGGTGGGCAGACCATCGGGGCAGAGAACATCGAACAGTTCCCGATCGCCGCTGGCATCGATCAGGGGCAGCCAGGGCTCGGCGCTGCCAGGCGGGCAGTCGAGGGCCATGGCCTCGCTCACTTCCAGAAACCGGGAGAGGTTCTCAGCCCGCTCGATGTAGCGGTTGATCCAGTAGAGCGAATCGGCGACGCGACTCAGCATGGGGCTTCATCCACGATCCAGGTGTCCTTGCAGCCACCGCCCTGGGACGAATTCACCACCAGGGAACCCCGTCGCAGGGCGACGCGGGTGAGACCACCCGGGCTCACCCAGGCGCCCTTGCCCCGCAGCACATAGGGTCTCAAGTCGACGTGGCACGGATAGAGCTCACCTTCGCTCAGGGAGGGCACCGTCGAGAGTTCCAGGGTGGGTTGAGCAATGAAATTTCTTGGATCCGCCTTGATCTTGGCGGCGAAGCTGAGGATCTCGTCGGGCTGGGCATGGGGACCGATCAGCATGCCGTAGCCGCCGGCCTCGCCCACCGCCTTGACAACCAGATCCTTGAGATGGGCCAGGACGTAGGCCTGGTCCTCGGCCCGGGCGCAGATGTAGGTGGGCACGTTCTCGATGATCGGTTCCTCCGCCAGGTAGTAGCGGATCATGTCCGGCACATAGGCGTAGATCAGCTTGTCATCGGCAACGCCGGTGCCCGGAGCATTGGCGATCGCCACCCGGCCGGCGCGGTAGGCCTCCATCAGGCCCCGCACGCCGAGCATCGAATCGCTGCGGAACACATCCGGATCGAGGAAGTCGTCGTCGATGCGGCGATAGATCACATCAACCGCCTCCAGGCCCGCGGTGCTGCGCATCCACACCCGGTTGCCCTCGCAGACCAGGTCGCGTCCCTCGACCAGCTGGATGCCCATCTGCTGGGCCAGGTAGCTGTGCTCGAAGTAGGCGCTGTTGAACACCCCGGGGGTGAGCAGCACCACCTTGGGGCTGTCGGTCCAGGGGGCCAGCTCCCTCAGGGCCTGAAGCAGGTGGGAGGGATAGTCGTCAATCGGCTGAACGGTGCGCCCGGCGAACAGGCTCGGGAACATCCGCTTCATCACGCGGCGATTTTCGAGGAAGTAAGCCACCCCGGACGGGCAACGCAGGTTGTCCTCCAACACCCGCCAGGTGCCCTGGCCATCGCGGATCAGATCCAGCCCGGACACGTGGCACCAACGGCCGAGGGGAGGCTTGAACCCCCGCATCTGGGGCCGCCAGCCATGGGAGCTCTCGACATCCTCGCGGGGCACCACCCCGTCATCGAGGATTTTCTGATCGCCATAGACATCGGCCAGGAAGTGATCAATCGCTTCCAGGCGTTGAATCAAGCCGAGCTCAAGGCGCTGCCAGTCGCCGGCGCGGATCAGCCTGGGCAACGGATCGAAGGGGAGAATCCGCTCGCCTCCCTCTTCACCGGAGCCGTTGAGCCGAAAAGTGGCACCGAGCCGTTTGAGCAGCAGGCCGGCGGCCACATGGCTGCGGTTGATCTCCTCGATGCCCAGCTGGCCGAGGGAAGAGAGCAGGGGGCGGAGGGCGGAGCGGGGCTCGGAAGCGGCGTTGAAGTACTCGTCGTAACCCTTGCGCGGATGGTATTCGGTGAACATCAGGGCACGCTCAAGCTGGAATCGATCATGAAGAGCGTGGTTGACAGCTCCGGTGATCGTTGCTACCGATTCAAAGCGGCTTGTGGCTGGGGGCAGGGCCCTGTCTTCAGAGCAGGAAATAGAGCTGCGCCATCGGCAGCACCTCGGCCGGCTCGCAGGTCATGAGTTCGCCGTCGGCGAACACCTCATAGGTCTGCGGGTCCACCTCCACCACCGGCAGGGCGTTGTTGTTGCGCATCTCGGCCTTGCCGATGGCGCGGGTGTTCACCACCGGCACACAGGGCCGCTTCAGGCCCAGCTTCCGGGGCAGGTCATCGTCGAGGGCGGCCTGGCTCAGGAAGGTGAGGCAGCTGGGGGCGAGGGCGCCGCCGTAGGCGGCGAACATCGGCCGGCCGTGCACCGGCCCGGGGGTGGGAATCGAGGCGTTGGCATCACCCATCTGGGCCCAGACAATGGAGCCCCCCTTGACCACCAGCTCCGGCTTCACGCCGAAGAAGCCCGGTTTCCAGAGCACCAGATCGGCCAGTTTGCCCACTTCCACCGAGCCGATCTGGCTGTCGAGGCCGTGGGCGATCGCCGGATTGATCGTGACCTTGGCGATGTAACGCTTGATCCGGGTGTTGTCGTTGCGCCCCCCACATGAAGCGGCGTCCTCCGGCAGGCTGCCGCGCTGCACCTTCATCTTGTGCGCGGTCTGGAAGGTGCGGGTGATCACCTCGCCCACCCGGCCCATCGCCTGGGAATCACTGGCGATGATCGAGAAGGCGCCCAGGTCGTGAAGGATGTCCTCGGCGGCGATCGTCTCGCGGCGGATGCGCGATTCGGCGAAGGCCACGTCTTCGGGGATGGCGGGATCGAGGTGGTGGCACACCATCAGCATGTCGAGGTGTTCCTCGAGCGTGTTGCGGGTGTAGGGGCGGGTGGGGTTGGTGGAGCTGGGCAGCACATTGGCCTCGCCGCAGATCCGGATGATGTCGGGGGCGTGGCCGCCGCCGGCCCCTTCGGTGTGGAAGGTGTGGATGGTGCGGCCACCGATGGCGCGGATCGTGTCCTCCACGAAGCCCGCCTCATTGAGCGTGTCGGAGTGGATGCAGACCTGCACGTCGTACTTGTCGGCCACGGTGAGGCAGCAATCGATCGCCGCCGGGGTGGTGCCCCAGTCTTCGTGGAGCTTGAGGCCGCAGGCACCGGCACGGATCTGCTCCTCGATCGCCGCCGGGGTGCTGGCGTTGCCCTTGCCGTAGAAGCCCAGGTTCACCGGCAACCCCTCGGCCGCCTGCAGCATGCGGGCCAGGTGAAAGGCGCCGGGGGTGCAGGTGGTGGCGTTGGTGCCGGTGGCCGGGCCGGTGCCGCCCCCCAGCAGGGTGGTCACACCGCTGGCGATGGCGGTTTCGATCTGCTGCGGGCAGATGAAGTGGATGTGGGTGTCGATGCCGCCGGCGGTGAGGATGTGGCCCTCACCGGCAATCGCCTCGGTGCCGGGGCCCACCACGATCGTCACCCCATCGGTGATGTCGGGGTTGCCCGCCTTGCCGATCGCGCAGATGCGGCCGTCACGCAGGCCCACATCCGCCTTGACGATCCCCCACCAATCCACGATCAGGGCGTTGGTGATCACCGTGTCCACCGCCCCCTCGGCCCGGGAGGTCTGGGCCTGGCCCATGCCGTCGCGGATCACCTTGCCGCCGCCGAACTTCACCTCCTCGCCGTAGGTGGTGAAATCCTTCTCCACCTCCAGGATCAGCTCGGTGTCGGCCAGCCGCAGCCGGTCACCGGTGGTGGGTCCATAGGTTTCGGCGTAGGCCCGACGATCCATCCGATAGGGCATGGCTCTGCTGCGGAAAGGGTTGAGGGAGGACTGGCGGTCAGTCGAGGGGACCGTTCACCAGGCCGTTGAAACCGAACACCTGGCGGCGACCGGCCAGCGGCACCAGGTGCACCTCCCGCTCATCGCCCGGTTCAAAGCGAATCGCCGTGCCGGCAGGGATGTCGAGGCGCTGGCCGCGGGCGCTGTCACGGTCGAACACCAGCGCCGCATTGGCTTCATAGAAGTGGAAGTGGGAGCCCACCTGGACCGGGCGGTCGCCGCGGTTGGCCACGTTGAGTGTGGTGACAGGGCGGCCGGCGTTGAGTTCGTGGCTGCCGGGCTCCGGCAGCAGCTCGCCAGGGATGAGATAAGACATGCAGGCGGGGTGATCAGGGGGATCAGCGGATCGGATCGTGCAGGGTGACGAGCTTGGTGCCATCGGGGAAGGTGGCCTCCATCTGCACCTCACCGATCAGCTCGGGAACCCCTTCCATCACCTGATCACGGCGGAGCCAGGTGCTGCCTTCGCGCATGAGTTCAGCCACGGTCTTGCCATCCCGGGCACCCTCGAGCACCTGAAAACTCAACCAGGCCACCGATTCGGGGTGATTCAGGCGGAGGCCCCGCAGCAAGCGCCGCTCCGCCAGCAGGGCGGCCGTGACGATCAGGAGCTTGTCCTTCTCCTGAGGAGTGAGATGCATGGCAAGGGATAGGCCCGAATCACTCTGGCAGTGGCCAGGCTCCGGGGCAGGTTCATCAGGAACCTTCGGCTGCCCCCCGCGATGGCGGCTACGGCCAGGTCGCCTGATCAGTTCCCTGCCACCGGTCTCTCTTGCCAGTGCCTGGGCCAGCTACGTCGAGCCGGCCGTGGCCTCAGCGAAGGCCGGTCATCGAGGCGTTGATCTTGCTGAGGTGAATGCCGAGATAGGCAGCTTCATGGCTGAGGGCCATTTTCATGCGGCTGTTTCCGGCGGCCGAAGCGGCGGTGTAACGAACGAGCAGGGAGTCCCGAAGGGCTTGATCGCGGGCAGGACTGGTGGAGGCTTGGGCCATGGACAGGGGTGGGCAGGCGCGGGAAAAGGGCCGCTGAACAATGCTAGACACTTTTCGGGAGAATAAACGATGAGCCGTCTGTAGCCGATCACACAAAGAGCATCAGCGATCCCTGACCCTGGTCGGCGCCAAAAATCGGCTCACCCCTGAGATCCGGCCTCCGTTACAATCTGTTACAGTTCTGTCATCCCGCTGAAACCGCCATGGCTGATTCTTCCCCCCGCTACGGATTTGTTGCTTTTGCCGAAACCTGGAATGGTCGCCTGGCCATGCTCGGCTTTGTGATCGGTGTGGCCACGGAGCTGCTCACCGGCCAGGGCATCCTCACCCAGATCGGCCTGGGCTGACGCCATGACCACCGACTACAGCACCGCGATCACCGCTGTTTTCCTGCTTGTGGTGGTGCTCACCGGGATGGTGGCCTTCGTGTTCTCACGCCCCACTGATCAGTCGTCCCGGTCTTGAGCACCTCCGCAGCAGTTGATCTTCACCACTGCCTCTGACATTCCCTCCCGCAAAAGCCATGACAACAACTCCATCTCGTAACAATCAAATCCAGGATCTTGCCGCTCAGAAGGTGCACCTTGAGCAGCTCAAGAGAGCTGAGCTGTTCAACGGCCGGGCCGCCATGCTCGGCATTGTGATCGGAATCATCACGGAAGGATTGACTGGAGCCAGCATCATTCACCAGATCGGGCTTGGTCCCCTGGTGGATGGCTTCACCACCTGCCACACCCAGTTTCTGCCCTTCTGCTTCTGAAGCCTCCAGGTCTGAGTGAATACCCCCTAGCCTCCCGGGTTTTGCCTGGGGGGTTTGTTATGGCGTGGACAGACAGCCAATCAGTTGATCAGGCTGACGAGGATTCAGGCATCACGGATGGTGAGGTTGTCATGCACCGCCTTGGCATCGATCAGATTGTTGAGGGCAAGGGTGGTGTTGGGGCTCAGCAGAGTGGCGATGCGGGTGCCGGCGGCGCCGATGTTGGACAGATCAACAACCAACAGACGGACGGGGCTACGTTGGTGACTTGAATGGAGATGGCGCTGGCGCATCAATGCATCCATTTGGCAGGACCATCACCGCGAAGCTGGCTGGATTGATTTTCGCCACACTTGCCGTTAGCTCCTGCTCGTGGAAGCCAGATGCTGTCCAGTCAAGAGTTCCATCGTCTGATGCCATTCGTTCGCATCCGATATTCGTGGTAAGGCATGGATGGCATACGGGCCTTGTGATTCCAGCTCATGATCTGAATCAAGCCATTCCTGGTCTCAAGGAGTATTATGGCGACGCCGCCTACTATGAAGTTGGCTGGGGTGATCAGGAGTTCTACCCATCACGAAACCTGTCAATCGGTCTAACCTTGCAAGCGATCTTCAGGTCGGAAGGCGCTGTGATGCACGTTGTTGCTATCCCGGCTTCTCCGAAGACGTTTTTTGACTCAAGCGAAGTTATCAGCACCTGTTTAACCGATCAACAAGTTTCTGCTCTGGCAGCATTTGTGGCAAACAGTTTTGCCCGTGACCATCAAGGAGGCATTGTCCGCCTCATGCCGGGCCTGTACGGCAACAGTCGATTCTTTCAAGGAAAGGGACGCTTTTCCTTGTTGCATACGTGCAACAACTGGACTGCCAAAGGATTGAAAAGCGCCGGAATGAAGCTATCTTCTACTTTTTCCCAGACCTCCCTGCAGGTGATGAGCGCGATCCGAGAGCTGCGACAGCAATGCGCCTTGCCCCCCAACCCCACGCTCAAGAAGATGCAACGCAACCAGGCCGCCTCATGATCCTCGCGTTGAACAAAGAACCTCCTGCCCGACAACTCCCACGATCTGGTGGGGTGAGGAACAAGGCTGCGCAACCGTCTGCCGAACACGCCAATGGCGATCGGGTGCTTTTGAATCGGCTTTTTTGTGCTGGGCATCGGCTGTCTTCAGCTTGCTGCGCCACGCCAACCAGCTGGGCTGTAAATGGGCGATCGGCACAGCACCGATGAGTGTAGGTAGGTGGTTGGGCCTGGCCGGCTGGCTGGCGCTGGGCTATGGCGGTGTCTGCCTGCTGGTGTTCCTCACCCAGCGCTCGTTGATCTATCTCCCCCAGCCCGCCGCCGATCCGTCCGGCCAGCTGGTGCTGCAGGTGGAGGGCAAGCGCGTGCTGGTGGCCCATCGCCCCCATGCGGGTTCCCGGGCGCTGATCTACTTCGGTGGCAACGCCGAAGACGTGTCCCGCACCCGCGCCGAGCTGGCTGCCCTGCTGCCCGACACGGCCCTTTACCTGCTCCACTACCGCGGCTACGGCGGCAGCGAGGGCAGCCCCAGCGAAGCGGCCCTGCGCGCCGACGCCCAAGCCCTCCATGCCCACGTGGCCAAGCGCCACGACGCGATCACGGTGGTGGGCCGCAGCCTGGGCACCGGCCCAGCCGTGCATCTGGCCGCCACCCGCTCCGTGCAGCGGCTGGTGCTGCTGGTGCCGTTCGACAGCCTGCTGGCGGTGGCCCGCGGCGCCATGCCCTGGCTGGCGGTGGATCTGCTGCTGCACGATCGCTGGGATGCGGCCGCCGAGGCGCCCCGGGTGCGCGCCCCCACCACGATCGTGGCGGCGGTCTTCGATCAGGTGGTGCCATCGCGCCATGCCGAAGCCTTGCACCGCGCCTTCCCGCCCGGCGTGGCGGAGCTTGTGCTGGTGCCCGACCTCGACCACAACACGCCGGTTCTCAGCTCGGCGGCTTTCCGCGCTGCGCTGCAAGGCCAGATCGAACCGCGATCGGCTGAACCAGGCAGAGGGGCTGCATCGTTCGTTGCTGAAGCCGGGGGCTTGATTGCCTGAAAAAGCCCTTGCCGACCAGTGGCTCCATTGAAGCGCCGTGGAGCCATTCGAATCACTGAACTGCATTGTCAGCAATGCCAATAGGTGTCTTTGGTGTAGCCATCCTCAAGGCATTATCCAGAGATGTATCATTCGGCTGATCGCCAGTTTACGGAGTTTTGCGGCATGTCATTTACCATTGAATCAGCTCGCAATATCTTCCCTGAAACGCTGGCTGCAGATGTGGTGCCAGCCACGATTGCCCGGTTCAATCAACTTGAGATTGAAGACAAATTGGCTCTGATCTGGTTTGCCTACCTGGAAATGGGCAAGACGCTCTCGATTGCGACTCCCGATCCTGTGAATATGCAATTTGCCAGTAGCACGCTCAGCCAAATCAAGCTGATGAAATTCAATGAGCAAACGCAGTTAATGCATGACCTGGCCAGTCGAACGGATCGGCCCATCTGCCGCATTTACGCCACCTGGTCAGTGAACATCAAACTCGGCTTTTGGTACCAATTGGGCAAATGGATGGAAGCAGGAATTGTTACCCCGATACCACACGGCTATCAACTTTCAGCCAATGCTTCGGCGGTCCTGCAGGCGATTCGGATTGTCGATCCTGGTCAACAAATTTCGATCCTCCGCAATGCCGTGTTGAATATGGGCTTTGACCAAGCACAGTTGGGCAGCTACAGCTCGGTGGCGGAACCGTTGGTTCCTGCCAAGGACAGGGCCGAGCGCACCCCGATTTCTGCCATTTCTGGCGTGGAAAATCCAGTGATCCTGGAGTATATGGACAACCTGAATGCCAATGACTTTGATGCCCTTGTACAACTTTTTGCTTTGGATGGTGCCCTGCAACCCCCCTTTCAAGGCCCGATCGTCGGCCAGGATGCCTTGATTCGCTTTTTCCAGGAGGATTGCCAGAACTTAACACTGTTACCTGAGCAAGGCATCACGGATTCAAAAGAAGATGGCTACACCCTGATCAAGGTCACCGGCAAGGTGCAAACCCCCTGGTTTGGCCAGGATGTGGGCATGAACGTTGCCTGGCGATTCCTCCTCAATCCAGACAACAAGATTTTCTTTGTTGCCATTGACTTACTCGCTTCTGCCAAGGAGTTGCTGAATCTGTCTCCTTAGATTGTCTTCCTGCCCAGCAGGCAGGCACTCAAGTGGTTCACGCTGAGCTATCAGCGATGATGAACATTACTGAATCTTGTGTTCAAGTGCCGAGTAGGGCGTTCACAACCCAGGCAATGGCCATGAAAATGATGAAGCAAGGCTGGCTGCAATCCCAGGAGTGGGAGGGCTGGCAAACGTATTCGGCTCGCCATAGAACACGAATGTTGCTCAACCGATTCCGGTGCGGCAGAGGTTGAGCACGTCGGCCATCGAGCGGATCTGATCCATCGTGGTTCGTAATTGGGAGGCGCTGATCAGTTCCACCTTCAGGTCGATGCAGGCTGGTTTGCCATAGGCGGTGCGCACGCGGGCATCGCTCACATTGATGCGGCTGTCGGAGAGGCGGGTGAGGATGTCCTTCAGCACGCCGACCCGATCGAGCACTTCGATCCGCATCTGCACCGGATACCGGCGGTGCTGCGGGTCGGCGAGCGGATTCCAGCGCACCGGCAGCCGGCGTTCCACCGGCATCTGGTTGACGTTGGCGCAATCCTGGCGGTGGATGGTGATGCCGTGGTTGCCGAGGGCGACGCTGCCCACGATCGCCTCCCCCGGCAAGGGGCAACAGCAGCCCCCGAGCCGATACTCCAACCCCTCCAGCCCCAGGATGGCGGCGCCGCCGGCATCGGCTCCGGCGGTTGAATCAGCACCCGGGCCGCCTCCGGCCCTGGCCGCCACGCTTCGGGCCAGCTCTTCATTCGAGAGCACCGGGGCGGTGGCGGCGCTGGCCAGCCGCACCTCCTCCCGCAACCGGTTGAGCACCTGATGCAGGGTGACACCACCGAAGCCGAGCGAAGCGAGCAGATCCTCCGTGCTGCCCAGATTGCAGCGGCGAGCCACCTTGGCGAGGGCCTCGCCATTGATCAGCGCATCGAAGCCGTTGCGGCCCAGTTCGCGCTCCAGCAGCTCCCGACCCCGCAGGATGTTTTCCTGGCGATGGCTGCGCTTATACCACTGGCGGATACGGTTGCGCGCCGTCGGGGTGGCCACGAAGTTGAGCCAGTCGAGGCTCGGCCGCGCCGTTTTCGTGGTGATCACCTGGACGAAATCACCGTTCTGCAACGGCGTGGCCAGGGGACAGAGCCGGTCGTTGATGCGGACGCCCTGGCAATGATTACCCACCTCGGAGTGGATCCGATAGGCGAAATCCACGGCGGTGGAGCCGGTGCGTAACCCCACCACATCCCCCTTGGGGGTGAAGACGAACACCTCCTCATCGAACAGGTCTTCTTTGATCGAGGCGAGATAGTCGCTGCTGTCTTCGCCGCCACCGTCCTGTTGCCAATCAACCAGCTGACGCAGCCAGTTGAAACGATCGGTGTCACCCCCGGCGGCCGGTGATCCCCCCTCCTTGTACTTCCAGTGGGCGGCGATGCCGTACTCCGCAACCTGATGCATCTCCGTGGTGCGGATCTGCACCTCCACCGGCCTGTGCCTGCCGATCACCGCCGTGTGCAACGACTGATAGCCGTTCGGCTTGGGCAGACCGATGTAATCCTTGAAGCGGCCGGGAATCGGCCGGAAGGTGTCGTGCACCACGGCCAGAGCCCTGTAACAGCCCTCCACATTGGTGGTGAGGATGCGTACGGCCGCCACATCGAAGATTTCGTGGAAGGCCTTCTGCTGGTGGCGCATCTTGCTCCAGATCCCATACAGATGCTTCGGGCGGCCGGTGACCTCGCACTGGCTCAGCCCAGCCGCCCTGAGGCGATCCTTGAGCAGGGACACGGTGACCGCAAGCCGGTCTTCCCGGTCGCTGCGCTTGCTGGCGACCTCCTGCTTGATCTCGCGATACGACTCGGGCTCGAGAATCTTGAAGGCCAGATCCTCCAGCTCCCATTTGAAGCGGCCGATGCCGAGGCGGTTGGCCAGCGGCGCGTAGATCTCACGGGTTTCGCGTGCGATCCGCAACTGCTTCTCCGGTTTGAGCGCCCCGAGCGTGCGCATGTTGTGGAGGCGATCAGCCAGCTTCACCAGCACGACGCGGATGTCGCTGGCCATGGCCAGGAACATGCGGCGCAGGTTCTCGGCCTGGGCCTCGGTGTGGTTGGTGAAGTGGATGCCACCCAGCTTGGTGACCCCCTCGACCAGCGCCCGCACCTCCGCCCCGAAGTGGGCCTCCAGCTGCTCGGAGCTCACCTCGGTGTCCTCGACCACGTCGTGGAGGAATCCGGCGGCGATCACGCAGGGGCTGGCGCCGATATCGCGCAGCAGATCGGCGACAGCGATCGGATGAATGATGTATGGCTCGCCGGTGGCCCTCACCTGGCCGTCATGGAGCTGGAAGGCGAAATCAAAAGCTCGAGCCAGCAGGGCTTCGCCATCGCTGGGGCAGCTCTCCCCTGCTGCCGGTGGAACCTGCTCGATGCAGGCCTCCAACCAGGACGGCAGGGCAACGCCGTAGTCGGCGGCCACCTGGATCCGCTTGCGGCCGAGCAGGAAGGCGGGGCCGCTTGGCTGGGAACCGCTGCCGGCACTGAAAACCGCCGGGGCTTCGCCCCGCGGGCGGGTGATCAGGGAGCCGGCGATTTCGGTCATCGGAGCTGGCTGATCATTTGATAGTAGGCAAAATGACCTGACAACGGCCACCTGACCATCGATCGCTCCATGGCCGCACCCCGCAGCCCTGGCCCGGTGCTGACGATCCACGATCTCGTGGTGAGCTACCCGGGTTCCACGGCCGCACCCACCCTGCAGGGCCTGGACCTGCGGCTCGACCCCGGCGACCGGCTGGCCCTGGTGGGGCCCTCGGGCTGCGGCAAGAGCACCGTGGCCAGGGCCGTGCTGCAGCTGCTGCCCGCCGGCAGCGTCTGCAACGGAGAGCTGCTGCTGGTCGGCGAGGATCCGCGCCGATTGAACCGTCCGGCCCTGCGCCGCCTGCGGGGTGAGGCGGTGGGCCTGGTCTTCCAGGATCCGATGACCCGGCTGAATCCGCTGCTCCGGGTGGGGGACCATCTCACCGACACCCTTGCCGCCCATCGACCTGACTGGTCACGACGGCGACGGCGGCAGCGGGCCGCTGAGCTGCTGCAGCGGGTGGGGATCGGCCCGGAGCGCTACGACAGCTATCCCCATGCGTTCAGTGGCGGCATGCGCCAGCGGCTGGCGATCGCCCTGGCGATGGCGCTCGAGCCCGCCCTGGTGATCGCCGATGAACCCACCACCAGCCTGGATGTGGCGGTGGCGGCCCAGGTGATGGCCGAGCTCACCGGCCTCTGCCGCGACAGTGGCAGCGCCCTGCTGCTGATCAGCCACGACCTGGCCATGGCAGGCCGCTGGTGCGACCAGATCGCCGTGCTGGATCAGGGGCGCCTAGTGGAGCAGGCCGCCTCCACGATCCTGCTCACCCAGCCTTGCGCCCCCCTGACCCAGCGGTTGGTGGCCGCCGCCCGGCTGCGGGAGGGGGGACGCTCGCCCCTGGCCCAGCAGGCGGCGGCACTGCTGGAGGTGGAGGAGCTGCGCTGCTGGCACCCGCTGCCGTCGCTGCCGTGGCAACGCCGCTGGCTCAAGGCCGTCGACGGGGTGGGCCTGCAGCTGCGGGAAGGCGAAACAGTGGGCGTGGTGGGGGCTTCCGGCTGTGGCAAGAGCACCCTCTGCCGCGCCCTGATGGGCCTCACCCCGGTGCGCGGCGGGGCGGTGCGGCTGCAGGGCCGCAACCTGCGCGAACTGGGCGGCCGTGAGCTGCGCCAGGCCCGGCGCCGCATCCAGATGGTGTTCCAGGACCCGCTCGCCTGCCTCAACCCGGCAATGACGATTGGAGAGGCCGTGGCCGATCCGCTGTTGATCCATCGGCTGGCCGGTCGCAGCGAAGCACGGCAACGGGCACGACGCGGGCTTGAAGCGGTGGGACTGAGCCCGGCCGAGGCGTTCGAGAACCGCCTGCCGCGCCAGCTCTCCGGCGGCCAGCAGCAACGGGTGGCGATCGCCCGGGCCCTGATCCTGGAGCCCGCCGTGCTGCTCTGCGACGAGAGCGTCAGCATGCTCGACGCCGAGGTGCAGGCGGAGGTGCTGGCCCTGCTGCGGGAGCTGCAGCGGCGCCTGGGCCTGGGGATACTGTTCATCACCCACGACCTCTCGGTGGCGAGCGGCTTCTGCCAGCGGGTGATCGTGCTCGATGGCGGCCGCATCGTCGAAGAGGGCCCCGGCGATCGGCTGCTGGAGCAGCCTCAGGCGGCGATCACCCGCCAGCTGGTGGCGGCTTCGCCCCGGCTGCCCGCCCTGGCCTGACTGACCCGATGACCGTCACACCCTCTCAACGCCGCCGCAAGCTGCGCCGCCTGCTGGGCCTTTTTCTGCTGGTCAACGCGATCGGCATCGGCGTGGCCGCGGCGATCTGGCTCTATGGCCAGGAGATCCAGGCGGTGAACAACCTGCGGCTCCAACTGGCCGCCCGCCTGCCACGGCCGCTCGTGCTCCCGCTGATCGGCGTGCTGGGCGGCGGCATCGCCGGCGGCCTGATCGCCTTCCTGGAGCCTGGCGCCAAGGGCTCGGGAATCGTGCAGGTGATGCTCTGGCTGCGGGGTGTGCCGATCCCGATGGGCTGGCGGGTGGCGGTGGTGAAGCTGCTGGCCAGCGGCATCGCGATCGGCAGCGGCATCCCGGTGGGGCCGGAGGGCCCCTCGATCCAGATCGGTGCCTCCCTGGCCCGGGAATCCGCCGATGCCCTCCAGGCTGATGGCGGTGATCGGCGCCTGGCGGTGGCGATCGGCAGCGGTGCCGGCCTCGCCGCGATCTTCCATTCGCCGCTGGGGGGGCTGGCCTACAGCCTTGAAGAACTTCTGAAGCGAGCCGACATTCGCGTGAATGCGATCGCCGCCTTCGCCACCTTCGCCACCGTGGCCTGGACCCGGCTGCTGGCCGGTCATGGCGGCGGACCCGCCTGGCTGAAGCAGCTGGCGCCGATCATCAGCTTCCCCAGCCAGCTGAGCGAATTCCGGCTGGTGGATGTACCGGTGCTGCTGCTGCTTGGGGCGGCAGCCGGGCTGCTGGCCATGCAGTATCAGCGCTGGATCCTGAAGATGCGGCAGGGCTTCTTCCGGCTGCGGCTGCCGGTCTGGCAGTTGCTGCCGCTGGTGGGGCTGGCGATCGGCCTGGGCTGGTCGCTGCTGCCGCCTTCCTTCGACAACCCCGACAGCCTCGGCTTCGACGCCCTGCAGGGCCTCGACACACCGCTCAAGGCCCTGGTGGCCCTTGGGGTGCAGGCGGCGGGTACGGCCGTGGCCGTGGCGGCGGAAGCCCCCGGCGGCTTCCTCGCCCCGGCCCTGGTGGTGGGCGCCTGCCTCGGCACCCTGATGCAGCAGCTCTGCCTGCTGCTCTTCCACACCGCCCCGGCCACCCTGCTGTTCGCCGGCGGCGGCGCCTTCCTCGGAGCCCTCACCCGCACGCCGCTCACGGCGATCCTGCTCACCTTCGAACTCAGCAAGGACTACGCCCTGCTGCTGCCGATCGGCTTCGCCACGCTCACGGCGATCGCCGTGGCCGACCTGTACGAGCGCGACACGATCTTCGACCTGCTGCGCCAGGAAGCCCTGCGCGAGCTGGAGCCAAGGGAGTGAACCAGGCTCCTGTCGCCTTGGTCGAGCCGATCGATCTGCTGGCGATGCCGGCGACCCTGCGGCGGCGCACGCTTGTTGCCTACGGGATCGGCGATGCCGGCACCGGCATGGCCGCGGCGCTGATCGGCTTTTACCTGTTTGTGTTCTACACGCAGATCGCCGGGCTGCCCCCCTGGCTGGCCGGGCTGGTGCTGATGGTGGGACGGGCCTGGGATGCGGTGAGCGATCAGCTGCTCGGCTGGCTGAGTGATCGGACCCGCAGCCGACTGGGGCCCCGCCTTCCCTGGATGATCGGCAGCGCCGTGCCACTTGGCGTGAGCATGGCCCTGATGTGGTGGTTTCCGCCGGGCGGCGAGCTGCTGCGCTTCGGCTGGTTCGTGCTGATCTCGGTGCTGTTCATGGCCGCGTACACCGGCGTGAACCTCCCCTACTGCGCCCTCGCCACCGAGCTCACCGGAGACACCCGGCTGCGCACCCGTCTCAACGCGGCCCGCTTCACCGGCTCGATCCTCAGCAGCCTGGTGGGCCTGCTGCTGGGGGCCCTGCTGGTGGGCGGAGGCGCCCCCGGCTACCTCTGGATGGGGGTGGCCAGTGGCGCCGTGGCGATCGTGGCCACCCTGCTCTGCTGCTGGGGCCTGGCCCCAGCAGCCCGGGTGTGCCGGCGGCCATCGGGGCGCGCCGAGCCGATCACCACCCAGCTGCTCCGGATTCGCCGCAATGGCCGCTTTCTGCGGGTGGTGGGCCTCTACCTGCTGCTCTGGGGTGCCCTGCAGCTGATGCAGCCGGTGTCGCTGCTCTACCTCTCCGAGGTGATGCACGTACCGATGGATTGGAGCACCTGGATACTGATCCCGTTCCAGCTCAGTGCCATGGCGGGGCTGGAACTCTGGAGCCGGCTGGCGGCCCAGCGCGGCCGGCTGTGCGCCCTGCGCTGGGGCTGTGGGCTCTGGATCGCCATGGGGGCTCTGGCCATGGTGCTGGTGCCCCTTGATCCCGGCCTGGCCCCGTTCGCCAGCCTGGCCAACGGGCTCAGGTTCACCCTGCTGCTGCTCGTGGTGCTGCTGATGGGTCTGGGAGCCTCCACCGCCTACCTGATGCCCTGGTCGCTGCTGCCGGATGCGATCGATGCCGACCCGGAGCGGCCCGCCGGCCTGTTCACCGCCTGGATGGTGCTGACCCAGAAGCTGGGCAGTGCCGTATCGGTGTTCCTGCTCGGCAACCTGCTCAGCTGGAGCGGCTTCGTGGCCGGGCAGACCCTGGAGCAACCCCAGACAGCGCTGCTGACAATCCGGCTCAGCATCGGCCTGATTCCGGCCACCCTGGTGCTGCTCGGTCTGCTGGTGATGCGGGGCTGGCCGCGGCGTTCAGCCCCGTCAGGGTTCGCTCCAGGCCATCAAGAATGAAGGCGAGACCGAAGCCGAAGACATGGAGCCCGTCGTAGCGGCGTGCGATCACCTCCAGGGTGAGCCCGTTCAGGTGGGGATAACGATCGGCGGGAAGCTGCGGCAGGAAGGTGGCGGCGATCGCGGCGTAATCGTGCGCCTCGATCGGGAAATTCAGCTCCTGCAGGGTGAACCCATAGACGTGGTTGTCGATGGCGTTCAATCCATGGTCGGCCTGCTGCAGGGAAAAGCCCGCCTCCGCCAGGCAGCCGAGCGAAGCATCCACATAACGCAGCATGGCCGGCCCCGTGTTCAGCCGCGACAGAATCGCCAGCGCCGCCCAGGGATGGAGGCGCAGGACCTGGTGGGCTGAAGCGGCCCGCTCCCGCATCGCCGCTTTCCAGTCCCCGCCGATCGCCGGCAGGGCGATTTCGCCGACCACGATTTCAACCAGGCCGTCCACGATGGCGTCGCGGCTGGCCACGTGGTTGTAGAGCGACATCGCCTTGACGCCGAGCGCTTCGGCGAGCTTCCGCATCGTGAGCACAGCCAGCCCTCCCTGATCGGCGATCTCCAGGGCCGCGTGCAGAACCCGCTCCCGACTGAGGGGCAGCCGGGCGATCGGCTGCTGAGAGCTCAGCCCTGCCCGGTTCTCCGGCTCCAATCCCGACCCGCCAGTGCGAACCAAGCTTACGGTGTATGCTTTGCTTACGTTGTAAGTAGTGGTGAGGCCATGGCGGTTCACGGCAGGGCGCAAGCGCCGCAGACAGGCAGCAACCAGGCCGGCGGCTCCACCCCGCTCCCCGCCACGATGCAGGCGATCACCCAGGAGATCTACGGCTCGCCGGCGGTGCTCTCGCTCCAGACGGTTCCTGTCCCCACGATCGGCCCCCAGGAGGTGCTGATCAGGGTTCACTCCAGCTCTGTCCATGCCGGTGACTGGCATCTGATGCGTGGTGAACCCTTCCTGGTGATCCGCCTGCTGTACGGAGGCCTGCGCCGGCCGAAGATCCGGACCCTCGGCTGTGATGTGGCCGGCACAGTGGTGGCCATCGGCAAGGGAGTCAGCCGCTTCCAGCCCGGCGATGCGGTGTTCGGCGATCTCTCTGAGTGCGGCTTCGGCGCCTTTGCCGAATACGCCCGCGCCTCTGAATCATCGGCCCTGGCGATCAAACCGGCCTCGGTCGGATTCGAAGCCGCCGGCACGGTGGCCTGCTCGGCCCTGTCGGCCCTGCAGGGCCTGCGCGATCTGGGCCGGCTTGAGGCGGGACAGAAGGTGCTGATTCACGGAGCCGCCGGTGGGGTGGGCTCCTTCGCGGTGCAGATCGCCAAAGCCTTCGGCGCTGAAGTGACCGGCGCCTGCAGCGCCGCCAAACAGGCCATGGTGCGCTCGATCGGCGCCGACCACGTCATCGACTCGGCCGGGGCGGATTTCAGCGCGGATGGCCGCCGCTACGACCTGATCCTAGATACGGCGGCCTTTCGGCCCCTGGCCGACTTCCTGCCGGCCCTGACGCCAACCGGCACCTACGTGCTGGTGGGTGGCTCGATGGCGCGTTTCTTCCAGGTGATGCTCTGGCAGGGACCCTGGATCTGCCGCACCAGCCGCCGCCGGGTTGCCGTGCTGGCCTCGAACCCCAATCCGCTCGATCTGCAGGTCCTGGCCGATCTGCTCGAAGCCGGCAAGATCACGCCGTTCATCGATCGCCGCTGCGGCCTGAAGGACGTTCCCGCGGCGCTGGCAGCCCTTGAGCAGCGGCAGGTTCAGGGCAAGGTCGCCATTGCGGTAGGCGCTGAACCGGCCTCGTAGCGCTCCACCGCCGTCTCCACGTTGAAGCAGAGGCGCTCCGGACCGAGGGTCCTGCCCAGCTCCGAGTGGCGCACCACCCGCAGACTGTCAGGATTCAGCCCGGCCAGCCAGAGGCTCACGCCCTGCTTCCGTTGCTTGCGCTCCGCCTCGGTGAGCCGCTTCAGGGCGGAATATTCGATGTCGATCACGGCGCTGCAGTCGATCACCACCACCCGGGGCTCGGCCCGCTCGATCAGCGCCTCCATCTGGGCCCAGACCGCCTGGGCATTGGCGAAGAACAGCCGCCCCTCGGCCCGCAGCAGCAGCAGACCCGGCCAGGTCTGGTCATCCGGGTGGGCGGGGTGGTGGCCCAACCTGGGTCTGAACACATCCGTGCCCCGCTTGCGGGCCAGCACGTAGACCCGGGGATTCATTTCCTGCTGCGCCAGCGCCAGCAACGACACGATCACCGCCACCAGAATTCCGCGCAGGGTTCCCAGCAGGGCTACGCCGGCGCAGGCGATCAGGGCCCAATGGAACTCAGTGACCCGCACCCTGCGGATAGCGATGAAATCGGCGGGAGCGATCAATTCAGCCGAATACACCACCACCACAGCGGCCAGAACCGCCAGGGGCAGCCGGGCAATCAAAGGAGCCAGCAGCAGCAGGGTTCCCATCGCCACCGCCGCCGTGACCAGCTCGGCCAGCTGGGAGCGGGCACCCGCCCTGCGGTTCACGGCGGTCTGGGTGGTGCCACCGCCGGCGGCCATGCCACCCAGCAGCGCCCCACCGATGTTGGCCAGCCCGAGGGCGAACAGTTCCTGGTTCGGGCGCGGCTGGGGTTCCTTGCTGCTGGCGAAGGCGCGGCCGGCGGCGATGCTTTCGGTGAAGCTCATCAAGGCGATACCGGCGGCGGCCGGCCACATCCGCTGCGCCAGAGCCAGCTGCGGCAGGGTGAGGCCGGGCAGTCCCGGGGACACCGGGCCGACGGTGGCCACCCCAAGTGCTTCCAGCTTGAACAGGGCCATGGCAGCGAGGGCAACCGCGATCGCCGCCAGGGGTGCAGGCAGCCCCGGCGCCAGACGGGGCAGGCTCAGCAACAGCCCGATCGACAGAAGCGACAGGACCACTGTGGGCAGAGAGGTCTGCGGCAACTGGCCCACGACTGCGCCGATGTCGGCAAAGAAGCCGGCCCTGGTGATGGGAACGCCGAGCAGCTTGGGCAGCTGATCCACCACGATCACCAGGCCGATCCCCGACTTGAAGCCCACCAGGACTGATTCGGAGATGAAGTTGGCAACGAAGCCGAGCCGCAGCAGCGCAGCCAGCAACAACATGGCTCCCACCAGGGCCGCGAGCGTTGCACTGGCCACCAGCAACTCCGCCGGCGCCGCCCCCGGGACCACCCTGTTCAGCTCAGCCCCGACCAGGATGGCCAGGGTGGTGGTGGTGCTGACGCTCAGGGGCCGCGAAGACCCCAGCAGGGCGTACACCAGCATCGGCACCAGGGCTGTGTAAAGCCCCACCTCCACCGGCAGGCCGGCGATCGTGGCGAACGCCATCGCCTTCGGCAGCACCACCGCCGCTGTCGTGAGCCCGGCCAGCAGATCGCTCCGCCTCCACTCCGGCCGATAACGGCGGATCCAATGCTCCCAGGGCAGGAATGCCGAGCCACTCATCCGACACCTCCAGCCGACAGGCACCCGGCTGAAGCTTGCCTGGTCAGAGCGACGGGAGTGTGGCGCCTGAGGCGGCGATCAGCGGCGCCTCCTGAAACGGCCACACCCGGGGCAACTGCGGCGCGGCCAGGCCGCGCTCCGCCCGGATCCGGGCCCAGATCCGCGTGAACCAGAAGCGGGCCGCCTGGCTGGATGGTCCCCGGTAGCGAGCGACGAGACCCTGCTCCAGGCGGCCGCAGGCCATCTCACCGGCGAGGCCGGCGCGATCGGCGCGGCAGTGCTCGATCAACCGCTCACTCAACGGCATCGGCGCAGCCCACACCAGGCTGCCGAACACCGGCAGGCCATCAAGGCCATGGTCCCCCTCCAGGCTCTCGCCACCGAGCTCGAGCCGATCCGCCACGCTCCACCGGCCCTCGCGGCGGATCTCCAGCAGAGAGCGCCAGCGGCCGCTGCCAAGCTGCTCGCCGTCGGCACTGCGACCCAGCCGCACCACCTCGGCCCCCAGCCAGCTGGCCCCGGCCGCCAGCTCCACCCGGACGACCTGTTCAAAGAGCCCGCCGGCAAACACAACCAGCTCCTGGGGCAGCCATTCCAGATCAGCCCCTTCCGCCAGGCTGCAGGCCAGTTCCTGGCGGGCCCAGCGGCCCTGGGGCGTCAGCCGGGAGCGGCCGATCGAACCGTAGATCTTCTGGGCCGCCACGCTGGTGATCAGGGCACGGCTGCCGGCTTCGAGCGCCACCTGAATCGAGAGTTCATCCCCACCCACCAGGCCGCCGGCTGTGTGCAGCAATGGCAGCTCACAGCGACCATCCGCAGCGGCGAAGGCCTTCTGGAACTTGAGCGGGGCCGTGGTTCCACCCTGGTGGATGGTGGCACCGCCGGGCGTGGAACCCCGATGAAAGAGCATCTGGGAGCTACCACGCCAGGAAGCAAGGGGAGCTGGAGTCATCCTGGTGATCGTCGACGCCGGATCGGTCGATTCCCGTATCGATTGCCACCGTTCCGACCCAGCGGTCTGGCGATGGTGGCGGATCATTCCCTGGTTTCCCTTGCTGCAGATCCGCCCGTGAGCGCCCAAGCCAGTTCTCCGGTCCTGCTGGAACGGCGGCACGACCAGCCTGCCCCGGGAATCCAGGCCCTGCGGCTGCCGCTCAGCGCCGACCAGCGCAGCAGCCTGCGGGGCCACCGCCGCAGCGCCTGCGGCAGGGACCTGCTGCTGCAACTTCCCCGTGGCAGCGCCCTGCTGCCAGGGGAGGCCCTCAGCGACGCTGCCCAGGTCACCGTGGTGATCGTGGAGGCGGCGGCTGAACCGCTGCTGCTGGTGAGCAGCTCCGATCCCCTGGCCCTGCTGCAGGCCGCTTATCACCTGGGCAACCGCCATGTGGCCATGGAACTCCGGCCCGGCCAGCTGCGGATCCTGCAGGACCCTGTGCTCGAGATGCTGCTGCGCCAACGGGGCCTGAGCGTGGAGCCTCTCACCGCTCCGTTCCTGCCGGAGGCGGGAGCGTATGCCGGCGGCGGGGATGGGGGAGGCGGCCATCAGCATGACCACTGATTCCCGCCCGCACCTGTGGCAACTGCTCAGCCCCGCCCTGCCAGTGGGCGCCTTCAGTTATTCGGAGGGGCTGGAGGAGCTGGTTCAAGGCGGAAGGCTGGGAAACGCCGAGGCCCTGCGGCGCTGGCTGGAAGCGGAGCTGTGGCGAGGGGCGATCACGATCGAAGCGGCAAGCCTGAAGCCACTCCAGTCCGCCCTGACGAGCTGGCGCGACGCGGAGGACCGGAACGATCAGCTGGCCGCCGCCGCCGCCGCATCCGACCTGCTCGATCGCGACGGCTGGCTGCGGGTCCTGCGGGAGGCGCCGGAGCTGCGGGCCCAGCAGTGCCAGATGGGCCACTCCCTGCTCCAGCTGCTTGGCGAGCTGGGCTGGCCGCTGCCCGGCAACGGCCACGCCATCAGACCGGCGCGCCTGGGCTGGCCAGCCGCCTGGGCCTGGGCGGGCCTCTGCCTGGAGCTGGAGCTGGAGGAGCTGGTCGAGGCCTATCTCTATGGCTGGGTGGCCAACCAGGTGAGCGCGGCTGTGCGCCTGATCCCGCTCGGTCCCACCCAGGGACAGCGGCTCCAACTGGCGATGGCCAGCCTCCTGGGCGAGCGGGCCATCGCCCTGGTGAACGCTGATCCGCATCAGCTCTGGAATGGCGGCGTGGGGGCAGGGATGGCCCAGCTCCGCCATGCTGAGCTCTATTCCCGTCTGTTCCGCAGCTAGCGCCACACCAGCCACCCCGATCACCGTTTAGAACCCGATCCACCAGGGAGGAATCGTGGGATGAGCAAGTTGCGCCTGGGGGTGGCCGGGCCGGTGGGTTCCGGCAAAACGGCCCTGGTGGAAGCTCTCTGCCGCCGGCTGCGTGATCGCCTTGAGCTGGCGGTGGTCACCAATGACATCTACACACAGGAAGACGCCCAGTTCCTCACCCGGGTCGGGGCCCTGGAGCCCGAGCGGATCCGGGGCGTTGAAACGGGTGGCTGTCCCCACACGGCCATCCGCGAAGACTGCTCGATCAACCGGGCGGCGGTGGAGGAGCTGGAGGAGCGCTTTCCCAACCTGGATCTGGTGATGGTGGAGAGCGGCGGCGATAATCTGGCCGCCAGCTTCAGTCCCGAGCTGGTCGACCGCTGCATCTACGTGATCGATGTGGCGGCCGGTGACAAGATCCCGCGCAAGGGCGGCCCGGGCATCACCCGCTCCGATCTCTTGGTGATCAACAAGATCGATCTGGCGCCGATGGTGGGCGCGAGCCTGGAGGTGATGGAGCACGACGCCGGGCGGATGCGGGGCGGCAGGCCCTGGTGCTTCACCAACCTGCGCAGCGGCGAAGGGGTGGAGCAGGTGGAAGCGTTTGTGTGGCAGCAATTGCCACAGCTGGCCGGTGCCGAACCGGAACACTGAAGCGATCAGCCAGGGCGAGCGGAGCGCTCCAAGGACAGCAGATCCTCAAAGTGTTCCAATCGCTACAAGGTGTTCATGGCAACAGTCGATACAGTCCTGTACCGCCGATGAGCGGACCACTCTTCAGGAGATTGACCAGATGAAGCCAAACTCGATGCAGCTGACTCGCCTGCGGCAGGCCTCGCTGCAAAAGGTTTCCCTCAGGATTCTTGGTGGCAGCCTGGCTCTGGCCACCAGCATCACCCTGGCCTCCTGTGGGGGCGGCGCCGAAAAAGCCGCTGATGGAGGCGGTGGTGAGTTCGACGGTGAAGTGAAGGTGGGCATCCTTCACTCCCGCTCCGGCACCATGGCCATCTCCGAGAACACGGTGGCCGAAGCCGAGCTGATGGCGATCGAGGAGATCAATGCCGCCGGCGGCGTCAAGGTCGACGGAAAGAAGCTGAAGATCGTGCCGATCGAAGAAGACGGAGCCTCTGACTGGCCCACCTTCGCCGAGAAGGCCACGAAATTGATTGATCAGGATCAGGTCGCCGTGGTGTTCGGCGGTTGGACCTCAGCGAGCCGCAAGGCGATGCTGCCGGTGTTCGAAGCCAAGGATCACTTCCTCTTCTATCCGATTCAGTACGAGGGCCAGGAGTGCTCGAAGAACATCTTCTACAGCGGCGCCACCCCGAATCAGCAGGCTGAGCCCGCCGTGTCCTGGCTCCTCAAGAACAAGGGCAAAGACTTCTTCCTGGTTGGTTCCGACTACGTGTACCCACGTACAGCCAACACGATCATCAAGGAGCAGCTCAAGGCTGAGGGAGGCAACCTGGTCGGCGAAGACTATCTCCCCCTCGGCAACACCGAGGTGGCACCGATCATCGCCAAGATCAAGCAGGCTCTTCCCAAGGGCGGCGTGATCGTCAACACTCTGAACGGCGACAGCAATGTGGCCTTCTTCAAGCAGATGAAGGCAGCCGGGATCACCCCTGGCAATGGCTACGCGATCATGAGCTTCTCGGTCGCGGAAGAGGAAGTGGCCGCCATCGGCCCTGAGTACCTCGAAGGCACCTATGCCGCCTGGAACTTCTTCCAGAGCCTCGACACGCCTGCCTCCAAGAAGTTCACCGCTGACTTCAAGGCCAAGTACGGCGAGAAGCGGGTCACCAATGATCCCGCTGAATCCGCTTACAACATGGTCTACCTCTGGGCCAAGGGTGCTGAAAAGGCCAACAGCGTCGATGACAACAAGGTTCGGGAAGCCTTGATCGGGGTGACATTCGACGCTCCCCAGGGCCCGATCGAAGTGCAGCCCAACCACCACACCACCGAACTGGTGATGATCGGTGAGGTTCAGAAAGACGGCATGTTCAAGATCATCGAGAACCAGGGCATCGTCAAACCGCTGGCCTGGAACCAGTTCGTGCCCGAAACCAAGGGATACACCTGCGATTGGACCCAGGACCGCCCCGACGCAGGCAAGTTCAAGATGTGATCGGCCAACCGGCTTGATTGCTCAGGGAGCTGCTTTGCTCCCTGAATTCCAGGCCGCACCTTTTCTACGGGTGCGGCCTCTTTTTTCAGACCCATTCCTATCGCAGGTCCCCAACGGGACGCCATGGATCTTCTCTACGAAACGCTCTTCAACGGCCTGGCCATCGGCTCCGTGCTGGTGCTCGCCGCCCTCGGTCTTGCCGTTGTCTTCGGCCTGATGGGCGTCATCAACATGGCCCATGGCGAGTTGATGATGCTGGGGGCCTACACCACCTATGTGGTGCAGAACCTCTGCAAGGAAGGTCCTCTCGAAGCGCTCTTCCCCATCTACATCCTGGTGGCCATCCCCCTGGCCTTCCTGGTGAGTGGCCTGGCCGGACTGCTGCTGGAGAAAACCGTGATCCGGCGCCTCTACGGCCGGCCGCTGGAAACCCTGCTGGCCACCTGGGGGGTGAGCCTGATCCTGCAGCAATTCGTTCGCTCGGTATCCAGCGCCTTCATGGTGGGCCTGGTGCTGGCCGTGGCGATCGGGCTGCTGCTGCCACGCTTCACCCCCAGGCGCTGGTGGGAGCAACGCTGGACGCCGATCATCGGCGTCTCCAGCTGGCTTGTGGCTGGCCTGGTCGGGATTCTGGCCGCATCTGCCCTGGGGACGAACCGATCCATGGATCAACCCTGGTTCAGCGCCCGCAACCTGGATGTCAGTGCGCCCGATTGGCTGCAAGGGGCAGTTGATGTCGGCGGGGTCACGATGCCAACGGCCCGTCTGTTCATCATCGCCTTGAGCCTCGTGGCCCTGCTGGCGGTCAACTGGTTCCTTCAGAAAAGCGTCTGGGGGATCAGGATCCGCGCCGTCACCCAGAACCGGTCAATGAGTGATTGCCTCGGCATTCCAACCCAGACCGTCGATGCCCTCACCTTCCTGGTGGGCTCCGGCCTGGCCGGTGTGGCCGGCGTGGCTGTGACCCTGCTCGGATCCGTCGGCCCGAATCTGGGCGGCAACTACATCGTCGACTGCTTCATGGTGGTGGTGCTCGGCGGGGTCGGCAAGCTGCTCGGCACCGTGGTGGCAGCTCTGAGCATCGGGGTGCTCAGCTATGTGATCGGATCGGGCTCGCTGCTGCTCGTCTGGCCGACGATGCCAGCTGGAATGAATGAAGTGATCACCTTCTTCGCCACCACCTCAATGGCGAAGGTTCTGGTGTTCATCCTGATTGTGGTGTTCCTGCAGTTCAAACCAGCCGGGCTGTTCCCCCCCAAGGGCCGCATGGTGGAGGCCTGAACCATGACCGCTTCCTCCCCATCCACCCTTCGCCGCTGGTTGCCCTGGGTGCTGATCGTGGCAGCCGGATTGATTCTGCCGGTGCTGCTTCCCCCCTTCCGCCTCAACCTGCTGGGCCGATTCCTTTCCCTTGGCATCGTGGCCCTGGGGATCGATCTGATCTGGGGTTTCACCGGCATGCTCAGCCTCGGCCAGGGGATCTTCTTTGCCCTGGGCGGCTATGCCATCGGCATGTTTCTCACCCTCGACAACCTCGAGCCCGGCAAACTGCCTGAATTCTTCGACCTGTATGGCGTCAAGGAATTGCCCGGCTTCTGGCAGCCCTTCAGCTCTCCGGTCTTCACCTTTTTCGCGATCTGGGTGATTCCTGCCGTGGTGGCGGGGTTGCTGGGTTTTCTCGTTTTTCGCAACCGGATCAAAGGCGTCTATTTCTCAATCCTCACCCAGGCTGCCCTGCTGGTCTTCTTCAATTTCTTCAACGGCCAGCAGAAACTGATCAACGGCACCAATGGCCTGAAGACCAGCACCGCCCAGATTTTCGGAGAACTGGTTGGCTCCGATCTGATGCAGCGCTACATCTTCATGATCACCGTGGTTCTCACCGTTGCGGCCTGGTTTCTCTGTCGTTGGCTCACCACCGGTCGATTCGGCGATGCCCTGATCGCCATTCGCGATGACGAACCGAGGATGCGGTTCACCGGTTACAACCCCACCACCTACAAAACCCTCGTCTTCGCGGTGGCCGGCGGGCTGGCCGGTATCAGCGGAGCCCTTTACACCGTCCAGTCCGGCATCATCTCGCCCCAGTTCATGGCTGTGCCCTTTTCAATCGAGATGGTGATCTGGGTGGCCGTGGGTGGCCGTGGCACCCTGATCGGCGCGGTGCTCGGAGCCGTGGTGATCAACTACGCCAAGAGCCTGGTCAGTGAGCAGCTGCCTGAAACCTGGCTGTTCATCCAGGGGGGCCTGTTCCTTCTGGTGGTCACGGCCCTGCCCGATGGACTGGTCGGCTGGTGGCGGCTGGGCGGAGTGGCCAAGCTGCAGGCGATGGTCGGCTGGCCTCCCCGCTCCCCCACTTACCCCGCCCTGGATCTTGATCCGGCCCTGCGCTCAGAAGCGGGCTCGATCGACTCCAGTGCAGAGCTCGAACCCATTCGGCCCCCGGGAGCACAACCATGACCAGTCGACCCGCCCCGAGCGCCGATCAACCGCTGCTCGAGCTCCGCTCGGTGAGCGTCAGCTTTGACGGCTTCTGGGCGCTCAAGGATCTCAACTTGTGCCTTTCCGCCGGCGAGTTGCGGGCGGTGATCGGACCGAACGGCGCCGGCAAGACCACCTTCCTCGATGTGATCACCGGCAAGGTGAAGCCCACCAAAGGCGACGTGATGTTCCGCGGTCGATCCCTGGTCGGCACCGCCGAGCACCGAATCGCCCGGCTGGGCATCGGCCGCAAGTTCCAGACCCCCAGGGTGTATCAGAACCTCACACCCCGTCGCAACCTTGAGCTGGCGGTGAGCGGCAATCCCTCGCCGCTCAACCTGCTGTTCGGTGGGCTCGATGCGAACGCCCGTGACCGGGTGCAGCATCTGCTCGGAGTGGTGGGGCTTGAGCCCTACGCCAATCAACAGGCCGGGGGACTGTCCCACGGCCAGAAACAATGGCTGGAAATCGCCATGCTGGTGGCCCAGGATCCAGACCTGCTGCTGGTGGATGAACCGGTGGCCGGCCTCACCGATGAAGAAACCGGCCGCACCGCCGATCTGCTCAAACAGCTCTCCGGTGATCACACCGTGCTGGTGATCGAGCACGACATGGACTTCATCCGCGAGCTCGATTCCCAGGTCACGGTGCTGCATGAGGGCCACGTGCTGTGTGAAGGACCGATGGATGAGGTGCAGAGCGATCCAAGGGTGATCGAGGTGTATCTCGGTGTCGAAACCGACGATCTCGAAAGCGTGGAGGACATCGAATGACGACGACAACTGCTCCGATTCCCCTGCAGGAGGCCAGCGGTGAGGCTGGCAATCAGCTCACCCTGCGCGGCCTCAACGTCTATTACGGCGAAAGCCACATCCTCAGAGATGTCGATCTGAGCGTGAAACCAGCCCAGATGGTCTGCCTGATCGGCCTGAACGGCGTCGGCAAAACCACCATGCTCAAAACGATCGTGGGGCTGCTGCGGCAGCGCAGTGGCACCGTTGAGATCGGCGATCGGGAACTCTCCACCCTGCCGCCCCACCAGCGGGCCCGAGCCGGGATCGGCTATGTCCCCCAGGGCCGCGAGATCATCCCCCAGCTCACCGTGCGCGAGAACCTGCTGCTGGGCCTGGAAGCCCTGCCGGGGGGGCTCTCCCGCAACCGGCACATCGATCCGCTGGTGTTTGAGCTGTTCCCGGTGCTCGAGAAATTCCTGGCCCGCCGCGGCGGCGACCTTAGCGGCGGCCAGCAGCAGCAACTGGCCATCGCCAGGGCCCTGCTCGGCAAACCGAAGGTGCTGTTGCTCGATGAGCCCACCGAAGGGATCCAGCCATCGGTGGTGCTCGACATCGAGCGGGCCGTCAAACGGATCATCGCCACCACCGGCATCAGTGTTCTGCTGGTGGAGCATCATCTCCATTTCGTGCGGCAATCCGATTGGTATTACGCCATGCAGAAAGGTGGGATCGTGGCCAGCGGTCCCACCAAGGCCCTGAGCAAGGACATGATTCACCGCTTCCTCAGCGTCTGAACGTCAAGCCGGAATGAGCTGGCTTCTCCTGTTGAGCCTGCTGCTGCTCGCTCCCCTGCTGGGCCTGGCCGCTCAGCCCTACCAGTGGCTTTCTGAGCTGGGTTTCAAGCTTCAGATGCTCTGGCCGCTCGGCAGCGGCCAGCCCCTGAGACCCGTGCTGCTCGCCGCTCCGCTGGTCGGCACCTGGGCCCTGGTGGCCCTGGCCAACGGTCCGCTGCGGCGGGGCGCTGGCGGCGGGGTGACCCCCGTGCTGGCCCTGCAGGAGGCCGGCAGCGTGAACCAGGCAGGCGCCAGCGCGGCGCGGCTCAGCCTCGGCACCCAGCTGATCCGGCTCCCCCTGCTGGCGCTCACGCACCTGGCCGGCCTGACGGTGGGAATCGAATCCCCCTCGGCGGCCCTGGGGGCCAGCCTGGTGCTGGCCGCCCGAAGGCGGCTGCCGCCGTTGCAGACCCTGCCGGAGCCTCTGCTGGCGGCAGCGGGCGGCGGAGCGGGGCTTGGGGTGGCCTTCCAGTCGGCCCTGCTGGGGGTGGCCTATGCCGCCGAGGAGCTCAGCGGCCGCCTCTCATTCCCCCTGGTGAGCAGTTGCCTGATTCTGGGCAGCATCGGGACCTTGTTCGCTTCAGGCCTCGGCGCCCCGGCGATGGATCTGCTGCCGATCCGCGCTGGCGTACCCCCGGCGGCGCTCTGGCCTGGTCTGGCCGCACTCGGCCTGGTCGGCGGCCTGCTGGGGGGGCTGTTCGTGCGCCTGCTGGGCTGGGGATCCCACTGGGTGGGGATCGGGATGCAGCGGCATCGTCTGCCGGTGACAGTGGCTCTGGGCCTGGCGATCACCTGCCTGGCCAGCCTCAGCGGGGGCTGGAGCCTCAACGACGGCCAGCTGCTGATGGTGCATCAGGTGCAGGACAGCACGACCCCGGTGCCGCTCTGGGTGCTCCTGCCCCGGGGTCTGGCCGCCCTGCTCAGCCTGAGCATCGGTGCTCCCGGTGGCCTCATCCACGACACCATGTCGCTCGGTGCGCTGCTCGCCTCGCCCTGGCTTGAGGGCCTTGGCGGGGTGGATCGATCGACACTTGTGCTCAGCGGAGCGGTGGCCCTGTTCAGCGGCGCCTGCCGCACCCCGCTGTTCTGCAGCCTGTTTGTGGTGCGGATCAGCGGTGATGCCTCCCTGTTGCCAGTGCTGCTGCTGCTGGCGGCTGTTGCGGCTGTGGTCGGCAGCTGGATGACCCCAGCCACCTGGAACGAGCTGCAGCTCAGCCGCTTCCGAGCAACGATCGCCAGAAGCGCTCCGGATCCGGCCCCACCGGCAGGGACCGCCCCGCCAGGCTGAGCACCGGCCGGCAGCCGAGGCTGTTGATCAACAGAGCCGCACCAAGCTGGTCCGGCTGAAGTGGGGCCTCCACGGCCAGGCCGAGCTCCAGGGCCCGGCCGCGCATCACCCCCGGCAGGCAGCCCGTGCTCAGGGGCGGCGTCAGCCAGGTTCCCGTTCCAGCCCGCAGCACGAGCAGGTTGGTGCTGGTGCCGCAACAGAGGCCACCGGCGGTGCTGAGCAGCAGGGCATCGTCGGCGCCGGCGGCGCGGGCCTCCCGGCGCGCCTGAACCATCGGCCCGTAGGCGAAGCTCTTGCAGCGGCTGAGCAGGCTGGCGGCATTGCGTTGTTCGCTGGCACTCACGATCAGACGAACCGGCTCGAAGCAGGGCTCGGCGGCGCTGAGCTGCAACCAGAACCGGGGCCGTGGTGACGCTTCATCCGGCCCGGGCAGATCCAGGCCGCGGCCAGCGCCGATACCCCGGCTCCAGTTGAGCCGCAGGGCACCGGTGCTGATGGCGCTGCGCCGCAGGGCCTCGGCCAGCAGGGGCTCCAGCCTGGCCCGATCGGGTGGCCGCTCCATCCCCAGCAGTGCCGCACTGGCCTTCCACCGCTCCAGATGCTCCGGGAGCAGCTGCGGCTGGCCCGCTTCCACCAGCACCGTTTCAAACAGGCCATCGGCAAGCAGCAGGCCGCGATCGGCCAGGGGCAGCCCCAGCTGCACAGGCGAGCCCCACTGGCCCGGCGCAGCTGCCGCTTCAGCAGCGTCGGCCTCGGCGGGGCTGGCGATCCAGGCGATCGGCTTCATGCCAGGGCCTCCAGCAGAGGCCGGAGTTTCCAGCCCAGCTCCTCGGCCTCGCCGGCCGGATCGGAGTCGGCGACGATTCCGCAGCCGGCGTGAGCCCGCAGCCGGCGGCCCTGGAGCATCACGCTGCGGATCAGGATATTGCTGTCGAAACTGCCATCGGACCCAAAGCGGAACAGGGAGCCGCAGTAGGGCCCGCGCGCCACCGGCTCCAGCTCGCCCAGGCGCTGGCAGGCGCGGATCTTGGGGGCGCCGCTGATCGATCCACCCGGCCAGCAGGCCCTCAGCAGGTCCACCACGGTGCAATCCCCCCGCAACTGCCCTTCCACCACCGAAGTGAGGTGATGAACCTGTCGGTAGCTCTCCAGCCCCACCAGCTGGGGCACCCGGATCGAGCCCGGCACGCAGACCCGGCCCAGGTCGTTGCGGAGCAGATCGACGATCATCACATTCTCAGCCCGGTCCTTGGGGCTGGTGATCAGCTCGACAGCGGCGGCGGCATCGGCGGCGACGGCGGCGTGGCGGGGGCGGGTGCCCTTGATCGGCCGGGTCTGCACGCGTCCATCGGCGCTCACCCGCAGGAAGCGCTCCGGCGAGGCAGAGAGCACCGCGGCGTCCCCAGCCACCACCAGGCCGGCGAAGGGGGCGGGGCAGTGCTGACGGAGACGGCGATAGAGCGCCAGTGGATCAGGAGGCTGCGCCAGCAGCAGCTCACAGCAGGCTGTGAGGTTGGCCTGGAACAGGTCGCCGGCGGCGATGCGCTCCAGCAGCTGCTCCACCTGGGCGGCGAAGGCGGTAGCGGTGGTGTGCCAATGCCAGCGGGCGGGATCGATCGGGATCGACGGGCCATCAAGGCTGGAGGACAATCCCAACGGCAAGGACTCGATCACGGAGGCCATTGCGCTGAGCAGCGCCTGATCGCTTCCCTCCAGCCAGACGTGCCGTTCCTGGAAATCGAACCGAAGCAGAGGGTCGTAGCGGGCAGCCCAGAGCGTGGCCATCGACGACGAACGCCAGTGGGACCCCTTCTCCACCCAGGCCCCGGCTCCATACGCCAACCATCCCAACCAGGAGCCTCCATCCCTCTGCATCCCCTCCAGGGCCGCAAACGGATCCGCGGAACCCGCTTCACCGGGCAAGCCTCTGCAGACCTGCACCTCCAGAGGCGCCAGGCCCAGGCTCCCCCAGCGGCCGAGGGCGGTGCCATCTCCATCCAGCCAGGCAAGACCATCGCGGCCCAGCCGCTCAACGAGCCGCTCCACCAGGAACCATGGGTCCCTCCAGGGCAAAGCCATGGTCAACGGGCGCTCCGCGGACCGGCTCATGCAGAGCCTGATGGGGCCTCCAGCCGCCCCCAGGCACTGGCCAGATCCGGGCGGCCGGCCTCCCGCAGGGCCGCGTCGCGGATGCGGCAGCTGTCGCAGCGGCCACAGGGCTGCTCGCCGCCGGCGTAGCAGCTCCAGGTGGCCTCGATCGGCACCCCGAGCCGCAGGGCCTCCTGCACGATCCTGGTTTTGCTCCACTCCACCAGAGGGGCCCAGAGCCGGGCGCCATTGCCTTCGCGGCCGCTTCTGCTGGCCAGGTCGGCCAACTGCTGATAAGCGGCGAGGTAATCGGGCCGGCAGTCGGGGTAACCGGAATAGTCGATCGCGTTCACCCCGAGCACCAGCCGGGAGGCACCGCGGGCCTCAGCAAGGCTCAGGCCCAGGGCGATGAACACGGTGTTGCGGCACGGAACGTAGGTGGGCGGGATCACCCCTTCCTCCACGCCGGTGGTGGGCACCGGGGTGGAGGCATCGGTCAGGGCCGAGCCACCCCAGACAGCCAGGTTCACTTCAATCGTGTGGTGCTCCACCAGAGCCAGGTCCGAGGCCAGGGCGGCAGCGGCCTCCAGCTCCCGGCGATGCCGCTGGCCGTAGTCGAAGGACAGTCCGATCACCCGGTGGCCTGCCTCGATGGCCAGGGCAGCGGCGGTGGCCGAATCCAGGCCGCCGGAAAGCAGGGCGATGGCGATCAAAGGAGCAAGGCAGAGCCTGGGGCCATTCTGGTGCCTGTCGGGTCATGATCGTTCCGACCCTGCGGAGTGGCGGATGGCCTGGCGTTGGCTGCTGATGGTTACCGCGTTCAGCGGAGCGCTCGGTGGAGCGCTCGGTTTACCAGCACCTGCAGGGGCGATCCCCCGGCTCGATCTCAGGCCCTATCCAGCGGCCGGCAGTGGAGAACAGCGCTGGGTGATTCAGTTGCCCGGTGTGCTGCCGCCAGCGGCGGACCCCGCCTTGTCAGCCAATCCGGCCGACTGGCGGGTGGAGCTGATCGTCGGCCAGGAGCGCCGGGTGGACTGCAACCGCCATCGCCTCGGCGGCCAGCTCAGCAGCGAACCCGTCAAGGGCTGGGGCTACACGGTGTTTCGCCTGGTGTCGCCGGGGCCGATGATTTCCACTCGCATGGCCTGCCCCCCCGGCGAACCGCTCCGCTCCAGCTTCGTCAAGGTCGGCAGCAAACCCTTCGTTCTGCCTTACAACGCCAGCCTGCCGATCGTGGTGTACACCCCGAAAGACATGGAGGTGCGCTGGCGGTTGTGGAAGGCGGAAACCCGCCAGCAACGGGCCGAGCCTCTCTGAGCCAGGAGGCTCAGCTCACTCCCGTGGTGATGTCGGCGGCGGCGGCGGAGCCTGGGGAGCCGCCGGCGCCGGTGGCGACGCAGGGGTCTGTGGCTGCTCTTCCCGTGGGGCAGGCGAACTGGCCGGCGGCGTTGCCGGCACCTCGACCGGTTCACCCGGCACCACCTCCACCGGCGCGGCCGGTGGCTCCGGCGGAGGAGCATCCGCCCGCAACGACAGGGTGATCATCGCCGGTGCCACCCCTTCGTTGTTGACCAGAAGCTGCACCTGGGAGCTTTCCAGCTTGCCGAGGGTCACCACCCGCAACGGACCCCTCGGCTCCAGCAGCGCCCCGCTGGAGTCGTAGAGGCTCATCTGCATCAGCGGCGAGCCGTTCACCCCCAGCGCCAGCCGATACCCCGGCGGCACCCGGATCGGGAAAAGGCGAGCGCCACCGGCCTCGATCTGGGCCGAAACGACCCTGGCCACGCCAGGTGCCGCCTCGATCGATTCGATCCGCAGGCTCTGGAGGGTCTGTTCGGCGGCGGCATACCAGAGCTGGCGCAGGGGTTCGGGTGGAATGGTCTGGCCGGAGCGGCCCGGCAGCAGGTTCTGAGCACTGCCCGACACCAGCTGACGCAGAACGGCCGGGCTCAGACCCTGAGCGGCCAGACGCCGTTGCTGGGCCTCCCAGTCGGCGGAGTTGAAATCACCGAGCTTGCTGCGCAACTGCAGCGGCAGAGATTCCACCCGCACCAGCCACTCCTCGGCCAGCTCGTTCCAGACCTTGCGGAAGGGGGCGTCCTCAAGCGAGTCAGCCGGCAGGCGACCACGGCGCTCGGGGAACTGGGCCAGCAGGCTGGCATCCACCAGCTTCAGAAACCAGCCACGGTTCACCTGCAGCGCCCGCAACCGGTTGAGCAGCTGCTGCCGTTGGTCGACCTCCGCCGGCGGCAGGCTGGCGGGAACCTCCAGCAATGGTTCCGATCCGGCGCTCGGCGGGGTGCGGCCGCGGCCCAGCAACCACCAGCCCAGGGTGATTCCCACAACGGCGGACAACACCAGCGCCACCACCACCGGCCACAGGCGTCCCTCCACGGCGTCCTCCTTGTCCTGCTGACGGCTGCGTGGCGATGGCCGGGGGGGTTGGATCGGTGGCGGCGCCAACGGCCTTGGCTGCGGTGCCGGCAGGACCGGCTCTGCCAGGGGCACGTCCAGGACCTGGGGCTGGATGTCCTCCTGCTGGACAGGTGCCGGAGGCGGATCGGTGGGCGGGGGCTCCGCGGCCGCGGGCACCAGCACCACGGTGCGATCGGCGCGGGGCACCGGTCCGGTGCTCTCCGGCATCGGCAGTTGCTGAAAGGCGGCAAGGGCCTGGGCCGCCGATCCGAACCGCCTGGAGGGATCGGAGCTAAGCAGGCGTTCAAGGGCGGCGCGGAAGGGCGGATCGAGAACCAGACCCGCCGGCCAGCGCCAGGACAGGCTGGCCGGATCCAGCAGCTGGGCGGGCTCTTCGCCACTGAGCATCACCAGGGCCACCACACCGAGGCTGTAGAGGTCCATCCAGGGCTGGGCCGCCTCGCCGCGACCCAGCTCCGGTGGGCCGTAGCCCGGTGTCGCGCCGGCCGGGGCGGTGGCCTGGCTGCGGGTCAGGCCAAAATCCAGCAACACCGGCAGGCCGTCCCGGTCGCGGCGCAACAGGTTGGCGGGGCTCAGATCGCCGTGGACCAGGCCCTGGCCATGCAGCACCGCCAGGGCAGGCAACAGCTGACGAAGCAGCAGCAGCACCTCACCGGCACCGAACACCAGCTGGCGCTCACGGCGGGAGACGATCAGGTCGTGGAAGCTGCGACCGCCCTGCCACTCACGCACGAACCAGAGATCACCGGCACGGCTGATCACCTCGCCGAAGCGCGGCAGCTGGGGATGGAGCACCCCCTGGAGCCGGGGCCAGAGAGCCTGCAGGGCGGCCTGGTCCTGATCCGGCCCCAGTTGTCGCAGAACCATCGGAGCGTCTGCCGCCAACTGATCGCTGGCCCGCCAGAGGGTGCCCTGGCCGCCCTGGCTCAGCTTCGCCTCGAGGCGATACCGATCGGCGATCAGCACGCCGGCAGCTGCGGCAGGCATGGGATCCATCAGGCCCCGCGTCGGGGCTGGCGGAGCCCCTTGGCCGCCAGCCAATCGGTTGCGTAGAGGCGGGAGCGGTAGCGGTCGCCGCTGTCGCAGAGAACCGTCACGATCGTGTGGCCAGGGCCAAGCCGCCGGGCGGTTTCGACCGCCGCCGCCACATTGATGCCCACCGAGCCGCCCAGGAACAGGCCTTCGTGCCAGAGCAGGTCGTAGATCGTGTCGAGGGCGGTCTGGTCATCGATTCGAACGGCGTCATCGACCGGCGCCCCAGCCAGATTGGCGGTGACGCGACTGTTGCCGATCCCCTCGGTGATCGAACATCCCTCCGCCTGCAGCGCACCGGTGGTGGCCCAGCTGTGCAGGGCGCTGCCGTGGGGATCGGCCAGCACACAGCGCACCGCAGCCGAGCGCTCCTTCAGGAACAGGGCCACACCGGCATAGGTGCCGCCGGTGCCCGTGGCCGACACCCAGGCGTCGATGCGGCCGCCGGTCTGCTCCCAGATCTCCGGGCCGGTGCTGGCGTAGTGGGCGCGGCGGTTGGCCAGGTTGTCGAACTGATTGGCCCAGATGGCCCCAGGGGTTTCCGCGGCGATCCGGCCCGAAAGCTTCACGTAGTTGCTGGGATCGCGGTAAGGCACCGCCGGCACCGTGCGTACGTCGGCCCCCAGGCTGCGCAACAACTCGATCTTCTCCGCCGACTGGGTGTCGGGGATGACGATCAGGCTGCGGTAGCCGCGGGCATTGCAGAGGTGGGTGAGGCCGATGCCGGTGTTGCCGGCCGTTCCCTCCACCACAGTCCCGCCCGGCTGCAGTGCTCCGGACTCCTCAGCCTCCAACAGGATCCCCAGGGCAGCCCGGTCCTTGACGGAGCCGCCCGGGTTCATGAACTCGGCCTTGCCGAGGATTTCGCAGCCGGTGCGCTCGCTGAGCCGATCAAGCCGGATCAGCGGCGTGTTCCCGACCGCCCCCACGAAGCCCCGACAGATCGTGCTGCTGCGATCCAGCAACGGGCTGACCGCCGTGTTGCTGACCGCTGGCTGGCTGCTGCCCATCTCGCGGCCCTGAA
The DNA here is from genome assembly GCA_025128135.1 of Synechococcus sp. CS-1325. Taxonomy (GTDB): domain Bacteria; phylum Cyanobacteriota; class Cyanobacteriia; order PCC-6307; family Cyanobiaceae; genus Regnicoccus. Next base: position 57,475 of record JAHLYW010000021.1, read on the forward strand.
TCAAGTGAACGGACTGCGGCTGATCGTAGGGGCGGCGAGCCGGGACGCCTGAGACCCCTACGATCAGATCCAGCGAACCTCTGGCCATGGCCGCCTCCGCCCCGACCGAGGCCCTGCTCGAACGGCTTGAAGCCACCCGCCGTCGCAGCGAGGAGCTGGTCGAGGGCCTGGAGCCCGAAGACCTCGGCCTGCAGGGCATGGCCGAGGCCAGCCCGCCGAAATGGCATCTCGGTCACACCTGCTGGTTCTTCGAAACCTTCCTGCTGACGCCCCATCTGCCCGGTCATGTCCCTGTCGACAGCCGCTGGGGCTACCTGTTCAATTCCTATTACGACGCGATCGGCACCCGCCATCCCCGCCCCGAGCGGGGCCTGCTCAGCCGCCCCACGATCGGCGAGGTGATCGCCTGGCGTCACCGGGTCGATGCCGGCCTCGAAGCCCTCGTGCACCAGTTCGCCCGGCTCAGTGAAGCCGAGTCGGGCCCACTGCTGGCTCTGCTCGAGCTGGGCCTCCAGCACGAACAGCAGCACCAGGAGCTGCTGCTGATGGACCTGCTCGACGGGTTCAGCCGCAATCCCCTCGAACCGGCTGCCTTCCCAGGGGCTGATGGACCTGAATCCAGCTACGGAGTCAGCCGGGTGACCGATCCTCTCCGCTGGCTGGCCGGCTCCGCCGGGCTCGTGGAGATCGGACACCGGAATGGGGGTTTCCACTTCGACAACGAGGCGCCCCGGCACCGGCTCTGGCTGGAGCCCCACGAGCTGGCCAGTCGCCTGGTGCGCAACGACGAGTTCGCCTGCTTCATCGCCGATGGCGGCTACCGACGTCCCGAGCTGTGGCTGAGCGAGGGCTGGGAGACGGTCGAGCGACACCACTGGCAGGCTCCCCGCTACTGGCGTGGCAGCGGACCCGCCGCGGGGTGGGGCTGGGAGTTCAGCCTGGCCGGCCGTCGGCCCCTGCATCCCGAGGCGCCGGTGCGGCATCTCAGCTGGTTCGAAGCCGACGCCTACGCCCGCTGGGCCGGCGTGCGGCTGCCCACGGAAGCCGAATGGGAAGCGGCGATCGATCAGGGAACCGCCCTGGAGCAGGTCCACGGGGTGTTGTGGCAATGGACCGCCAGCCCTTACCGCCCTTATCCGGGCTTCAGGCCCGCCGCCGGTGCCGTGGGCGAATACAACGGCAAGTTCATGAGCTCCCAGATGGTGCTGCGCGGCAGCAGCTACCTCACCCCGGCCGGGCATGGGCGCACCACCTACCGGAACTTCTTCCCGCCGGCCAGTCGCTGGATGGCGGCCGGCCTGAGGCTGGCCAGGGACAGCGCATGAACAGCACCCAGCCCCGCAGCAAAGACATCACCTTGATCGATCTGCACCCCGTGGCCGCCGACATGGAGCGGCTGGTGGTGGAGGGGCTCAGCCGGGTCCCGAAGCAGCTGCCCGCCTGGTTCCTCTATGACGCCGAGGGCTCGCGGCTGTTCGAAGCGATCTGCCGGCAGCCCGAATACCGGCTCACCGCGATCGAAACCGACCTGCTGCGCCAGGAGGCGGCGGCGATGGCGGCGGCGATGGGCCCGGGCATTCCGATCGAGTTCGGCGCCGGCAGCGCCCGCAAGGTGTCGCCACTGCTGGAGGCCCTGCCAGCCACGGCCTATGTGGCCCTGGACATCAGCTCCAGCCATCTGGCCGCAGCCTGCCGGGCCCTGCAGAAGCGCCATGCCCACCTTGATGTGCTGGGCATCTGCTGTGACTACAGCCAGTTGCAGGCCCTGCCGAACCATCCCCTGCTGGCGGGCCGGCGGCGGCTCGGCTTCTACCCCGGCAGCTCCCTGGGCAACTTCGACCCCGTCCAGGCCCGGGGGGTGCTGAGCCAGTTCGCCCGTCTGCTCGGCCCGGACAGCTGCCTGCTGATCGGCATCGATCAACCCCGCCAGGTGGCCAGCCTGGAGGCCGCCTACAACGATCGGGCCGGCTACTCCGCCGCCTTCGCCACCAACCTGCTGCTGCGGCTCAACCGCGACCTGAACGCCGGCTTCGAGCCAGGGGCCTTCACCTACCGCGCCCGCTGGCAGGCGCTGGAAAGCCGGATCGAAATGGCCCTGGTGTGCCAGGGGCCGCAACAGGTGGCGGTGGCCGGGCGAAACTGGAGATTCGCCGCCGGCGAAAGCTTGATCACCGAATACAGCTACAAGTACTCCCCGGAGGCCTTCACGGCCCTGGCAGCCGAGGCGGGCTGGCGCGCCGTGCGGCGCTGGAGCGACCCGAACGACCACTTCAGCCTCCACCTCCTGGAGCCACAGCGATGAGCAGGGATGACCAGCGGCGGGCCATGCGCGAGCTGCGCGAAGGACTGATCAACCAGCTTGAGGAGCTTTACCTCCAGGCCTTCGACGACATCAGCCGCCAGGACCTCGGCGAAGGGGCGATCGCGCGGCTCACCCAGCTGCTGCTCCGCTCCCGCGAAGCGGCGATCACCCCGCTGCACGAGGAGATCGAAGCTCCGCTGATCACCCGGGCACCGCAATGAACAGGTCCTGATGAGCGGCAGTTGGTTCGAGCAGCTTGAGGCCCAGCTGGATCGGCAGTTGGAAGCCTTCCTGAGCAGGAACCCCGATCAGCGGCACCTGCTTGATGCGGAGGAGCGGCAGGAGCGGCAACGACGCCTCAGCCACCAGCGCTTGCAGATTCAGATGCAGGCGGACTCCAGCCGCCAGGCGCTGCTGGAGCTGGCAGGGGAGATCACCCAGTGGCAGCAACGGGTGGGGCGGGCCAGGGCCGCCGGAGCCCTGGCCCTGGCTGATCAGGCCGAAGCCCACCTGCGCCAGTTGATGGGGCTTGGCCGCGACCGCTGGCAGGCCCTGCATGATCTGGGCAGCTCCTTGCGACAGGTGGAAGCCGAGCTGCTGGAGCCGGACGGCCCGGCGGCCCCGAGCACTCCGGCCAGCCCGCCAGAGCCCGGGAGCCCCGACCTGGAGCAGGCCTGGGCCCGTTTCGAGAAGCAGCAGGACCTCGAGGACCTGCGGCGGAGCAGGAGCTCCCCAGGTTCCTGATCACTGCTGCCGATGGGATTCCTGCTCTCGAAACTGCTGCCGCTGCTCGTCTACCCGCTCGGACTGAGCCTGGTGATGCTGCTCACGGCGCAGCTGGGACGCGGCCGCCACTGGTCGGCCTGGCTGGGCGGTGGCGGCATCGCCCTGCTCTGGATCAGTGCCATGCCCTTCACGGCGCGGCAGCTGGTCTGGGGCCTTGAGGAGCGCAGTGCCGCCCTCACCCCGGCGGCAGTCCCCCGCGCCGATGCCATCGTCGTGCTCGGTGGCGGACTGCAGTCCCCCTTGCCACCCCGCGCCGGCGTGGAAGTGAACGAGGCTGGCGACCGCCTGCTCAGCGGGGTGCGGTTGATGCGAGCGGATCGCGCTCCACTCCTGCTGGTCAGTGGAGGCAGGGTGACGTTCCGCCAGGACGACCCGGCGCCGCCGGAGGCCCTGGCGGCCCGCAACCTGGCCGTTGAACTCGGCGTTCCAGCCGCAAGAATCCGAATGAGTGACCAGGCCAGAACCACGGCGGAAGAAGCCGCGGCGATCGATCAGCTCGCCAGGCAAGAGGGCTGGCGCTCGGTGATCCTGATTACCAGCGCCATCCACATGCCCCGTTCCCTGGCCACCTTCGAACGGCGCACGTCATTGAAGGTGATCCCCGTCGCCTGCGACTATCTTCTGCCGGCCCGGGCCCAGCTGGGCGAGCCAACCCCCGGCTCACTGCTGGGCTCGATGCTTCCTGATGCCGGGTCCTTGCAGTTGAGCACCCTGGTGATCAAGGAGCATCTCGGCCTGCTGATCTACAGGCTGAAGGGTTGGAGCTGATCCTGATCTCGCCACGACCCTGATCCCCCGATCTCAATCCCCCAATCCCAATCGCCCAATCCCATGCCGTGGCCAGGCCTCACTTCTTCGGCGCCGGGGGCACCAGGCTCACCCCTTCCGGCGGTGGTGTGGGGTCGGGATCGGCGATCAGCATGTGCTGCAGCACGATCTCGGGGCGTTCACTGTCGCGCCAGCGGATGCGGTAAGCCGGCATCTTGGTGCCACGGCTGGTGGTCTGCTCCACCGGCTCCATCACCCAACCGCGACGGGAGCGGCCCTGAGGGTTGCGCTTGACCACGGCATCTGCGTGCTTGAAGCGGAATCCGACGCGCTCACCGCTCATGGGCCAAGGTCAGTGCCAACGTGACCTCATTATCCACTTTGGCCTTCAAGCCCCTGTGGAACCGGCTTCCGGACGCAACAGCGGGAAGGCGATCACATCACGGATGCTGGGGCTGTCGGTGAGCAGCATGGCCAACCGGTCGATGCCGATGCCCAGCCCGCCGGTGGGGGGCATGCCCACCTCCAGGGCCTGGAGAAAATCCTCATCCACCCCCTGGGCCTCCAGATCCCCTGCCAGGCGGCGCTGCTGCTGGGCTTCCAGGCGCCGGCGCTGATCCACCGGATCGATCAGCTCGCTGAAGGCATTGGCGGTTTCGCGCCCCACGATGAACAGCTCGAAGCGCTCCACCAGGCCGGGCTTGCTGCGGTGCGTGCGCGCCAGCGGTGAGATCTCCACCGGGTAATCGAGCACGAAGGTGGGCTGAATCAGGCTGGCTTCCACCCGCTGCTCGAAGGCTTCGTTGAGCAGGCGGCCCACGCTGTCGGCGGCAGCGGGCACCTCCAGCCCGGCGGCCACCATGGCGGCCGCGGCTTCATCGCGGCTGGCGAAGCCGTTGAAATCCAGCCCGGTGGCCTGCTCCACCAGCTCGTGCATGGTGGCCCGGCGCCAGGGGGGCGTGAGATCGATGGCCACGCCCTGATAGGTGAGGGCGGTGCTGCCGCACACCTGCTCGGTGACTTCAGCGATCATCTGCTCGGTGAGCGCCATCATGTCGATGTAATCGGCATAGGCCTGATACACCTCCACCGAGGTGAATTCCGGGTTGTGGCGGGTGCTGATGCCTTCGTTTCGGAAGATGCGACCCAGTTCATAGACCCGCTCGAAGCCGCCCACCACCAGCCGCTTGAGATGCAGTTCGGTGGCGATGCGCAGGAACAGCGGCAGGTCGAGGGCGTTGTGGTGGGTGCTGAAGGGGCGGGCATCGGCACCGCCGGCCTCCAGGTTGAGCACCGGCGTTTCGATCTCCAGAAAGTCGCGGGCATCCAGCCAGCGGCGGATGCCGCTCACCAGGCGGGCGCGGCGGCGGAAGGTTTCGCGGGTGTGAGGAGACACGATCAGATCGAGATAGCGCTGGCGGTAGCGCTTCTCCACATCCGCCAGGCCGTGCCATTTATCGGGCAGGGGCTGCAGCGATTTGCAGAGCATCTCCCAGCCGCTCACCTTCACCGAGAGCTCACCACGGTCGGTGCGGCGCAGCGTGCCGTGCACACCGATCAGGTCGCCGGCATCCACCAGCGAGGTGATCTGGGCGAAGGCCTCGGGCTGCTCGGGCAGCGCCGCCAGCAGGTGGGCCTTCTCGATGAACAGCTGGATCGGACCGCTTTCATCCACCAGGGTGAAGAAGGCGAGCTTGCCCATCACCCGGCGGGTCATCACCCGGCCGGCCACGGCCACGGCCACCGGCCGCTCCTCGCCGTTGGGCAGGTCAGCGTGCTGCTGCTGCAGGGCGGCGGTGCGGTGGCTGGGCTCGAAGCGCAGGGCGTAAGGCCCCTGACCGAGGGCCGCCAGGGCCTGGCCCTTCTCCAGACGGGCCTGCTCCAGACGGTTGTGGCGCAGCTCGGACAAGGGACGAATCAAGCGGTTCAGCGCCCCATCCTGAAGGACGGGCCGGCGGGCGGCAGGCTGATTCGGCCGGTTGGGCTCAGAGCGCGGCGCTCGCGAGCGGCTCGCCGATCCGCTGGGAGGAATAGCCGGTGCCGCGCACGGTGAGAATCAGCTCGGGATTGCGGGGATCGGGCTCCAGCTTGCCCCGCAGCCGGGCGACATAAACATCAACGACGCGCAGATCAGCGGCACGACGGGGAGGGTACCCCCAGAGCTGTTCGAGAATCTCAGCGCGGGGCACGACCCGCCCCGGCTCCCGGAACAGCAGCTCCAGCAGGCTGAATTCGGTGTAGGTGAGGCCGATCCGGTCGCCGGCCCGGGTGACCTGGCGGCGATTGGTGTCGACCATCAGATCGCCGACCCGCAGAATGCCCTGACCGGCCGGCACCTCCCGCGGCTCAAGGGTGGCCGAGCCCCGGCCCACCCGGCGCAGGATGGTCGAGATCCTGGCTTCGAGCTCCTTGGGGCTGAAGGGTTTGGGCAGATAATCGTCTGCGCCGAGGTCGAGGCCCGAAACCCGTTCGGCGATGGCGTCCAGGGCCGAGAGAAAAATGATCGGCACGCAGGATTCTGCCCGCAGCCTTCGGCAGACGGCGAAACCATCCAGCTTCGGCAGCATCACATCGAGAACGACCAGATCGGGTTGCTCCTTGTGGAAGACGGCCAGGGCCTGCTCGCCATCCTCGGCGCAGAGGACGCGATAGCCGGCCAGCTCCAGGCGCATCTGCAGCACCCGCCGGACGGTCGCCTCGTCATCGACGACAAGCACCGTGGCCAGGGTGCGAGCCACCTGATCCTCGGAAGCCTCACCCTGACCTGGCCGGGGCTGCGCTTCCAAGGACATGGCAAAGTTTTTTTCACGAAATGAAACCCTACAGCTCAGGGCCCTGGCCCCGAGAGACCGGCCTTGATCAAGGCTTCAGGGCCAGCGGGCCGCGGCATAACGATTCCACTCCAGCTCCGCCGCGGCCAGGGCCGCATCGCTGCTGATCTGACCCAGCATGGCCCGCTGCAGATGGCGATACAGGATCGCCTGGAGCCGCTTCACCCCAGGGCTCGCCGGCACCAGCACCTCCGCCCGCCGCAGCGCCTCCACCGACTGCAACCGGGCCCGGCGCACCAGCTCCTGACGGGGATCGCTCAGGTCCTGGGTGCGCAGCCGGCGCTCGATCTGGCCCAGAGCGACCGTGGCGGAAGGCAGCACCCGCGCCTGCTCGGCAAAGCGCACCTGGTTCTCAGCATTGGTCAGGAAGAGAGCAAAGCTCACCGCCTGCTCCGGCAGGGCGCTCTGCCTGGGTACCGCCAGGTTCATCACCGCCACGTTGGTGGTGCCGTCCGGCCCGGTCAGGGGTGGATGGGGCTCGGTGAGGTCGGCGATCCGGGGGGCATTGGTCTGAATGCTGCGCAGGAACTCCGCTCCGCTGGCCAGGGTCGCCAGCTCGCCGCTCTGGTAGAGCTCGATGGCGCGCCGGTAGCCCTGGCTGACCACCTCACGCGGCAGCAGACCCCGGCGATAGAGATCGCTCCAGAAGGCGAAAGCGCGGCGACCGGCCGGGCTGTTGAAGGCCGCACGGCGTCGCCCATCCTGGAGGGTCACCCCCATCTGCACCATCGACTCCAGCAGTTCGGCGGAGTCGTCCGGCACCACCGTGACGAACAGGGCGTAACGCCCGGTGCGGCGCTTGACCGCTTCGGCGAAGGCGGGCACCTCCTCCCAGCGGCGGGGCGGCTGGGTGTAGCCGGAACGGCCGATCAAGTCCCGGTTGGCGAGAGTGATGCGGGCGGTGAGATACCAGGGAATGGCGAACTGGCGACCCTCGGCCTGGCTCGCCCGCCAGATCCGCGGCAGATAGGCGTCACCGGCCCCGGGGGGCAAGAGCGGATCCAGTTCCAGCAGGCCCCCTTTGCTGGCCAGGTTGGCGGCGAACAGAGGGTTGAGGTTGACCACATCCGGCGCCGTGCGGGCAAAGACCGCCGCCAGCAGCTTGCGCTCCACCGAGCCCCAGGGCAGGTCCGTCCAGCCCACCGAGACCCCCGGATGATCGCTCTCCCAGGCAGCCATCACCCGGCCGATCTCCGCGTTGAACTTGGGCGAGAGATCGAGGGTCCAGAGCTGCAGCTCCTTCTGGGCTGGCGGGCCGGGGGCGCAGCCCGCCAGCAGCAACAGGGCCGAGCCGAGCACAGCCCAGCTTCGCTGCAGTGTTGATCGGATCAGCGGCATCGGGGCGACGGCAAAGGATCTGTGCCTTGTCATCGCTGCTGTTGACGCCAGAGCAGCAGCAGCAGCGAACAGATCATCGGTGCCAGCAGACCGGTGAGCAGAGTCTGGGCCAGCAGCGTATGCAGGATCGAGAGCTGGGGAATGAACCCGGGCAGGGGAAAGCCATGGCGCTGGACCAGCAGGCTCAGGCCGAGCAGAAAGGCTCCCAGCAGGGCCAGCAGCCCCAGGCTCAGGCTGCGTTGGATCGGCGGTCCCTGGCGCGCCAGGCGCCCCCACCACCACCCGAGCACCGCGAGGGCAGGGATCTGGGTGGCGCCTCCCAGGTTGAGACCGTCCAGCAACAGTCCCAGCCCCAGCCCGGCCAGGGCGCCGGAGAGCGGGCCATCGGCCAGAGCCCAGGGCAACAGCCAGAGCACCGCCCAGCTGGGCGGCACACCCGCCAGCTTGAGGAAAGGGGGCGAAGCGAGATTGAGCAGGGGCACGGCGACAGCGGTGGCGACGGCCCAGGGCAGGCGGTGGAGAATCCCCATCGCTCAGGGCGCCGGCGGCGCTTGGACCAGCACCTGCACCCAGTCGATCGAGCCCACTGGTGCGCCCAGCTGCACCACCGCCGTCGGGGCCGGAACCCCCTTCTCATCGACCGACTGGATCACTCCCACGTTCAGGCCCGGCGGCAGCAGGGTGCTCGCCGGTGAGGTGACCACCAGGTCACCCGGCCGAACCTGGGGATCCTTTTCGAGGAAGACCAGAGTCGGCCGACTGGTGCCGACGCCGGTGAGCAGGCCATGGCGTTGGGTGCGCCCCACCCAGACCCCCACGCGGCTGGCCGGATCGGTGAGCAGGGACACCCTGGCGGTGGTGGGAGTCACGCTCGCCACCCGACCGACCAGTCCCCCGGGGCCCACGACCGGATCCCCGGCACGAATGCCCTGGATCTGGCCAGCACCCAGCAGCAGTTGATGCCACCAACCTGCCGTCTCCCGGGAGAGCACCGCGGCGGTCACTTCGCCCGGATCGGCCCGCTTCAGGCCCAGCAAGGCGCGAAGACGACGATTGTCCTGCTCCAGGTGGGCCTGGCGGGCCTGCAGCTCCAGCTGCTTCGAAGCCTGCAACCACTCACACTGCGCACTGCCCGGCCAGAACGGCCGGCTGATCAACGCATAAACATCGCTCAGGAAGGCTCCCTTGCTGAGCCGCAGTCCCACCAGGGCCACCAGCAACAACCACCAGGGCCAGGACTGGATCAACAGCCGCAGGGAAGGGACGCGGGGCAGGCGCCCGAACGGCATGACGATCAGGCGGAGAGGCGAGTGAAGTCAGGGGTGTCAAGCACCCGCTCCAGCCGCTTGTAATCCTCCAGCACCTGGCCGCAGCCGTTGACCACGCACAGGAGGGGATCCTGGGCGAGGTGGGTGAGGATGCCGGTCTCATGGCTGATCAGGTCGCTGATCCCCCGCACCAGGGCACCGCCACCGGCCAGCATGATGCCTCGATCGACGATGTCGGCGGCCAGCTCCGGTGGCGTCCGCTCCAGGGTGCGCTTCACCGCCTCCACGATCACGTTGAGCGGCTCGGCCATCGCTTCGCGGATGTCACCGGCCCGCACGTTGATCGTGCGTGGCAGGCCCGAGAGCAGGTGAAGGCCACGCACATCCATCGAGCCGTTGTCATGGGCGTCGTCAGGGAAGGCGGAGCCGATCCGGATCTTGATCTCCTCGGCCGTCCGCTCGCCGACCACCAGGTTGTGAACCTTTTTGAGGTAGACGGTGATCGCTTCGCTGATCTCATCACCCGCCACCCGCACCGACTCGCTCACCACGGTGCCACCGAGGCTGAGCACAGCCACTTCAGTGGTGCCACCGCCGATGTCGACGATCATCGTGCCGACCGGTTCGGTGACCGGCAGACCCGCTCCGATCGCCGCAGCCACCGGCTCATCGATCAGATGCACCTCACGGGCGCCGGCGAGGCCGGCCTCACGCACGGCCCGCCGCTCGACACCGGTGACGCCGCTTGGAATGCCGATCACCAGCCGGGGAGCCACGATGCCGCGGCCCTCGTTGCCCTTCTGGATGAAGGTCTTGATCATCATCTCGGCGGCATCGAAATCGGCGATCACGCCGTCGCGCAGCGGACGAACGGCCCTGATATTGCCTGGGGTGCGACCGAGCATCAGCTTGGCTTCATTGCCCACCGCGAGGGGGATGCCTCGCTCCAGATCCAGGGCCACCACGGAGGGCTCCTGCAGCACAATGCCCTTGCCGGACACGTACATCAAGGTGTTGGCCGTTCCCAGATCGATGCCGATGTCACGGGAGAGCTGGAAACGTCGGAAAAACACTGGGCAGCCGCAGAGCGGGGTGAATCATAGGTGTGGGGGACCCGGGGCTCCACCGGCTCCTCTCTGGTACATCCGGACCGATCGGTGGAACCTAATGGGAGAAGCGCCTTGATCGAATGGCGCATCATTGATCCAACCAACCCCCCAATCAACCGAAAGCCCATGGGCGTGAATTCCGTAACCCTGGTCGGCCGAGCCGGCCGCGACCCCGAAGTCCGTTACTTCGAATCCGGCACGGTGGTCGCCAACCTCACCCTGGCTGTGAACCGTCGCAGCAGGGATGACGAGCCCGACTGGTTCAACCTGGAGATCTGGGGCAAGCAGGCCCAAGTTGCCGCCGACTACGTGCGAAAGGGCTCCCTGCTCGGCATCATCGGCTCGTTCAAGCTCGACCGCTGGACTGATCGCACCAGTGGCGAGGAGCGCACCAAGCCCGTGGTGCGAGTCGATCGCCTGGAACTGCTCGGCTCAAAACGCGACGCCGACCAGGGCGGCTACGGCGATGGCGGGCCAGGTGCCGGCTCCGCTTACCAGGGTGAGCCCAGCGAAGAGGAAGTTCCCTTCTAGAACCAGAGTCCGGTGCCGAAGAACCGGCCACTGCCGGCTGGAGCACCTCCCGCTGACGGTGGCGGATCAGCTCAGTGGTTGCTTTGGCGCTGTCGCCAGATGCGCAGGCCCAGCCACACCGCAAAGGCCAGACCAAGCACCACGAGCAGCACCTTGATGGCTCGGGCCACCGGCTCGATCCAGACCTCCACATTGCTGTAGCCCTCGCCGAGCAGCATCCCGGCCAGGGTGAGCAACAGGGTCCAGATCAGGCTGCCTGCCGTGGTCCAGATCAGGAAGGGAAGCATCGGCATCATTTCGATGCCGGCAGGCACCGAAATCAACGTGCGGATGCCCGGCACAAGCCGGCCCCAGAACACCAGGGCGGTGCCATGGCGGTTGAACCAGTTGCGGCTCCGGCGCAGTTCCTCGGAACGGATGCCGATCCAACGGCCGTGGCGATCAAGCCATTGCTCCAGGCGCTCCTCGTTCACCAACCGACCGATGCCGTACCAGGGAAGGGCACCCAGCACAGTGCCGAGCAGACCGGCAATCACAACAGGCACAAAGGCCAGCTGGCCCTGGTGCACGTAAAACCCCCCCAGGGGCATGATCAGCTCAGAGGGAATAGGAGGGAACAGGTTCTCGAGGAACATGGCGAGAAAGATCGCGCCATAGCCCGCCCATGGATTGGCCCCGACAGCTACACCGATCAGTTCGGGCAGCTGCTGGACCAGTTCGGCAACCCCCATCAATAGCGGTAGTGGTCGGGCTTGTAGGGGCCCTCCACCGGCACCGCGATGTAATCGGCCTGGATCTGGCTGAGCTCGGTGAGCTTGGCGCCGATCTTCTCGAGGTGAAGGCGAGCCACCATCTCATCGAGATGCTTGGGCAGGACGTACACCTGCTTCTCGTACTGCTCTCCCTTGCTGAACAGCTCGATCTGGGCGAGAACCTGGTTGGTGAACGAGTTGCTCATCACGAAGCTGGGGTGGCCTGTGCCGCAGCCCAGATTCACCAGACGACCCTCAGCCAGCAGGATGATGCGCTTGCCATCCGGGAAGATCACATGATCCACCTGGGGCTTGATCGTGTCCCACTCGTACTGCTTGAGGGAGGCAACGTCGATTTCGTTGTCGAAATGGCCGATGTTGCAGACGATCGCCTGGTCCTTCATGCGGATCAGATGATCGTGGCCGATCACCTGGAAGTTACCGGTGGCGGTCACGAAGATGTCCACATCCGAAACCACGTCTTCCAGACGGACGACGCGGTAGCCCTCCATGGCCGCCTGCAGGGCACAGATCGGATCCACCTCGGCGATCATCACCGTGGAACCCAGGCCCCGCAGCGACTGGGCTGATCCCTTGCCGACATCGCCGTAGCCGATCACCAGGGACACCTTGCCAGCCACCATCACATCCGTGGCGCGCTTGATGGCGTCGACCAGGGATTCACGACAGCCATAGAGGTTGTCGAACTTGCTCTTGGTGACCGAATCGTTGACGTTGATCGCCGGGAAGGGAAGCTCGCCGGCTTTCTGCATCTGGTAGAGGCGAGCCACACCGGTGGTGGTTTCCTCGGTCACACCCTGAATCTGGGCATAGATGCGGGAATAGAAGCCGGGTTGAACAGCCAGCCGGGCCCGGATCGACTTGAAGAGGGCAATCTCTTCTTCACTGCCGGGGTTGTCGAGTACGGACAGATCCTGCTCGGCTTTGGTGCCGAGCACCACGAGGCCGGTGGCATCGCCGCCGTCATCAAGGATCATGTTCGGGGTGCCGCCATCGCCCCACTCCAGGATCCTGTGGGTGAAGGCCCAGTACTCATCGAGGGTCTCGCCCTTGTAGGCAAAGACGGGAATACCCTTCGCCGCGATCGCTGCGGCGGCGTGGTCCTGAGTCGAGAAGATGTTGCAGGAGGCCCAGCGCACTTCAGCGCCGAGGGCAACCAGGGTTTCGATCAGAACCGCCGTCTGGATCGTCATGTGGAGGCTGCCGGCGATCCGGGCACCCTTGAGCGGTTGCTCCGCCCCGAACTTGGTGCGCAGAGCCATCAGCCCGGGCATCTCCGTTTCGGCGATGGCCAGCTCCTTGCGGCCCCAGTCGGCCAGGCCGAGGTCGGCGATCACATAGGAGGAGGTTGCCTGGAGCCCGGGGGTGAAGCTGGCCGTTGCGGCCTCGGATTGAACAGTGGAAGAAGGTGCGGCCACCATGGTGGGATAGCTCCCGTGCGGGAGGAAGATTTGGGTGTGGAATATCTGCAGAGACGCCGAGGCTTCGGGCTCGCTGAAGGTGAATCTACAGGGGCCATCAAGTCCATGCGCGCCACCATTCGATTTCTGCCCGACCTGGCCGCCACCCGCTGCCTGGGGGAGGAGCTCGCCGTTCTGCTCCAGGCAGCACCCGCGCCCTTGCTGCTGTTGAAGGGCGAGCTGGGAGCCGGCAAGACCAGCCTGGTGCAGGGACTGGCCCAGGCCCTGGGCATCACGGAGCCGATCACCAGCCCCAGCTTCGCCCTGGCCCAGCACTACCGAGGTCGTCGCCTGGGTCAGACAACCCACCTGGTGCACCTTGATCTTTATCGGCTCGAGCAACCGGCCGCCGCCGATGAGCTGTTCGCCCAGGAGGAGGAGGAGGCCCGCTCACTCGGTGCCCTGCTGGCGGTGGAATGGCCGGAGCGGCTCAGCCTGCAGCCTGAGCCCGTCTGGCAGGTGGAGCTGCGGCATCACCAGGAGGGGCGTCTTGCCCTGCTGGGCCCACCGAGCCCTTGAGCCGATCGACCTTCGCCAACCCGAGCCGCTCCTGCAGGGCCTGGATCATGCGGGCATTGGCGGCCGGGAAAGGGAACTCCTGCAGCCGCTCCGGCGCGACCCAGCGCACCTGCTGACTGGCCAGGGGTCGGGGATCCCCCGAAAGCCAGCGGCAGAGATGCACGACAAAGCGCAGCCGTTTGTGGCTGTAGCTGTGCTCCATGCTGATCAGCTCCTCTCCCACAACCACCTGGATGGCCAGCTCCTCGGCCAGCTCCCGCTCAATCGTGGTGACGATCGACTCACCTGGCTCCTGCTTGCCGCCGGGGAACTCCCAGAGGCCACCCAGCAGCCCCTCGGCCTGACGCTGGTCGATCAGCACCCGGCCATCTGGATCCAGCACCACACCCACACCGATCACCTGGTGAGGAACGGATCTGATGGCGTCCTTCACGGGATAGCTGCCGGAATCGCCGGCAGCGTAGGCAGCGCAATGCCCCTGCCAGGGGCAAAGGCCACAGCCGGGTTGGCGGGGTGTGCAGACCGTGGCGCCGAGATCCATCAGGGCCTGGTTGAACGCCCGGGGCCGCCGCGGGTCGAGCAGCGAGCCGCTGAGCCGCCAGAACCCGGCCAGGTCCCGTTGCGGGGGAAGCGGGCTGGCGACCAACCGGGCCAGGACCCTTTTGACGTTGCCATCGAGGATCGCAAACGGCTGATCAAAGGCGGAACTGAGGATGCCGCCGGCCGTGCTGGGGCCGATTCCCGGCAACGCCAGCCAGCCGGCCAGATCCCGGGGCCAGGGATCGCCGGACGCCAACCCGCCCCCGGGGACCCGGGCAGCCAGCAGTTGCCGCGCTCCCTGCTGCAAGCGACGGGCACGGGCGTAATAGCCCAGCCCCTGCCAGAGCATCAGCACGTCGTGATTCTCGGCCGCGGCCAGCGCTGTGAGGCTGGGCAGGGCGGCCATCCAGCGCCGCCAGAAGGGCAGCATCACCATCAGCTGGGTCTGTTGCAGCATCACCTCAGCCACCCAGATGGCGTAGGGGTCCAGGGGCTTCCCATCGCCGGGTCGCCCGCCATCGGGTAGCCGCTTCCAGGGAATCCCGTGGCGGCCATGGGATTCCCACCAGCTGAGCACCAACCGCCTCAGGACCACGGCATCCAGCCGTGATTCAGCAGCGGTCGGGACTTCGCGTGGGATCAGGCTCTCACCCACTCAGCCGGCTGGCCCCCGCCGCCGGGCCAGGGCCGCCGCCCCAAACACCAGGGCCATCGCCAGATAGCCCTGGGCCCAGGGGGCACCGCTGCCCCAACCCAGCTGCAGCACGGTGTCAGCGGGGGTGAAACGCCAGGCGTGGATCAGACCGAACCAGGCGGCGAGGGCAGCCAGGCCGGCAGCGAACGCCGCGGCAGCGAAGCGCTGCTCGATCACGTACACCAGCATCGCCGAGAGCAGCATGGCCGCCACGATCTGGCCCTGCTCAAGGGCAAAGGCGCCGGCGGCCCAGACGTCAGCCTGCTGCAACGGAATCAGCAGCGCCGAGCCGAAGGGATTCGCGGCACTGCCGGCGCCGCCGGCCCGCAGGCCTGCCTTGAGCAACAGGGCTCCCCAGCCGGCCAGACCCGGCAGCAGGCCCAGCACCACCGCAGGCGCATGGGCAGGCGGTGTGGCCTGGAAACTCTGGGCGGCGATCACCAGTCCGATGTAAAGCACGATCGCCATGCCCGCCTCGATCGGCAGCAGCTGGCCCACCAGACCGAAGACCCCCAGCAGGCAACCCAGCCCCATCAGCAGCCCGTTCAGCCAGGAGTAGCCGATCCGGGCCCCCATCGCCTTCCAGCCTGGATGGCCGATGTAGAGGGTGGTGGGAAAACACGACCCGAGGGCGGCGGCCACCAGCGTGCCGATGCCGTTGATCAGCAGCGAACTCCTCACCGGATAGCGATCGCCCGCCGCTTCGGCGCTCTCCAGGTTCTGCAGGGAACCGAGCAGGTTGAACAGCCCCATCGGCACGATCACCCCCAGCCAGGGCAGCAGCTGGCCACGGGCCTGCCAGAGCGCGCCCAGCTGCAACGCCGGCAGGTGCAGGCCCACCTGGGCGGCATTCGCCTGCCAGCTGGCCGGATCGATCCGCAGCAGGCCAGTGGCGGCGGCCAGCACGATCCCAAGCAGCACGGCGATCAGGCCACCGGGCAAAGGCAGCTTGACGCCGCCGTAGTAGGTCAGCAGGATCACCGCCAGCACGGCCAGGCCCACCACCGGCTGGGCGTAGGTGCGCAGCAGGAACCCAAGCGCGATGTAGCCCAGGGCGATGCCTGCCAGGGTGGAGAGCAGGGCCGCCCGTGGCAGCCAGCGACGCAAGCCAGCCACGCAGAAGGCCCCGCCCGCCTCGATCGCTCCGGAGCCGAGGCAGGCGATCAACCCCGCCTGCCAGGACAGTCGCACCGCGTCGGCTTCGGCAAGCCCCTGGCCGAGCCCAGCCAGCTTCACCGGCAGCATCACCAGAAACACGTAAGCGAACAGGCTCACCGTGTTGATGCCGTAGGGAAGGGCGGTGCGGTCGTCGCGCCCTTCCCGCCTGGCCAGCTGGTAGGCCTGCCAGGCGTAGGCCGCATTGCCAACCACCAGGCTCAGACCGGTGGCGGGCAGGATCACCCCGAAGATCAGCCCATCGGGGTAGCCCAGAACCCCACGGCAGAGGCCGAGGATCAGCAGGATCTGGATCAGATTGTCGAGACCCAGGCCCATCAGGCCGTCGATGTCGCCGGCCACAAACCATCGGGGTCGGCAGGTCGGCATCGCGTCGTTCAGGCGAACCCCCCTGGCCGCTGGCGGGAGGTGGAAAGGGAGAGATTGGCTTTGGCAGCAGCAGGGGCGGCGGCAGAAACACCGGACCCGGCGGGATTGACCGGCGTCGGCACCGCCACCACGTTGAAGGCCAGCGACCAGCGCTCACCATCACCCCGGAACGGCGGCACCGAATGGGGCTGCCAGGCGGGAAACACATAGACATCCCCGACCACCGGCAGCATGTACTGGGCCATGCCGGTGCGGAAACTCTGGATGTGCCACTCCTCGGGGCCGTGGAAACAGAGCTGACCGTCGAAGCTGTCGTTGTGGATCTGGGGGGGCACCTGCAGGAAGATCACGCCGGAGAAGGAGCCACCGTGGGTGTGCATCGGGTTGTAATCCCCGGCTGACTGGGAATTGAGCCAGACATCGATCATCTGCAAGCGATAGCGGCCGGGCGTCCAGGGGCCACGCCCCTGGGGCGGCTGCCGGTCGATCACATGGCGGATCCAGTGTTCGCAGGCCGGCAGGATCAGCTCGGCGCAGAGGGACTGGATGCAGGCATGCTGGGGGCCCAGCTCCCGCTGCTGGGCCAGCTGTCCGGCCAGCTTGGCGGAGGCATCCGGACTTCGCTCCGGCTGGGCCAGCACCTGCTGGGCCAGCTGCAGCAGGTCGGCCAGCAGGGGTTCAGGCAGCCGGCTCCTGAGGATGTATCGGGGAAAGAGGGCAAGAACTTCCGTGCTGCTGTCCATGGCTGAAGGCCGGCCGCTGCGGCCAGCATGGCGGGACAGACGATCGCGGTCGAGACCCGGTGCAACTCGGAATCCTTGTTTACCCCCAGGTCGAGGAACTCGACGTGATGGGCCCGTGGGAGATGGTCACCACCTGGAGCCAGTTGCCCAGTGGGCCATCCAGCTGCCGGATCGTGGCGGAATCAACCCAGCCACTTCGCTGTGCCAAGGGCCTTTCGATCAATCCTGATCTGAGCTTCGCCAGCTGCGCTCCCCTTGATGTGCTGATCGTTCCCGGTGGCCAAGGGAGCCGCAGGGAAGTGGACAACCCTGCCTTGATCGACTTTCTTGCCCGCCAGGCAAGCCAGTGTCAGGCCCTGCTCTCGGTCTGCACGGGGGCGTTCCTGCTGCACGCCGCCGGACTGCTCAGTGGCCGGATCGCCACCACCCACTGGGATTCCCTGGAGCGGCTCCGCTCGCTCGGTGATGTGACCGTGGTGGAAGAACGCTTCACCCGGGACGGACGAATCTGGTGCTCAGCAGGCGTTTCGGCTGGCATCGACCTGACCCTCCGTTACATCGCAGCCACAGCAGGCGATGAGGTGGCAGGGCAGGTGCAGCTGGCCACCGAATACTTCCCGTCTGGTGAACGCTACGGAAACGTGAGCCTGAATCCCCAGGCCCCCGGCTATCTGCGGGACTGAGTGAACAGACTCACCAGGCAGTGGGGATGGAATTCAGCAGGCCGCGTAATCCTCAACACTGGCGCTGAGGCGCCGCAGGCCGACCAGGCCATCACGCTCCAGGTTGCGCACACGATCACGACTCATGCCGAGGATGCGGCCGATGCCGGTGAGGCTCATCGGCTCTTCCACGTCGATGCCGTAGCGCATCTTCAGCACATCACGCTGCAGCTCCGGCAGTTGCTCCAGCAGCGCCCGCATGTCGCCCCGCAGGCACTCGCTGTCCACGTTCTCCTCCGGCAACGTGCCATCCCCCTGCAGCAGATCCAGCAGTTCGGTGTCTTCACCGTCGCCCACCTTGGTTTCCAGGCTCACCGGTTGCCGCGCCCGGCAAAGCAGATCCTTCACCTCCTCCTCCGGCAGCTCCACAGCCACCGCCAGCTCGCTCAGGGTGGGTGTGCGGCCCAGCTCCTGGCTCAGTTCCCGCTGGCCTTTCTTCAGC
>JAHLYW010000022.1 GCA_025128135.1 Synechococcus sp. CS-1325
AAAATAGCTCAATGCCAGGATAAAACTCTTACTCCATCACCTGCCATCCACTGTTGATTCAGTGAACGGCAAGACAGAAGCCACCCTGATGGGTGGCTTTTTTGTTGGCATTTCCCGGCTGGCTGCTGATTGTTGCTCAGTTGATCAGCAGGGGAGACAGCTGCTCAAGGCTGGACACCCGTAGGTGGCTTCCAGCATCACGGTGGGGGTTGCCTTCACGATCGCTGAACGCCACCTGCATGCCTGCAGCTTGAGCGGCATTCACTTCTTCAATCGAATCACTGACGAACAGAATGGAGCCTGGCTGCGTTCCCCATACATCTGCAATGCTTCTGTAGCTGGAGGCGGCCTGCTTCGCTCCGGTGCGGGTGTCGAACCAGGCGCTGAACAAGGTCTGCAGATCTCCATCGGTTGTGTTGGCATACAGCAGTTGCTGTGCTGAAACAGAACCCGATGAATACACCCCCAGCACCAGGCCATTGCGATGCCACTGCTGGAGCGTCATCGCCACCTCGGGGAAAAGGGCGGCCTTGATACGACCTTCGCGGTAGCCCTCCGCCCAGATCATCCCCTGCAACTCCTTGAGGGCAGGCAGCTTGCGGTCCTGGTTGATCAGTTCGATCAGATAATCGCCCAGAATGTTGTGATTCAGATCTCCCCCTGCCGCGTCGGCTGTGCCGTCAGCGAGTGTCTCACTTGCAGCCTGATCGTTGCGCCATGACTCCTGAACTTCTCGCAGCAGGCTTTGGACAGAGCCAGCCTCGGCGTGGCTGATCAGGTAGGCCTTCAGGTGGCTGGTGGCATCAAGAAACAGCGTGTCGGCCACAAAGGCGACGGGGCAGGTTGTGCCTTCGATGTCCAGTAGGACGTGGGTGATCGATTCAGCCATCGATTTGGCTGACCGCGCTTTGTATGGCAGCGCTTGGCATGGCCGCGCTTCTGGTCAGCATGGTCAGCATCTCCATCTGCCTGATCCGCCAGCGCTGCTCCAGCAGGAACTCAAGCACTTCCAGATGGCGCTTGGCGCTGAACAGATCGCTCCCCCAGGCATAGAGGCCATGGCCAGCGATCAGCAGACCCTGAGGGGCTTCAGAGAGGTGACTGGAGGCTGCTGCGCTCAGCCTGCCGAGATCCTGGTCGTTGGCAAGCACGGGAATCGAAATCCTTGTTTCATGGGTTGTCACATGGTTCAGCCCCTTCAGCATCTCCAGCCCTTCGATCTCCAGATGGGCGACCTGGCCAGGCGTCACCGTGCCGTCTCCTTGGGCTCTGATCGCACTGGCTGAGAGCAGGGTGGCGGCCTGGGAATGGGTGTGCAGCACGGCTCCTGCAGCACAGCACCGCACGATCTCCTGATGCAACGGGGTTTCGGCGCTTGCCCTGCCGCTGCCATCGATCACGGCTCCCTGGGCATCCACCACGATCAGCTGTTCCGGCTGGATCGATCCTTTGTCGACCCCGCTTGGCGCCATCAGCAGCTCAAGCGGATCCGTGCGCAACACGCAGCTGAAGTTGCCACCGGTGCCATCGCACCAGCCGCGGGCGTGGACCCCTGCCATCACCGCGATCAGGGCTGGGCCCAGTCGCTCCTTGATCGTCGGGTCCCTGTCGCCTGGGATGGTCATCGCCGTCTTGCGAGGGTTCAATGCTGGCAGCCCGGGCACCAGTGCGTACTCCTCCCGGCCAGGCGATCTCGGCGGATCGTTGTTCCACAGCGCCGGCAGGGATCGCCGCCGCGGCGGTAGACCCAGGCGAGTCCGCCGTAGTTGCCGTTGGTTCCGGTCAGGTCCCGGAAATCGCTGAAGGTGGTGCCGCCGGCGCCGATGCTCAGCTCCAGCACCTCAACGATGGCCCGCTGAAGCGCTTCGAGCTGCAGCAAGGACAATCTGCCGCTGGGCTGATGGGGGATGATTCCTGCCGCGAAGAGGGCTTCATCGGCATAGATGTTGCCGACACCCGCCAGCAATCCCTGGTCGAGCAGGGCATTCTTGATCGGGCGCATCGAGCCTTGCAACCGTGCCTGGAGGTAGGTGGCGTTGAACTCGGGGCTGAACGGCTCGGGGCCCAGCCGAGCCAGCCCCGTGATCACGGCCTCCGTGGCCAGGTCCGGCGGCACCCACCACATCTGGCCGAAGCTGCGGATGTCGACGAAGCGCAACTCCTGACCGCTGGCATTCCAGAGCCGCACCCTGGTGTGAGGGCAGGGTGGGCAGGGCTCAATCAGCCAGCGGAACTGGCCGGTCATCCGCAGATGCACGCCCCAGACCCCGGCCGCACTCCCGGGCTCACGGCTCAGTGAGCCCAGCAGATATTTCCCCCGCCGCTCCCATCCCCCCACGGCACAGCCGACGAGGGCGTCACAGAAAGCGGTGGGATCCGGCGGGAAGGCAATGGCCCGATCCCGCAGCACCTCCACCCGCTCAATCCGGAAGTGGCTGAGCTGTTGCTCCAGGCCACGGCGGACGGTTTCGACCTCCGGAAGCTCAGGCACGACGGACCCGGGGCAACAGCTCAGGCGTCACCGGGAGCTGCCTTTGCCGGGGGGAATCGGCTTCAGGCCTTGTCGAGCTCGATCTCAGCGAAGTTGTTGGTGTTGATGCCACCATCGGTGCCGCTGAAACCGGTGTAATTCACTTTTTCGAAGCGCACCACCACCGGATACCGGATGCCGGACGTGTCGACGGAGGCCACAGTGCCCACGTCATTGAACCAGTAGGACTCAGGCCGCTTGATGCGCACCTTGTCGCCGCGGGAAATGGCCATCGCTGCGCTGATGAGGGGTGACTTCGATTTGGAAGATACCCGCGGCAAGACCCGGCAGGCGCAGGCATGTCATGAATCGTCGTCGCCGCCGCCGCGTGGGACGATCGCCTTCCTTGCCCATGGCCATCGATGCAGGCACCCGCCCTCAGCCTGGACCTGCCGGATCCCGAGCGCGACGACATCAGCAACGTCGAGTTTCTGGCCCGGCTGGAAGAGGCCTGGGCGGTCTGTGACCGCTTTGACCTGCAGACGGAGATCTGGCGCGGCCGGATCCTCGCTTCCGTGCGGGATCGGGAGAAACGGGGAGGGGAGGGGCGCGGTACGGGGTTTCTGCAGTGGCTGCGGGAGCGGGAGATCAGCAAGACCCGTGCCTACGGGCTGATCCAGCTGGCCGAGTCGGCGCAGAACCTTGTGGGGGAAGGACTGCTGGAGCCCGCCAGTGTGAACAACTTCTCGAAGCGGGCCTTCCTGGAAACGGCCCAGGCCGATCTGGAGGTGCAGCTGATGATCAGCGAGGCCGCCAATGACGGTCAGCAGATCACCCGCAAACAGGTGCGACGGCTCACCGATGAATTCACCGCCGCCACCAGTCCCCTGCTGCCGGATGAGATCCGCCAGCGCACCCAGGACAACCTGCTGCCGCCGCGGGTCGTGGCGCCGCTGGTCAGGGAGCTGGCCAAGCTTCCCGAAGGGCAGCAGGACGATCTGCGCCGGGTCCTGCGGGAGGAGCCGGAGCTGGAGCGGGTCAAGGATGTGACCCATACGGCCCGCTGGCTGAGCAAGGCCGCCGAGGCGGGAGCGGCGGTGCGCGCCTTTCAGCAGGGCGAACTCAACCTGGAGAAAGCTCTGCAGGAAGCCCAGCGCCTCGATGCCCTCGGCTTGCTGGCCGATGCCGTCGGGCAGGCGCAGCAGATCGAGAGTGCCGTGCTCAAGCTGCATACCGGCTGGAGGCGGCTGGGAGGTCTCCAGGAGCGGCTCTGGGTGGAGAGCGGCAGCAGCACGCCCCATCTGCGTGATCTGCTCACGGTGCTCCAGAGCCTGAGCGGCAGCACCCTGCGGGTTTCGCTTGGGGAGCTGGCCGGTGGCAAGCGGGTGCGGCTTCAGCTGGTGGAGGAGAGCGCCGATCAGCTGGAGGCCCCGCCCTTGCCCTGAGCACCAGATCTGGTGGCATTAGGGTCGCTGGACTCCAGGGCTGTGGCGCATTTGAGGCCGGAACCGCTCGAGGTTGCCCTGCAGGCCCATTTCGGCTGGTCTGGCTTCCGGCCCGGACAGCGGCCGGTGGTGGAGGCGTTGCTGGCCGGTCAGGACTGCCTGGCGGTGCTGCCCACCGGCGGGGGGAAATCCCTCTGCTATCAGTTGCCGGCGATGGTTCGCGATGGCCTGGTGCTGGTGGTCTCGCCCCTGGTGGCCCTGATGCAGGATCAGGTGAGCCAGTTGCAACGCCGTGGCATCCCGGCGGCCTGTCTGCACGGCGGTCTCGACAGCCAATCCAGGCACCAGCTGTCGCGACGCCTGGGCGAGAACCGGCTGCGGCTCCTTTACCTGGCCCCGGAGCGGCTCAAGGCCGAGGCCACCCGCCAGCTGCTTGATGACGTGCTCGAGCAGGGACGTCTGGTGGCCCTGGCGGTGGATGAAGCCCACTGCATCAGTGCCTGGGGCCATGACTTCCGGCCGGACTACCGCCGACTCGGTGAACTGCGCAGCCAATGCCCGGGCGTTCCGCTGGTGGCGCTCAGTGCCACGGCCGCCCCGCGGGTCCGTGCCGACATCATTCGCCTGCTGCGCCTGCGGCGTCCGTTGATTCAGGTGCGCTCCGCGCAGCGTCGCAACCTCTCCTATGTGATGCGACGGCGTCCGCAGGAACCCCTGCCCCTGGTACTGGAAACGGTGCGCTCGGCCCGTGGAGCGGTGCTGATCTATGCGCGAACCCGCCGCTCCGTGGAGGGCTGGGCGGCTCGGCTCACGAGCGCGGGCGTGGCGGCGATCGCTTATCACGCCGGCATGGACCCGGAAAGCCGCCTGCTGGCCCTGGAGCACTTCCAGCAGCACCCCAGGCCGGTGCTGGTCGCCACGGTGGCTTTCGGCATGGGGGTTGATCGCGCCGATGTGGGGCTTGTGCTTCACCTCGACCTGCCGGCCAGTGCGGAGGGCTACCTGCAGGAATCAGGCCGGGCCGGGCGGGATGGCTTGCCGGCCCACTGTCTGGTGCTGTTCGATCCAGCTGATCGCACCGCGCTGGGCTGGGCGATGCGCGCTTCGGTGCGGCAGTTGCCCGCCGCGGTGCAGGAGCAGGAACGCCATCGACTGGAGCAGGCCCAGCAGCAACTCCGCCGCATGGAGGCGGTTGCCGAAGGCACGGTCTGCCGGGAGCAGGCCCTTCTCCTCAGTGTCGGGGAGCTGGTGGCGCCCTGTGGCCGCTGCGACATCTGCACCGGCCTCAGCCAACCCGTCGACTGGTCGGAGCGGGCCTCCGTGGTGCTGGCGGTTCTGGAGGAACGCAGCGGCCTGGAGGTGAGGCGGTTGGCCGATGAACTGTCGGAGCAGGGCGCCGGCGAGGGGGATCGCTGGGGTTGGCTGGCTCGACGGCTCGTGCAGGAGGAACTGATCAGCGAAAGCGATGACGGCAGCCAGCGGCTCTGGCTGCGCTCGGCTGGACGGCGCTACCTGCGGCAGCCCTGGCCGTTGCGCTGGGCGGCGTGAAGCTCGCTCAGCTCATGTGGTCTGGGCCTTGGCCTGGCAGGCATCGACGATCAGCCGCTCCTCAAAGTCGCTCTGGGGCTGATCCCAGCTCTTCCAGGTGCCGGTTTCACCGGTGGTGTTCAGTTTCCGGGCTGTGCAGTTCACCGCCAGGAAGATCTCCTGGCCGCCACCGTTGAGGGCAGGGGCCACCTGGCTGCCGCCCAGGGGTTGCCAGTTGGCGAAATCAATTTGAAGGGGACCGTAGGTGCGCCAGTCGGGAGCGCCGCCCTGGGCGGGCCTGGCGGCGGTCTGGTTTGCCGGCCTGGCAGCTGGCCTGGGCGCCGTTGTGGTTGCAGCCTGAGGGGCTGGTTTGGCAACTGGTTTGGCTGCAGCTGGTTTGGCTGCTACTGGTTTGGCTGCAGCTGGTTTGGTGGCGGCACTGGTGCGCAGGGCCAGGCGTGTGCCCGCTTCCACGTGGCTCGGAGTGGTGATCGCGTTGATGCTCACCAGCCGGCTCATCGGGATGCCATACCGATCGGCGATGCCGGAGAGGGTTTCCCCCGGCTGGACCACATGGTCGCGGGCGTTCCGGTTCAGGGCCGCAGGCCTGGCCGGGGTGGCCGGCGCGGCGCCGCCGGATCCGCCCGGCACGATCAGGCGGCTGCCTGCTTCGATCCGATCGGCCTGCTGAATGCCGTTGAGGTCCATCAGCCGCTTGAGGGAGATGCCACGGCTATCGGCGATTTCCGAGAGCGTTTCGCCCGGTTTGACGGTGTAGTTCCCCCGGCCTGTGAGGGTCTCGGCTGAAGGCTGGGAACCGGGCAGTCGCAGTCTGGAGCCTGATTCCACCAGATCAGCGTTCTTGATGCCATTGAGCTGCATCAGCCGGGAGGTGGAGACGCCATGGCGCTCGGCGATCTCGGAGAGGGTTTCGCCGGGTTTCACCACGTACTGCTCGGCGGCGTGGCCTGGAAGTGGTAATGGCAGGAGCAGGGCCAGGGCCAGGGCTGCGAGGGGACGGCGCATGAATGCTGCTGGACGGAGTATCTGAACCATAAGGAGAACAGCCAGATGCGCCAGTCCCCCGGAGCGGCTCAACCCAACAGCCTTTTGACCAGTCCGAGCCGATCGCCGTAGGGCGGATAGCGAAAGGGAAGATCGAGCCAGAACGGACGTCGAAAAACGCTGCGCTGGTGTGAGAAGGTGTCGAAGCCGGCTTTGCCGTGGTAGGTGCCCATGCCGCTTCCACCGACGCCGCCGAAGGGGAGCTCCGGCACGCCCACCTGCATCACCACATCGTTGAAGCAGACCCCGCCGGAACTGGTGCCGGCCAGGATCGCCTGCTGGGCGGCTCGGCTGCGGCTGAACAGGTAGAGGGCCAGGGGCTTGGGGCCGAGGTTGATCCGACGCATCGCCTCCTGCAACGATCCGACGCTGAGCACAGGCAGCAGGGGGCCGAACAGCTCATCGTTCATCAGGGGGTCGTCCGGCTCCTCCACCGCCAGCAGGGTCGGGGCGATGCGCAGGGAGGTGGAATCGCTCTGACCACCGGCGATCACCTGGCCCCGCCGGCGTGCTCCCTCCAGCAGGGCCGAGAGGCGATCAAACTGGGCACGGTTGATGATCCTGGCCAGATCGGCAGACCGGAGAGGATCGGGGCCATAGGCCCGCAGGAATTCCGCCTGGAGAGCCGCGACCAGGGCGGGCCGCACCGCTTCCTCCACCAGCAGATGGTCGGGGGCGATGCAGGTCTGGCCGGCATTGAGTCCTTTCCCCCAGGCGATCCGCCGTGCCGTCACGGCCAGGTCGGCATCGGCCAGCACCACAGCCGGGCTCTTGCCGCCCAGCTCCAGGGTGACCGGGGTGAGGTGGCGGGCGGCCGCCTCCATCACCAGACGCCCCACCCGGCCGCCGCCGGTGAAGAAAATGTGGTCGAACGGTTGCTCCAGCAGCACCCGGGCGGTGTCGCCGTCGCCTTCGACCACGGCCACCACGGCGGGATCGAGATGACGTTCAACCAGTTCGGCGATCAGGGCGGACGTGCGCGGCGCCTGCTCGGAGGGCTTGAGCACGGCAGTGTTGCCGGCTGCCAGGGCGCTCACCAGCGGCTGGAGAGTGAGCGAGAAGGGATAGTTCCAGGGGCCGATGATCAGCACGCAGCCGAGGGGTTCGGCGATCAGCTGGGCCTGGCCTGGCCGTTGGGACAGCGGCACGACGACCGGACGGGGCGCCATCCAGCTTTTCAGCTGGCGCTGGGCCAGCCTGAGTTCCTGCCGGACGGCCACCACCTCGAAGTAGGCTTCCACCGGCGGCTTGCCGAGATCGGCCGCCAGGGCATCGAGGATGGCGGGTTCGTTTTCGCTCAGCAGGTTGTCGATCCGCTCGAGCTGCTGAAGGCGCCAGGCCAGGGGGGCACTCCTGCCGCTGCGGACGGATTCGCGCAGGGCCTCAAGGGAGAAATGAAGCGGAACAGAAATTGGCAGACGCGTTTCGATTGGGTCAGTGACTCCAATACCAATCAAGGTAGCGGCAATGCTGAGCCTGAAGAGGACCCTTTCTCAAGAGCCGCTGGCTCCGAATCTGCCATTGGAACCCCAGGTGGTGCCGACTCAGGCGGGGTCACGTGGGCAAGCTCGATTGGCTCAAGGGTCACGACCACGGCACGGACCTCGCCCTCCTTGACCGGTGATTGGCGACTGGCCCAGGCTTCCACGACCTGCTGGGATCGCGCCGAAGGTGGCGACACCAGGCTTGCCGCCTGACCATTGGCTCGGATCGCGAGGGGAATCTCCTCGGAGGTCTTCAGGTGCGGAGCGGGGATGCGCACCACTGAGGCCTGCACGAGTTTGCTGCCTTTGCCCACTTCGCGGCGCAGTTCATCGCGCCAATGGCGAGGGAGTGGGCTGAGCGGATCGCCACTGTTCTGCCAGTGCTGCCGTTCGGCCATGGCAGCCACAGGCATCACTTTCTCGTTGACGTTGTCGAGGTTGATTTCACCGCCCAGACCGGCAGCACCCCGAAGAGCGGTGAGAAGCCAGGGGCTGGTCTCTGTGAGGCCATCCCCGGGGAAGGCATTAGATCCGGCGGCAGGTGTGAGCAGGGGAACATCCAGAGCGACTTTGGAAAGCGATGGCGCAGGCATTGCCTGGAGGTGTTGATTAACCATTGGATCGCCGGCTAGTGGTGATCCGGGGAGTTGTAGTACCGGGTGGCTGCCGGGGATGGCTGCCCCTGCCATAGCGCTCGCTCCAGGCTTGGGAGGCGAAGGGGCGCTCCATTCACCTAGGGATCTGTTTTTATGATGAGAATCATTCGCCGACCAAAGCTCGCCCAGTTCCCAGCCGACCATCGGCAGCCAGAGGAGGAGGCTCGAGCCGAGCAGCTTCAGTGCGACCGAGGCAAAGCTGCCTGTGCGCTGGGGTCTGGGGGAGGGGTTCGTCATTGGGGGAAGGCTGGGAGTGGAACGGAGACTTAGCTGGTGAAAGTTCAGTTACGATTGTTGTTGAAAATATCGATGAAAGCAAAACTATTGACAAGCCCAGAGAGCGGAGTAGTCACCGCTCCGAGAGCATCTGTGGCCACAGCGTAGGCGCTGCGGTTGACGATCACTGTGTCGCCGTCCCGAAGGGGGGGATTGCGGGGACCGCTCACCCCTTGGTTGTAATCGAGCTGAAAAAGTTCACGGGTGGCGGTGCCATTGCGGTTGATTCGAACAAGTTCGACGTTGCTGTGTTTGGCGCGGAAGGTTTTTGGCCCACCGGCGGCGAGGATCGCCTGCACCAACGGGGTGTTTGCCTTGACATCGAGGCTGCCGGGGGTGACGACCTCACCGATCACGTTCACCTTGATCTGCTGCGGGGAGAGGTTGGCCGCGGCCAGCTCCATCACGTCGCGATCGAGGCTGGCGGCCTTGCCAATGATCAAGGTGTCTCCGTCGAAGAGAAATGGGTTCTGGCGCTTGTCGCCCTGACGCAGCAAGGCGAGCAGGTCGAGGTCGATTTCCTTGAGCTGGCCACTGGCACCGGGGAGGCGGCGGCGCAGAAGCACGTCATCAAGGTTGGCACTGAGGGTGAGGCCGCCGGCTTTCTGGATGGCGGTGACCACCGTGGGGAGACCACTGATGGTGGTGGCGGGGCCTCCTGTGGTCTGTGATACCTCAGTGGTGGTGAGGGAATAGAGGCCAGGTGACTGAACCTCCCCGACCACCGAGACCTGTATCGGCCTGGGGCGGACTACGCGCAGGTTGAGATCGCTTCTAAGCAGATAACGGCTGTAGAGGCGAGATAGCCATAGGGAGGCCTGGTTGACCGTAAGGCCCTCCAGGATTACGGATCCGAGCAACGCCAGACTGGCGCTGCCGTCATTGAGAATCTCGACGGTGCCACCCAGGTCCTTGGCGACAGGGTCGAAGATCTCAAGCAGAAGCTGGTCGCCGGGACCAAGCAGATAGGCATCGGCGGCGGTGGGTGCATCAGCAGCTCGAGAGATGCCGCTCTTGTTGGCAGGTACCGCTTGGGCACTGGCGCTGGGCTGCAGGAATGGCTGGTGGAGCACACTCACGGTGACCAAGAGCAGCGCTGCGCTGGGGCGCCAAAGTGTCCGACGTCTACCTTTTCTGGTAGAAACGGAGCCTCCAGGGCATGGGCGTGGCATCTGGAGGGATACGGTCATGGAACGAAATGGTGCGGGCTGATGATCCACACGCTTGCACATGTTACAGGATGGAATTAGGCAGAAGTTAGAAATTTCTTAGGGCTTTCGGTGGGTTCCGTTCGGTGTGTTCAGGCTGCTTGAGGCCACAGGAAGCCATCGGCCTGCAGGGCTTCCAGCAGGAGCAGCTGATCGGTGAGTGGACGAGCCTCGGGGTGTTGGCGCTTCACCCAGGAGAGTGCTTCGAACAGATCCATTCCCCATGCGGTGCATTGGAGGGCAATCGCCAGCAGGGGAGAGCGTTCGATGCCGGCCCTGCAATGGAGGTAAAGGGGCTGCCCATCCTTGACGAGGGCGGTGGCCTCGCCGATGGCAGCCAGCAAGTGAGCGGCGCTCAGGCTGTGGGGCTGGCGGTGATCGGGCAGGGGGCACAGTCGACGCACCCAGTGGGCAGGGGGAGACCAGTGCCCTTCGCTGGGGTCGCAGCAGCTGAAAACGGCGCGCAGGCCCTGAACTTCCAAGGCGCCCCAGTGGGCCGGATCATCAGGAAATCCACCAATCGCCAGCTTCTGTGGACGGATCCACGCGAATGGGCTGGGGAGTTCTGTTGACCTGAGGCGGACAGGGGAGATCCGACGAAAGAAAGCACGTTGATGGCTGAACATAATATGGGAATCGTCCGATCGTGGTGTCTTCGTATGTGTCGCCTGTGAGGACAATGCCCGTGGTACCTAATTTAAGAGCTTAAATGTCAGCCTATTTCCATGTTCCTGAATGCGGGATGATCTTGCGCTGATGATAAGCTGATAGTCGGACAAGTAAATTTGCTGATGTGATGTGAATTTCCTCAAAATTTCTTTGGCTTTTCCTGAGGAAGCCTTGGCTGCACCCGTCCTGCCTTTGGCCAAGGCCGAGGGTCCGGACCATTCCATGCCAATCATCTGTTGATTGTATGGTGTACTGTCAGCTGGTTGTGCCGTATGCTGGGACACATTGAATGGGGTAAATGGCGTTACTCCTCCACCGGCTGGATCGAGGCCGATTTGGAACCGCTGTCTCCATGGCATCTGACAGAAAAGTTCAGTGACTGCAGCCACTGCGTAGATGCTGGCCTGGGGATACGCTCGCTCCCGCCGTGCAGGCATCCTCGTTTGAGGCCATCGATAACGGGCTCTGCACCGGCACCGCTCAGCTGCCCAGTCGGGACCTGGCTCTGACCATTTCGATGTTTCCATTGGTTTTCTTGTGCAACCCGGTATCATCTAAAGACATCCAGCAATCCTGCACGCATCAAAAACGCCACTCGCCAGCACGGATGACCAATGTATTCTCATTATGCTGACATTATCCATACTGTCTGCAGCTGCGGCACTTGCTGCCTGTAAGCCCCGAGCAGCTTCGTGAGCTTCCCCTCCCTATTCACGCGATCGTGATGCCAGATCCCCTTCCCTCCCCGGACGAACTTCTTCCCCCTAAAACTCTGGTGACCTTGGGTGCTTCTTCTGGCCAGGTGGTACTCATCCCTCAGGAGGCAGAAACCCAACCAGCCCCCGGTGGAAGCGAAGAGCTGAAGCTGGGCAATCTGCTGCCGATCCTTCGCAGGCGGCAGCGTCTTTTGGTGGCCGTCTTCGCCGCCACGGTGGCGATCGGGGCAGCGGCCACTCTGTTTCAGCGAGTCGTCTCTCCCGTTTACCAAGGTGATTTTCGTCTGCTGGTGAGTGATCCGATCGATGCCAGCAGCACCGAGGGTGCCGCCGACAGCAGCCTTAGGGCCCTGGCCCTGCAGCCACAAGACAGGGCAAACACGCCGGTTCTGATTGAGGTGCTCACCAGCCCGCTGCTGCTTGAGCCGATCGCCCAGAGGCTGAACGTCAGCCCGGACAAGATCGCCTCAGGGCTCAAAATCGTCAGCGGGGGCGATGCCTCCGGCGTGATGGATGTGTCCTTGCTTTGGGATGATCGCCGCGAGGGGCAACAGATTCTTGAGGCGATCAGTGCTGAATATCTGGCATTTTCTATGCGTCAGCGGCAGGAGAGGCTGGCCCAGGGCCTCGAATTCCTCGATACCCAGGCTCCTGTGCTGCAGCAGGGGGTGGTGGAATTGCAACAGCAGCTTTCCAGCTTCCGGCGCCAGAACAGCTTTCTCGACCCCTCCAGTCAGGGTGAAGCGATCCAGACCCAGAGGCAGGCGTTGAATGTGCGATTGGATGATCTGCGCCAAACGGAGGCGAAGCTGTTGGGGATGGCCTCGGCTGTGGGATCGGGGATGCTCACTGGCCCGCAGGTTCAAGGTTCAGCAGGGGATCCCGGCAGTGGCAGCCAGGACAAACCAGCCCAAGGCACCATGACCACCACGACAAGTAGCTTGTTGGGGGATCTCACCGATCTTGAGAAGCAGCTGGCCGAAGCCGAGGCCAGTTTCAGTCCCACCTCGCCACAGGTGAGGAGCCTGCGGTCCAGGGTGAATCAGCTGCGTCCGCTGCTGCAGCGACGGAAGTTGGATTCGATCAAGGCCACTCTGGCCGAGAACCGCAGTGAGCAGGCGGAGGTGAATCGCCAGGCTCTGCAATTGAGCCGGCAGTTTGCCACCAATCCGAACCTGGTCAAACAGTATGAAGCGATTGAGCAGAGGCTGGAGATCGCCCGCGCAAACCTCAGCACTTACATTAAAACTCGAGAAGACTTCCGCCTGGAAGTGGCTCAGCGCACGCGTCCCTGGAGGATCATTTCTCCACCCGAGTTTGAAGACACCCCGGACAAGCCGAATCTCCGCAACAGTCTTATGCTGTCCATCTTGATCGGCGGCGTGGCAGGGGTCGGTGCGGCCCTGTTGCGTGACCGCCTCGACCATGTGTTTCATCAACCCCAGGACGTGGAGGATGGGCTGGGGCTGCCGCTGCTGGGTCGTTTGCCTTTCCTGCCGGTTCAGGATGGGCTCAGCATCACTGAGGTTGTGGAGGGCATGGAGCCCGAGGCTCGATTTGGCCTGAGGGAATCGTTGCGGAACCTGTTCTCCAGTTTCCGGCTGTTGCGGGCCGACAAGGTGGTTCGTTTGTTCTCGGTGACTTCGACGGTGGAGCTGGAGGGAAAGAGCACGGCATCGGCGCTGTTCGCCCAGACGATGGCCGATCTGGGCCAGCGGGTGCTGCTGGTGGATGCCGACCTGCGCAGGCCCAGCCTTCATCGCCTGATGAGCGTGGCCAATGGCGAGGGGCTCTCAAACCTGCTCACCGAACCAACGTTGCAGCCAGAGAGGCTGATCCAGCCGATCAGCGAACGACTTGATCTGATCACGGCTGGACCCGCGCCGCCGGATGCCACCAAATTGCTCAGCTCGGAGCGCTGCTCCGCTTTGGTAGAACAGATCCGTTCCCTTCCCGGCTACGACGTGGTGCTGTTCGACACCCCTCCGTCGCTCGCCCTCAGTGACGCTCTGTTGCTGAGTGAACATCTCGATGGGACGGTGTTCCTGGTGAGTCTGCAACAGGTGGATCGTGATCTGCCCGCCCAGGCGCTTCGCCGCATCCGCTCGTTCGGCGTGGACATCCTCGGGCTGATCACCAACCAGGTGACCAAGTCAAGTGGAAGCGATATCTATGCCTATGGTTATGGCTATAGCCCAATACCGGCGGGTGCAGCCACGACGATCAAGGCCACCAGCAAGCGAGCCGAGTGGAAGGGCGCCAACAGGTTGATGCGCTGGCTCAACGACCGCGGTTGATCTGAGGTGGTGGGTTCAGAACACTGATCAAGGGTGGTCGGTGCTGGAGAACAGAAGAGGAAATCTAAGAGTCTTCCAAGATAACTCGTAGCAAGCTTTGGATAAGCCTCATGTTTCTACCAAAAAATCACAATCAAGCCTGAGAGTTCTCTTGCAAGGTCTTGATCTGTGCTGTTTTGGCTTAAGCTAAGCCATTGACTTCCTTCGGAGGTCAATAGTCCTACGAGCTAAATTGCGGCATGCGAAGCAAATGCATTGGAATTCCCCGCCTGAAACCGTTGGTTTTCGCAGGAACTTTGATTCTAGGATCAATCATTATCTCGGCCAAACCAGCACAGGCCCAATTGAACTCACGACTTTCCCTTCCAACTCAACCGATTGCCACCCTACCGAGACCTCGCCCTCCGAGACCTCGTCTTCCGAGACCTGTTCCAGGCCCTCTGCCTGTTTTAGGGGCCTTGGCTGCTGTCGCCTGGGGTCGTAAGTTGAGGCAGAAATGCCTCAGCAGAGGTTCCATTTCAGCATAAGGACACCTCGAAAAATCCCGCCTGCAGGGTGCGCCTGACAAGGCTGGCACAGGACAGGCCATGAGTCTCAATCGGTGCTTTCAGCGGCAATCGGTATTTTTCGAGGCGCCCATAAGTTGATTTTCTGGCTCCCCGATTGATGAGAAAGTGATTCAGATTCCTCCCAGCCGTGTTCATGCTTATGGCATGCGTGCGGCTTTTTCCCTTTCAACCGTGCTATCGCTATCCCCCAGCCGTCGGAACCTCTGGCTTCTCTTGGCAGGTTTTGTTGCGTTTCAGCATCTCTTGGTGATCCACCAAACCCAGGAGTCGCCAATCCTGCTGACGCTCGCTTTCCTTGTCTGGTGGGGTGCCTGGCTCTGTTCTGAAGATCAGATCGCCATCGTGGAACCACGCCCAGGCCGTATCGGATTGTTTTTTGGCAGTTTGATTGTTGTTCTGTGCATACTACGCGGTGGTAACACCTTTTATTCTGATGGGCTGATCATCGCTTTAATGGCCCCAGCCCTGGGCTTCGCATTGTCCATGCTTTATCTGCCATTGCATTATCTTAGGCGCTTTTCAGCTTCTCTGTTTATCTTGACGCTTTTGCCACTACAGATCGTTATCTACAGACTCGTCCCTGAGCAGATCGTCAGTCTTGTTACAGCTTCAACCAGTGGCCTGCTGCTGAAAGGAATCGGGAAGGATGTTGCTGTGGAGGGAAGGCATGTGCTTCTGCCTGGTGGGGGCGTCATTGTTCATGGGCCATGCAATGGGACAGACATCTTCTCGATGCTCTTGGTCGTCGCTCTTATCTTCCTTGTCGCTTTTCCATTGCGAAGGGGGCTGCATCAGCTCCTTGTCATTGCATTGACCCCAATTGCGGCACTGATTTGCAACAGCGCACGTATTTCGATACTGGCTCTCCTCGCAGCTACTCCATCAACACGCAGTGATTGGCTGTTCGACTTCTTCCATGAGAATGAGGGTTCACTCATCTTCTCGGGGATTGCGGTATCACTACTCGCGACTCTCTACTTCGCTCTTCTCAACCAGGAGCTTTCGCCCAACGATCAAACTAAGCATTAGCTCCTGCAGGATCCCATGTTCAGGTCAGTGATAACCTTGTTGATTGCCATCACTGGTGTTTCCAGTCTGCAGATTGCATTCTTTCCACGCCGAACGACTGCAGCCTTGCCACAGGGAGATCTCACAGGCCTGACATCAAGTCAGGCAAGTCTGCGAGAAGATCTGCCTGGGACAAGGAGTGGTGCTTGGGCGTTGAGTCCAAGCCGCCATTATTCGCTCGGCTCAGTTGGGGATCCCCAACCCTCTTCTGTAGTCACCCTGTTTCTGACTGCGGTGGCAGCAAGGAGCGCTAAGAGCCTCCAGGTCGCGCTCGTCACGAAGGGTCATCAGCAGCTTGAAATGGAGGATAGGCGTGTGTACTTGACCCCGAGTGGCGATGAATACGCTCTCGGAAAAATCGGAGGTCGTGATGCTCTCCAGAGTTGTATTGTTGCTGGTGGCGGCAGCGGAGTCGCCAGTGAGACCCTTGACCGACTGAGACTTCAGCAGCCCATCGGTCACAGGAGCCTCAATGCAAGTTTGCACCGGCTGGCAGGTCTGGAGACCAAAAAGCCAACGTATTGCGTTCTGGTAACTCTGATCAGCTCCAAAGAAAGCGGCGGCAATGAGCTTCTCACGATCTGGCGACAGATTCAACGCGCCCACAAGACCGTCATCCCGCCTTCCGCTGGGCTATCCACCACTTAAGGCGGAGAATGCGGACAATTCTGTGAACAATCAACTCGCCAGATCTTGGTCAGTTCCACCACCAGGTCGGGCCAGTGGGGCGCAACGCCGCGCCGCTGGCCCGCCTTCAGCACCTGTCAGCGATCCAGACGCACCAGGGAAGCCACCTGAACTGTTCATGAACTCAGGGTCAGGGCGGAGCGCTGCACAACGAGCCCTTGAGCTCTCGACACGGGTGAGTTTCAATGGCTTAGCTGAAGCTCCAGAGCGAGGATTTTCCCTGATCACTCACTGGAATCAGCAATACGGTCTGTGCCATGTTCACTTGGCCGATGATGGCGGCTATGCGCTGGCGAGCCCGCCAGTTGGCTTGATCGTTTTCTGGTGGCTAGGGCGGCCGGTAGCGCACCGCTGGTGTGCTGATGGTGGATCCGAACCACTCGCAGGCCAGATCGATTCGCATGTGCTGGAGCTCATTGCCGCCGAAGAGCAGCGCGCCGGCGCGGCGCAGCTCGGCGCGAGCGTCGTCATCTGCACCCGCGACCGTCCGGACCAACTGCGGCGCTGCCTGGCCTCGCTGCCGCAGCAGACCTGGCAGGCTCGCGAGGTCATCGTGGTGGACAATGCCTCGATCGGCAGACGCACACGCGATGTCGCTCATGAAGCGGGAGCGATCTACCTGCGCGAGGAGCGGCCTGGTCTGGACTTTGCCCGCAACACCGGCGCACGCGCAGCCAGCTCGCCGATCTTGGCCTACACCGACGATGACGTGCTGCTGCACCCCACCTGGCTGGAGCGCCTGGTGGCAGCGTTCGATACACCAACAGTGGCCGCGGTGACAGGCCTCGTGCTGCCGGCCGAACTGGCCACCGACGCGCAGGAGCACTTCGAAAAGCACTGGAGTTTCGGTCGTGGCTACCTGCGGCAAGACTTCGACACTGCCCGCTTTGCCCAGCACCGAGTCGACGTTTTCCCGGCCTGGGAGATCGGCGCTGGCGCCAGCATGGCCTTCCGGCGCGAGATTTTCGAGCGCATTGGCTATTTCGACGAACGATTGGACGTGGGCCAGGCCGGCTGCTCGGGCGACTCGGAATTCTGGTACCGGGTATTGGCCCATGGCTTGAGCTGCCGCTACGAGCCGCGCGCCGTGGCCTTTCACGTTCACCGTCGCACGCTCGACGGTCTGGCCAGCCAGATCCACCATTACATGCGCGGCCATGCGGTGGCGCTGCTCGTGCAATGGGAGCGCACCGGCATCGCGGCCAACCGGCGCCAGGCCTGGCTGGGCATGCCGCGCTGGTACGCCGGCAGGCTGTGGCACCGGTTGCGCGGCTTATGCAGGCCGCAGGACCGCTTTCTGCGCGAAGAGGTGCTCGGATACCTGTCGGGGTTGCTTTTCTATCTGCGGCACCGCCGCGAAGGCTCGTGAGCAATAAGCCGCGCACGTCTTTCGTGATCCCGGCGCGCAACGCTGCGCGAACGCTGGCTCAGACGCTCGACTGCCTTCTCGCCCAGGGCGACGCCGATTGGGAGGCGCTGATTGTCGACGATGGTTCAAGTGACCCGACGCCCGAGCTGATCACCAGCTACGCGCAGCGTGATCGGCGCTTTGTGGCGCTGCGCGGCAGTGGCAGCGAGGGTGTATCGGCCGCGCGCAACACCGGCCTGGTCCAGGCCTGTGGTCGGTTCGTGGTCTTCCTCGACAGCGACGACTGGATTCATCCGACCTTTCTCAGACGCATGCATGCCGCACTTGAGGCCGCCCCGGGCGCAGCAGTTGCCTATTGCGATTACCACAGAGTGATGCCCGATGGCGCATGGGCGCCGGTTCACAGCGACCCGCTGGTCGCCCAAGCGCCGTTTGAAACGTTTGCGCGAACCTGCGCGGTGGCGATTCACGCCGTGGTGATCGAGCGTGAGCTTGTGCTTCGTGCCGGGAGTTTCGACACGTCGCTGCGCACTTGCGAAGACTGGGATCTCTGGCAGCGCGTTTCGCGGCTGGGTGCCGCCTGGGTGCACGTGCCCAAGCCGCTGGCGTTCTACCGCACGAGCGAACAGTCGCTATCCCAGGACACGGCGCGCGTGCTGGCCGATGCCGCTGTTGTCATTCATCGCGGTTTTGCCTGCGACCCGCGCCTGCAAGACCCAGCCCCTGCTCATGCATCAGGCGCGTCCCGTGCGCACGGCATCACGCCCGAGCTTGCTCTGGCCTACTTCGTGCTGTGGTTCCGTGCTCTTGATGCGGCACGTGGGGTGCACCAGAGCGAGCTGGGCGAGCTGCTCGGTGATGATCTCCCTGCAGAGACTCCTTACCTCGCCACCACCCTGCTGGATGGCTTGACAGTGGGCTTGCGTGCGGTGCCAAGCCAGCTGGCCGCACGCTGGAATGACTACGGACCCCACATCACAGCACTGATCGACGCGCTCGGTGCGATATGGAACGACCCTGTGGCGGCGCGGCGCACGCAGTACGCCTTCGAACGGTTGGTGCTGCAGCACGACGATCTGGCCGCGCCGCGACATCTCGCACTGACAATGGGGTTGCGGGTTGACCTGCGCCGCCTGGAGCCGGTCACGCCGGCCGAGGGCATCGATCGCTTCTACGTCCACTTGTGTGACGGCGCATCTGTGCTCGGCGTGGTCGAGCCCGGCACGCTCGGCACGTTTGCACCGCAGCAATGGATCGAACTGGCTGCACAGTGTCTGGGATGGAAGCGGGTGATTGGGCTGACGGCCCGCAGCGTGGCACGTGCCATCACTTCTGGCCGCTTTGCCCATGCCTCCCGAATGGCCGTTGCAATGTTGCGTTGCACGGCCATGCGCGAGCAAGGTTGGCGCCACGTCTTGAAGGCCGCAGCGCAAAGCGCATTGTTGACTGCGGCGGCGCCAGCATCGGACGACGGCGGCCATGTCGACGCACTCAATCGCTTACGCGAGGAGGCTGATCCTGTTGCAGGGCCTGCAGCGGCGGCCGTCACTGCTGCGAGCACCCGCGAGACCGGCACGGCAGAAGACCATGCGTCTGAAGGTCGTCGTGCCTTCTGGGACAACTTTTTTCGCCAGCCCGATCCCTGGAACTACGGCTCAGCCTACGAACAGGAAAAGTATGCCCTTCAACTCGAACTTTTACCTGAAGGTAAGGTCGCCTGCGCTTTGGAGCTCGCTTGCGCGGAAGGGCGCTTCACCGAGAAGCTGGCCATGCGCGCCCAGCGATTGATCGCCACCGACGTTTCCGCCACAGCCCTGGCGCGAGCTGCGGATCGTTGCAGCAGCAACCCCCACATCGAGTTCCGACAGCTCGATCTGGCTGCGGACTGCCTGCCGCAGGGTGTCGATCTGATCGTCTGCTCGGAAGTGCTCTACTTCCTTGCCGACGAGACTGAACTCCTACGCGTTGGCCAGAGGATGGCTGCGGCATTAACTCCCGGCGGGCACCTCATCACCGCGCACGCCCTTGTGCTGAATGAGGAGATGACACGCACCGGCTTCGACTGGGACCATCCGTGGGGTGCAACCACCATCTGCCGCGTTCTTGCCGAGGTGCCTGGGCTGTTTCTTGAGCGCTCGCTGCGCACTGAGCTCTATCGCATCGACCGCTTCGTGCGTCGCGATGACTGCGCCATGCCATCGCCGCCGCTGATCGAGTCGCGGCCGATCACCGCCGAGATCGAGCACGAGGTGGCGCGTTATGTCGTCTGGGGTGGCGCTGTTGTGCGGCGCACTGAGTTGGCCAACACGGAGCGGCACCAGCAGATTCCGGTGCTCGCTTATCACCGCATTGCTGATGACGGGCCGCCTGCTCTGGCGCGGTACCGCGTCGGCGCCGCAGCGTTCGCCGCTCAGATGTCCTGGTTGCGCAAGAACGGTTATTATTCCATAACTGCCGATGAGCTTGCCTCGTTCCTGCAGCACAGGTATCCGTTCATCGGTCGGCCGGTGATGATCACCTTCGATGATGGGTATCAGGATTTTGCCGACACGGCGTGGCCAATTCTGCGCCGACACGACTTTCGTGCAGAGGTCTTCGTTCCAACTGATCTCATTGGCAAATCTGCCGACTGGGATTGTTGTTTTGGCGAACCGGCGCCGTTGATGGACGCAGCGACGATCACGGCCTTGGCGGCTCAGGGCGCGCGCTTCGGCAGTCATCTGGCGAGCCACCGCGGCGCGGATGGACTCTCGACCCGCGAGCTGGCCGTGGAGCTGTTGCGCTCGCGGCGGTGCCTTGCTCACTGGACAGGACTGCAACCCTGCGCTGTGGCCGCGCCCTTCGGCTTCACCGACCAGCGGCTGGAGCGCCTGGCGGCCGAATGCGGCTACGTCATCGGCTTCAGCACCGAATCCCAGGCGGTGTCGTTGGCCGACGATCCGATGCGACTGCCGCGTATCGAAGTCCGGGGTGACATGGCTCTGGAGGAGTTCGTGCGTGAGTTGGAGGCGTGCCGGTGAGTAGCGAGCAACTCGTGAGCGTCGTCATTCCGGCGTACAACGCCGAGGAGACGCTTGATGAAACCTTGTGCAGCGTTCGCGCGCAGACGCACGGCAACCTGGAGATCATCATCGTCGATGACGGATCGACCGACACCACCTGTGCGCTGGCCGAGCGGCATGCCGCAGCCGATCCGCGTGTTCAGTTGCTTCACCAGCCCAACTCGGGCGTCGCCGCCGCACGCAACGCCGGTTGGCAACAGGCGCGTTCCGCATTCATTGCCTTTCTCGATGCCGATGACCTCTGGGCGTCAACGAAGATCGAGCGCCAACTGCAAGCTTTGCAGGCTGCAGGGCCTCGGGCCGGCCTGGCCTACGCCTGGACCGTCCAGATCGACCCAGGCGGTTTTATGGGGCGCTGCTACGGCGGAATCCATCACCAGGGCGATGTTCTTTCCGAACTTCTTCGCGGCAACTTTCTTTGCTGCGGCAGCAACGCACTGACTCGTCGTGAAGCCTTGATGGATGCCGAAGGCTTCGACAGTCGGCTACGAGACGCAGGCTTCGAGGGCTGTGAAGACTGGTTGCTGCACTGTCGTATCGCTGAAACGTATGCCTTCGTGAGAGTGCCGGAGTATCTGGTCGGTTATCGCTTTCTCCACAACAGCATGTCGAGCAACAAGCAACGCATGCTTCGCTCGCAGATGTTGGCGTGTCGTCAGATTGCTGCCAGGCGCCCCGACCTGGCCAGCGTTGCCATGGAGGGCTTGCAGAACTACTGCGCCTGGCTCATGCGAGAGGCAATCGACAGGCGCGACCCAAAGCAAGTGTGGTCCCTGTGGTGGTTGATGTGGAAGGAGCATCCAACCGGGGCGTTGTGGGTGTTGAGACAGTTGTTGTTGGACCCTGTCCGGTATGTTCGCGACCGGCTTGGTCGCTCAATGGGAGGGATTGGGGCCGAATCAACTAGGCCGTCAGGCCAATCTTTTCTGGAAATGACACGATTCTAGGGTCTGCCCAGTGGTGATTTCAGGCAACTTGGACTCGGAGCACTCACGGCGTGCAGCGCTCAGGCACTTGTCTGCGCTGCTTCGCCTCACGCCCAAGCCTGCCTGGGCCACGCCCGCTTTGATCGGCCTCGGCCTGGCAACATCGCTCGCCGAAACGATGGGTATCACGCTGATCGTCGCCTTCGTGTACTCGGCGCTTGGTAGGGCCGGTGATGCCACCGCGGCGGTGGGCGGTCTGCTGGGCCAGGCGCTCGATCGTGCGGGCGCCGTCTTTGGCTCGCCGGCCCTGATGGCGCTGGGCATCCTGTTGCTGATCCTGGCGCGGGCGTTTCTGGCCTACGCCAACCATGCCATCAGCGCCAGGGTCAGCGAGAGCATCAGTGAGTCGGTGCGCAACCGCATTCACGAGCGCTACCTCACCGCCCCTTATGCCTTCATGCAGCAGCATGAGCAGGCGCAGTTGATGGAGGTGCTGGGTTCCGAGTCGTGGTTGGTCGCCGATTCCTACCGCAGCTTCACCCGCATCCTGATCGGCGCCTGCTCGATCGCCGTCTTCGCTATCTTCCTGCTCGCCCTGTCATGGCAGATCACACTCACGGCAGTCGTTGGGTCGATCGTGATGACGATGCTGCTGCGCCGGCTATCACGCCCGGCCCAGGCGCTGGGTCGCCAGGTCAAGCGGGTCCACCAGGAGTTGGGGGAGCAGATGCTGATGACAATCGAAGGACTGCGAACCATCCGCGCCTATGGGCAAGAGGGCACACACCAGGAGCGCTTCGTGCGCTCGTCGGCCGAAGCGCGTCGACTATCGATGGCGTTGACACGATTGTCGGCTTTACTCGACCCGATCACCGAGGTCGGCTATCTCGCGATCCTGTTCGTGATCGTCGCCGCTGCGGTGCATGGGGGCACGAGCCTGGCGACCGTTCTTGCCGCTGCTGCTTTGCTCTACCGACTGCAGCCTCATGCGCGCGAGATCGAGGGCCACCTTCTGTTTCTGGCGCAGATCGAGCCGCCCTTGCGCTCGGTACGATCGATGCTGCAGAGGGAAGTTTCGACCCACGGCAGCCAAGGGCACCTGCCCGTGCCGGCGCTGCGCCAGGGCATTCGCTTCGAAGGCGTGAGCTTCGGCTACGCCGACGGCCTGCCGCTTGTGCTCGATAACGTCAGCTTCGAGATCCCAGCCGGTCGCACCACGGCGCTGGTGGGGGCGAGCGGGTCTGGCAAGACGACCTTGATCCACCTGCTGCTGCGGTTGTACGAACCCGTTGCCGGCATGATCCGGGTCGATCGAATGCCGCTGCAAGACCTGCGGCGCTCCGAGTGGCTCGGCCTGCTGGGCGTGGCCGGACAGGACGTTGACCTGATCGAGGGCACCGTCATCGACAACATCCTGATGGCTGATGCCAAGGCCTCGAAAAACGACGTGCTGGATGCGGCGCGGATGGCCGGTGTTGCTGACTTCGTCGACTCGCTGCCCGAAGGTTATGAGACCTGGATCGGCCAGCATGGGCACCGCTTCTCAGGCGGCCAGCGGCAGCGCCTCGGTTTGGCCCGGGCATTGCTGCGAAAGCCGCAACTGCTGATCCTCGACGAAGCCATGAACGCGCTCGACAACGAACTCGAGCACCGCATCCGCGAGGCCATTGCAGAGCGGTTTTCCAAAAGCACCGTATTGATCATCAGCCACCGCACTGAAACCGCGTGCAGCGCCGACCACGTAGTTCATCTGAAGGGCGGGGGTGTCGCGCTGTAGGGAGGATGGCCATCAACGATCGGCACGGGGGATTCACGAACACGTTGTGTCAGCGGCGATCCCGATGCCGCCGAAGCGCTGGCGGATCAGGCCGGCGATCCGCTCCACCTGGGCCAGGGCCAGATCGGGATAGATGGGCAGGCACAGCACCTGGCGTGCCGCCCGCACCGCCTCGGGATAGCGGGCCGGATCGGCGCTGGCGTTACTACGGAAGCATTGAAAATCGGGAATCAGGGGGTGGAAGTAACGCCGAGGAATGATGCCGTGGTTGCGCAGGTGTTCCGCCAGGTCATCGCTGTTGATGGGCGCGCCGTCGGCTATCAGTACAGGGAAGTAGGCGTAGTTGGGCCGTGCCGCCTGGCTGAAATCGGGCAGCTGCAGGTGCTCCAGGCCGGCGAGATGGCGCAGGTAGGCCTCGGCCACCGCCCGGCGAAGCTCGATCGCGGCCCTGATTCCGGGCAGCTGCGCCAGGCCCACCGCCGCGTGCAGCTCACTCATCTTGGCGTTGATGCCGTTGATAGCCACCGTGGCATCATCGACAAAGCCGAAATTTTTGAGGCGGTCGATGCGCTTTTTGGTCTTGGCGTCGGGACTGATGATGGCGCCTCCCTCGAAGGTGGTGAACACCTTTGTGGCATGAAAGCTGAGGATCGAGAGGTTGCCGTGCTGCAACAAGGAGCCGCAGTGGCAATCAACCGCGAAGGCATGGGCAGCGTCGTAGATCACACGCAGGCTGTAATCGTCAGCGAGGCGCTGGATCGCTTCCACATCACAGGGAAAGCCGTAGCAGTGCACCGCCAGGATGGCGCTGGTACGGGGGGTGATGCAGGCCTCAATGCTGGCGGGATCG
Source organism: Synechococcus sp. CS-1325 (assembly GCA_025128135.1). Classification (GTDB taxonomy): domain Bacteria; phylum Cyanobacteriota; class Cyanobacteriia; order PCC-6307; family Cyanobiaceae; genus Regnicoccus. The sequence goes on from JAHLYW010000022.1 coordinate 24,122, forward strand.
AGCCCAAAGGAGCGGGTGTCGATATCGGCAAACATCGGCTCGAGGCCGTTCCAGCTCAGCGCCTCGCTGGTGGCGATGAAGGAGAAGGGTGAGGTGATCACCTCGCCCTGGAGGCGCAGGGCCTTGAGGGCCACCACCAGCGCCAGGGTGCCGTTGGTGAACAGGGAAAGGTGCTCCACCCCCAGAAAGAGGGCCAGTTCGTCTTCCAGCTGCTGATGCAGCGGGCCGTCGTTGGTGAGGATGCGGCAGTCCCACACTTCCTCCAGCAGCTTCACTACATCAGCCAGCGGCGGCAGGTGCGGGCGGGTGACGTAGATCGGCTCCGGCGGGGAGGTCATGGAGCAACCCTTTTTTTCAGAATACCCGTGTCATGTTGGCAGGAGCGTCGGCAAGAGTGGGGGATGAAACTTCGAGAGGACACTGCGAGCAATCGGCCAAGACCTTGATGAAGGTGAGAGGGATTTCGCATTCACCAGTGGTGGTCAAGGTCTGATTCAAAGTGTGCCTCAGGCGCTCCGGCCTGAGCGGCACCCATGGGGTTTGGTGGGTGGGAGTGCCCCCTCCTTGTGCCCTGAACCTTATCTGCCGCAACCGATCTTGATCTGATCAGTTTCCTCCAGGCGATTCCGGATGCCCGCATCTGGCGTGGGGGCCTCCTGCCCGGCTGGCACCTGCTTGGTGGCGATGTTCGGGATCCATCAACGGTTGCCAGCGCCTCCGGGATCTGGAGCGCTTTGTTCGCCATCACCACGGCGTGCTCATCGAGTCGCTTGGTCTTGAACTGAGTCGGCGGCCATTGGATTCGGCGTTCCGCGACTGGACGATCGTCCAGATCCCCGGTGGTGCGGCCGATCTCGATCAGCTGGTTTGCGATGGAAAGAGACTGCGGGGCTCGATGTGAGCGTTTGTCTGGCTGCCTATCACCTTGTCAGAGCCGTCTACACCTTCCGTTAGGAGTTTGCTGACAAAACAGACCTGCTCCAGAATGACCTGACCGCCAGGAGCCGATGCGAGGTCAGCAGGAGCGCAGCGGCTCCCTGTTCTCCTACGTCTCGATCGAGGAGCGGATCCCGTCCAGCCATCCGTTACGGCGGATCCGGACATTGGCGGATCAGGCCCTTGATCGATTGAACCCCACCTTCTGCTCGCTGTATGCGACA
>JAHLYW010000023.1 GCA_025128135.1 Synechococcus sp. CS-1325
ACTGAGCAACAATCAGCAGCCAGCCGGGAAATGCCAACAAAAAAGCCACCCATCAGGGTGGCTTCTGTCTTGCCGTTCACTGAATCAACAGTGGATGGCAGGTGATGGAGTAAGAGTTTTATCCTGGCATTGAGCTATTTTTGCAGGAAGCTTCCCTCCAACTATCGTCGCCGCTACTGCGTTTCACAACCGAGTTCGAGATGGATCGGAGTGGGGCCACAGTGCCATGAACACCAGGAAATAATCTCTTCTCCTCAGGTGAGCCCTGAGAACTGCATAGATAATGGATCAGCTTTTCACTGGTCTGTCTGAATACAAGCACGCCATGCTTCATTGAGCAAAGCCAAGTGTTGGTCAAGCCCTCGGTCTATTAGTACTCCTCCGCTTCACGCATTGCTGCGCTTCCACGTAGAGCCTATCAACGGGTGTTCTTCCCGTGACCTTACTGGCTTCAGCCATGAGAACACTCATCTTGAGGTGGGCTTCCCACTTAGATGCTTTCAGCGGTTATCCTCTCCGCACATGGCTACCCAGCGTTTACCGTTGGCACGATAACTGGTACACCAGAGGTGCGTTCCTCCCGGTCCTCTCGTACTAGGGAGAACTCCTCTCAATGTTCTTACGCATGCACCGGATATGGACCGAACTGTCTCACGACGTTCTGAACCCAGCTCGCGTACCGCTTTAATGGGCGAACAGCCCAACCCTTGGGACCGACTTCAGCCCCAGGTTGCGATGAGCCGACATCGAGGTGCCAAACCTCCCCGTCGATGTGAACTCTTGGGGGAGATCAGCCTGTTATCCCTAGAGTAACTTTTATCCGTTGAGCGACGGCCCTTCCACTCAGAACCGTCGGATCACTAAAGCCGACTTTCGTCCCTGTTCGACTTGTTGGTCTCACAGTCAAGCTTGCTTCTGCTTTTACACTCGTCGGCTGATTTCCAACCAGCCTGAGCAAACCTTTGCGCGCCTCCGTTACCTTTTAGGAGGCGACCGCCCCAGTCAAACTGCCCACCTGATACTGTCCAGCCCCCGGATAACGGGTGGCTGTTAGAACCCTAGCTCGCAAAGAGTGGTATCTCACCGTTGGCTCACCATCACCCACAAGCAATGGATCAATGCCTCCCACCTATCCTGCGCATTGCGAGCCCGGGCACAATACCAAGCTACAGTAAAGCTTCATAGGGTCTTTCTGTCCGGGTGCACGTAGTCCGCATCTTCACAGACAATTCTATTTCGCCGAGCCTCTCTCCGAGACAGCGCCCAGATCGTTACGCCTTTCGTGCGGGTCGGAACTTACCCGACAAGGAATTTCGCTACCTTAGGACCGTTATAGTTACGGCCGCCGTTCACCGGGGCTTCAGTCGCCAGCTTCGCTTTCGCTGACCAGCTTCCTTAACCTTCCGGCACTGGGCAGGCGTCAGCCCCCATACATCGTCTTGCGACTTAGCGGAGACCTGTGTTTTTGGTAAACAGTCGCCTGGGCCTCTTCACTGCGACCACCTTGCGGTGGCACCCCTTCTCCCGAAGTTACGGGGCCATTTTGCCGAGTTCCTTAGAGAGAGTTATCTCGCGCCCCTCGGTATTCTCTACCACCCCACCTGTGTCGGTTTCGGGTACAGGCCGTCATGCCTTAACGGGTATAGGGCTTTTCTTGGAAGCTTGACATCACCCACTTCGCTGCCGTAGCAGCTCGTGCTCACGCCTCAGCTCAGAGCGTTTTCTCCGCTCCTCAACGCCTTGAACGCTTGAACCAGTAACCAACATCTGGCTGGGCTAGCCTTCTCCGTCCCCCTTCCCAAAACATGACAGGTACAGGAATGTTGACCTGTTGTCCATCGACTACGCCTTTCGGCCTCGCCTTAGGTCCTGACTAACCCTCCGCGGACGAGCCTGCCGGAGGAACCCTTAGGGTTTCGGGGCATGGGATTCTCACCCATGTTTTCGCTACTCAAGCCGACATTCTCACTTCCATGCAGTCCACGCCCGCTTACGCTAACGCTTCACCCCACATGGAACGCTCCCCTACCATTCGAATGTTCCTAAGAACAATTAAATCCGCAGCTTCGGTACAATGCTTAGCCCCGTTCATTTTCGGCGCAGGATCGCTCGACCAGTGAGCTATTACGCACTCCTTTGAGGATGGCTGCTTCTAGGCAAACCTCCTGGTTGTCTGGGCAATCCCACCTCCTTTATCACTCAGCATTGATTTGGGGACCTTAGCTGGCGGTCTGGGCTGTTTCCCTTTCGACCATGGAGCTTATCCCCCACAGTCTGACTGCCTAGTTTCACACAGGGTATTCAGAGTTCGTATCGATTTGGTACCGCTCTCGCAGCCCGCACCGAAACGGTGGCTTTACCCCCCTGCTATAGCACTAGACGCTACGCCTCAACGTATTTCGGGGAGAACCAGCTAGCTCCGGGTTCGATTGGCATTTCACCCCTAACCACAGCTCATCCGCTGATTTTTCAACATCAGTCGGTTCGGACCTCCACTTGGTATCACCCAAGCTTCATCCTGGCCATGGTTAGATCACCCGGGTTCGGGTCTATAAACACTGACGATCGCCCTATTCAGACTCGCTTTCGCTATGGCTCCACCATTCCCGGTTTAACCTGCCAGTGCCTATAAGTCGCCGGCTCATTCTTCAACAGGCACACGGTCACCCGATCAGTCGGGCTCCCATTGCTTGTAAGCTCACGGTTTCATGTTCTATTTCACTCCCCTCCCGGGGTTCTTTTCACCTTTCCCTCGCGGTACTGTTGCGCTATCGGTCACACAGGAGTACTTAGCCTTACGAGGTGGTCCTCGCAGATTCATACGGAATTTCACGTGCTCCGTACTACTCGGGATACAGCTAGGCCAGTTTCGTTTTCGAGTACGGGGCTTTCACCCTCTCTGGCGCGCCATTCAAACGCTTCCTCTAACGTCCCTGGTCCACATTGCTGTCCCACAACCCCGATGGCCTAAGCCATCGGTTTAGGCTCTTCCCCGTTCGCTCGCCGCTACTCAGGGAGTCGTTTTTACTTTCCTTTCCTCCAGCTACTAAGATGTTTCAGTTCGCTGGGTTGGCTCGAGCCAGCCTATGGATTCAGCTGGCCGTTCTAGGGGTTGCCCCATTCGGAAATTCCCGGATCAAAGCGTGTTTCCAGCTCCCCGAGACTTATCGCAGGTAACTACGTCCTTCATCGCCTCTGTGTGCCAAGGTATCCACCGTGAGCCCTTTGTAGCTTGACCAATGTTTCTCTCCATGCCATTGCTGCGGTTGTACGCAGATTCTCTTGCTTTCCATCGGCCTATCCTGCTCTCCTGGCCTAAACCAGGCTGATTACAACCTCCTAACTTTCACCATCCAACCAGTGGATGACTCCAGCAGCAGATTTCATCGTGAGCTATCAAGCCCATCAAAAACAAAATCAAACCCGACTGCTTCGGCAGCAGCCAGGAACCATGCAGAGCTCGGCTTTACTTCTAGAATCTCTCAATTCATTCTCATCACAAAATCCTCAAGACTGATACCTGCTTTCGCAGATACAGACTATCAGTTAAAATGATTTCGTTTGAATTGAGCATCCATGAGATGCTTCATATTCAGACTTATCTATGCAGTTGTCAAGGTTCTGCTGTGCACTCTCAGCTTGGTTACTGGAACCAGGCTGATCAGAGCCCAGCGTCTTTTCGTTCGTTCTGTTGATCTCCTGATCACACAAAACTTGAAAGGAAGCTGGGGTCCATTCGCAGCTGACGATCTAGTCTTAGTCCTGAGCAGTGTTTCCTGTCGCCTTCGCGTTCCGGCTGGTTTGGTCAGTGGAGGTTAGCGGACTCGAACCGCTGACATCCTGCTTGCAAAGCAGGCGCTCTACCAACTGAGCTAAACCCCCAAACACGAATGGGCCATCCTGGACTTGAACCAGGGACCTCACCCTTATCAGGGGTGCGCTCTAACCACCTGAGCTAATGGCCCAGGAAAACCCTTGTGAGGTAAGACCTAGACAAAGTTTAGGAACTGAAAAAATGAATCCAACACAGATCTCTATCCCCACCATCGCTGGTAAGTACTTCCTTCTTGCTGGTTCATCCATTGAGGTACCGATCGACCTTCGAGATGACAGGACTCTGGCCTCACCACAAAATTGGGTCAGACATCAAAGTCAGTTTTGTCTCCCTGTTAGGAGGTGATCCAGCCGCACCTTCCGGTACGGCTACCTTGTTACGACTTCACCCCAGTCATCAGCCCCACCTTCGGCGTCCTCCTCCCTTACGGGTTGGAGTAACGACTTCGGGCATGGCCAACTTCCATGGTGTGACGGGCGGTGTGTACAAGGCCCGGGAACGTATTCACCGCAGTATGCTGACCTGCGATTACTAGCGATTCCTCCTTCACGTAGGCGAGTTGCAGCCTACGATCTGAACTGAGCCACGGTTTATGGGATTTGCTAGCTCTCGCGAGTTTGCTGCCCTTTGTCCGTAGCATTGTAGTACGTGTGTAGCCCAGGACGTAAGGGGCATGATGACTTGACGTCATCCACACCTTCCTCCGGTTTATCACCGGCGGTCTCTCTAGAGTGCCCAACTGAATGCTGGCAACTAAAGACGTGGGTTGCGCTCGTTGCGGGACTTAACCCAACATCTCACGACACGAGCTGACGACAGCCATGCACCACCTGTCACTGCGTTCCCGAAGGCACCCCCCGATCTCTCAGGGGTTCGCAGGATGTCAAGCCCTGGTAAGGTTCTTCGCGTTGCATCGAATTAAACCACATACTCCACCGCTTGTGCGGGCCCCCGTCAATTCCTTTGAGTTTCACACTTGCGTGCGTACTCCCCAGGCGGAACACTTAACGCGTTGGCTACGACACCGAGGGGGTCGATTCCCCCGACACCTAGTGTTCATCGTTTACGGCCAGGACTACAGGGGTATCTAATCCCTTTCGCTCCCCTGGCTTTCGTCCATGAGCGTCAGTTATGGCCCAGCAGAGCGCCTTCGCCACTGGTGTTCTTCCCGATATCTACGCATTTCACCGCTACACCGGGAATTCCCTCTGCCCCTACCACACTCTAGCCCAGTAGTTTCCATTGCCTGGATGGAGTTGAGCTCCACTTTTTAACAACAGACTTTCTGGGCCGCCTGCGGACGCTTTACGCCCAATAATTCCGGATAACGCTTGCCACTCCCGTATTACCGCGGCTGCTGGCACGGAATTAGCCGTGGCTTATTCCTCAAGTACCGTCATGTCTTCTTCCTTGAGAAAAGAGGTTTACAGCCCAGAGGCCTTCGTCCCTCACGCGGCGTTGCTCCGTCAGGCTTGCGCCCATTGCGGAAAATTCCCCACTGCTGCCTCCCGTAGGAGTCTGGGCCGTGTCTCAGTCCCAGTGTGGCTGATCATCCTCTCAGACCAGCTACTGATCGATGCCTTGGTGAGCCTTTACCACACCAACTAGCTAATCAGACGCGGGCTCATCCTCAGGCGAATTTCATTTCACCTCTCGGCATATGGGGTATTAGCAGCCGTTTCCAGCTGTTGTCCCCCTCCTGAGGGCAGATTCCCACGCGTTACTCACCCGTCCGCCACTAACCCGAAGGTCCGTTCGACTTGCATGTGTTAAGCACGCCGCCAGCGTTCATCCTGAGCCAGGATCAAACTCTCCGTTGTAGTCACTGATCCTTTAAACTTATTCGCTTTGCCTTAAACTCGCGCTCAATTCAAAACAAACTCGTCGCAATCAATGCCGCCTTCCAGACTAAATACTTGCCTCGCAGCAAGCTTGTCCTTCTTGGCCTCCTTCCGGTGGAAGGGTTCGAGAGTGCGTTCCTCATCTCTCTGCTCACCTCGCGGCTCACACAGACATGGCAACGACTTTCCAAATCACTCAGATCCGGTCGCAGTCTTGATGATCATGGAACTTTTCATCGAAGTTGTGACCCGTGACAGCCTCTCCTTCAACATTCCATCCATCAACCTGCTTTGTTCTTTTTGACGGGACCTCACACCTCTGCTGCTATCTCGTCATCCATTCGCTGCAAACAGACTTTCAGGTTGATCAACCAAGCTCACGCCTGATTTCTCAATCCTCTCGCCTCGCTCGCAACCAGGATGACGCAGCAAAAGCGTCAGTTCCTAAACTTTTCTTTTGTCCAGGTGCGCCATACTCACCCCCTCTCAGGGGCTTCTGGCTCGGCGGCCTCTCAGCCGCTTCTGAAACTTACAGCATCGGGGGCTTCCGCTTCCCTCTGCCCTAAGCCCTGCAGCGCTTTGCCTTCCGGCTCACGCGCAGTCCAATAACCTATCACATCAGCTCTCGTCCACTAGTGCTTCTGCCCAGGGGAG
>JAHLYW010000024.1 GCA_025128135.1 Synechococcus sp. CS-1325
CCGGTAGATCTTGTAGTCCTCGATACGGGGCTTGAACTTGGTCCGCAACTGGGTTCCGAGTGCCAGGCACTGCTCCTTGCGGGCGAAGTACATGATGTTCTCGCCTTCATTCATTTCAGCAGCGCCACCGGTGGGAAGTTCGAAGGCCTGAGCCTTGCTGCTTGTCCAGGTGATGGCGTACTTCTCCTCGGTTTCAGCGGAATTGAGCAGACCGCCGGTGCTGCCGATGTACTTGGGGAGTTGACCGCTCAGCGCCGTTGCTGTCATGGCTGTTGGGGGAGGTGAGTTGGCGTTCCCCGAAGGGCCGCGGAACCATTTCGGCTGGAAGTTAGCACCGTGATTCCTGGCCTTTTCGTTGCGGCTGCGCACTCGTCACACCCGTCAACAAACCTGGGTTCCGGTTCAGGCGCCTGGCTGGGGGGGGGCACCGGCCAGCGGGAAGAACACCGTGAGCCCCTGGCCGGCCCGCTCAGTCAGGCGACCACCCAGGCTGTGGAAGATCTGCTGGGTGGCCTGATGGCTGAGCTGAAGGCTTCCCGTCAGGGGGTCCCAGCTCAGGACAGGGCCAACGGCAGATGGGGCTGCAGCAGTGGGTGCCGCTGTTCCTTCCGCCGGTGGGTTGACACAGCTGAGCTGCAGTTTCAGGCGCGATCCGGCCGGCTGCAGGCGAACCAGCATGGTGCTCCCGGCCGGCAGGCTGCGGGTGAAGCGGTCGATCAGCCCGCCGAACATGGTTTCCATCAGGCTGGGATCGCTCAGCACGGGTGGCAGGTGGGGCTCGATCTCGTAACGGAGCCCCAGCTCCCTGCGCCCCAGTTGCCGCTCCCAGAGCGGCTGGAGCTGGTACAACAGCGCTGTGAGATCAGTGCGGGCGAGGGTCTGGCGGGGCTGGGGGCGTCGCTGCAGTTCAGCGGCGTGGAAGATCAGGCCGAATCGATCGATCTGCTCACTGCATTCGCCGTCAATCTGCTCCAGCCGTTGTCGCACCCCGGTGGGAAGGTCCAGGCGGCGCAGGAGCAGGCGGATCAGGGTGCGGATCGTGGCCAGTGGGGTGCGCACTTCGTGGGTGAGTGCTTCCAGCAGCCGCAGTTCCCCTCTGGCGTCGGCCGCCTGACCGCCCTCCCGCGGCGCCTGGGTCTGGACGACGGGCTGCAGGGTGATGCTGGGGGCCATCGCCGCCAGCCGCTCCCCCAGCCGGGGCCAGAAGGTCAGGGCCGTGTTCTCTTCACAGCGCAGGGCCCCGAGCTCCTTGAGGGCACTGCGCAACTGGCGGGCTGCCTCTGGGCTGCGGCTGTGCAGCCGTTCGTCCACCAGCCGCAGGGCGTCCGCCAGGGTGGCGGGGTCGAAGCGCAGGATCAGCCGACGCCGCTGGGGCTCCCCCTCCAGGGCCATCGCCACCTGGAACTGGGGTGTGAACAGCAGCAGAAACGGGTCTGTGCCGTCGTCTTCATCGAGAATCAGTCGCTCGAAGCCGGGGGGAGCGGCGTCGGCAGGGCGGGCCTGGCCCGTCAGGCTGCCAGGCAGCAGGGGTGGCCGATCTTCCAGCACGGAACCGACCTCCGGCGGAGTCCACACCCATCCCCTCAGTTGTCGCAACAGCTCGGGTTCGTAGAGGGCCGGCAACGGCGAGGCGATCCAGAGACCCCGCAGGGGTTGGAGCGGCAGCAGGAAATCTTCCTGCAGGGTGGCAAGGGCGGCCCACCACTGGCGCCGGACGCCGTCCTCATCACCTCGCCCGGCCGGAACCCCCTCCGCCAGCCGCTGCCTCAGCCGATGCAGGCTGGGGCCTCTCACCACCCCCCCTGGCTGGTGCGGCTGTGCCGGTGCACCGAGGCGCAGAGGCCGAGGGCGATGAAGTTGACGAGCATGGAAGAGCGGCCATAGCTCATCCAGGGCAGGGGGATGCCGGTGACCGGACCCAGGCCGATCGTCATGAAGATGTTGACCACCACCTGGAACATCACCATGGCCCCGACCCCGACCACGATCAGGGATTCGAAATCGGAGCGGGCTTTGCCGGCGATCTGCAGCAGCCGCCAGATCAGCGTGACGAAACCGATCACCACCAGCATCGAACCGATGAAGCCGGTTTCCTCCCCAAGGGCGCTGAAAATGAAATCGGTGTGCTGCTCCGGGATGAAACGGAGCTTGGTGAGCTGGCCATGCATCAGGCCCGTTCCCCACAGTTCGCCGGAACCGATGCCGATCTTGCTCTGCAGGAGGTGATAGCCCCCACCCAACGGATCCTTGGAGGGGTCGAGGAACATCACCAGCCTGTCGCGCTGATAACCCTTCAGCCCATGCTGCCAGAGGTAGGGGGTGAGCAGGGAGGCCAGCCCCTGAATCGCCAGAACGATCGCCAGGCCGGTGCGCTTCCAGGGCAGAGAGCGGTAGGCGAGCACTCCCATCAGGGGAATCAGGGCCAGCAGGGCCAGCGGGAAGGTGCCAGCCAGAATCGCCGCGGCGAGCGGTGAGAGCAGCAGGATCACCCAGGCCAACGGCATCCCGGCCCAGAACAGCATCACCAGCAGGATGGCTCCGAAGACCAGGGATGTGCCCAGGTTGGGTTCGATGAACACCAGCAGCCAGGGGATCAGGAACACCCCCGTCGGCCTCAGCAGGTCGACGGGCCGCTCGACCGGGAAACGGGAGAGAACCCCCGCCAGCAGCAGGATCGCACCGAGTTTGGCGAACTCGGATGGCTGCACATGAAAGCCGGCGATGTTGATCCAGCGCTGGGCACCGAGGGCTGAGGTGCCGATGAAGCGCACGCTGATCAGGCTGAGCACAGTGAGGCCATAGAGCGGCAGGAGCAGGCCGTTGAGCCGGCTC